>NZ_CM149661.1:0-600000 GCF_056173165.1 Pseudoalteromonas sp. QJM3NY_12
ATGTGCGGGAATAAAAATTATATCTCTGGGAGTTTTACTGTGTATCTGTCGGTTTGGCAAAGTTGTTTATATGTATTGCAAGATGAATTGCCTTCGCAGCAATTCAGTATGTGGGTCAGACCACTTCAAGCAGAAAGTACCGAAGATACCTTGACGATTTATGCGCCTAATCGTTTCGTACTTGATTGGGTGAGAGAGAAGTACTTAAATAGAATAAATGAATTATTGGTAGAAATTTGTGGTGTAGAAGCACCCGAGTTACGTTTTGATGTAGGTAGTAAGCCGCTATTAAATGCACAAGCTGCACCGGTGGTTGAAACACAATCAGCCCCAAGCACGCAATCAACGGCAAAACAACAACCTCGAGAACAAAAACCGGTTGTAGAACCAGCTCCTAAATCTGGTTATAAATCAAACATTAAAGAAAACTATACCTTTGATAGCTTTGTTGAGGGTAAATCTAACCAATTAGCAAAAGCGGCTGCCACTCAGGTAGCAGACAACCCTGGCTCTGCATTTAACCCTGTATTTATTTACGGTGGTACAGGCTTAGGTAAGACGCATTTATTACATGCGGTAGGCAACGGTATTATGGCCAATAAGCCCGATGCTAAAATTGTTTACATGCATTCAGAACGTTTCGTTCAAGACATGGTTAAAGCACTGCAAAATAATGCGATCGAAGAGTTTAAGCGTTATTACCGTAGTGTTGACGCATTAATGATTGATGACATTCAATTTTTTGCTAATAAAGAACGTTCTCAAGAAGAATTCTTTCATACCTTTAATGCATTATTAGAAGGTAACCAACAAATTATTTTAACCTCTGACCGTTACCCTAAAGAGATTGAAGGGGTTGAAGATCGTCTTAAATCTCGTTTTGGTTGGGGATTAACCATCGCGATTGAGCCGCCAGAGCTTGAAACACGCGTTGCTATTTTGATGAAAAAAGCCCAGCAAAGTAAAATTAACTTACCGCATGAAGTGGCATTTTTTATTGCGAAAAAATTACGCTCAAACGTACGTGAGCTTGAAGGTGCATTAAACCGTGTAATTGCTAACGCAAACTTTACCGGCCGCCCAATTTCTATCGACTTTGTAAAAGAAGCACTGCGTGATTTATTAGCGCTGCAAGACAAACTAGTCACCATAGACAACATTCAACGTACGGTTGCAGAATACTATAGAATACGTGTATCTGATTTACTGTCTAAGCGCCGTAGCCGCTCTATAGCAAGGCCTCGCCAAGTTGCTATGGCATTATCTAAAGAACTCACTAATCACAGCTTACCTGAGATTGGGGATGCTTTTGGTGGGCGTGACCATACAACAGTACTGCACGCGTGTCGCAAAGTTAAATCATTACGTGACGAAAGCCACGAGATTAAAGAAGATTACCAAAACTTAATAAGAACATTGTCATCTTAGGGCTGACTTTATTATGCAAATAACAATATCAAGAGAACAGTTTTTAAAACCATTGGTACAAGTATCGGGTGCCATTGAGCGTAAGCATACGTTACCTATTTTATCTAACGTATTGCTCGTGGTAGAAAATGGCCAGCTTTCAATGACAGGGACTGACCTTGAAATTGAATTAGTGGCGAGTGTATTTGTGGGTGACGATGTTGCCGATACTAAACTCACATTACCGGCTAAAAAATTACTCGATATTTGTAAAAGTTTACCGGATGGGTCTGATCTTACTTTAAGCTTGCAAGACCATCAGCTACTTTTAACCAGTGGTAAAAGTCGTTTTTCATTGACCACTTTAGCTGCTGAAGATTTTCCTAATTTAGAGCAGTGGGATGGTGAGGTTGAGTTTCAACTAACGCGTTTAGAGTTGCGTAAATTACTTGAAAGCACACACTTTTCAATGGCAAACCAAGATGTGCGTTATTACTTAAACGGCATGTCGTTTGAAGTTGATAACAGCGATATAAAAACAGTTGCCACTGATGGGCACCGTTTAGCTATTGCACAAAAACAACTAGGTCAGTCGTTAAATACACAGCGCCAATTAATTATACCGCGCAAAGGCGTGCAAGAAATTATGCGTCTAATGGTTGCTGATCAAGAGCTGGTAACTATTCAGTTTGGTGCCAACCACATTCGTATTATTGATATTGAATTTACCTTTACGAGTAAATTAGTTGATGGTCGATTCCCTGATTACCGTCGTGTTTTGCCGCGCGGTGGCGATAAGGTAATTACCGCGAATCGTGAATGGCTTCGTAATGCTTTTCAGCGTGTGTCGATTTTATCGAACGAAAAGTTTCGTGGTGTACGCTTAAATTTATCAAACGGTTTATTAAAAATTACAGCCAACAACCCAGAGCAAGAGCAAGCTGAAGAAGTGGTTGAAGTAATGTACGAGGGTGATGACCTAGAAATAGGCTTTAATGTCTCTTATGTATTAGATGTATTAAATACATTAAAAACCGAAGATGTATTATTTACCCTTGCCGATTCAAACAGTAGTGCACTTATAGAAGGTGCTGGCGATGAAGAAGCTATGTACGTTGTTATGCCAATGCGTTTATAAGATCATAAATACATAATGAGCTTAAGTCATTTGAGCCTCAAATATTTTCGTAATATTGAGGCACTGACGCTAGAACCAGTTAATGGCGTTAATATAATTTATGGTGAAAACGGCAGCGGAAAAACCAGCCTTTTAGAGGCTATTTATTACCTTTCTCACGGCAAATCTTTCCGAACCTCTAAACATAAAAGCATCATCGCTCATCAACAAGATCAGTTTGTTATTCATGGCCGAAAAGCGTTACACGATTTATCTATTCCAATAGGGATAAGTAAAACCCAAACGGGTGAAACCAATTTAAAAATACAGGGTAAGGCGAGTCGAAAAGTATCTGAACTTGCTCAACTTATGCCTGTGCAAGTTATCACACCAGAAAGCTATTCATTATTTTTTGGTGGCCCTAAAGAGCGCAGAAAGTTTTTAGACTTAGGTTTGTTCCACGTGGAACATGAGTTTTTTTTCTTGTGGCAATCGTTTAATAAAGTGCTAAAACAGCGCAATGCATTGTTGAAATCTAAGCCTAAGAATTATTTTGACCAAATCAAGTTTTGGGATAAAGAATTTGTTAGACTGGCTGAACAAATAAATAAATTAAGAATCGCGTATATAACTAGGTTTAAGCAGCAGTTTTTTGATAAAATGTGTGCAGAATTAACGCTAATACGCGATCTAGAAATTAGCTTTAATGCAGGCTGGAAAGAGGCCGAATCTCTTTCTGATGCGTTAGAGCAAAGCTTTGAGCGAGATGCTCGCCAAGGCTTTACTAGTAAAGGCCCTCATAAGGCTGATTTTAGTTTTAGTGTCGCTGGCAGCAGTGTTGAGAATGTATTCTCACGCGGGCAGTTAAAGCTATTGTTGTATGCGTTAAAAGTAACGCAAAATAGTTTGATTGAGTCAGAGACAGATAAGCAATCTATATTGCTAATAGATGATTTACCTTCAGAGCTAAGCGAAGATACAAAAGAGAAAGTGGGTCAGTTATTGACTCATTGCAGTTCTCAAATATTTATTTCTTCAATTTTATCTGAAAGTATTTCTGCTGTGGTGGAACCCATGAAACGAGAACTAAAAATGTTCCACGTGAAACATGGCAACCTAATAACAAGATAAGTGGGATTAACCATGTCTGAGAATTATGATTCGTCGAGTATTAAAGTACTTAAAGGATTAGATGCAGTAAGAAAGCGTCCTGGTATGTATATAGGGGACACCGATGATGGTACGGGCTTACACCATATGGTGTTTGAGGTCGTTGATAACTCTATCGATGAGGCCTTAGCCGGTCACTGTGATGATATATTTGTCACAATTCACTTAGACGGTTCGGTATCTGTAAGAGATAACGGCCGTGGTATTCCTACTTCTATACATGAAGAAGAAGGTGTATCTGCAGCTGAAGTTATTATGACGGTATTACACGCTGGTGGTAAGTTTGATGATAACTCTTATAAAGTATCAGGTGGCTTACACGGTGTTGGTGTATCGGTAGTAAATGCATTATCAGAAAAGTTAAAACTAACTATTCGTCGTGAAGGTAAACTTTACGAGCAGTTTTACACTATGGGTGTTCCAGATGCACCACTTGCAGCTATTGGTGATTCTGAAACAACCGGTACTGAGTTACGTTTTTGGCCAAGTGCAGAAACGTTTACTAACCTAGATTTCCATTACGATATTTTAGCTAAGCGTTTACGCGAGTTGTCGTTTTTGAACTCAGGTGTGAGCATCATTTTAAATGATGAGCGCGAAGAAAATAAAAGTGACCATTTTAAATACGAAGGTGGTATTAGAGCGTTCGTTGAATACTTAAACCGTAATAAAACACCTGTGCATAAAGGGGTGTTCCATTTTACTCACGAACGTGAAGAAGATGGTATTAGTGTAGAAGTATCAATGCAATGGAATGATGCATTCCAAGAAAACATTTACTGTTTTACTAATAACATTCCACAACGTGATGGTGGTACTCACTTAGCTGGTTTTAGATCTGCGCTAACACGTACGCTGAATAACTACATGGAAAAAGAAGGCTTTAACAAAAAAGCTAAAACAACCAGTAACGCAACGGGCGATGATGCTCGTGAAGGCTTAACGGCTGTTGTTAGTGTTAAAGTACCTGATCCTAAATTCTCATCACAGACAAAAGACAAGCTAGTATCTAGTGAAGTTAAGTCTGCGGTTGAGCAAGCAATGGCTGAAAAATTCACTGAGTTTTTATTAGAAAACCCAATGGATGCAAAAATTGTTGTTGGCAAAATTATTGATGCAGCACGCGCGCGTGAAGCAGCCCGTAAAGCACGTGAAATGACCCGCCGTAAAGGTGCTATGGATTTAGCTGGTTTACCGGGTAAACTAGCGGATTGCCAAGAAAAAGATCCAGCCCAATCTGAACTATACATAGTGGAGGGTGACTCAGCTGGCGGTTCAGCCAAGCAGGGTCGTAACCGTAAGAATCAAGCGATTCTTCCGCTTAAAGGTAAAATCTTAAACGTAGAAAAAGCACGTTTTGATAAAATGTTATCTTCGCAAGAAGTGGCAACGCTAATTACTGCATTAGGTTGTGGTATTGGCCGTGACGAGTATGACCCTGAAAAATTACGTTATCATCGCATCATTATCATGACCGATGCCGACGTGGATGGTTCTCACATTCGTACTTTGCTACTAACATTTTTCTACCGTCAAATGCCGGAAATTGTTGAACGTGGTTACATTTATATTGCTCAGCCTCCACTTTATAAAGTGAAAAAAGGTAAGCAAGAGCGTTATATTAAAGATGATCCAGCATTAGTTGATTACCTTACATCTTTAGCGCTAAGCAATGCAGCACTGTACACTAGTGATAGTGCTGAAGCAGTTGATGGTGAAGCATTAGAGTCAATTGTTCACGATTATCAAAACACGGTTAAAGTTATCGAGCGCTTAAAGCGTAAGTATCCGAACACAGTTATGAACCGTTTGATTTACCAAAGTGAGCTGAAAAAAGAACACCTTTCAGACGAAGCTAAGGTAGTTGCTTGGACTAAAGAGCTGGTTGATGACTTAATTGAACGTGATGAAGATGCAACTATTTTCCATGCGGGAACTGAGCACGATACAGAGCGCAACTTGTACTATCCAGTTGTGAATATTCGTCAGCATGGTGTGGATAAAGCGCACGTACTACATTATGACTTTATTACATCAAGAGACTACCAACGTATTGCTGTAACTGGTAAAAACATTGCTAATATCATCACAGAGGGTGCATATATCCAACGTGGTGAGAAAACAAAACCTGTTGATAACTTTGTGGATGCATTGGAATGGTTGATCGCAGAGTCTAAGCGCGGGATCTACATTCAACGCTACAAAGGACTAGGTGAAATGAACCCAAGTCAGCTTTGGGAAACCACCATGGATCCTAGCGCACGCCGTATGTTGCAAGTAACAATTGAAGATGCTGTTGCAGCGGATCAATTATTTGCCACATTAATGGGCGATCAAGTTGAGCCGCGTCGTGAGTTTATTGAAACGAACGCACTGCGTGTGGTTAACTTAGACGTATAAAACATTATCGTAATAACAAAAAGGAGCCTTAGGCTCCTTTTTTATTTTTTCAAACGCACAAACTGCTTAAAACCTGAGTGTGCACAAGGTATACTGAGGGTAATTTTCACGCTACTTCTCAGATAGTAAAAAGCCAAAATATGCAAAAATATGACGTTAAAACCTTTCAAGGTTTGATCCTGGCTTTACAGGATTATTGGGCACAGCAAGGCTGTGTCATTATTCAACCACTTGACATGGAAGTGGGCGCAGGGACATTTCACCCGCAAACATTTTTAAAATCAATTGGCCCAGAGCCAATGTCGAGCGCATACGTTCAACCGTGTCGTCGTCCTACCGATGGTCGTTACGGTGAAAACCCAAACCGCTTACAACATTACTACCAATTCCAAGTTGTGTTAAAACCATCACCAGACAATATTCAAGAGCTTTACTTAGGTTCTTTAGCTGCTGTAGGTATTGATACCCTAACTGACGAAGTTCGCTTTGTAGAAGACAACTGGGAATCACCTACATTAGGTGCGTGGGGCCTAGGTTGGGAAATTTGGTTAAATGGCATGGAGGTAACGCAGTTTACCTACTTCCAGCAAGTGGGCGGTTTAGAATGCTCACCGGTAACGGGTGAGATTACTTACGGCCTAGAGCGTTTAGCAATGTACATTCAAGGCGTAGATAGCATTTACGACCTTGTATGGGCAGACGGTCCATTTGGGCGCGTAACTTACGGTGATGTGTTCCATCAAAATGAAGTTGAGCAATCAACCTATAACTTTGAACATGCAAATGTAGCCGACTTATTTGAACAGTTTGATAAATGTGAAGCTGAGAGCCAAAAGCTAATTGAAGCAAGCCTACCATTACCAGCCTACGAGCAAGTAATGAAAGCATCGCACGCATTTAACTTATTAGACGCACGTCATGCTATTTCAGTAACCGAGCGTCAACGTTATATTTTACGCGTTCGTGCGTTATCAAAAGCGTGTGCACAAAGTTATTACGATGCACGTGAAGCACTTGGTTTCCCGCTGTGTAAGGATAAGTAAGCATGTCAGCAGAAAATTTATTAGTAGAAATTGGCACTGAAGAGTTGCCACCAAAAGCACTTCGTAAATTAGCCGAAGCCTTTGCTGCAAACTTAACAGCAGAATTAGAAAGTCTAGAACTATGTCACCAAGGCGTGAACTGGTATGCATCGCCTCGTCGTTTAGGTTTACAAGTAAAAGCACTTGAAGCTAAACAACAAGACAAAGAAGTTGAAAAACGTGGCCCTGCAACTAAAGCCGCTTTTGATGCTGAGGGTAACCCAACTAAAGCAGCTATGGGTTGGGCTCGTGGTTGTGGTATTGAAGTAAAAGATGCGCAAACACTGGAAACAGATAAGGGCGCATGGTTATTGCACATTGCTAAAGTAGCAGGGCAAGAAACCAAAACGTTAATGACTGACGCTATAAGCAAAGCACTCGCTAAGTTACCTATTCCTAAACCAATGCGTTGGGGTGCGAATAAAACACAATTTATTCGCCCTGTGCATACGGTAACTATTTTATTCGGTAGTGAACTTGTTGAAGGTGAAATTCTTGGTAAGCAAGTGAGCAATCAATTGCAAGGGCATCGTTTTCATCACCCTGAAAAAATTAGCATTGATCATGCCGATGATGTGTTTGATGTACTTAAATCAGCTTACGTTATTGCTGACTACGAACAGCGTAAAGCACAGATTCGCGCGCAAATAGAAGACGCAGCCAAAGCAGTTAATGCCGTTGTTGCTATGGATGAAGACTTACTTGAAGAAGTTACTTCATTGGTAGAATGGCCAGTAACGCTAACAGCCACATTTGAAGAAGCATTTTTAGATGTGCCTGCTGAAGCGCTTATTTACACCATGAAGGATGATCAGAAATACTTCCCGTTATTAGATCAAGACGGCAAACTTTTAAATAAGTTTTTGTTTGTCTCTAACATCGAAAGTAAAGATCCTAGTGTGGTTATTTCTGGTAACGAAAAAGTAGTGCGCCCGCGTTTAGCCGATGCGCAGTTCTTCTTTGAAACAGATAAAAAGAAAACATTAGAAAGCCGTTTAGAGTCTCTTGATAGCGTATTGTTCCAAAAACAACTTGGTACGCTTAAAGACAAGTCACAGCGTATTAGTGAACTAGCTGGTTACATTGCCGAGCAACTTGGTGCCGACAAAGAGCTAGCAGCGCGTGCAGGCTTATTAAGTAAAACAGACTTAATGACCGAAATGGTAATGGAATTTACCGACGTACAAGGTGTAATGGGAATGCATTACGCGCGTCACGATGGTGAAGCAGAAGAAGTTGCAGTGGCACAAAACGAACAATACATGCCACGTTTTGCCGGTGATAACTTACCAACTAATGTGATCAGTTGTGCAGTCGCCATTGCCGATAAGTTTGATACGCTGGTGGGTATTTTTGGTATAGGCCAAGCACCAAAAGGTGATAAAGACCCATTTGCACTTCGTCGTGCTGCTATTGGTGCATTACGTATCATGGTAGAAAAACAGCTACCGCTTGATATTTTAGACCTGGTTGCTAAATCACAAACTCTGTTTGGTGAAAAGCTGACTAACCTAAATGTATCAACAGATGTGTTTGACTTTATGCTAGGGCGTTTCCGTGCTTGGTATCAAGACGAAGGTATTGAAGTAGATGTGATTCAAGCCGTACTGGCGCGTCGTCCAACCAAGCCTGTTGATTTTGATCGCCGAGTTAAAGCCGTAAGTCATTTCCGTACATTAGACGCCGCAGAATCGCTTGCAGCGGCTAATAAGCGTGTAAGTAATATTCTGGCTAAAAATAACATTACAACGCAAGGTGATGTTGATCAGAGCTTATTAAGTGATGATGCTGAAAAAGTGCTTGCTTCGCAAGTTGCAAAATTTGCCACTGATTTAGCACCACTGTACAGCGATGGAAATTACCAAGAGGCATTAAGCCAATTAGCAGGCATTCGTGAGAGTGTTGATAACTTTTTTGACAATGTCATGGTAATGGCCGACGATGAAGCGGTTAAGCAAAACCGTCTTGCACTTTTAAGCCAGCTTAGCGGGTTATTTTTAGAAATTGCAGATATTTCTGTATTACAAAAATAACAGCCAATAGCTATTTAAAAAGCCAGCATTATGCTGGCTTTTTAGTATTCACTGTATGCAAAGGATACAAATGATGATCTCTATAAAACGAATTTTAACGCTAGCAATGGCTGGCTTACTTACGGCCTGTAACAGCCAAATTTCGATTAACGACGTTTTGCCGCAGCAAGAATTGGATCGCAGTATTTATTTAAGAGGGGATTTCACATTATGGGATGCAGAACCTCAATACCAATTTAAACAAGTCGGCCCTGCGCTTTACCAAGCCCAAGTTAAATTTTCGACCCCAGGTAAAGTGTACGAGTTTAAAATAGCCGATGCAGATTTTAGTGAAGGTTTTAACTGTGGCTACAGCGATTCACAGCCATCAGGACAAAGCCTAACACTTGGCCAATCAACGCGCGCCGATTGCAGCACTATTTACAACTACTTTAGTTACACACCCGCAATCAAAGGGTCGTACATAGTCAGCATTGATTTTAGTGACTACGATAAGCCAGAAGTGACTATAACTAAGAAATAGCTGTAAGTTGGGAGCTGTCAGCTTTTAGCTGCCCGAGTGGGCTTATAGATTTGTGACAAGGACGTTAATATGAAATTGAGCCTTTGGATTAAGGGGTAGTACATTGGATAATTATATAGAGTACTGCTATCTAGAAAATGATAAGCCTAGCTTTAAACGGGCTAAGATAACTGAGTCAGACTCATATGATTGCATAACAAAATATAAATTTTTTTCACGAAAACTAGAGATAGAAAATTTATTTGACGTTTTGATCGAGGAAGTTAAAACATTCAAATCATTGCTTACTATGGCTCAACTTTCACAAGAGTTTTCAAATTTCTCTGAGGTACATGCTTATATAGAAAATCAAAAAGCCCGTACTAAATTAAATATCTCCTATCTAAGCATTTTGAATACTGGAAAATTAGTTTTAGATCGGTTGTACATTGAACGTGATAAGTTTTCGATAATTAATGATATTGATCAATCATTATTACCTGAATTATTGATAGAAAGAGAGAAGATCTTTAAAGAGAATCAGTATTATGTTCTATGCTGTAATTTGAGAAATTTATGCCAACATAAAATGTTACCCGTAAATAGGCTAACTTTAAAATATCCATCTATAAGTAAACATGGAAATGGAGTAATAACAAAATTTCAGATTCCACTCGTATTATCGGTAATGGAAGAGAAAGAAAGGATAAAGTTGTTAAAGGGGTTAAACTCTGCATTTAAAGATGAGCTCTTAAATTCTGATTTAGTTGACCTCAACAGAGCGATAGATGGTTATTTTGAAGGGATTTTTGATTTAATGATTAAACTACGCACTTTGGTGGATAAGTCAGTAACGGAGGCTGAAGACTATTTTAGTAAGTTACTTGATCAAAATATAGACTTAAACGTGAATCGACTCTTGGGCCCACCAGCATTAGTAGTTAACAATGAAAAGAAATTTCACTTGGATTTTGAGTGGTTCCGAGTGGCTCATTATTTAGAAGAGAAAAATAATTCTCACTTCAAAAGCAGTAATTTAATTAGAACAAAGTATTTGAGCAATGAACCTTAAAGCCCTTTCTTCACCACATACCTATATGGTGACTCTTCAACTTCTTTAGCCACTAGCGTGTGATCCATAAAGGTACAAAAGCTGGGAATATCGCGGGTGGTTGAAGGGTCGTCGGCAATAATAAGCAGTGTTTCACCATCGCTCATTTTACGAATCGCAGCGCGTACCATCATCACCGGCTCTGGGCAACGAAGGCCGATGGCATCTAATTGGTGATCGGGGTTATCAAAGCTCATAAAAATTACCTGTAAAAATAGTCGCGGCTTGGTTAGGTCGGGTAGTTTAGCGTAAATAAAGCTGTTGGTTAACTATTTTACGTATAACAAAACAGCTCAACTTATTAATAGATAATCTGAAATAAGTTTAATGCACCCGATCACATTATTCATTTTAAACCTGCAAAAGCTGGTGGCATAAAAAAGGCGAACTAACTTGCGCTAGTTCGCCTTTTAATCACCAAGATGGTTTTACATGTTAAAAACTAATTAGTCTTGAACACGTTCAAATACAGTGGCAATGCCTTGGCCTAAACCAATACACATAGTTGCTAAACCGTATTTTGCGTTTTTGTCTTCCATTAAGTGAATAAGCGAGGTGCTAATACGTGAACCCGAACAACCCAGAGGGTGACCAAGTGCGATAGCGCCGCCGTTTAAATTCACTTTTTCGTCAACCACGTCTGCTAAACCTAGGTCTTTAAGTACAGGCAGTGATTGTGCTGCGAATGCTTCGTTAAGCTCAGCTACGTCAATGTCATCAATGGTAATACCGGCTTGTGCTAATGCTTTTTTACTTGCAGGTACTGGGCCGTAACCCATGATTGATGGATCGCAACCGGCAACAGCCATAGCGCGAATGCGTGCACGAATTGGTAAGCCCAGTTCTTTTGCTTTTTCTTCGCTCATTACTAACATAGCTGATGCGCCGTCAGAAAGTGCAGAAGATGTGCCCGCAGTAACAGAACCCGTAGCAGGGTTAAATACTGGACGTAGCTGCGATAAACCTTCAACTGTTGTTTCTGGACGAATTACTTCATCATCTTCAACAAGAATAAGTGAACCGTCAGCATCGTGACCTTCCATTGCTAAAATTTCGCGGCGGAAACGGCCTTCAACTGTTGCAGCATGTGCGCGTTGATGAGAGCGGTAAGCAAATTCATCTTGTTGCTCACGGCTAATACCGTGAATAGTAGCAAGGTACTCAGCGGTTAAACCCATAGAGCCAGATGCTTGTGCAATTGATGTAGCTAAGCCTGGGTGAAAGTCGTTACCGTGAGTCATAGGTACGTGACCCATGTGCTCAACGCCACCAATTAGGTATGTGTCGCCAGCGCCAGTCATAATTGCGCGAGCAGCGTCATGCAATGCTTGCATTGATGAGCCACATAAACGGTTAACTGTGGTTGCTGGCACTGAATGTGGAATGCCTGCAAGTAGAGATGCATTACGTGCAACGTTAAAGCCTTGCTCTAATGTTTGCTGTACACAGCCCCAATAAATATCGTCAATTGACGCAGGGTCAACTGCCGGATTACGTTCTAATAAGCCTTTCATTAAATGAGCGCTTAAGTCTTCCGCACGTTTGTTTTTAAATACGCCGCCTTTTGAGCGACCCATTGGTGTGCGGATACAATCTACAATTACTGGATTATTCATGATATTAACCTTCCACCTTATAGAAAACACGGCCTTCTTCAGCCCACTTGCGAGTTTGCTCTGATACTTGGTAAATCGCACCTAGGTGAGCGTATTTGTCAGCAGTTGCTACAAAGTTAGCTAAACCTGTTTGATCTAAGTAACGGAACGCGCCGCCTCTAAATGGAGGGAAACCAACACCGTATACAAGTGCCATATCAGCTTCTTGAGGAGAAGCAACAATGCCTTCTTGTAAACAAAGTAGCACTTCGTTGATCATTGGGATCATACAACGATCAATGATTTCTTGTTTATCAAATTCTTTTGGTGCGTCTGTAATTGGTGCAAGTAGTTCAATCGCTGTTTGGTCATGTGATTTTTTAAGACGACCGCGACGATCTGTTTCGTACTTGTAGAAACCTGCTTTGTTCTTTTGACCAAAACGTTTTTCGTTAGCAAAAACAGTCACTGGGTCTTTATCTGCACGTGCCATACGCTCAGGGAAACCATCTGCCATTACGCCAGTACAATGATAAGCCGTATCAATACCTACAACATCAAGTAGGTACGCCGGGCCCATTGGCCAGCCAAATACGTTTTCCATTACTTTATCTACTTTTGCAAAGTTAGCGCCTTCAACCACTAATTTGCTAAAGCCAGCAAAGTAAGGGAATAAAACACGGTTTACAAAAAAGCCTGGGCAATCGTTAACAACAATCGGTGATTTACCTAGTTTGAGGGCATAATCAACCACGGCATTAATCGTTTTATCTGAGGTTTTTGCACCACGGATAATTTCAACTAATGGCATTTTTGGTACTGGGTTGAAAAAGTGCATACCACAGAAGTTTTCTGGCTTTTCAAGCGCTTCTGCAAGTAGGTCGATACAAATAGTCGATGTGTTTGACGTAAGTACCGTGCCTTCTGGCATATTCTTTTCAAGATCAGCAAGTACGGCTTGCTTCACTTTAGGGTTTTCTACTACGGCTTCAACGATAATGTTGGCGTTTTGTAGGTCTGCATCGTTAAGCGTTGGCTTGATTTTGCTAAGCGTTGCTAGCATTTTTTCCATCGGCATGTGGCCGCGCTTCACTTTTGCACCTAATAGTTTAGATGCTTCACCCATACCTAAATCTAGCGCATCCTGTTGGATGTCTTTCATTATGATTGGTGTGCCTTTATAAGCAGACTGGTATGCAATACCGCCACCCATGATACCTGCGCCTAATACTGCCGCTTGTTTAATTTCTACATCGCTGTGTTTAGCAAATTTACGTGCTTTACCTTTAATGTATTGATCTGCTAAAAAGATACCTGTTTGAGCAGCAGCTTCACTAGTACGTGCTAGTTTTGCAAAGTTGGCATTTTCAATTGCCATTGCTTCGGCGCGTGAGCTGTTTGCTGCTGCTTTAATAGTGCGAACTGCCATAACTGGAGCAGGATAGTGGCCTTTGGTTTTACCCATTACCATACCTTCTGCCATTGCAAAGCTCATGCCTTGCTCAACACGGTTTAATTTAAGCGGTTGTAATTTTACAGCGCGTTTTGCTTGCCAATCTAGCTTGCCAGCAATCGCTAATTCTAGTGTTGCTAAACTTGACTCTTGTAGTTTGTTGGCACTAACTACCGCGTCAAATGCACCTACTTTAAGGGCGTCAGCAGCGCGATTTTCGTTACCTGTGGTGATCCACATCATCGCGTTATCGGCACCAATAATGCGCGGAAGGCGTACTGTACCGCCAAAACCAGGCATTATGCCTAATTTAACTTCTGGTAAGCCTATTTTTGCTGAGTCACTTGCAACACGATAATCGGTAGCAAGTGCCCACTCACAGCCGCCGCCAAGCGCCAAGCCGTTTACAACACTGAGTGTTGGGAATGGTAAGTCTTCAATTGCATCAAAAACGTCAGTTGCATCTTTGATCCACGTTACTAATTCTGCTTCAGGCTTAGTAAAAGTAGGTAAAAATTCGAAGATATCGGCACCAATAATAAAGTGGTCTTTATCACTGGTAAAAATCATGCCTTTAATATCAGTGTTAGCGGCTAATTCTTTTAATGCTGCCGCACAATCTGAAAGAGTTTGTTGAGATAATGTGTTTACAGAACCTGTAGCACAAAACTTAAACTCGGCGATGTTTTCCTTTACGAAGCTAACTTCAAAGGAATCGCTTTTATATAACATTATTATTCTCCCTAGTTGATGAACTAAGACTGGTACGATGAGTTCATATTCAGACCAGTGTGCTTGCTTTAAATTAAAAATGCAACGAAAAATTTATCTTGGTTACAAACGTCTGGTTAAAATATAGCTGGTTTGGTGCTAAGGTGGGTTTGAAAGTTTTCTTTATTCATTTTATTGCGCTGTCTTGGTGTTTATAGCTTGGGTTTTATCAAAGTAAATAAATAGAGTTACAGTGCCTGCGCTGTTTTCTATTTACCCATAGCCACACCCTTGTCAGCCTTGAAGGTTACTATGCCCTAAAGGACATTATGAAAAAATATTTATTAAGCGTAGCGGCAGCGACTCTATTTTTATCTTTACCCTCTGCCAACGCAAATACTGAACTTGATGCATTTTTAGATGCAGAAAAACAAGCCCGTTATGGCGATTATAAAAGCTTTAAAGAAGCGGTAGACTCATTGTCTCACCCACTTAAGCCCTATGTAGAAAAAGCCTATTGGCAGCGCTACCCCAGTTTAAAACACCAAACAGAAATAGAAAACTTCCTCACTATTTATGAACACACGCCATTAGAGTGGCCAGTGCGCAAAGCATGGTTAAATTATTTAAAGCGCAGAAATAAAAAAGCAGCATTTATTAAAAACTACCGTGAAACCTCTGACACTGAGCTTAGTTGTACCCATCTTAGTTATCAGCTTGACTTAGGAGCGCCTAAAAAAGCAATACTCTCGCAGGTAACCGATATTTGGACGGTAGGCGAGTCACAACCTAGTGAATGTGACGGGCTTTTTAAGCGTTGGCGACAAAATGGTTATTTAACCCCTGATGTTGTGTGGCAGCGTGTTACTTTAGCGGCACAAGGGGGCTCTTATCGTTTATTGCCTTATTTAAAAACCTTATTGCCAGCCAAGGAGCGTTATTTAGCTGATTTATATTCCAAGGTAAGGCGCGATCCTAGTGCTGCTGCAGGCCTTTACCGCTATAAACGTAAAACAGCCAAAGAAGGGGAAATAGCGCTTTATGGTATTAAGCGTTTAATTTGGCGTGATAAAGAGCTGGCATTAAAGGCGTGGCAAAAAATTGAAGGCATGTTTGATTTTGCTGATGATGAAAAGGCGGATGTATATTATACCTTTGCGCTGTCGTTGGCCTCGAGCGGCCATAGCCAGGCGAGCTTTTATTTAAATAAAGTCCCTAAAGCGCGTCAAGATCGTAAATTAATGCAATGGCAACTAGCCAATATGCTTAAAACTCAAGATTGGGAAGGCATTGCGGCATTTTTTACCGGTAAAGAAAATCTTAGCTTAGGGCAACAGTATTGGCTTGCTTATAGTTATGACAAACGCGCAGATCATGAAAAAGCTAAGGCAATTTGGAGTAAGGTAGCCGCTAACCGTGATTATTACGGTTTTTTAGCCGCTGCTCGCTTAGGGTTACCGGTTGATTTAAATGAGCTACCAGTCAATGTAAATCAAGCCTTAGTAACAAAAGTCAGTAATGCACCAGGCTTTAAGCGTGCTAAGGCACTATATGAACTTGAGCGATTTACAGCGGCCCGACGTGAATGGAATTATTTAACCAACACTTCTGAAGATGATGAAAAGCTAGCAGCGTCAGTGCTTGCGGCAGAACTTGATTGGTTTGATAGTACAATATTTACCCTAGCAAAAATAAAAGCATGGGATTATGTTGATTTGCGTTTTCCATTTGCGTTTCAAGAAATGTTTGAGCGCTACAGTAATCGTAGCAAAATAGATTTAACTTGGAGTATCGCTATTGCGCGTCGAGAAAGCTCATTTGCACCTGATGCCCGTTCTCATGCAAATGCACGCGGGTTAATGCAGTTATTACCAAGCACCGCAAAATATATTAACAAAGGTGATGTATCTAGCCGTCGTTTGTATCAGCCAAAAACCAATATTCGACTTGGTACCCGCTATTTACAGTATTTAAAAAAGAAAAATCACGGTAACGAGGTGTTGGCAACAGCATCCTATAACGCCGGATATCACCGAATTAAGCGTTGGCTACCAGAGGAAGCGATGCCCGCAGAGCTATGGGTTGAGCTTATTCCATATAGAGAAACTCGAGACTACGTAAAAAACGTATTTGCGTATCGGCAGGTTTATCATACTCGCCTTGGCCGAGAGGGGAACTTACTCGCGCCACTATTAGAGATGACCATGGGCGGGTAGTAAAAATAAATCTACAACAGCAGAGGGATATTTACACGGTAACTATCCCTCTTTTTTGAGCGCTTTGTTTATAAGTGGTAGACTCAGAGCAAGTTAAATTTAACAGATAGGTTTATTATGGAAAAATTAGCCGTATTATACGCCGAACATATTGCAACATTGCAGCAGCGTACACGTACTATTTGTGAGCAAGAAGGGTTAGAAGGATTAGTCATTCATTCAGGCCAAGCTAAGCGCCAATTTTTAGATGATATGTATTACCCGTTTAAAGTTAACCCCCATTTTAAAGCGTGGTTACCGGTTATTGATAATCCGCATTGCTGGATTGTGGTAAATGGTAGCGATAAGCCAAAGCTTATTTTTTATCGTCCAATTGATTTTTGGCATAAAGTACCTGATGAACCAAGAGATTTTTGGGCAGAGTACTTCGATATTGAATTGCTACTAAAGCCTGATCAGGTTGAAAAACTACTTCCTTACGATAAAGCTAAATTTGCCTACATTGGTGAATACCTAGAAGTAGCCCAAGCACTTGGTTTTAGCATCATGAATCCTGAGCCAGTACTTAACTATATTCATTATCACCGTGCTTATAAAACGCAATATGAACTTGAATGTTTACGTAATGCGAACCGTATTGCAGTAGATGGCCACAAAGCGGCGCGTGATGCGTTTTTTAATGGTGGTAGCGAGTTTGATATTCAGCAGGCGTACTTAATGGCAACGCGTCAAAGCGAAAATGAAATGCCATATGGCAACATTGTGGCCCTTAACGAAAACTGCGCTATTTTGCACTACACCCATTTTGAGCCAAAAGCACCGCAAACACATAACTCATTTTTAATTGATGCGGGCGCTAACTTTAATGGTTACGCTGCAGATATTACCCGTACCTACGACTTTAAAAAGCAAGGTGAGTTTGCTGATCTAGTTAAAGCAATGACGGCGCATCAGATTGAGTTAGGCAAAAGCTTAAAACCAGGTGTACTGTATGGCGAGCTACACATTGACTGCCATAACCGCATTGCACAGTTACTAAGTGACTTTGATATTGTTAAGTTACCTGCAGCTGAAATTGTTGAGCGTCAAATTACCTCAACCTTCTTTCCTCATGGCTTAGGGCATCATTTAGGTGCACAGGTACATGATGTAGGTGGCTTTATGCGTGATGAAACCGGTGCACATCAGGCACCACCAGAGGGTCATCCATTTTTACGCTGCACTCGCTTAATTGAGAAAAACCAAGTGTTTACTATTGAGCCAGGTTTGTACTTTATCGACTCTTTGTTGGGTGATTTAGCACAAACAGACAACAAGCAGTTTATTAACTGGGAAAAAGTAGAAGCGTTTAAACCATTTGGCGGCATTCGTATTGAAGATAATATTATTGTTCACGAAGACAGCCTAGAAAATATGACGCGTGATTTATTACTCGACTAATATTTAACTAATAACAGTTTATATTATTCACGAAAGGGGCCTGTTGGCCCCATTTTTAATTTAACAGCCAAGTAAGCGCTATGTCAGAATATAAATACCCAGCCGACGATGTTTTTCATCAAGAAGAAATTAAAAAAAGTACCTTTATTGTGCATATAGGCCACACGCCTGATTTAAACTCTGCGAAAGCCTTTATTAAAAACATTGAAGAAAAATACAGTGATGCACGCCATAATTGTTGGGCGCATGTTGCGGGTAATCCTGGTGGAAGCCATGTTTATGGTTTTTCTGACGATGGAGAGCCAAATGGCACCGCCGGTAAACCTATGCTCAACGTGCTGGTGGGCTCTGGTCTAGGTGAAGTAACTGCTGTGGTAACACGATATTTTGGTGGTATAAAGCTTGGTACCGGTGGATTAGTTCGTGCTTATGGTGGCTCACTTAATAATGCCTTAGCAAAATTACAAACAGTGGTAAAAGTACCCAGCATTGAGCTGGTTGGCTTTAGTGAATACAGTATGCAAGGCGCAATAGAACAGCACTTAAAAACCAACTTTCAGGTACTTAATATTGAAAAGCAGTTTACGGCAAATATTGAGTGGAGTATTACTATTGATAGCCGCCAAGCACAGCAAGCATGCAAAGATATTTTTGATTTAAGTCACGGCGCAGTTGAGTTAACAATCAAAGAGTAATAGTCTTACATCCATCCTATTTAATCACTACAGATTAAATTTTCGAGTCATACAGTAGTTATTTTAATTTACTAATAAAAAAGCGATACGCTCAATGCAATTTCGTACCATCATAAAAATTCTTGGCCAACTGGTCGCGCTATTTAGTATTACAATGGTGCCACCAGCACTCGTGTCTTTAATTTATAAAGATGGCGGAGGGGTACCGTTTGTTTTAGCCTTTATATTTAGCGTTATTATTGGCTTAATGGCTTACTATCCAAATAGGCATGAGCATGGTGATTTAAAAGCACGCGAAGGCTTCTTAATTGTGGTTTTGTTTTGGTTGGTACTAGGGGCGTTTGCGTCATTGCCGCTGATATTTTTACAAGAACCCAACCTCTCTTTGGCCGATGCAGTGTTTGAAGCTTTCTCAGGCTTAACTACCACAGGGGCGACCGTATTAACTGGCATAGAATACTTGCCTAAATCGGTATTATTTTATCGCCAGCAATTACAGTGGTTTGGTGGGATGGGGATCATTGTATTAGCAGTAGCCATACTGCCAATGCTTGGCGTCGGTGGTATGCAGTTGTACCGAGCTGAAATTCCTGGCCCAGTAAAAGACTCCAAAATGACCCCGCGTATTGCCGATACAGCTAAGCACCTCTGGTATATTTACGTATCTATTACTCTTGCGTGTACTTTGGCGTATTGGAGCGCAGGGATGAACTGGTTTGACGCTATATGCCATGCCTTTTCTACAGTTGCTATTGGTGGTTTTTCTACTTATGACGCGTCAATGGGGCACTTTGATAGCCCTGTAATTAACTTTATTTGTGTGTTCTTTTTAATTATAGCCGCTATTAACTTTTCACTACATTATGCCGCTGTAGCGAGCCGTAATATTAGTGTGTACATTCGCGACCCTGAGTTTAAAGTATTCTTGTGTATTCAGTTAGCGCTGGTGGTAATTTGCTTTACTGTGCTTTCGTCTCACGATGTTTATGCAAATGGTGATGAAACCCTCGATCAGGCGTTGTTTCAAGCGGTGTCTATTAGTAGTACTGCAGGGTTTGCCACAGATAATTTTTCAGCTTGGCCGTTGTTTTTACCTATTTTACTTATTTTTTCTAGCTTTATTGGCGGCTGTGCGGGTTCTACCGGTGGTGGTATGAAAGTTGTTCGTGTGTTTTTGTTGTACTTGCAAGGGGTGCGCGAGCTTAACCGCTTGGTTCATCCTCGAGCAATATATTCAATAAAACTCGGTCGTAAAGCCTTACCTGACAAAGTAGTTGAAGCGGTATGGGGCTTTTTCTCAGCTTATGCACTAGTCTTTATTATTATAATGTTAGCGTTAATGGGCACAGGGTTAGACAACATTACCGCATTCTCTGCGACGGCAGCATGCCTTAATAACTTGGGCCCAGGTTTGGGTGACGTAGCCTCTCATTATGGTGCTATTAGTGATGCCGCTAAATGGATATTAACAGTCGCTATGGTATTCGGCCGGTTAGAGATATTTACATTATTAGTGCTATTTACCCCAACATTTTGGCGTGGATAAGGTTTTAAATATTAGGAAGGAACTATGCAAAAAACCAATTTGGAAAAGTTAAACCAAATCGTCACAGGTGGCATAGTCGATGTAGAAATACTCACGCCAACCAGTAGCCGACGTGTAAAAACGGAGTTTATTGGTTTATTAGAAAACAAATTTATTATTTTAAACTATCCCAGCGCTAAGCGACTCCCCATGGCAAGTGATTTCCTGCGTGATGGTGTTATGGTGGTGGTAAGGGCGCTTATAGAGGGCAGTGGTGGGCACATTATTGCTTTTCGTCAGCAACTTATGTCTGTTGCCTCTCACCCTGCTAAATTGTTGTTTATTCAATACCCTTCACAAGTACAGTTGTTTGCGCTTCGCTCACAAGCACGCATACCCACCTTGTTTCCTGCTAAGTTAACATTAACCGATGAGCAGCCTCCCTTTGAAGGGGTTATAAAAGACATTTCGCTCACCGGTGTTATGTTCGATATTAAAACCACCCAAGAACTCGATGAGTTAAAAGACATGCGCTGTACGGTTGTATTTGATGGTGATACTAAGCATGAGGGGCAAATATGCAGTGTAAAAAAACATGCTAGCGGTATCTGTTGTGGGATTCGATTATTTGCCAGTGAAGAGCAAATGAAAGCGTTAATGGGAGATCACTTTATTGACCCTAGTGCGCTTGAAGTTGAAATAGTTTAGGGGCATATCAAGTTGAACAAGCTTCTATTATAAGCTCAGCATACTCACGTGATTTCGTCATTTTGCAACAAATAGCCTTGTGCGGCTGTAAATTTTCAACGTCATCTTAAATTTATTTTTAAACTATTTAAAAACAGTAACTTAAATCTATTTTTTAATTATAGTTTTTTATTTATAACAAAATAAATCTCAACTAACCTTCCTTTTTGTTTAATTAACTCGCTTTGTTAGTGGTTTTTCACTGATCGTGTGGTGTTTTTATAAAAACCAACCCATTGTTTTTTAAGACTTTAATTTTATCGCTTTGTTCGCTGTTGCTAAAGAGCAACAAAATAACGAGTGAAATAATGCTACTTAAAGCTATTTTAAGGTTAACCCATTGAAAATAAAATGCTTTTCATTGTTGGCATCGAAGTTGTAATAGTCAGGTTGTATTGAACGAAACGTGATTTGAAGTAAAACACTTAATCGCATAAAACATAAACTTTGAAGGAAGATTGATTATGAAAAGCATTAATAAAACTTTAGCACTTATCGCATTGGCTTCTTCATCAGCTGCTTTTGCAGCAAGCGATTTTGATACGCTAGACGTTGACGGCAACGGCGCGATCAGTCAAAGCGAAGCATCAGTTGATGCAAAACTAATGAGCCTATTTTCAGAGCTTGATACTGACCAAAACGATGAGCTATCAAAAGAAGAGTTCTCTAAAGCATAACCCTAAGTTATTAAACTTTGGGAGCTAAATCTCCCACATTATTTAAACGATTTTAAGGAATACTCATTATGAAAACATTACACAAAACATTCGCACTTATCGCATTGGCTTCTTCATCAGCAGCTTTTGCTGCCAGCGATTTTGACACACTTGATACTGACGGTAACGGCGCTATTAGCCAAAGTGAAGCATCAGTTGATGCAAAACTAATGAGCATGTTTTCAGAGCTTGATACTGACCAAAATGGTGAGCTATCAAAAGCAGAATTTTCTAAAGCATAAGCTAAAGCTGGGTATATTCTGAGTTGCCAAAGACAACCTAAGTAGGCAAGGGAGCCTATGAAAAAGAATGACAAGGACGGTTATAGCCTGATATTTCCAATAGCACAAAGCATTACATTTTGAAGGATTAAATTATGAAAACATTACACAAAACATTCGCACTTATCGCGCTAGCTTCTTCATCAGCAGCCTTTGCCGCTAGCGACTTTGACACAATTGATGCCGACGGTAATGGGGTTATTAGTCAAAGCGAAGCTGCTGTAAATGCTGATTTAACGGCCGCATTTACTGAGCTTGATACTGACGGTAATGGTGAGCTTTCTAAAGCTGAGTTTGCAAACTTTTAATTTTTAACTTTTTTCATTGCACAGGGATCTCAGAAAAGGATTTCCCTCTTTAAGGAGACTTATTATGAAAGCATTAAATACCACACTTGCGATTTTAGTATTAGCATCATCATCAGCGGCATACGCAGCAGTAGACTTTGCCTCTTTTGATAGCAATGGCGACGGTGTAATTAGTCAGCAGGAAGCTGCGTCTAATAAACAACTCATGAATATTTTTGATGACTTAGATACTGACGGAAATGGTGAACTTTCTAAAGAAGAGTTTGCAAGAGTACAATAAGTATTACCCCATCATACTCCACTAAAGCCGCTTAATAGTCAGCGGCTTTTTTGTGCTTGTTAGAGACTATATTTAAGTTGGAGAGAGAAGCTTCTTGGCTTGCCATAACGATATTGGTTATAGAACCCAATTTGACTGTAATAATGCTTATCAAATAAGTTATCGATATTTAGGCTAACAGATAATTGCTCATTCATTTGATAATTCGCCATTAGGCTGGCAATACCATAACTAGGCTGGTTTACCTCAACAGCACCATAAACAGGGTTGTTAACTTCATCATAGCTATTGCTTTGCCAGCGATAGCCACCACCCACTTTTAGATTGTCTAATGCACCTGAGAGTTGATAGCTAGTAAAAAGTTTAAATTGATCTTTTGGGTTGGTGGTATTTAATACCGTATTATCCGGTTTTTCGCCTTTACTATGGGTATAGCCAAAATAAGCGTTCCAGTTGTCGGTTAATTTTCCGTTGATTTCTAGCTCGTAGCCCTGAGTTAATGTGCCGTCAATGGGCTTGTAGATGGCCTGAAGTGTTTCTGCAATGGTATCTCCCGTGTACTCGCCTACATTATCTTGATAAATTTTAAATCCAGAAAGGGATATGTCTAAACGTTCATCAAGTACAGAAGCTTTTATGCCAAGTTCATAATTCTTACCTTCAATAGGGCTTAAATAATGTCCATTTTTATCAACTCGACTTTGTGGTGTAAAAATATCAGTGTAATTAGCATACAAAGCCCAACTCTGTGTCAGTTCATAAGTTGCCCCAAAATAATTAGTTAGTTCATCACTTATTTTATAATCATGCATGCGACCAAAATTATCTTGATTGGTTTGCCATTGATTTAACCGGCTTCCAACAATTAAAGACAAGGCATCGGTTATATTTAGTTGTGCAGCAACATAAAGTGCATCTTGTTTAGTTGTGCCATAAGAGCCGTAAGCCGCTTCTGACTGCCAATTTGGTTTTGCAATGCTATAACTAGAGTCAGTGAAATCGCCGATAATATAGTCACTTTGTTCACTAGCATAATAAGGGGTAGAAAACTGTTGCTCTTGGGTATTATAACCAAATAGCAGTTGGTGACTTTGGCCCAGCCAATTAAACCGACCATTGAGTTCGACCTCATAGGTATCCTGCGTTCTGTTTGCATCAATATAGTTTATAGAACCGGGTTTCATTCCTGTGTTGTTTATAGGATCGGGCTCTCCTTTTACCCAAAACACATCATAGTCTAGGTCGTTATCACCATAGACATAATTAGCGGTTAGCTGCCAGTTAGCGTTAAAGTAATGCTCTAGACGAATAAACGCATTAAGTGCATCGGTTCGAGAAGAGGCCCAATCTTGAGCCGTTGAAGCACCTCTGTCATAAGCAGTGCGGGAGCCATCACTATAAAAAATAGGCAAACCGCCTGACATTGTTCCTTTAGGAGTTGTCGATTGATTATCAACAGCAAGAGTCAATAAAGTACTGTTAGAAAGATCTGCCTCAATAATGCCATACAATGTTTGACTGGTTTGCGAGAAGCGATCTTGATATGAGTGTCTATCTTGATAAGCAACAACAGCCCGTCCTCTTATACTTTCGCTATTATTTATGCTTCCCGACACATCCACCATCGCACGGTAGTTGTCCCATGAGCCTAATGAAGCAGTAAGATTTATTTGAGTGTTTGCAGTTGGACGTTTACGTATCAAATTAATTGCTGCCGAAGGGTTACCTGCGCCCAGCATTAGCCCCGTTGCTCCTCTAACTATTTCGATACGATCATAAATTGCGGTATCGGTTAGGTTATCTCCATAATTAAAGCGGGTGTCATAGGTGGTTGCTATGCCATCATAAAGTATGCTGGTGACACTAATACCTCGGGCTGAAATAGAAAACTTGCCATTATCTGCTTCTCGAGCATTTATGCCTGTTACACTGGTTATAGCTTCAATTGCGGTGTTTAGTTGTTGGTCTGCCATAAAATCGCTTGTTATCGCTATCGTTGATTGCGGTGTTTGCAAATGTGATAGCTCAAGACCTGTTGCAGAGCTCATGGAATTAACTTTATAGCCGTTCGCTTGCTCTCCAATAACGGTTAACCTTTCGATATCTTTGCTAGTGTGGGCGAGCGTTTGAGTTGAAACTGCTGAAAATAAAAGACCAACCAGAGTGTAATGAGTTACGGGAGAATTTTTCTTTGAGAGTAGGTGTATCATTTGAAATCCATTTTTATTTAAAAACGTGAAATTAACTTTTCACATCAGTAGATGTCGCTGCTTGATAATCGAGCAAGAAGAGACTAATGGATTTTTCTTTATTAGTAAATGCTTTTGATAATGATTTTCATTTAGATTTAAGCATTATCCTTTTTACTTACAAGCACGTTGTGAATAAAAAGGAGGGGTTACTTATAAAAAGATTGCGCTAACTTGGAATAACTTTTCAACCACGTTAATGTGCTTTTTATCAATTAAGAACATAATTACATGATCGCCTGATAGAATTATCGTGTCGTCGTGGGCAATTAGTACATCGTCATTACGTACAATTGCACCTATTGTGGTACCTGCTGGCAATTTAATATCTGCAATCGCGCGACCCACTACTTTAGATGTGTTTTCATCACCATGGGCAACTGCCTCTATGGCTTCTGCAGCCCCTTTACGCAGTGAATACACGTTTACAATGTCGCCTCGGCGCACGTGCGTAAGTAACGCAGAAATAGTCGCTTGTTGTGGTGAAATAGCAATATCTATTTCGCCGCCCTGTACTAAATCAACGTAAGCACCTCGTTGAATAAGCACCATGGTTTTTTGTGCCCCCATGCGTTTTGCGAGCATGGCCGACATAATATTCACTTCATCATCGTTAGTAACGGCAATAAAAACATCAACTTGTTCAATGTGTTCTTCAGAGAGCAGTTCTTGATCGGACGCATCACCACAAAATACCACGGTGTTGTCGAGCATTTCAGAGAGTTGCTCTGCGCGCTCTTTACTGCGTTCTAATAATTTAACGCTGTGGTTTCTTTCCAGTGAACGGGCTAGGCCTGCACCAATATTACCGCCACCGGCTATCATAATTTTTTTGTACGAGCGTTCCAGTTTTTGTAGCTCGTTCATTACCGCACGAATATGTTTGGTGGCGGCAATAAAAAATACTTCATCGTCGGCTTCTATTACGGTGGTACCCTGCGGTTTTATTGCCTTGCCTTGACGGTAAATAGCGGCTACTCGGGTTTCTACATTAGGAATATGTTGCTTAAGTGTAGATAGGGCATAGCCTACCAATAAACCGCCATAGTAGGCTTTTACAGCCACTAAAGAGAGCATGCCGTCGGCAAATTGTAGTACCTGTAATGCACCAGGGTAATCTATCAAACGGCGAATATATTTAGTAACGAGTGCTTCTGGGGCTATGTAATGATCGACAGGTAAATCATCATTATGAAAGAGTTTTTCGCGGTATTTTAAATATTGCTCAGAGCGAATGCGGGCAATTTTGGTTGGCGTATTAAAAATACTGTAAGCAACTTGGCATGCCACCATGTTTACTTCATCTGAGCTGGTTACGGCGATAATCATATCGGCATCTTCAGCTCCTGCGCGACTCAACACGTCAGGGTGGGCGCCGTGGCCTGCAACACCTTGTAAATCGTATTTATCTTGCAGTTCACGCAAGCGGTTACCGTCGATATCAACTACGGTTATTTCGTTTTGTTCACCCACTAAGTTTTCTGCGAGTGTGCCGCCAACTTGTCCAGCACCGAGTATGATTATTTTCATTATGTACCCGTATTATTAATACTAATTACATCAAAATAATAACTACCTCAAAGCGAGGTAGTTAAATGTGTTGCGTTGCAATACTAGGCTTTTTTAACTAATTTAGCGTAGTAAAAACCGTCACTTTCACCTGGTAACAGCTGTAAGCCTGGTGTGGTTTTTGTGTCTTCGCTGTGCAGAGGAATATGCTCCACATCGTCGTTATTAGCTAAAAACTTAGCAACTTGTTGTTGGTTTTCTTGAGGAAGTACCGAACAAGTTGCATACACTAATGTGCCACCTGGTTTTAACAATGGCCAAATGCTATCGAGTATATCGCCTTGTAGGGTCGATAAGTCGTTAATGTCGGATGCGCGACGTAGCCATTTTATATCTGGATGACGACGAATTACGCCCGTTGCAGAGCAGGGTACATCTAACAAAATACGATCAAACTGCTCTTCATCCCACCAAGTGTGAGGTTGCGATGCATCACCACATTGTAAGTCGGCGCCCAAACCAATTCGTTCTAAGTTTTGTTTAACACGTTCTAATCGTGTGGCATCGCTATCAAGCGCGAGTACATCTGCATCGGCAAGCTCTAAAATATGGCAGGTTTTACCACCAGGCGCTGCACAGGCATCAAGTATTGCATCACCATTTTGTGGGTCTAGGTAGCGAGCTGCAAGCTGCGCTGCCGCATCTTGTACTGAACAAGCACCGGTATCAAACTCAGGAAGTGAAAACACATCGCGTGGTTTGCTTAGTTTAATGCCATCAATAAAATCAGGGTTTAGAGTATGTTCAATATCGTTAGCGGTTAGCATTTCGCTATATTCTTGGGTGCTAAACTGCGATTGATTCACTCGCAGCCACATTGGCGCTTGCTGTTGGTTTGCTTCTAGAATGTCTTCCCAGTGATCTGGATAGGCTTCTTTTACTTGCTTTATAAACCAATTTGGGTGGTTGTATAAACATACCGGAATTTGTTTGGCTTTTTCTTCAAGCTCAACTTGCTGACGCTGAAAGCTTCGTAAAATGGCGTTAATAAGCCCTTTTAAGCCAAGAGCACGCAATTGTTGTAACGCATTAACCGTTTCGCTAATTGCTGCATGCGGCGGTACACGCATGTGTTGTAGTTGGTAAATGCCCACATACAATAAAAACTGGAAAATACGACGTTTGCCTTTAAGCGGTTGCTCGACTAGATGCTGGCAATAATTTTCTAGGCTAGGTAAGTAACGTAATACTCCGTAGCAAATTTGCTGCAGTAAAGCTTTATCTTTAGGTGATAGGCCTTGGCTAGCGAAAGGAAGTTCTTGATTAAGCGATGCTCCTTTATCAACCACGTTATATAAAGTTTCAGCGGCTAGCGCTCTGACATTGCTTACATTACTCATTATTTTCGCCTAATACAGTGCCGGGTGTGACCCAATCGCTACGACCGTTTAAAAAATCATTAATTGCCATTGGCTTTTTGCCTTGTGGTTGTAATTCGCCAATAGATAAAGCGTGTTTACCACAAGCCACAACGATACCGTTTTTATCACTTGCTAAGACAGTGCCAGCTGTGCCTGATTGTTCAACCACATTTGCTTGGTATATTTTTACCGTATTACCACTCATTTGGGTAAAGCATACTGGCCATGGGTTAAAGGCACGAATGTTGCGCTCGATTTGCTCGGCATCCATAGACCAATCAATGTTGGCTTCGTCTTTTGAGAGTTTTTTAGCGTAATTGGCATCGGTATCGTTTTGTGGTTCAGGCGTTATTTCCCCGTTGGCTAAACGATTTATGGTATCGATTAATGCATCAGGCCCGAGTTCAGCAAGCTTAGTGTATAAGCTGACACTGGTTTCAGTATTATCAATAGGGCAGCGGCTAATATGCAGCATATCGCCGGTATCTAGCCCTTCATCCATTTGCATTATCGTTACACCGGTTTGCTGATCGCCTGCCCAAATAGCACGTTGAATAGGCGCGGCACCACGCCAGCGCGGTAAAATAGAGCCATGCACATTTAAACACCCTAAACGCGGGGCATCTAAAATGGCTTTAGGTAAAATTAAACCGTAGGCAACTACAATCATAATATCGGCATTGAGGCTGTTTAATTCTTCAAGTGCCTCATCTGTTTTGAGAGATTGCGGCTGAAAAACAGGTAGCTCATGTTCTAGTGCAAGCGCTTTTACTTCACTGGCTTTTAGTTTTTTTCCGCGACCCGCTGGACGATCTGGTTGACTGTAAACGCCCACAATTTGGTGTTCACTATTGATGAGTGCTTGCAGGTGGCGTGCAGCAAAGTCCGGCGTACCGGCAAATATAATGCGTAATGGTTGTGTCACTGAGTTTCCTAATTATTTACTAAGGTGCTTATTATTGCGCTGCAAACTTCGCTTCTTTTTCAAGCTTTTTACGGATGCGTTGGCGCTTTAATGGAGATAAATAATCAATAAATAATTTACCTTGAAGGTGATCAAGCTCATGCTGAATACAAATCGCTAATAATTCGTCGGCATCAAGAACAAACTCTTTACCTTCTTCGTTGAGTGCAGCCACGGTAACAGTCTCTGCACGGTCAACTTTTGCATACGAATGAGGAACTGACAAACAGCCTTCTTCACTCACGGTAGAGCCATCTTTTTTGATAATTTGTGGATTGATAAGTACCAGTGGTTCATCGCGTTCTTCTGATACATCGATCACCACAATACGTTGGTGAATATCAACTTGCGTAGCAGCAAGTCCAATACCATTTTCGTCGTACATAGTTTCTAGCATATCTTTGACGATTTCACGTACTTGGTCGTCAACAACAGTTACTTCTTTTGCGATTGTACGTAAACGTTCATCTGGAAATCTTAAAACTTCTAACCTAGCCATAGTTACCTTTTACACTTATGCTTAAATTTAGGGTATCGTATGTTCTTATTTTAGCCATTCACGTTCCCCTTTAACAGGTTTTGATTAATAATAATGAAAAAACACTATGAGGAAGCTCAATGAAATCTCCATTCATTGCAATTATACTTGCATTAAGTGCTACTTTTCCTGTGCTAGCAGATGTACTAACTATAAAAAAAGACGCGCCTAAACAGTACGTTGTAAAAAAAGGTGACACGCTTTGGGATATCTCAGCGATATATTTAAACGAGCCGTGGCTGTGGCCTGAGTTATGGCAAATGAATCCGCAAATAGGCAATCCTCATCTTATTTACCCGGGCGATGCGTTAGCATTAATTTACGATACAGACGGTAATCCGCGTTTAGTAATTAATAAAGCGTATAGAAAGCTATCACCTATAGGGCGTATTACTCCTAAAGGGAAAGACGCTATCACTACATTACCGCTTGCGCTGATTAAACCGTATTTGTCATTTGAACAAGCGATAAACAGCGATTTGGTAAAAGAAAAACCCTATATTTTAGGTGCAAACGAAAATACTAAAACTCAAACTATTGATCATATTCTATATGTTAAAGGTAATTTAAAGCGCCATCAGGCTTATGCTATTTACCATGAAGGAGCGCCTTACACCGATCCTAAAACAGGTGAAGAACTAGCGAGTAGAGCATCTTATGTAGGTATGGCCCGGGCCTTTAGAGCTGGTGATGCCGCCAATGGCGAACCTGCCTCAGTCAGGGTTGAATCAGTAAAACGTGAAATTAAACAAGGTGACTTTTTATTACCCGCCATGGAAGGGCAGATGCTGCCAGTGTATTTTAATATGCATCGTCCTACCCAGCCGCTGCAGGGCCATGTAATTGCATCTCCTCGTGAAGTGAGAGAATTTAGCACGATGGATGTGGTGGTGCTAAACTTAGGCTCTGAGCAACAAGTTGAAGTGGGCCATGTACTTGATATTGAACGCCAATCACCTAAAGTAATTGATGGTGCTCGAGGTCCGCGCTATACCGAAGATTCAAGTCGTTTAGAAAAATTGGTATCGGCTACTAGCGAATTATTCGGCTCAGAAACTGATGAAGACAGCATAACGTGGAAAATGCCAGCTGAAAAAGTTGGTGAAATGATTATTTTTAAAGTGTATGACAAAGTTAGTTATGCGCTGATCACTAAAAATCAGCACCCAATTCGCATTGGAGATTTAGCAGTTATTCATTAAGTAGCGAGTCGGTGTTCTAGGAGGGAACATGGAACAATCGTGTGGCAAGCTAAATCATTGGCTTGCCTTTTACTTATGCAAAGGGCTAGGGATTAAAACGCTCTTAGCCCTGTCTCAACAATACAGTTTAGCATCGCTGTTTTCTTTATCACACGCTGAGCTAGTAAACATTGGTTTAACGGCTCACCAAGCTAGCAACTTACTTAACATTAACTGGCAGCAAGTTGCACATTATGAGCAGTTGATCAGCCAACAAAACATTGTTGTTATTAGTATTTTTGATACCACCTACCCAGAACAGCTAAAACAAATAGCCAGTGCGCCACTATTACTTTTTTGTAAAGGGGATATCAGCTTGCTGGCTTCGCCGCAAATAGCCATTGTTGGCAGTCGAAACGCAACGACTACAGGGCTTGAAATTGCTGCTGAGTTTGCACACCAGTTAACCCTTGCTGGCATAACAGTAACCTCAGGTATGGCGCGAGGTATTGACGGTGCTGCCCATAAAGGGGCACTGTCAGGAAATGGCAAAACCATTGCAGTGCTAGGGACAGGCGTTGATATTTACTATCCTAAACGCCATAAGTTACTCACAGAGCAAGTATTAGCAACAGGCTTATTGGTTAGTGAGTTTTTGCCTGGTACGGCTGCCAATGCGCACAACTTCCCACGGCGCAATCGTATTATTTCAGGGCTCTCTTTAGGCGTTTTAATTGTTGAAGCCGAAATTAAAAGCGGCTCATTAATTACGGTACGTTACGCGCTTGAACAAAATAAAGAAGTTTTTGCGGTACCCGGTTCAATTAAAAATCCGCTTGCACAAGCTAGCCACTTTTTAATTAAACAAGGTGCTAAGCTGGTTGAGAACGTCGCAGATATCCTTGATGAGATGAACTTTTCATACCCTTCTGGTCTAAACTGTAAAGAGTTAACTGATGCTGTAACCTCAGATTGCGAGGTACTTAATAGTATTGGGTTTGAGGTGACCAGTGTGGACGATATTATGCGTCGAGTGCAGTGGCCAATTGATAAAGTACAAGCGCGATTGCTTGATTTAGAGTTAGACGATCAAATTGAGCGAGTATTAGACGGCTATATTAAATTAAGCGCTGGAGGATAATATGTTTGATATTCTTATGTATTTATTTGAAAACTATGTTCACAGCGAAAGCGATGTTTTTGTTGAGCAAAGTAAGCTTACTGATGAGCTACTGCGCGCTGGGTTTAACAAGCCGGAAATAAACAAAGCTATTGACTGGTTAGATCAACTTGCCGCATTACAATATAGTAATGAGTCGCCTTATTTATTAGCCACTGAGCAGCATGCAGTGCGAATCTTTACCGATAGCGAGTGTCGAGTTCTTGATACTGAATGCCGTGGCTTTTTAATGTTTGTTGAACAAACCGGCGTTATTAATAGCACCACTCGTGAAATGGTGATGGATCGTTTGGCGGCGCTTGATAATTCAGCCATTACTTTAGAAGATTTAAAATGGTTAATTTTGATGGTGTTATTCAATGCCCCTGATTCTCAGCAGGCGTATGAGCAAATGGAAGATCTTATTTTTGATGAGCCTAGCGAAGTGTTACATTAACCATTATTGGGTGTTTTATTATTTTCAGCGTTAACAAACCGACTGCGATAGCTTGTATCTTTAAGGGTTTTGGGTATATTAGGCGAAAATTCACCAACCACTAGGATTTACATGAGTAAAATCGATCATTCACTTTTCTCGGCCAATAAACACGCCTTAGAAAAAGAATATGAGATATGCCCGCAATGTGGTTCAGAACTCGTCATTCGTAATAGTAAGTCGGGGCCTTTTTTAGGCTGCGCTAGTTACCCTAAGTGCGATTTTATTCGCCCGCTTGCCCATCATGATAGCAATGAAATAAAAGTACTTGAGGACAGCGAGTGTCCAGAGTGTAGCAAGCCGCTGGTGGTGAAAAATGGTCGCTACGGTATGTTTATTGGTTGTACGGGTTATCCTGAATGCCACTATATTGCCAGTGACGATGACGACACCCCAAGTGAAGAGCCTGTGGTTGGTTGCCCTAAATGTAAAAAAGGGCATTTAGTTTCACGCAGTAATAAGTTTGGTAAAGTATTCTATTCCTGCGACTGTTACCCAAGCTGTAAATATACGCTTAATCATAAACCTGTAGCTCAAGCGTGTCCTGTATGTGACTGGCCAGTTGTTACTGAGAAAAAAGCCGCGAGTGGTGTTGTGTTACAATGCCCACAAAAAAGCTGTATGCATAAGTTTGCTGCCACTGAATAACATAAATATCTCTGGAGACAATTTTGTCTGACCTTTCTTCTTTATCTGCTGCAATAACAAGCTTAGAACAAGGCGATGTTATTTTATACCCAACTGAAGCTGTTTATGGCTTAGGTTGCGATCCTGATAATCAACAAGCGGTGGAGCGTTTACTTGATATTAAACAACGCCCAGTTGAAAAAGGGCTTATTTTAATTGCTGACAATTACGGGCAATTATTAAAGTACGTGGATGACGCTAAGTTGCCCATGGACAAACGCGCTGATATTTTTTCAAGTTGGCCTGGTGCTATTACCTGGGTCATGCCTGCTGCTAAAACCACGCCGAAGTGGTTAACAGGGCAATTTGATACTATTGCAGTGAGAGTAACTAACCATCCTACAGTTAAACGTTTATGCCAAGAGTTTGGTAAACCATTGGTATCAACAAGTGCAAATTTAACTGGTCAAGCAACGGTAACAAGTATTGTTGAGGCGCAGCAGCAGTTTGCAGATCAGGTTAGTTTTTATGTTGATGAACCATTAGGTGGTAATACACAACCAAGCACCATTAAAGATGCCACAACAGGCAATATATTCAGAGGTTAACTATGCAAAGCGAATTATTAAAACAAGTAAAAGCCTACTTTATGGCTTTGCAAGATACCATTTGCCAAGGCTTAGAAGCAGCAGATGGGAAAGCACAATTTGTTGAAGACAGCTGGCAGCGAGAAGAGGGCGGCGGTGGTCGTACTCGCGTTATCACCAATGGTAATGTGATTGAGCAAGGCGGAGTTAATTACTCTCATGTATTTGGTGCCTCTATGCCGGGCTCTGCCACTGCACATAGGCCTGAACTTGCAGGACGTAGTTTTCATGCGTGTGGTGTATCGTTAGTGATTCATCCTAAAAACCCACATATACCAACAAGCCATGCCAATGTACGCTTTTTTATTGCCGAAAAAGAAGGTGAAGAACCGATTTGGTGGTTTGGTGGTGGTTTTGATTTAACCCCGTTTTACCCTGTACTTGAAGATGTAGTGCATTGGCACCAAGTTGCGCACGATGTGTGTCAGCCATTTGGCGATGATGTTTATCCAAAATATAAAAAATGGTGTGACGAATACTTTTATTTAAAACATCGTGATGAAACCCGCGGCGTAGGCGGCTTATTTTTTGACGATTTAAATGAGTTAGGTTTTGAGCAAAGCTTTGCATTTATGCAATCGGTGGGTAATGGCTTTTTAGATGCTTACGTTCCTATTATTGAACGTCGTAAAAACGATGAGTACACCGAGCAGCAGCGCGACTTCCAATTATACCGCCGTGGTCGTTATGTTGAGTTTAATTTAGTCTGGGACCGTGGCACATTGTTTGGTTTACAAAGCGGTGGCCGTACGGAATCTATTTTAATGTCGATGCCACCTTTAGCCCGTTGGGAGTATAACTATACCCCAGCCGAAGACAGCGCAGAGGCATTACTATATAAAGATTTCTTAAAGCCTCGAGATTGGTTAGCACTGGGCTAAGAATGATATGCCAGTCAATAAGCTACTTATTGACTGGCTTTTAAAATTATTGTTTAAGTTTAAAACTGCGTACCTGCTCATCTAACGAGCGAGCTAAGTTGAGTAACTCTTCACTGACTTTTTGATTTTCATCGGCATCCACTAATGATTGCTCGGCGTTATCGCTAATACCAACAACACTTATATTTATTTCTTCAGCAGCTTGGTTTTGTTGCTCTGTTGCATCGGCTATTTGTATATTGAGCTCATTTATTTCATTCATTTGCCCTGAAATATCTTTTAAAGCTTGTGCAACTTGTTGTACTTGTTGCGCTCTTTCGTCTGCCTCTGCACAGGACTCACCCATGGTTTTAACGGTTTGCGCGGCTTCGGATTGTAACTTATCTATAGTACGGCGTATTTCATCGGTAGAGGCATGAGTTCGAGTTGCTAAAGTACGTACTTCATCAGCAACAACGGCAAAGCCTCGGCCAGCTTCACCTGCACGGGCAGCTTCAATGGCAGCATTAAGCGCTAATAAATTTGTTTGCTCGGCGATACTGCTGATCACCTCAAGTACTTTTCCCACCTCAAGCGTTTGCTCTTGCAGTTGTCTCACTTGATCTGCCGCTTGGCGTACATCTTCTGCTAACTGATTAATACTGAGTTCGGTTTGCTCTGCAACCTGCATGCTTTGTTGTGCTAGTTCATTACTGTTCTCAGATTTTTCTTGAGCAAAATGAGTGGTGTTTCTTACTTCATTGGATGAGCTTTCTAGTTCATTAATTGCTGCGGCCACCGAATCGGTACTTTTCTTTTGTTCTAAAATAGCGCGCTCAGTGGTATCGGCCGAGGTATAAATTTTCTCTGCTGAATGAATAAGTACTTTTGAAGAGTGAGATACCTGAGCAATATTATCTTTAAACGTAGCAATCATTTGGTTAAAGCTGGTGGCAAGCCAGCCGAGTTCATCTTCGGCGTTATCTTTAATGCGTAAGGTTAAATCTTTATTGGTAGTGGCTAAGTGCATTGCATGGCCGAGCTTTTTAAGGCGCACTATAAATATTTTTCTAAACACTATACCTAGCAGCACAAAGGCAATAATAAAAATAGTAGAAAGTAGGCTGGTGGTTACTAAGGTGTTGTAAGTTACCTCATTATCAATATCAGCTAAGGAATAACTAATTTTTACCACGCCTAGTACATCGCCTTCTTGCGCTTGGTGGCAGCCTAAACAGTTAGTACCTTTATAATCAGAGCTAGCATACATAGGGCGTAGGTAGGTCATACTGCGGCTATCGGTGTTTTGCTCTATAAATAAGCTTTCTTTACCCTTTAGTGCTTCGCGTTCGTTGTTATTACTTGCTGTTTGGTTTTTATTTCCGGCACCATACAGATTATTAACTATATCGGAGCGAATAATATGAGCATCTTCTATATTAGGGTGTTTGCGTAGCTTTTGGCTCAATAATTCTCGATTAGCCATAGTACCGGTTAGCATCATGGTGTTTATTGAGTCAAAATAATTATCGGCAAGCAGCTTAATGTTTTCTGCCACCGTATCCTGGGCGAGCGTGCGCTGTTGGCTAGCACTACTAAAAATACTGGCTATTAATACAATAACGCCAGTTAGAGCTAATAAAGCATAAATTTTATGTTGGATTGATTTCACACGCGCCACGCTTTTCTAATTATTTGATAGGGTATTATCTATATTTTAGAAAAGCGGATTTTGACTTAGCGCAAATAATCCACAATTAAAGAACGAGGTAGGTTAATGCTGGTTAATCATATGGCTGGCAAGCTGAGCCAGTGATTGACGTAAGCCTTCGCGTAACACAGGGTTATCTATTTCTATATCTAAGGTCTTATTCATGCAATACATCCACTGATCACGTAAGTCTTGATCAATAGGGAACGGCATATGGCGTTTACGCAGCATCGGGTGGCCGTGTTTTTCTACAAATAGGTCAGGCCCACCAAGCCAACCGGATAAAAACTCAAAAAATACTTGGCGAATTCTGTCTAATGGTTGAGGATGCATATCATATAACGGTTTAGCGTATTCATCACTGGCCATTATATCGTAGAATCTATTAGCAATTGCACGCGTGGGGGCTTCTCCACCAATGATTTCATACGGAGTTTTATCTGGCGTAGGTGCTTGTGTAGTTGTAGACGGCTTTGATCTTGAAAAGAGTCTTTTAATCATAATTTTATCATCGTTAATAGGCAGTACTAAAACTGCGAAGAGGTTGTTTAAAATGGACAAATATGCGGTTTTTGGAAATCCAATCAAACATTCAAAATCTCCCATTATTCATCAGCAGTTTGCAAAATCATTGGGAGAGCAAATCGACTATCGCGCAATATTAGCACCTATCGATGGATTTGAAAAAACAGTCGCTGCTTTTTTTGAGCAAGGGGGAAAAGGCGCCAATGTCACTGTTCCTTTCAAAGAGCAGGCTTTTGCTTTAGCCGATGAACTCACCCCAGTTGCTAAACTGGCAGGCGCAGTGAACACCCTTAAAAAGCGCGATGATGGCAGTTTACTTGGTGATAACACTGATGGCACTGGTTTTGTTAACGACTTACTGACCAATAAAATAACGATAACAGGTAAACGCCTGTTGATCATTGGTGCGGGTGGCGCTGCTCGAGGAGTTATCTTACCTTTACTAGAGCAAAATCCCGCAGAGATAGTTATTGTTAATCGCACAGCACACAAAGCCCAAACATTGGCAAAACTCTTCACTGGGCATGGCAATGTTTCGGGGTATGGTTTTGACGACCTTCCTTTTGCTGATTATCATTTAGTTATTAACTCAACCTCGAGCAGCATGAATAACGAATTACCTGCGTTAAGCGAAAAGCACTTAAGCACATGTGAAATGGCTTATGATATGTTTTACGCCACGCAAAATACGCTATTCATGAATTGGGTCAGCGAACACAATAAAGCAGCTAAGCTATTAGATGGCAGTGGTATGCTAGTAGGCCAAGCCGCACAAGCTTATTATGTATGGCGAAATAAAATGCCTGAGATTGTCCCTGTTATTACTGCACTAAAGCAGGGAGTGCTTAAATGAATCAAGCAATACAGTTTATAGATCGACTCGAATTTAGAGAGCCAACTCATCAATTAGTTTTTTTTGCACAAGTAAGTGGCATGCTAGTTGAGTGTGTGATTGCTGTCAGTAGTTTAAATTTAGCCGATGAGAGTCATGCAACGCGTTATTTTGAGCAATACCGTTTTGATTATGAAGAACGTGCCGAGCAGCTTATTGAAGATGAATGCTATAACTCGGCAGGTCAAATAGAAGTGAGTCTAGTTAGTTAAATTAACTAGCGTCTTCAGCTAAGTATTCATCTTTTAGCTGAACATAATTATCAGCAGACACTTTTAAAAAGCTCAGCTCTTGCTCTGTTAATGGGCGAGCTTGTTTTACTGGGCTACCTACATATAAAAAACCAGACTCTAAACGCTTATTAGGGGGTACTAAAGCACCGCCACCAATAATAACCTCATCTTCTACAATCACATTATCCATAATAATAGCGCCCATACCCACGAGTATACGATTACCTAATACGCAGCCATGTAGCATTACCTTATGACCAACGGTTACATCATCACCAATAATAAGCGGGTAGCCGTCTGGATTATTCTTTGTTGCTCTTGATAAGTGTAAAACGCTGCCATCTTGTATATTAGTACGCTGACCAATACGAATATAGTTAACATCACCGCGGGCAGCAACTAACGGCCATACACTGCTATCATCACCTATAGTGATATCACCGACTAATACAGACGACTCGTCTACATAAACAGATTTATTAAACGCAGGAGTGATTCCTTTATAAGAACGTATTGCCATATATGCACCTTTAAATTAAACATATTAAGAGTATTAGTGTAACAGTAGCGCTTATTTTAGTGCCAGCAAAGCCTGTATTGATTATAAAACTACCAGTTTCACCTGCTTTCGCTCAGATACTAACCGAACAGTGTGTTTTTTTAGTTTTTCTTTAAAAAAGTACTTGCGTAAAAATCTGTTCTCCCTATAATGCGACCCCACTGAGACGGGGAACGCCAACGCATAGCGAGGCACGAACTACTCAGAGAGTTAAATAAAACTTGAGTTTAAATCATCGTAAGAAAGTTTAAAATTAAGTGTTGACTCGAAAAATAAAGGATGTATTATACGCATCCCTAGCGACAACGTCGCAACGTTCTTTAACAATATAAAGCAATCATCTGTGTGGGCACTCGTGCAGATTGAGTTCTAACAGCCAAGCTTAGTTTACTAAGTGAGGCAAACAAATTTAGAGTCTCAATTGAAACTGAGTGACCAACAGAATAATTACTTAGGTAGTTATTCAGCACAGTCAATTCAATATCGAAAGATATTAAATAAATTCAGAATTCATTGAGCTGTCGAAAGACAAAAAACTTTTTAATTGAAGAGTTTGATCATGGCTCAGATTGAACGCTGGCGGCAGGCCTAACACATGCAAGTCGAGCGGTAACATTTCTAGCTTGCTAGAAGATGACGAGCGGCGGACGGGTGAGTAATGCTTGGGAACATGCCTTGAGGTGGGGGACAACAGTTGGAAACGACTGCTAATACCGCATAATGTCTACGGACCAAAGGGGGCTTCGGCTCTCGCCTTTAGATTGGCCCAAGTGGGATTAGCTAGTTGGTGAGGTAATGGCTCACCAAGGCGACGATCCCTAGCTGGTTTGAGAGGATGATCAGCCACACTGGGACTGAGACACGGCCCAGACTCCTACGGGAGGCAGCAGTGGGGAATATTGCACAATGGGCGCAAGCCTGATGCAGCCATGCCGCGTGTGTGAAGAAGGCCTTCGGGTTGTAAAGCACTTTCAGTCAGGAGGAAAGGTTAGTAGTTAATACCTGCTAGCTGTGACGTTACTGACAGAAGAAGCACCGGCTAACTCCGTGCCAGCAGCCGCGGTAATACGGAGGGTGCGAGCGTTAATCGGAATTACTGGGCGTAAAGCGTACGCAGGCGGTTTGTTAAGCGAGATGTGAAAGCCCCGGGCTCAACCTGGGAACTGCATTTCGAACTGGCAAACTAGAGTGTGATAGAGGGTGGTAGAATTTCAGGTGTAGCGGTGAAATGCGTAGAGATCTGAAGGAATACCGATGGCGAAGGCAGCCACCTGGGTCAACACTGACGCTCATGTACGAAAGCGTGGGGAGCAAACAGGATTAGATACCCTGGTAGTCCACGCCGTAAACGATGTCTACTAGAAGCTCGGAACCTCGGTTCTGTTTTTCAAAGCTAACGCATTAAGTAGACCGCCTGGGGAGTACGGCCGCAAGGTTAAAACTCAAATGAATTGACGGGGGCCCGCACAAGCGGTGGAGCATGTGGTTTAATTCGATGCAACGCGAAGAACCTTACCTACACTTGACATACAGAGAACTTACCAGAGATGGTTTGGTGCCTTCGGGAACTCTGATACAGGTGCTGCATGGCTGTCGTCAGCTCGTGTTGTGAGATGTTGGGTTAAGTCCCGCAACGAGCGCAACCCCTATCCTTAGTTGCTAGCAGGTAATGCTGAGAACTCTAAGGAGACTGCCGGTGATAAACCGGAGGAAGGTGGGGACGACGTCAAGTCATCATGGCCCTTACGTGTAGGGCTACACACGTGCTACAATGGCGCATACAGAGTGCTGCGAACCTGCGAAGGTAAGCGAATCACTTAAAGTGCGTCGTAGTCCGGATTGGAGTCTGCAACTCGACTCCATGAAGTCGGAATCGCTAGTAATCGCGTATCAGAATGACGCGGTGAATACGTTCCCGGGCCTTGTACACACCGCCCGTCACACCATGGGAGTGGGTTGCTCCAGAAGTAGATAGTCTAACCCTCGGGAGGACGTTTACCACGGAGTGATTCATGACTGGGGTGAAGTCGTAACAAGGTAGCCCTAGGGGAACCTGGGGCTGGATCACCTCCTTATACGATTTAGAGCTTATTTGTTCGTAGTGTCCACACAGATGATTGTTAATTGTAAAGAGAACAACACTTATTGTTTGGGTCTGTAGCTCAGCTGGTTAGAGCGCACCCCTGATAAGGGTGAGGTCGGTAGTTCAAATCTACTCAGACCCACCACTTCTTCTTAATACTTCGTTGTAAGCTTCGTTGTTTAGTGAACTAAACAGCCTCAACTTACGCCTTGTCTTAAAAAGAAGTCGGTATACAAACAGTAAGACCAGCATATGTGGGGCTATAGCTCAGCTGGGAGAGCGCCTGCCTTGCACGCAGGAGGTCAGCAGTTCGATCCTGCTTAGCTCCACCACTTTACTTCTTAAAAATAAATATTCTTTTATCGGGTAGCACAATCACCTGAGAATAGAGTGTGTTTAATTTTGAGAAGTTTTTGATTCTCTGCTCTTTAAAAATTTGGAAAAGCTGATAATAAAATTCGTATGAATACATTGTATTTGTACAGAGTTTTCAAAAGTAAAAAAGAATGATAGCAGTATCATTCAGTGCCAATTTAATCCTCGGATTAATTGGTATCTACTTTAGTATTCAATATTAACTTCTGGCGAAGTTAAACTGTCACGAAACAAAGACCCGTTTGGGTTGTATGGTTAAGTGACTAAGCGTACACGGTGGATGCCTTGGCAGTTGGAGGCGATGAAGGACGTATTAACTTGCGATAAGCCTAGTCAAGCTAGTAAAAAGCACTTGAGACTAGGATTTCCGAATGGGGAAACCCACCTGCTTGCAGGTATCGTTAACTGAATACATAGGTTAACGAGGCGAACGCGGAGAACTGAAACATCTAAGTACCCGTAGGAAAAGAAATCAACCGAGATTCCGATAGTAGCGGCGAGCGAAATCGGAACAGCCCTTAAGCTTATTATGTGTTAATGGAAGGCTCTGGAAAGTGCCACGATACAGGGTGATAGTCCCGTACATGAAAACGAATTTTAAGTGAAATCGAGTAGGTCGGAGCACGTGAAACTTTGACTGAATATAGGTGGACCATCATCTAAGGCTAAATACTCCCAACTGACCGATAGTGAACCAGTACCGTGAGGGAAAGGCGAAAAGAACCCCTGTGAGGGGAGTGAAATAGAACCTGAAACCGTGTACGTACAAGCAGTAGGAGCCCACTTGTTGGGTGACTGCGTACCTTTTGTATAATGGGTCAGCGACTTATATTTTGTAGCGAGGTTAACCGATTAGGGTAGCCGTAGGGAAACCGAGTCTTAACTGGGCGAATAGTTGCAAGGTATAGACCCGAAACCCGGTGATCTAGCCATGGGCAGGTTGAAGATTGAGTAACATCAATTGGAGGACCGAACCCACTAACGTTGAAAAGTTAGGGGATGACCTGTGGTTAGGAGTGAAAGGCTAATCAAACCGGGAGATAGCTGGTTCTCCCCGAAATCTATTTAGGTAGAGCCTCGGACGAATACTTACGGGGGTAGAGCACTGTTAAGGCTAGGGGGTCATCCCGACTTACCAACCCTTTGCAAACTCCGAATACCGTAAAGTAATATCCGGGAGACACACGGCGGGTGCTAACGTCCGTCGTGAAGAGGGAAACAACCCAGACCGCCAGCTAAGGTCCCAAAGTCATAGTTAAGTGGGAAACGATGTGGAAAGGCCCAGACAGCCAGGAGGTTGGCTTAGAAGCAGCCATCCTTTAAAGAAAGCGTAATAGCTCACTGGTCGAGTCGGTCTGCGCGGAAGATGTAACGGGGCTAAACTATGCACCGAAGCTGCGGATTCAGAATTTATTCTGAGTGGTAGGGGAGCGTTCTGTAAGCGGTTGAAGGTGTACCGGGAGGTATGCTGGACGTATCAGAAGTGCGAATGCTGACATGAGTAACGATAATGCGGGTGAAAAACCCGCACGCCGGAAGACCAAGGGTTCCTATCCCATGTTAATCAGGGTAGGGTAAGTCGACCCCTAAGGCGAGGCCGAAAGGCGTAGTCGATGGGAAACGGATTAATATTTCCGTACTTGGTATAATTGCGATGGGGGGACGGAGCAGGCTAAGCAAGCATGGCGATGGTAGTCCATGTGAAAGTGTGTAGGCTAGCGACTTAGGTAAATCCGGGTTGCTGTTAGGCTGAGACACGAGACGAGTCACCACGGTGATGAAGTTGCTGATGCCATACTTCCAGGAAAAGCCTCTAAGCTTCAGATTATACCGAATCGTACCCCAAACCGACACAGGTGGTCAGGTAGAGAATACTAAGGCGCTTGAGAGAACTCGGGTGAAGGAACTAGGCAAAATCGTACCGTAACTTCGGGAGAAGGTACGCTCCGATTGGTGATGAGACTTGCTCTCTAAGCTGATTGGAGCCGCAGTGACCAGGTGGCTGGGACTGTTTATTAAAAACACAGCACTGTGCAAAATCGCAAGATGACGTATACGGTGTGACACCTGCCCGGTGCCGGAAGGTTAATTGATGGGGTTATCTTCGGAGAAGCTCTTGATCGAAGCCCCGGTAAACGGCGGCCGTAACTATAACGGTCCTAAGGTAGCGAAATTCCTTGTCGGGTAAGTTCCGACCTGCACGAATGGTGTAACCATGGCCACGCTGTCTCCACCCGAGACTCAGTGAAATTGAAATCGCAGTGAAGATGCTGTGTACCCGCGGCTAGACGGAAAGACCCCGTGAACCTTTACTACAGCTTGGCACTGAACATTGAACCTACATGTGTAGGATAGGTGGGAGACTTTGAAGCAGAGACGCTAGTTTTTGTGGAGTCGTCCTTGAAATACCACCCTTGTAGTTTTGATGTTCTAACGTTGGCCCCTGAATCGGGGTTACGGACAGTGCCTGGTGGGTAGTTTGACTGGGGCGGTCTCCTCCCAAAGAGTAACGGAGGAGCACGAAGGTTGGCTAAGTACGGTCGGACATCGTACGGTTAGTGTAATGGTAGAAGCCAGCTTAACTGCGAGACAGACACGTCGAGCAGGTACGAAAGTAGGTCATAGTGATCCGGTGGTTCTGAATGGAAGGGCCATCGCTCAACGGATAAAAGGTACTCCGGGGATAACAGGCTGATACCGCCCAAGAGTTCATATCGACGGCGGTGTTTGGCACCTCGATGTCGGCTCATCACATCCTGGGGCTGAAGTCGGTCCCAAGGGTATGGCTGTTCGCCATTTAAAGTGGTACGCGAGCTGGGTTTAGAACGTCGTGAGACAGTTCGGTCCCTATCTGCCGTGGGCGTTTGAGAATTGAGAGGGGTTGCTCCTAGTACGAGAGGACCGGAGTGAACGAACCGCTGGTGTTCGGGTTGTCATGCCAATGGCATTGCCCGGTAGCTACGTTCGGAACTGATAAGCGCTGAAAGCATCTAAGCGCGAAGCAGGCCTCGAGATGAGTTCTCACTAGACTTTTAAAGTCTCTGAAGGGCCGTTGAAGACTACAACGTTGATAGGCAAGATGTGGAAGTGGTGTGAGCCATTAAGCTAACTTGTACTAATTACCCGTGAGGCTTAACCATACAACGCCAAACGCGTTTTATGTGATAGTGAAACAAGCGAAGAAGTTAATATAACTAAAGTAGATACTTGAAAACTTTTATTATCAGAAATTCCAAATTTTAGTTAGTGCGTAGCGATACGGACTGACATCAAAATTTGCTTGGTGACAATAGCGTTTTGGACCCACCTGACCCCATGCCGAACTCAGTAGTGAAACGAAACAGCGCCGATGATAGTGTAGCATTTGTTATGTGAAAGTAGGTCATTACCAGGCTCCAAATACAAGAAAGCCCGATTCGAAAGAGTCGGGCTTTTTTACGTTTGGAATAAAGTAAAAGAAGGTATTAGGTTAAAGGAAGAGAATTGATCAGAGCCGACCCTAAGGCATTCTACTGCGTCATCACAACGAAGTAGCGCACCCACTCCAAATATAGTCAGTATACAGCCCTAAGTTTTGAAGTATTACCATCAGCACTCTCTCTTTACTGATCTTAGTTATTCTCCTTGCATCTTTAAACTAGTCCCTAAATTATCATCTTGTTGCAATTTCATTGTTGGTTTAATAACTGTCCTGTGTAAAACTATCTAGGATAATTTAGTAAATCAGGTGACATGAATGTCGAATATAAAAGCTTGGAAACTTCTCAGCCTGTTTTGTTTGTTTACAGCACTGATTGGTTGTCAATCTAAAGAAGAACAGCTACAACAAACAATTCAAGAGTCCATTAAAAAGGCCGATGTCGAGCTTACTCAGCTTGGTAAAGCACTTGATAATGGTAGTATACGTAATGCGATTATTCTTAAAGAATACAGTCGTATCCTTAAACAACAGCAGCCTGAACTCAGTAAGGTTGTTGATGTCGTTAGCCTTGATGCCACACGCCAAGGAGCCCTTTATAGTGGCTTAACCCAACGTCTTGATGATATTAAGGGTAATTACTTAATTCCTCCTTACGAAGACACTTTATACAATATTGATTTATTGCGTGAGGCGGCCAAGCCAACGTTATTTTCTGATGCCTTAACCGATCCTATTAATATGCTTGCGGATATGTCGAATGGCTCTTTGGCACGAGTTGGCGCTATAAGCCAAAAAGCTGAAGGCCAAGGGGTTGGTAACCAAATGGTAGGTAATCCTAACTATGGTAATTGGCAAACGAATAGTAGCGGTATTAGTTTTTGGCAATGGTACGGCATGTACCGTATTTTGGGTGATGTATTTGACCGAGTTGAATACGGAAGTTGGAGTAAACGCCGCAAGTATAGTTACTACAATGACTATGGTCGTACTCGTTACTCAAGCCCTAAACAAATAAAAACCCAAAGTGCGTTAGAAACACGTACACGACAATCTTACCAACGCCAAGGCAAGCAGTTCACTAGTCCTTATGCGAGTAAAAAAACAGGTGCATCAGGTTTGAGTCGCAGCAGTTATACGCCGTCTAAAAGTCGCAGCAGTTACTCAAGAGCGAGTAGTTATAGCAATAATTCAGGATCGGTTCGTAATAGCAGTAGCAGAACCTCGCGCGGCGTAAGTCGTGGTAAGTAAAGAATAACGTTGGAGTTAGAATAATATGTATGAATTTAATGGAATAACTATGTGGTCTTTGCAAGCACTGTCAGTAGACTTTGCAATTATCATCTTACTGTTTGTGAGCCTAAAGTATATTAAAGGTTGGGTGTCTAATTTACATGCTAATGATGAAATTACCGAGCGAGATAACTTTGCATTCGGAATAAGCTTTGCCGCTGGCTTAGTTGCCCTTGCGATTGTATTAACGGGTGTAAGTAGTGGTGCTTTTGCTGCTACGTTACAAAAAGAAGCTCTGTTAATGCTTGGCTATGGTGCATTAGCAATTTTGCTTATAAAGCTGGGTCACTTTTTTCAAGATAAAGTGGCATTGCGTAAAGTAAGCTTACATAACGAAATAGTCAAAGGTAACGTTACTGCGTCAATTATTGATTTTGGCCATGTAGTTAGTGTTGCGGTGGTTATTCGCTCTGCACTATTGTGGGTTGCTACCGAAGGCTGGCATGGCATTCCTATTGTGATTGCCGCTTTTGTGATTGGTAGTGTGGTACTGCTTTTAGTAAGCCAATACCGAGTGCAATTATTTAAACGCACCAATAAAAGCGGTGATTGCCTACAACAAGCCATTGTTGATGGTAATTTAGCAGTAGGTGTTCGCTATGCCGGCTTTTTAATTGGTAGTGCATTAGCCATTACTGCTGCAACAGGTATTGCTCCCTATGCTGCCGATAATATTAACGCGAGTTTACTTTACTGGGCGCTAAGTGCCGTTGTTAGTTTGGTTGCTTTCATTTTACTGCACTTACTGACGATTAAAATCATTCTTGCTGGGTGTAATATTTCAGATGAAGTGAATCGTCAAAAGAATGTGGGTGTTGCCGCTATTTCTGCAGCAGTGTCATTTGCTGTCGGGATCACTATGGCCACACTACTGGGTGCATAATCACGTGTCATCAACTCAAGCTTCCCCAAGTAAATTTAATTTACTTGGGCATGATATTTTACTGATCACTGTTATGGCCGTACTCGCAGGGTGCGGCCTTATTTATGAATACTTACTTTCTCATTACGCTGGCCGAGTACTAGGCTCAGTTGAGAGTGCAATTTACGCCATGATAGGCACTATGATTGTAGCTATGGGGATGGGTGCATTTTTAGCGCGTTGGTTTAAAGATGCCTTTACCGCATTTGCCTGGCTAGAAAGCATTATTGCGCTCATAGGTATGGGCTGTATATTAGCCATTGCCAGTATCATTGCTGTTAGTTATTCACTCCCTCATTTATTCTCAAGTATTTTTAATATTCCACCTGACGTTATTCTTAATGGTTATGTGTTTCAAAAGCTGCAAGAGTGGTCTCGCTTTTTACCTTATGTATTTGGCTTAATATTAGGGCTATTTATTGGTATGGAAATACCGCTTATTGCGCGTATTCGCCAGCATGTTTATGGACGTTTTTTAGAAAATAACGCCGGCACTATATATGGGGCTGACTATATTGGCGCCGGTATTGGCGCGGCAATTTGGGTGAGTATTATGCTCGCGATGCCAATAATGCAAGCCGCTGCTTGGACAGCGCTATTTAACATTATTGCCGGCCTTGCCTTTTTATGGCGTTACCATAGCTATGTACGCTTTGCTAAGTTGCTATTGGTTTGCCATATATTACTGCTGGTGTTATTCGCTTTTATTTTGCAGTTTGGTAGTAGCTGGATGGATAATCTAAGTAACGTACTATACAAAGATAAAGTTATTTATTCCCAAGCAACGAAATACCAGCATGTGGTGTTAACCGAACGCTTAAGTAAAAATCAGCCACAGCCAATTACCGATCTATACTTAAATGGTCGTTTGCAGTTCTCTAGTGTAGATGAGCAAATATATCACTCAATGCTGGTTTATCCTGCAATGCTCGCATCTAATCGTCATGACCGTGTTTTGATTATTGGTGGCGGTGACGGATTGGCCATGCGTGATGTATTAAAGTGGCCGGTTGAGGAAGTGACTTTAATTGATTTAGATGGACAGCTACTCAATTTATTTGGTCATAAAGATAACAAATACACACCGCCTGATGATATTAAACAGCGATTAGTGGCACTCAATAATGAATCGATGCATGACCCCCGAGCAAATATTATTGTGGGTGATGCATTTTTAGAAGTTGAGAGACTACTGGATCAGTCAAAGCAGTTCGATACTATCCTAATTGACCTGCCAGACCCTAATCATCCCGATCTGAATAAGATGTATAGCGACTATTTTTATAACCATGTGCGTCAATTATTGGCACCTGATGGTGCTATGGCGGTACAGTCAACCTCGCCTTATCATGCAAAAAAGGCATTTTTAAGTATTGCTAAAACCGTTAAAGCCGCAGGTTTTGATTATGTAGAGCAATATCAGCAAAACATCCCTTCGTTTGGTCAGTGGGGGTGGACTATTGCTACTAAAATGGGGCAATCACCAAGTGCACGTATTAGCAATATAACGGATATGCCAGTGCCATCTCGGTGGATTAGTAAAAAATATTTATTAGCCAGTTTTGCATTTCCTAATAACTATTTTGAACAAGTTAACGATATTAAAGTCAATAGGTTAGGTTCTGGTCGTTTATATGATTATTACCGGGCTGCTTGGCAAATAGAAAGTGAATTGTATAAAAATTAATAAAACATGGTTGACATAATATGTCGGCCATGCGAATCTTAACTCAGACATAATATGTCAAACGACAAAAAGGCAGAGACATGGAATTAAATGAACTTTCAATAAAATTAGCGTCTTTTGAAACTGAGGGTGCTAACTTTGAGTCTTTCTTGATTGCCAATCCAGGTGAGCAAGATGTTTTACAAGTCATTGTTGATGGAAACGATGAGCTTCCAATTTTTGTTACCCAAACACAAGAGCAATTATTATGTATTAGCTACTTGTTTGGTGAAGACGAAGTAAAAAGCGAGTTACGCGACGAGTTAAACGAAACACTACTGCGTTTAAACGTGCCAATTCCGCTAAGTGCATTTGCCAAAATTGATAATAAATATGCGATTTTTGGTGCACTTTCGGTAAATTCATCATTAGATGACGTTACCCACGAACTAGTGACGTTAGCGGATAACGCAATTGATGCACTAGAAGCCGTGACCTTGTATTTAAACGATTAGGATACCCGCCTAGGTAAGTGCTGATTGCTAATAGTATATGGCTCTCGCTTTACCTAATAGGATATAAACAAGTTTTTGGAGTTAAGATTATGAGTATTTTAAAAAAATTATTTACAGCGGTACGTGGTGGCGCGCGTGAAGCGGGCGAAGCAATTGTTGATGCGAATGGTATTCGTATTTTTGAACAAGAAATTGCCGATGCACAAAATGCACTAAATCGTGCTAAAAAAAGCCTGACAGAAGTAATGGCTAAAGAGATGCAAACCAAACGTAAAATTAGCGCAGTAGATGCATCAATTGCTGAGCACGAAGCGTATGCAGGTCAAGCCCTTGAAAAAGGGAATGAAGCATTAGCATTAGAAATTGCAGAAAAAATTGGTGACTTTGAAGCTGAGAAAGCCGAACACGAGCAAGTATTAGCGGGCTTTACTAATCACATAGTGACCTTGAAGCAGCAAGTTAAAGATGCTGAAAAATCAATTAAAGAAAACCAGCGTCAGCTTACTATGGTTAAAACCACAGAAAGCGTTCAACAAGCGACAATGGCTGTAAATAGCACGCTTAATACTAATAGCTCGTCGATGACATCAGCTCGTCAGTCGCTTGAGCGCATTAAGCAACGCCAACAAGACCGTACTGATCAATTAGGTGCTGCAAAGTCTCTAGAAGCAGATGTTAATGGCGATGATTTAAAAGCTAAAATGGCTGAAGCGGGTATTGGTGATACCAATCCAAAAAGTGCTGATATTTTAGCGCGCATTAAAGCGAAGCAAAATAGCTAACATTTAGAACCATATTAAAAAGGTAACCGAGTTTTGCTCCGTTACCTTTTTTGCTTACAGAGGCACCTTATATGTTTAATTTTTTCAAATCTAAAAAAAAGCCAGAACGTCAGCTTAATCACGCGAGTGACCTTAAAAAAGGTGACATGTTTACAGTGATTGACTCGTTTGCTTATCCTGCATGGCTCAAAGGCCAAACACTTCGCGTTATTGATGTGCAAACGTATCAGTACCAACATAGTAGTGATACTGAATTCGTACTTGAAACTAACACAGGCCAAGTGGTGTTTTTACAAATAGAACAAAACGATGGTGAGCAGTGGGCTAATTTCTCAATAAAGATTCAGCGTGATGATGTTGATGAAGTATTTGGTTTGGATGAGTTTTCACGTATTTTTGATGAAGAATCGTTAACGCATATTACAGTTAAAAATACGCCTGAGCGCTTAATGCAGTTTTTAGCTGGCAGTTATCAACAAAGCGAATCACCTTATGTATGTTATTTTCATAATAAAGATTTTCGTGGCCAAGCGCTACCTCGCTATGAGCAAGACGGTGGTGAACCCTGTGAAATGATTTGTTTAGCGTCACCCGATGAAGGGCATAGCGTTAATATCGAAATTTGGGAGGGAGGTGAAACAGAAGTATCACTGACATTAACTCGCCCAATTAGCGATATCGTTGACTTGTTTCCTGGAGATGCCCAGTGAGTGATGCTAAAGACAAGTGGTTGCGCCAAGAGCAAGCTGTGCGCGCCACGCAAATGGCCTTTGATTTGAGTAGTGAGGTACAAAAGTCGATAAAAAAACAAGCTATCGACCAAGAACTTACTCCCTCAGATATGATCCGCAAAATTTTAGGCCTTGATGTAAAGTCTAAAAAAACACGGCAGCGTTTATCGTTTAATTTAAATGATGATGAAATAGCACAATTGGCTAGTCGGTTTGAAGTTGCAGTAGATGATAAAAGAGCGGTAAAGCAACAGGTAGCAGATCTACTCATTGAGCATACAAAAAAGACTAAGTAACCCTTTTGCCTTCTTTATATAAAATACTTACACTGAGGTTATTATTTCTAAAGAAGTGCAGCTGTGAATATTATATTGATTGCCTACTTACTTATGTTTGCGTTATTTGGCACAGCGGCAAGCTACTTTGTGCGTTTTATATATGCTTATTGGGTACAAAAGAACATGCCTTTGGAATACATTTTTAAGGCTGGTGTATGTATTTTCATGGTAGTGGTTATTTCGGTGTTAATACCACTATTAAATTAACACCGAAACGAACTGCTACTGGTAATTAACGGTTTTACATTGGTTATCAATACATAAAGAGTGAACTTCTAGCACTGGTGAACAGTCATCGAACTCAAGCGCAGTGTTATTTTTTTGTTCTTGCTGAGTGATTTTTTGTGCTAATTGCTCGGCATGCTTTTGAGAATTATTTAATGTTGAATACACAACATACTTACTCGGCCCCCCACAGACACGCGAGCCAACACCTAACACCTTACATTGATAACTGGCTGTGCAGCTTTTATTACTTGTAAGCCCATTAAGCTGAGTATTTAAAACAGATTCACTCGCGTTTTGAGCTGTGCTTGGTGTTAGTGTGCTACTGCAACCGCTAAGCAGCATAGTCATGACAACACTGGCAGCTGATAGTTTAATTACGGATGACAAACAACTCATAATCTAATCCTTAAAATACACTTACCGCAGAGCCTTCAAGTTTAACACATTTATTTTCAACGCACTGGGTACTAGGCGCAGTTAAATGTTGGCAAATACTCATCATGCCTTTTTGCGCATTATAAGTACTTTCCAATTGAGTAATTGTATCGCTTAGGGCTGAAACCTGTTTTTGGGGGGCGCTTTGTGTAGAGTACACAATATAATCGCTCGGTCCACCACAGGCACGGCTACCAACAGCATTCACTTTACACTGTGAACTCGTTGAACATTGCTTATCTGCTATGAGGCTGTTTAGCTTATCTTTTGCTGTTTTAATATCATCAAGCGACACTTCTTTTGCTGCATCAGCAGGTAATGGCTGTGCTATTTTATTTTGCTTATTCGCTTGTGGTAATTTTTGTTGCGGTATCGGCGTAGACGTATTTTCTACCGCATTGGTTTTAGTTTGCTCAGTTTTATTTGAGGTTGTTTCTAAGCACGCCGTTAAGCAAAGCGGTAGCAGTAGAGCGAGTAATGGAGTACGCATAATCGTTCCTGATAGTGATGAATTATTCATCACTATCATACACTGTGCATTCATTACAGCAATAAAAACTCTACTATCAACATATTAAAGAGGTGATAAGGAGAGTTTTTAAGTTAACCCGCCTTGCGTTAATTTAGCTGGATTGAGTAATGCCTCTAATTCTGATCGAGATAGGTCGGTTTCTTGCTCAGCGATATCAATAATTGGCTGTGCTTGCTGATAAGCTTGCTTAGCAATTTTTGCTGCTTTTTCGTAGCCAATAACAGGGTTTAGCGCAGTCACTAAAATCGGGTTTTTAGTTAATGCTTTATCTATCTGAGTTTGATTAACTTTAAAGCTAGCAATGGCTTTATCTGCCAACACTTGCGCGCTATTAGCGAGTATCTCGGTACTTTGCAAAATATTGTAAGCGATTACCGGCAGCATTACGTTAAGCTCAAAGTTGCCAGCTTGGCCTGCAACCGTAATGGTTGCGTCGTTACCAATGACTTGGGCGCTAACCATTGCAGCGGCTTCTGGGATCACCGGATTCACTTTACCCGGCATAATTGATGAGCCAGGCTGTAATGCTTCAAGTTCAATTTCTGAAAGTCCCGCAAGTGGGCCTGAGTTCATCCAGCGTAAATCGTTGGCTATTTTCATTTGTGCAACTGCATAGACTTTTAGCTGTCCTGATAAAGCGACAATCGCATCTTGTGATCCAATATTATAAAAAAAGTTATCGCTAGGGGTAAATTGAATCCCTACCTTTTCAGTTAGCTGTGTGGAAAATAGAGCGGCAAATTGTGGGTCGGCATTAATACCTGTACCTACTGCTGTGCCACCTTGCGCTAGCTCACAGACACGTATTAGTGCATGCTCAATACCGCTAGCTGCATGCTTTACCTGCGATTGCCATGCGCTGAGTGTTTGCTCAAAAGTTATTGGCATTGCATCCATTAAATGAGTGCGCCCAGTTTTAACTATGTGGCCGATGTCTGCTTTTTTTTGCTCTAAGGCGTCTGCTAAATTTGCTAGTGCTGGCAGTAATTTTTTATCAACGCTGATCGCACTACTCAAAGCAATCGCAGTGGGAATAACGTCATTAGAGCTTTGCCCCATATTCACATCGTCATTTGGGTGGATAGCTTGGTTAGCATGTTTTGAGGCTAAGCTCGCAATGACCTCATTAGCATTCATATTTGAGCTAGTACCTGAGCCAGTTTGAAAAATATCAACGGGGAAATGCTCATAATGCTTACCATCAATAATTTCTTGGCAGGCATGGTCGATCGCATTTGCTTTTGTTTTATCTAAATGGCCTAGTTTGAAATTGGCTATTGCAGCGGCTTGCTTGATATACGCTAAGGCAATAATAAATTGCTGCGGCATTGTGAGGCTGCTGATCGTAAAGTTATTAATGGCGCGTTGGGTCTGTGCTTTATAAAGTGCGTCAGCAGGCACGTTGAGTGTGCCCATGCTATCTGATTCTGTTCTAAAGTTACTCATTAGTACTCCTATAAAAGAGAATATATGACATTTAACTACGCTATATAAAAAGATATGGTGCTGTTATTACTATTTACAACGGTATAGCTAAAAAGTAGAGGGCGTCAAGGTAAGCTAATGATGGAACAAAATAAAAAGTCGACTTAAACTGATTTTAAGTCGACTTAAATAATGTATTTATATAAACAGCCGGTTACAAGGCTAAACAGAATTTTAATTGTAGCCAAGAATAAATATTTGGTCTGTTTCATGTTTGTTTTGTGCCTTTTGAGTATTTTTTACATGAGAAAGTAAGTCGATAACCGTTGCTCTACAATCTGTTTCATAACTCGTTTTATCTAGGCTTTTGTCTGTAACTGCCATTGCAGCATCTACTGCGGTATAAGGTGAAATATACATAATGTTATCCTTTTGTAGTTTAGTACTCATTAAGTGAGTAATTTAATAAAAGCATATAGCGTACCAGCTCGGTAAAGATAATTTAACGTATTGAAATTGATGTTATTTTATTATTTTGGTCAATTTACTCACGACAGAATAGCTGAAATTTGTTTTACTATTGTGCATTCATTTGCAATTTAGGTGCATCAGTATGACCAAACCGTTTTCACAAGCCTGCGAAAATAATAAAAATCATATACTTAAGGCTTTGCAGCCTGCATTGCAAAATGCAGCATCAGTACTTGAGATAGGCTCGGGGACGGGTCAGCATAGTGTTTTCTTTGCCAAAAAATTGCCACATTTACAATGGTATACCAGTGATCGAGAGGTTAATCATCAAGGAATAAAGTTATGGCATGATGAGGTGCAACTGGCAAACTTGCATCCGCCTTTATTACTTGATCTAAACTATTCTTGGCCAGTAAATAAAGTGGATGCGGTATATACTGCTAATACTTTTCACATAGTGAGCTGGGAGTTAATTACGCGTTTTTTTGCTGGAGTAAATCAGCACTTAAACCAGCAAGGAGTGGTGTGTGTATATGGCCCTTTCAAATATAAAGGGGAGTTTACCAGCCCCAGTAATGATGAATTTAATAGTTTATTGCAAAGTCGCGATCCGCTTAGTGGTATTCGTGATTTCGAAGCGGTTGAGCAGCTTGCAGTGCAATATGGGCTTAAGTTACTCAGCGATACTGCGATGCCTGCAAATAATCAGTTACTCATTTTTAAACGGCAATAAAGTGCTACATTGTTGTTTGTAAATTTCGATATGTTGGCATTCGCGTTCTAAGTAATCTGCAATGGCATTATTAAAATCGGGGTGAACAATGTGATGGGCAGAGTAAGTGATTATCGGTTGAAAACCACGAGCGATTTTATGCTCTCCTTGTGCCCCAGCATTAAAGCACTGAATGTTATGCTTAATAGCATAATCAATCCCTTGGTAATAACACAGCTCAAAGTGAAGCGAATCTATCTCTTCACTAGCACCCCAATAGCGGCCGTAAAGGGTATTATCACCAATTAAGCTTAAGGTGGCGGCAATTACTTGCTGGTCTCTTTTGGCTAGCATAATGAGCAATTTGTCAGCCATTAAAGCGTGCAACAAGCTAAAAAAATCACTGTTTAAGTAGCCTAAATGGCCCGAACGTTTTAAATAAGTGCGTTGATAAAACTCACAAAAAAGCTGCATTGTAGCGGTAGTGATTTTCTCGCCTTTGAGCCATTCAATACTGATATTTTGCTCTGTGATTTTAGCGCGCTCTTTTTTAACGGCTTTACGCTTTCGGGCATTAAAGGTTTTTAAAAAATCGTCAAAATCTTTAAAGTTATTATTAAACCATTGAAACTGCACGCCGATTCTTCGCATAGCACCGGTATCATAAAGGTGGGTGGCTTGTGCTTCATCGCAAAAGTTTACATGCCAGCCTGACCATGCCTGTTTTGCGCAGTGACTATTAAGTTGCTCTGTTATGTACTCATACACTAATTTTGGATTGCTATGCATAATACCTATTCTTTGTCCCTCAATCGGGCTAAAGGGAATACCGCACAGCCATTTAGGGTAATAATCTAAGCCATTTTCTTCATAAGCTTCTGCCCATGCCCAGTCAAATACATATTCACCGTAGGAGTGCGCTTTTAAGTAGCCAGGGGCAAGCGCAATGAGTTTATCGCCTTCATAAACGGCTAAGTGATGAGGCTGCCAACCTGTTTTAGCACTTACACATTGGCTTTGTTCAAGTGCGTATAAAAAAGCGTGTTGAGTGAATGGGTCATTACCAAAAAATTGATGCCACTGTGTAGCATCAATTTGATTAATACTATTAAACCAACTGTGAGAAAAGTGGCTCATAATAATAGCCTTATCTTGATGCTGCGAGCATAAGTACATACGAAAAAAGAGGTGCTTAATTTATAGCGCGTGATTATTATTAAGTTATTGATAAGTTTTATATATGGGTATGTGTTCATTTAACATAGCAATATACGCAAAGACATTCTGAGAGCTTATCGATTTATAGAGGTTTTGCAAGATGTTGATTAAATATAATACTTTCAAATTAGCGTTGTTTTTAGGCGTGACTTTGATCGCAAAAGAAATACTGAGTCATCTTTATTTAGGCTTGAGCTGCTAAGATTAGTTTATAAAAGATGTAATCAAAAAGCTTATGCTAAAGTTAATTATTATCTAATTAACTTCGAAAATAAAGGGTCTTAACCTAAGCGTATATTTTAAAGTGGTAGCTGTTTTTTACTAAATGATTGCTTTAATACAACGGTTGATTCTATGTTGGCGATACAGCTTAAGCTTCCCAGTTGGTGCTTTACAAACTGCTCATAACTTTCTAAATCCTGAGAGATAATTTTTAATAAATAGTCGTGGCTGCCTGAGATCACAGAACACTCAAGTACATGCGGTAGCTTTTCTACATGTTGTTCAAACTGTTGTGCGGCACTCACTGAATTTTGGCACAGTCGCACGAAAGCATAAACCAGTACATTCAGGTTGAGTGACTTAGGGTTAATAGCTGCGTGATAACCAATAATAACCTGTTCTTGCTCAAGTTTTTTAATGCGCCTTAGAGTAGGAGTATCCGAGAGATTAATAGTATTGGCTAATTCTGATACCGACATTCGGGCTTGCGATTGCAAGGCAACGAGTAGCTGCTGATCTTTATTATCTAACATAGCTATAGAATCTTATTAATTATTTGTCTAGTAATAGTGATTATTGCTAACAATAACTGCTTTTGCTATTTTTTTTAGCGTTTTAACCTCTGGGATCTTTGCTAGCATTAAAAAATAATAATAACAGGATGTAGTCATGAGTTCTTACACTGCTAAATTTGATAATTGGATTAGGTCTGAGTTTGTTGCTCTAAATTCTCAGTTAGAAGAGTTGTATTGGCAACAAGATGATAAAGCAAATGTTGAAGGGGTTGGGGATAACTTAAAGCAAACCTTGAAAGAGCAAGGTAATGCGTTGATCAGCGATTTATTAGCCGAAGGTAATACCGACGAAGGATTTGATAGCGCATTTGATTTACTTGGTAATGTAGGTTTGTTCATGGCGGCTTGCCGTAGACATGAAATTACAGAGCCAAGCAGAGAGAATAGTTCACCGCTGATAGAAGCATCGGCGCTTGCTATGCATATTGGTGCTTCTATTGGAGTAACCCCTCGTTTTGCAACCGCACATTTAACCACCCATAATAAAGCCATTAATGGCACCTATAAACGGTTTACAAATCTTGATGATGAAGCCCTTTTTTTAGATTACAACACCCAAGGTATTTTAGCGTATAAACGTGCGAGTGATGCTTTACTAAAAATATTGCCATTAGGCATTTCACATCCCGTCACTGCTGAACTACTTGAGGTGGTTAAAACGGCACTTATTGATGTAATAGCGTCGAATAATGACTTGTATACTCAACTTGATACCGAGCGTTTTTTTAATTGTGTACGCCCATACTACAAGCCTTACCGGGTAGGTAAAGAAGTTTACCGTGGTGCAAATGCGGGAGATTTTGCCGGTATTAATGTTATTGATATGCTGCTAGGACTTTGTAGTGCAAATGAGCCGAGTTACTCGCAAATGCTGGTGGATAAATTTTTATATATGATGCCAGAAGATCAACAAATATTGCGAGAAGCCATGCGTATGCAAAGCTTTATGGATGACTTCTTAAAAGCCGAACAATATAAACATACAGAGTGGTTTCAAAAGCACGGCAAACTATTTATACAAGTGTGTAAATTACATGGTGACACCGCTATCGGTCATCATAACCAACTGGTCGAAAAGTTTATTGCCCAACCGTCACAGCAAATGCAACAACAGCATATTAATAAAGTCACTGCCAGTGGACCGCCTTTGCCAGTATTACTCGATTCCTTAGCTAAATTAAGGGATAGACGTGCAGCAGCTAAGCGAGACGATATTAATACGCGTTTTGATGACTTAAATACGCTAAAACAGTGGATTAACTAATATGGCTAAAAATGATTTTTGTATGCCAAGGGGCTGCTATTTATTAAGCCACTCTGTTGGCCGTCCTCTAAAAAGTACTTTAGAAAATGCTACTGAGCAGTTTTTTACTCCTTGGCAGGAAAGTGCCAAAGAGCCATGGCAGCAATGGTTACCAGCTATAGAAAATTTTACGGGTGCATTAGAGCGGCTATTTAATGCGCCAAGTGAGCAGTTTTGTCCTCAGGTTAACTTATCTAGTGGTTTAACTAAATTGCTTATGTCGCACCCCGTATTTAATAAACCACAGTGCACGGTATTAATGGCGCAGGCCGACTTTCCAAGTATGGGGTTTGTAATGCAAAAAGCACTCCCTGCATGTGCAACAATACGTTTCATCCCCGAGCATGAAGATCTAAGTGATAGGCAGATATGGCAGCGATATTTAACCCCAGAGATTGATGGTGTGTTTGTTAGTCATGTTTATTCTAATACGGGTGTACAAGCACCTCTGAACGATATTGTGGCGCTTAGTAAAGTCACGAATACACTCTCAATAATTGATGTGGCGCAATCGGCAGGGGTTATCCCTGTCGATCTAACGGCGTTAAATGCCGATTTTATGATTGGCTCAAGTGTGAAGTGGTTATGCGGGGGGCCAGGTGCGGCCTATTTATGGGTAAATCCAAATCAAATAACGCAATGTGAACCAAAAGATGTTGGTTGGTTTTCACATCAAAATCCATTCGAGTTTGATATTACGCATTTTCAATATAACGCTAAAACACTTAGGTTTTGGGGCGGTACGCCTTCTATACTCCCTTATGTTATTGCCGCTGATAGCATTGCATATATTGCCCAGTTTGGTGTGGATAAAGTGAGAGCGCATAATTTAGCGTTGTTAACGTTACTTCAGCAGCAGCTGACGGCTTTTTTAGTATCGCCAAAGGATAAAGATCAGTGCAGTGGTACCGCTATTTTAGATTTTGCAGAGCATCAACAAACCGTATTAGCGGCATTGGAGGCAGCAAACATAAGTGTGGATGTGCGCAAACTCGGTATTCGTATTTCACCGCACATATACAATACAGCGTCAGAGATACAAGCGTTTATTGCTACGGTGAAAAAGGTAATTAAGGCTGCTGATTAAGCTGTTGTTTTTTTTGAGTGAGTGCCGCTATTTGTTGTTGTGCTTGTTTTATTTGCGGTTCAAATCTTTGTTTAAGTACCGCAGTTTCTGTAGCAATTGCATCTGCAATCGAATCAGCGCCTAAACGATTTGCTTTATCTTGGGTCATGTAACCGACTTGCTGTTTCTTTTGCGCGTATTCCTGCTGGTATTGCTTTATTTTAAGCTCAAGCTGCACAATATCGCGCTCTATTTGTTGCACCTCAAGGTAGTCATCAACTGAGGTATCGATAACTAGGGCGTTTTCAGATTGCAATGCATTGGTTTGCATAATGTTGACGTTTTTAAGCGTGATCACTTGAGCGTCTTTAGCGCAAGGAGTTTGACTGAAAGTCGGCACCCCTTTAATGGTGCATTTAAAAACCGTCACTTCATTTGCCATGCTGACAGTGCAGACACCTAAAAAACACAGTAGTAATATTAGCTTTGCCATGGTTAAACCTAAGCTGGTTTAAAGTACCATTTATAATGCACTAAGTTGTAACACCATACAATTTGTTTAATTTAATAGCCTAAGTCAAGTATGCCTTTCAAAACGAACAATTCCATAGGTTGTTAAAATTTAGGCACAAAAAAACCACAATTAAGTGGCTTATATTCAGTAATGGTGGAGAGGGAGGGATAGGCTTGCTTACATCCATGTAATCAATCGCTACGCGACGCTTGCAGCGGCCTAAACTATTCCAGACACTTTATCGAACCCAGTCGAGGGCTCTCACCCTCCCAATTAGCAGCAAAGCTTATTTTTGGGCACAAAAAAACCACAATTAAGTGGTTTATATTCAGTAATGGTGGAGAGGGAGGGATTCGAACCCTCGATAGAGCTACAAACTCTATACTCCCTTAGCAGGGGAGCTCCTTCGGCCACTCGGACACCTCTCCGACGCATTATTCTGCGTGTTATTAATCGGGATAAAACCAATTAATAAAAATAAGTGGTGGAGAGATAGGGATTTGAACCCTAGAGGGGCTATAAACCCCTGCCGGTTTTCAAGACCGGTGCATTCGACCACTCTGCCATCTCTCCACATCGTGATGCAGGATAATACTTAGGTGAGTAGTCTGTGTAAATAGCAAAAAGATCGTTTGCTTAAAAAGTGAGCGTAAATGCGGTTTTTTTTATAAATAATGAAGATTTAAGGTGATTTTTAGCTATGAGGTGGCTGGCAGCAAACTGGAGGAGCTAAAGAAGAGTCTTCATTTAGAGGTTGGGTGTTTGCTGCAACAATACAAAATCATGGTTGGGTGATTATTTGTATTGAATTGCACCGCCAAGTGCTAATTTTTTTCCGTAACGATTAAGTTTAGCTAGCATTTTTGCTTTGCGATTAGTTGGCTTAACGGCAACGTGAGTTGTGGCTGTTTGGTTAAGTGTATTAATTGGATTCATTTTATTCGCTCCGTGGTTGTGTCTGTTGAAAACATGTGCATTTTGCACGCAGGGTGGTTAAAAATAAAGCGATAAAAATTGCTGGTGAAGTATTAGTTTTTTTAATCCGAAGCTGGTTTATTAATTTATCGTTCAACTACTGATTTATTATTTTTTGTATAATTATTCATCCTAGCTCATTGCTATGTCGCTTTTATATGGGGTCTTTTCGATTTTTTTGAGTTTGAACTGTTTATAAAAAGAGTTTTTTGAATATTTATTCAGATTAAATTATTTTGTATTGGTTGGGCTTAGTTTTACTTTATTCAAAGATTTAACATGTTATTTATAGGCGGTTAATTATTTATCAGATAAGAGCAGTAAATAAACGATAAAAAATAGTGTTGCGAAGTTTTTAAATTATAAAAAAAGTGCCTAGGTTACTAGGCACTTTGGAGTTAGTTGCGTTTTAAAGCGCTTCTAACTGGGGAGCGCACCATCTCATGGATATAAATCTAAAAAGATGGGTTTAATTATATTTGCAATTAGGGCTTACAATCATCAGCTTGGGCGGTATTTTAAGTGATCTAGAGCGAAGCGAAGATTATACTTTGGTTTGTATTTTACTATGAAGCCACAAAACAATGCTGCACAGCAAGAGTAGATCCGCTCAACGGTCTATTATTTGAGTTAAATGGTTTTAAGTAGGATATAAAACGCAAAATGCGGCATAGCTTAAAAGCAAATGCCGCAAAGGGAGATTAATGTGGGGTATTACTCTATTAATGCTGTTTAATAGTAAATAACTCATAGCCCTTAAGTGCAGGAACTTGAGCGGTTAGTTGCGTTTCTTGTTGCGCTATTTCAACAAAGTCATCACATAATGAATTTGCACGCTTTTCAAGTGTTTTGGCATGCAGCTCTACTTTTTCTTCTATTTGTGCGCCCATATTTTCCATGCGCTCTTCAAATGCTTGCATGTCACCGCCTGAACTCATTAACTCAGAGCCCAATGCCACTAAAATGCTGCCCATTGATTCCATTACTACTGATTCAACCGCTGTTTCTATTTGCTTTTCAAACTGCTGTTCAAAGTTTTCACCAAATTGAGTAAAGCTTTGTTGACCCATTACAAAAGTACCTTGTTGATAAAAGGTGCTTTCGACTTCTTGATGAATATCGTCCATTAAGGCTGAAATATTATCGAGGCCGTCAATATTAAACGCATTGGCAACTTCTTCTAATGCGACACCTGCAATTTTAACCCCTTCAAGGGCAATATTGGCCACTTCAGGTAATTGTACGCGTAAATTGTCTGTGTAGTCGGTCATTGCTTGGCGCTGTGCACTATTTAATGCTACTTGCTCGCCATTGATAGACAGCTCACCTTCAGCGGTAAATAGCATGCGCTGATTATTGGCTTTAAAAATTTCTAACTCATTGGGTTTGATGCGTACATCATTCTTAAATTCAACGTTACATTCATCGTTACTAAATGAAATTGAAGAGTCGTTCGTGTTATGAGCCATTGCTACTGGGGTGCACATTATTGCGCTAACTAATAATAATTTTTTCATGTTTATTCTCTGTTTTTTGCTGATGATAATTAACTTATAACAAGTTTGGTGCCAATTGTTTTTAATGTTTAAAAACAATGAGTTGATGTTTTCCAATGCTTTAAAGTCGAAAGTGTACTCATTGAAAATACGAAAATATGGTCAAAATAACCAATAATTAAATGCTAATAAATAAAATTTATCGATACGATAAAAAACTCTCACTTTCCACAATTCAAATTTAGCGCTATTTATTCACAATACTGACACAGAGACTATTTAGGATAGCGATGTGGCTTTATTTTGACGTAAATTTTTACAGTGAATTTATGTTGAACATTTTAATTTCACCAATTATCGCGATATAAAAATCCGAGGTTGGTCTCAAACACTTTATGGAGTGGGTTGTGGGTAAGACATTTAGTTACGATGCGCTAGATGATGATTTTGTTGAAGACGAATACGAAATGGTCGGGCGTAATCAACACGACAAGAAAAAGCAAAAGGTAAAAAGAAAGTTAGAGGATTACCTTGAGCAAAAACGCTTGCGTAAAAACCTAGGTGAAGATGACTTAAACGATTATATTGATTAGGTTGTCGCTAGTACAAATAAGCGCTGTAGTTGGCAATAAAGAGGCTTTGGGCCTCTTTATAGTTTTTTGGGGTTAAGCCTTAGCTGCAAGCAATGCTTTTTCAATTACTTTTTCTAGCTTTTCAGGTTTGGTAATGGGCGCAAACCGTTTAATGGGTGTGCCATCTGCCGCTACTAAAAACTTAGTGAAGTTCCACTTAATTTTTCTTGTTAAAAACCCCGGGAGTACAGATTTTAAATAGCGAAAAACTGAATCTGTATGTTGGCCATTTACACTCACTTTTTCTGCGACTAAAAAATTAACCCCGTAATTTATTAAACAACCTTGCGCTATTTGCTTAGCGTCGCCAGGCTCTTGTTGACCAAATTGGTTACATGGAAAGCCTATAATGACCAAACCTTGGCTTGCATATTTTTCGTGTAATGCTTGCAATGATTGATATTGATAAGTTAATCCACATTCACTTGCGGTATTCACTATTAATACAACTTTACCTTCAAACTCTTTAAAGTCGATTGGCTGGCCTTGCAGACTAGTAGTTTTTAGTTGATGGAATGGGTGCATATAAATACGCTTATTATTTATTTATTTTGCATAGTCTAACCTTTGTGTGATGATCTACAAAGTCTAAGTCACTTCTAGAGCGCTTGCTGCTAATTTAAAATTAAAAACAGCCCCATTCCGGCCAAGGTCGTTAAGTAAATATTATGGGTTTTGTAAGCAACAATAACAGCAACGATAGCTGCACTGAGATAAGGGTTTTGCCAGTTTAGGTTTATACCTTCGTCATTTATAAATACAATTGGCACCCAAATCGCCGTTAGTACCGCAGGTGCACTAAAGCTTAAAAATTGCTGCATTTTTGGCCCTACTTTAAATGGTAAGGCGCGGTGTAAGAATAAATAGCGAGTAAAAAAAGTAATACATGCCATTAGTAAAATAGTGGTCATCATCTTTTGTCCTCCTTATTTTGCACTAATCGGGTAACAACGTAACCTGCGCTCATTGCTAGAAGCGCAGAGCATACTAACCACAATTCAAAGCCTGTGCTTTTTAATAAAGTGGCACTGATCCCTGCAACAATAACAGTGACTAAAGTAGCTAAGTTTTTTATCCCTGGAACTACTAAGGCAATAAAAGTCGCTGCAATTGCAAAATCGAGTCCTAGATTGGTGAGGTCTGGGAGCATAGTACCGGCTACAATGCCAATCAGGGTCCAAATATTCCACGCAATATAAAAGCTAAAACCTGCGCTCAATGCATAAATTAAACGGATTTTAGTACGATAGGCGCGCGGGTGGTGCGAAAAAGCAAATAGTTCATCGGTTAATACAAAGCTGACAGGCAGGCGCCAACGCATGGGCTGCTCAATTACTTTGTGACGAACCGCCAAGCCATATAAAAAGTGGCGAGAGCTAATAATAAACGTGGTAAAAAGAATGGTTAGTAGAGGGGTGTTACCAGCAATGAGCTCTATTGCAACCAGCTGTGCCGAGCCCGCAAATACCAGTAGTGACATGGCTTGAGTTTCAAAGGGAGTAAAGCCGTTTTGTATTGCCAACGAGCCACATAAGATACCCCAAGGAATAACCGCTAAACACAGCGGTAGCATATCTAAAAAGCCTTTTAATACTGGTTTTTTAATTGACTGCATGTGTTTGACTCTGTGCATAGGTGGAAAGACTCATCGGGATACCTTAATATTGAGAAGCTAAAATAGTTAGCGTTTTAGATGATACTTTTTTTTAGGGAAGGTGCAATGTTTAAGGTAAAAGTGTGGGATGGCTTTGTAAGAAGCTTTCATTGGTTATTAGTATTGAGTATTGCTGCGCTTTATTTTAGTGCAGAAGAGGGCATGATCGAACTTCATTTTGTGGTTGGCTTTTTTACTTTAGCGCTTATTTCAACACGAATTATATGGGGCCTATTTGGCAGTAAAACAGCAAAAATATCGGTATTACTGCACTCTCCTAAATCGGTGCTTGCTTCTTTTGCTGGCAAAAAAACAAATGAGGTGGGCCATTCTGCACCTGGTAGCTATATGGTGTTATTATTTTTTATTCTGATCATCGCGCAGCTAGTAAGCGGTTTAATGAGCAGTGATGGTATTTTAACAGATGGCCCGTTAGCGCAGTATGTATCGAGTGATACGATTGATTTGGCCAATTGGCTGCACCATATTAATTTTGATATTTTATTTTATGCGATTATTTTGCATGTTGTGGCTATTATTGCTTACAAAATTAAAGGCAAGCCTCTGGTCAAAGCAATGATCACCGGTAATAAAGCACTAGCAACAAAAAGCTCAGAGCCAGAGACAAAGTCACCATGGGTTGCATGGGTTATATTTTTGGTACTACTGGTTTTATTAATGAGTACCTGGGGAAGTGAGCATTTAAGTTATTTGCTTAGTTAAAAAAAGTGGCGCTAATACAGCGCCATTTTTGTTCTTAATACACCGTATATATTAGTCTTTGAATTGCTTATGACAATCTTTACAGCCTTTAGCCCATGCACCAAACGCTTTACCAATAACAGCTTTGTCAGCGGTTTGAGCTGCTACAGCAAGTTCATCAGCATATTGTTGAAATGCTGTCGCTTTTTTCATAAAAGTATCGTTCTCAGACCATACCGCAGGAAGTGCTGATGTATCACCCTTATCAGTACCTGCGTAAAAAGCTTCCCAAGGCATTTTAGACAATGCCGCTGCGTTATTTGCACGCTGCTTAAATTGCTCTGCATCAAAAGGAATTTTACCCTTGAGCATGGCACCCATATCGCCTATTTGAACTGAAATCATAGAAAATGCAGCTTGGCGATACTCAATAGCATCACTCGGCTCTTTGAATGCAGAATTTGCAGATACGCTAAATGCGCATGTAGATAGTAACGCCCCGATAAATACTTGCTTCAATTTCACTTTACTCTACTCCTTTGACGGTTATTTGATTATCTTTGTATCTTAGCTCAGGCTTTAGTTCAAGGGAATGCATAGATTATTACTTTGATATAAATTGACGGACCTTGGAAATAATCAGTTTTAACTCGTCTTTTTTGTGAATGTTTGTAAATACCTTGTTGTTGATGGTGTTGGGGTTGTGTACATTCGGTTATCATAAAAATAACCAATTAAGAGCATTTATGAAAAATAATATTTTTAAGTTGTCAGCGTTGTCTGCTGCAATAGTAATTTCGCTATCAGGGTGTGGTGGAAGCGATAATGATAATAACAATAAAGCCCCAGTTGTTACTGATGTAGCACCAAAAGCGAGTGATGTTGCTGTAAGCGATCAAAAACAATGGATCCCAGTAACTGCCGAATTTAATGCAAGTGACCTTGATGGTGATACATTATCATTCAGCTTTACTGAAAACGGTGAAGCTGTCGTTGCTGAAGACGGCGTGTTCATGTTTAGCCACGGTGCATTAACAGTCGATGGTACATCATTTACTTACGTGCCAGTCACAACTGAAGACGCAGTAATCGATTACACGGTGACAGCTAACGGTAAAACAGCATCTGCACAAATTATGGTTTCAGGTACTATTGGTGACCCACTAGCAAATCAACAATGGCACTTGAATAATACAGGCCAAAAAGCTTACGCCTTAAGCGATGAGATGAAACAAGGCCTTATTGATTTATATGTTAATCAACGTGGTTTTACTGAAGAAGAGGCACAAGCACGTTTTGATGAAGACTTCGCTAAGTCAGAAGCTGAAGAGCTTGTTGTTGGTGAAGACATGAACGTAGCAGCTGCTTATGCGCAAGGTGTTACAGGTGCGGGCATGACTGCTGTTGTTGTTGACTCAGGTATGGAAATTCGCCACGAAGATTTAATTGATAACGTATTGCCTAACCGCTCTTTAAACCTGGACGCAGAAACATTAGACCGTACTGACCCTACAAGCACATCTAACAGCGGTGACCATGGTACTAGTGTTGCAGGCTTAATTGCAGCAAAAGGTTGGAATGGTAAAGGCGGTCGTGGTGTTGCACCTGATACAGGCTTAATTGGTATGAACTACCTTGGTGGTGAGAAAGTAGCGCAAACTGATCTACTTGTACATGGTTTCCCTGGAAGTGGTATTAGCACGTCTGAAAGCATTTCGGCGTTTAACCGTAGTTACGGTATTACATTCCCGACATTTATTGCTTATTCAGAGCTTGATGAAACAATAGAGTCTTACCCAAATCTTTACCTTCGTGATGGTAAAGGTGCACTAAACATGAAATCGAGCGGTAACTCTTTTGTTGGTGATGAGAGCGAAGGTTCATTATGTGAAGATAACGGTGCTAACGAGTTAGGGTTAACTTGTTATAATGGTGCATTTGAACCTAGCCAAGGTCATCCTTATTACTTAAGTGTCGCAGCTGTAAATGCAAATGGTAAGCACACTAGCTACTCAACTGCAGGTGCTAACTTAATGGTTTCAGCGCCAGCGGGTGAATATGGTCGTTGGGCTCCAGCAATGGTTACAACTGATCAAATGACTTGTATTAATGGTTATTCAGGCTTCAATGGCCGTTCTATCACCGCTTGGGCTGCAGCCTATGGTGAAGAGTTTGCTGCAAGCCAATACCCATTTAATTACCCAGGGCATGAAGATAACGCAAGTTGTAACTACACATCTACATTTAATGGTACATCGTCTGCTGCGCCAAATGCATCAGGTGTGGTATCGTTAATTCTTTCAGCCAACCCTGAACTAACTTGGCGTGATGTGCGCCATATATTAGCATCAACCAGTACTTTAATTGATGCAGATAACGCAGCTGTTAATTTAACTGTAGGTGAAGGTGAGTTTGTTGCTCATGACGGTTGGGTTGAAAATGCTGCCGGTTATAGCTTTAATAACTTATATGGCTTTGGTCGAGTTGATGCTGGTGCAGCTGTTGCAATGGCTAAATCTTACGAAGCTTCATTAGGCGAGCAAGTAATCACGAATTGGAAAGGTTTTGGTTCAGTTGTTGCTGAGGATGCACTAGCACTTGAAATCCCAGATAACAACGCATCGGGTTTAACACAAGAAATCGAAGTGACTGAAGAGCTGAATATTGAAGCAATGCAGTTTAAGTTTGATGTTAGCAACTCTGAGATGGTCTTAGATTTAAGCGATGGTACACAAACATCTGCTGGTAACGATTTAGCGATTGAAGTTACATCACCGGCGGGTACCCGTAGTGTGTTATTGTCATCTAAACAAGCACTGTTTTACCCAGCATACAGCTTCACTAATGGTTGGAGCATTGGCTATGTATTAAAAGACGCAGTTATGCTTTCAAATGCTTTTTACGGCGAGTCTACTAAAGGTACTTGGAAAATCCGCTTACTAGATACAAGTGCAGATAGCTTTGCATTGAGTGACGGTGGCGATAACGGTTTAAGTGCAATTGGGATAAGCAATAATAGCTCAGCGAGTGTTCTTGAAGGTGTATCTCTTCGCGCATTCGGTCACGCAGGTCAAGAGTAAGGATTATAAAAATGAAATTTAATAAATTAATCGTATTAAGTGCTGCCGCGTGTATCTCATTAAGCGCAACAGCTAACACTAGCTTTGATAAAGAACTTGAGTTACCTAAAAAGCAGGTTGCTAGCTTAAAGTTTGATAAAGCCGACTTTGGTTCTTATAAAGTAGAGAAAGGCTTACGTTTAGTGCCGTCTAGTGTTGCAGCAGAAGAGCATGTAGTGATGAAGAAGGGCGATATGTCAATTGTTAATGTTGCTACTGACTCAGAATTAGTTACTAAAGGCTCTTTAGTTCGCAATATTCTGACTAATAACTTAAGCACATTATCAGGAAACATTACTATTCTGTTAAAAGACGGTAAAACTGCAAGCGATGTTGCATCAGCAACGGGCTTAAAGGTAGTATCTGTTTTCCCAGGCACTAAGATTGCGGTTATGGCTGTAAATGAAGGACAAGATATTTTAGCGGCTTCAGAGCAGCTTAAAGCATCTGGTTTTTCAAAAGAGGCTAGAATTGAAGTGTTAGAAACTATCTACACTGTGCAATAATTTATTTTAAATCAATAATAAAAAGCCCCGTGTAACTAAAGTTACATGGGGCTTTTTATTAATCATTCATATCAATATCGGCAAATATCATTCCTCGACGCATACTGCGGGTTGCCAAAAAAACCTCGCCAAGTAATGACATAAATGCACATATTAGCAATGCCATTGCACCAACAAAACAACTACCAATAGTAACGCCTAAATTAATCGACTGTATGTGCGATAAAAATAACAGCATAACCACGGCACATACTAATAATGCGCTTAAGACACTTAAGCTGAAGGCTATGTGGATACATCGAGAACGTTTTAGGAGCGCTCTTAATTCTGTGGTTAAGGATAAGTTAAACTCCTCATCCGTACTAACTTTTAATTTTCGTTCTAACTGTCTGGCCCTGTCTGTAATACGTGCTAAACGGTTGGATAGCACCCCAAGTGTTGCTGCAATACCCGTAATTAAAAAAACAGGGGCAACGGCTGTTTGAATGACTTTAGCCATAGTTAAAATATTAATTACATCATTGTTCATTTTTTTCTCAGTGTTTACATTTTCGTTTACATTTTCGTTTACATTTTTTTACAAAGTTAGTTGCTTCTTTTTGGTGTTTTAAATCAGTTGTTTACGCTATTTTTGTAAGGTGTTCTGTTTTTTATGTAATTTTAATGTAGCAATGCTGTTGCTCATACAAAGGTTGGCGTTTTATATTCGGTTACATAGCCAAAGAATTAAATATAGCAAATACAATAATACATAACCTATCTTAGGGGAAACAATGTCTAACAATATAATTAAAAGAACAGCAATCGCGACAGCTGTATCAAGTGCACTTGTGGCAACGATTGCTAATGCTGCGACTTTACCTAACGCTACAATGACCAATAAATACGCAGAGCAAATTAAGGAAATAGCTGCTGATAAAAAAGCACCTTCTGCACATATGATCGTTCTTAAGGCAAAAACGTCTGTCGATGCAGTTGCTGCTGGGACTTACCAATCATCTTCTAATCGAGAAATAACGGCGCAGATTGAGCAGCTTCAAGATATGATGACTGTTGAGTTAAATAGCTTAGATTTTAATGCAAAAGTAATTGGTAAAACTAAAATTTTAGCGCCAACCTTAATTGTTCAAGCAACCCCAGAAGCGTTAGCTCAAATTTCAAAAGATGATCGCGTTGCTAAAGTTTTACCAATGTTCGATCGAGAATTACATGTTGCTGCGAGCTCTGAATATATCAATGCTAAACCACTTATTACTGATGGTATTGCAAGTGGTAAAGGCCAACGTGTTGCAGTGCTTGATACAGGTATTGACTATACGCATGAGGCGTTTGGTGGTGAAGGTACAGTTGAGGCTTACCTAGCTGCACAGGCTGATCCAACTTCAGTTGCATGGCCTCAAGGTATCGTGCAAGGTGGTTACGATTTTATTCGTGATGATGCAGATCCTATTGAAAATGACGCGGCTAACTCTCCATCAACGGGTGATCCAACAAATCACGGTACATCATCTGCAAACTCAGTAAACGGTATTGCACCTGATGTTGAGTTATATGCATATTCTGTATGTGGTGGTGGTTGTCCAAGTGCAGCACAAGCAGCAGCATTAGAAGCGGCAATGGATCCTAACGGAGATGGTGATATTTCAGACCGTGTTGATGTAATGAACATGTCTCTTGGAGGTGAGTTTGGTGACACTTACACTGGTGGTGGTACACAATACTTAGTTCAACGTGCAGTTGAATTAGGCGTAAATATGGTCATTTCTGCTGGTAACGATGGCGACAACCCGTTCCGTATTGGTGGTCCAAGTACTACACCTAATGCACTATCTGTTGGTGCTATGACTCACCCAACAACTGAAGTTGGTATTGCAACAGGTACTGTTGCAGGTGTTGAAGGTAATATCCAGCCATCAAGTTTTGGTCCGCAAGAAGCGTTTACAATTTCAGGTGCCGATATTGAACTAGTTTATCCTGATACAAACGCAGATGGTTGTACTGAATTTGCTGCAGATGTTGATTTTACAGGCAAAGCAGTATTAATCGACCGTGGCGCATGTGCATTTACTCAGAAAGTATTGAATGCGCAAGCTAAAGGTGCTGAGTTTGTAATGATTGCAAACAACAACGATGATGGTACTCCTGCACCTATGGGTGGCTTTGATGCTGCAGTTACAATAAAAAATGTAGGGGTTAACTTTGCTGCAGGCGCAGCATTAAAAGCTCAGTTAGCTGCTGGCGGTCCTGCGACGTTTGATATCAGCATTGAATTGAAAACAACAGCGGGTGCGGTTGCTACATTCTCATCGCGTGGTCCTTCGATGGATGGCTTATTAAAACCAGAAATTACAGCGCCAGGCACAAGCATTGATGTAGCAGCATCAGGTACTCAAACGGGGACTAATCCTGTGTCGGGTACGTCATTCTCAGGTCCAATTACAGCCGGTGCGGTTGCTATGATCCGTGAAGCACATCCAGAGCGCAATGCGTTTGAGATTAAAGCAACAATAATGAATGCTGCGAACTTAAATGTAACCAATGAACCTCTTGATATAAATCCTGACTCAGAGCTTGCACCAATTAGTATGATAGGTGCTGGTTTGGTTGACGTTACTAAGGCGGTTAATCTACCAGTTGCGGCATGGGTGCATGACGGAAAGTTTGATACTAAACAAGCTGCGCTTTCTTATGGTTTAGTGAGCCTTGCAGAAACAGGCTCTATCACTAAAACGGTAACCGTTAAGAACTTCTCTGCAGATGCAAAAACTTATAATCTTCGCACAGAAGCGCGTTATCAAAGTGATATTGATACTAACGCAGTTAGTTGGGATTTCCCTGAGTCTGTAACAGTTCCTGCAGGTCAAGCGATTAACTTTGATATTACAATGACGGTTGACCCAACTAAATTACCTGTATGGGAATTAGAAAACCCATTCAGTGCAGATGACATTGCAGCAAGAAGTGCAGCATTAACATCAATCGAATTTGATGGTGCGTTAGTATTCGATGATGCATCTACAGATAGCGATCATGATTTACATCTTGTTTATCATGCAATGCCAAAGGCGGCGACTGAATTAAGTTACTCACCTGAAGTTGTTAATAATGAAATGGCATTAGTTATTGAAAACACAGGTCAAACAGAAATTACGCCTCAAGCTGAAAGTGTAATTGCAGTGGGAACAGAAAAAACAATTGAAGAGGCTGAGTTTAATATCCTGTCTACTACTTTCTCTGCGTTTAATTCAGAAGCGTGTGATTCAGGTGTATTTATAACTTCTTCCATTCAATTGCGAGATCCATTAACACATGTATTCCAAGCTGGGTACAGAGTTGAAATCGACACAGATAATAACGGTGTCTCAGATCAGTATATGCAAAACTATAACGATCGTGGTCGTCAGACTGCATTCCCTGGTCGTAGTCGTACTCTAATTGGTACAACTGATGGTGCGGGTAATGACACGTTGGCATGGGCTACTCCGCTTTACCATGCGGCAGGTGAAGATACAATTACCTTCTCTGGCTGTTCTGAGTTGATGAATATTGATGCAGCAATGATTGGCGAGCCAATGAACTTTAAGGTATCAGTGGGCTACCCTAGCTATCAAACAGGTGTTTACTTTGAAACTGATAGTGTAACAGGTTCAACGGTATTTGGTGTACAACCTCAGGTACAGATTACTTCACTTGAAACGGGCGAAGCAGTTTCTTCAATTATGCCAGGAGAGAAAGCGGTTGTTTCTGCAAGTGGTCCGTTTGCACTATCGCAAGGTTCAGGCACTAACCTTATTAAAGTTATGGCAGCTGAAGACCTAGAATTACCAGACGTTGAAGCACCAAAACTGGTTGGTGGTGAGTTTAGTGTTTCAGAAGATGCAGCGGATGGAACCGTAGTAGGTGCGCTTACTATTGAAGAGTCAGAGTTAGATTTGGCCATTTCAGAGTATTACGTACAATCAAATACAAATATTGGTCTTGCTGTTGATGCAGATGGACAAATTGTGGTTGCAGATACAACTTTATTAGCAGGTGATACATCTGCAGAAATGGAAGTTGTTGCTATTGATGTTCGTGGTAATGTATCTGAACCTGTAATGGTAGCGGTTAGCATTACAGCGCAAGTAGCACCTGTTGTTACTCCAGAACCAGCGAAGAAAAGCTCTTCAGGTTCACTAGCCTGGCTAACATTACTAGTTGCACCGTTTGCATTTATGCGTCGTCGTAAGCAAAAGTAATGTACTAACTTAAATGTTTATAAAAGGGAGCTTCGGCTCCCTTTTTACATAGCTTCACAAACTAAATTTCTGTGCTATTAAATATTAGGTATATTTAACAAAAATAAAAACTACAGAGATTCTAATCAATGAAACATACCCCATTTGTTCTTACTTTTATTTCCTTAGCTATTTTAGGGGGATGTAACAAAGCTCCTGACGTTGAGCAATCAGCAAAAATTGAAAACGCAGCTGCTAAAATCGCAGTCATGCCGCCTATTGCGAAGAAAGTACCGTATAAAATGACAGTCCATGGCGACACGCGTATCGATAATTATTATTGGATGCGTGATGATGAGCGTAAAGCTCCTGAGGTAATTGGTTACCTTGAGGCTGAAAATGCTTACACAGATGAAATGCTTGCGCATACAAAAACGTTACAAACTTCGTTATTTGAAGAGCTAAAAGGGCGAATTCAAAAAGATGATGATTCAGTGCCAGTTAAAAAAGGTAACTATTATTATTCGTCGCAAACTCGCGGCGATAATGAGTATGCTACTTACTTACGCAGTAGTGATTTTGCAGGCACCGATCAAGAAGTTATTTTAGACGTAAATGAATTAGCTAAAGGCCATGACTATTTTGCGGTTAGTGGCCTAAATGTAAGCCCAAATGATAACTTAATGGCGTATGGTGAAGATACGGTGAGTCGCCGTGTTTACAATATAAAAATTAAAGATTTAAACACGGGCAAATTACTAGAAGACACGCTTGAAGGGACTAGTGGTTATGTTGTGTGGGCGAACGACAATAAAACTGTTTATTACATTAAAAAAGATGCGCAAACCTTACTCGGTTATCAAGTTTATCGTCATACGCTTGGTACATCACAAAGCGATGATGAGCTTGTATACGAAGAAAAAGATACGAGCTATTACACAGGTATGAGCAAGAGCAAAGACGGCTCAGAAATTTATATTTGGCATAGCAGTACTGATGCATCGGGTTTATCAGTACTGAGTGCAAACGATGTAAATGCTAAGCCAAAGCGTTTAATTGAACGTGAAGCCAACCTTGAATACAGCATTTCAAAATTAGGTAATACTTATTACATTGTGACTAATTTAAATGCGGTTAACTTTCAGCTTATGAAAGTTGATATTGATAAAGCCGGTGATAAAGCAAATTGGCAAAGTGTGATCCCTGCTCGCGAGGATATTAAACTCGAAGACGTTGAGTTATTTGATGACTACTTGGTATATCAACAACGTGAAATGGGTCAATCAACACTGATTGCGCGTAATTTAACATCAGGCAAAGAGTTACCACTAAGCTTTAACGACAGTGCGTACACGATTAATGCGTACGGTAATAACGAATTAAACAGCGATACGCTACGTGTGTATTACACCAGTATGACGACACCGGGTTCATCTTATGATGTCAATTTGGCCACTGGCGAAAAAACATTATTAAAGCAACAAGCGGTATTAGGTGACTTTAACGCAGAAAACTACGCGTCTGAGCGTATTTTTGTCACAGCACGCGATGGCGTAAAAGTACCGGTGAGTTTGGTGTATCGAAAAGAGCTATTTAAAAAAGATGGCACTAACCCATTATTGCAATACGGCTATGGTTCGTATGGTGCAACAATGGATCCTAGTTTTTCTTCTGCACGATTAACGTTGCTTGACCGTGGTTTTGTATTTGCAATTGCCCACGTACGTGGTTCGCAAATGTTAGGGCGCCCGTGGTACGAAGCGGGTAAATTACTCACTAAAAAGAACACGTTTAACGACTTTGTAGATGTTACTAAGTCATTGGTAGCTCAAGGGTATGGCGATAAAGAGCAAATTTTTGCCCAAGGTGGCAGTGCTGGTGGTTTATTAATGGGCGCAGTGGCAAACCAAGCGCCTGAGCTATATAAAGGTATGGTGGCTGCGGTTCCATTTGTTGATGTGGTTACTACTATGCTTGATGAGACTATTCCGCTTACAACTAACGAGTATGGTGAGTGGGGTAACCCTAACGAGAAAGAATATTACGATTATATGTTGTCGTATTCACCATACGATCAAGTTAGTAAACAAGACTACCCTAATATGTTAGTAACAACAGGTTTGCACGACTCACAGGTTCAATATTTTGAGCCAGCAAAGTGGGTTGCAAAACTGCGTGACTACAAAACAGATGATAATAAACTACTATTTAAAATAGACATGGAAGCCGGCCATGGCGGTGCGTCTGGTCGTTTTAAACGCTTAGAAGATGCCGCGTTAAATTATGCATTTATGCTTGATTTAGCCGGTATAAAAAAATAGCCACACCCAAATTCAACTAAGTAATGAGCCAAGGCGTAACGTTAAGTTACGCCTTTTTTTTGTGGCAAATTAAAGCTAAAAATAGTGCCTTTGCCTATCTCACTTTGAACATTTATTTCACTGTCCATAAGCTTTAATAGTCCACGACAAATAGCAAGCCCTAACCCACCTTGTTGACGGCCCGCTTTATTAGAATTACTAGCTTGGTAGTGGGGATCAAAAATAGCTTGTAACTCATCATGTTTAATACCAACTCCGGTATCCGAAACTTGCACAAATAATTGATAGTGGTTACTTCGTCTTACGCTAACCTCAATACTGCCACCAAGGGGAGTATGCCTAATTGCATTATCGATTAAGTTACTTAAAACGCGCTCAAGTTTGGCTATGTCGGCGATGACAGGGAAGTCACAAATTTCTGGCTCAACCGATAAATTAATGCCTTTTTGTTGCGCAACAATACTAAACTTAGCAATACAATCGTAAATTAGCTCTCCTAGGTTAAATGTTTCTTTATTAATGTTTATTTGGCCATTTTCTAAGTGAGCAAGTTCAAAAATTTGCTCTATAAGTTGCTTTAGCTGTCCACAGTTATTTAATGAGACTTGCAAGTATTCTTGCTGTTCTTGTTTACTTAGTTTGTCACCTGACTGATTTATCACTTCTAAAAAACCTTGTAGAGAGGCTAGTGGTGTTCGCAGATCATGGGAGAGGTGAGTAAGCAGCTCTTTACGTTGTTTATCACCTTGCTCAAGTGCTTTAAATTGCTCGTTTATACGCGTTATCATCGCTTGAATACTTCGACCTAGGCTGTGGACTTCGTTGCTTTTTTGATTTGAATAGTGACTTAGTTTTGTATCGGTTAGGCTATAGTTAGCAGCCTCAATATTGCTCACATCTTTTGCAAGACGTTGAATAGGGCTTGTGAAAAATCGCAGTAAAATAAGCATCGCAATAAATAAAAAAACGAGTGTTGAGCCAAGCCACATAGCAGCCACTAATAACGAGTCGTTACTTTTTATATTATTGAGTGAGGTGTCGTATGCCTCACCACCAATAATTATATATAAATACCCTTGTAATGCATTGTTGTTAAATACAGGCGCCACAGAAAATATTTTTTGTTGCTGTGGGTCTCGTGGGTTATCACCATAAATAGGTGTTGTGTTTGGGTGGGCAATCAGCTTTTTTAGCGGCTCTAAATTAACGTGTGAGCGCTTTACTTTTCCGGGTTCTGCGGAGTAAGTCAATATTTTTCCGCGCTGGTCTACAAAGTAAAATTCAAAGGCAGGGCCTAACAGCATTAGAGTATGAAACAGGTTTTCAAGGGCTTCGTAATCGTATACGCCTTCTTTTATTAATGGATTGTCTTGTACTAAATGTTCAGCCAGTGCTAAATGTAAGTTTTGTTCGCCATGGTGTTTGGAGTTGAGTTCTAATTGTTTACTCCAGCTATAAACTAGCGCACAAATAAAACAAAAAATAACGGCTAACGACACTGCTAATTTTTGGTACAAAGAAAGTTTCATAATAAAAATCTTAATTAAGTTGGTTTGGGTTGAGTTTGTATCCCACACCCCAAACGGTTTCTATAATGGGAGTTGGTTGATGTAATTCGAGCTTTGCGCGCAAGCGGTTAATATGCGAATTAACCGTATGTTCGTAGCCGCTGTGTTGGTACCCCCATACTTTATCGAGCAGTTGTTGGCGGCTAAAGACATGATTTGGGTGACGTGCAAAGTACACAAGCAAATCAAATTCGGTGGCGGTTAGGTTAATTGCCTGTTCAGCTAAGTACACTTGATGAGAGTCAAATTCAATGTGTAGCGAACCAACATGAAGCGTTGTTTCGCCCTTAATCGTATTCTGGTTAGTATTTTGGCTCGCGAGCAATTGTGCTCTGTGTCGCAGTTGGGTTTTTACTCTGGCTTGTAGTTCACGTGCAAAAAAGGGTTTACAAATATAATCGTCGGCGCCCATTTCTAGGCCAATAACTCTGTCCATATCGCTACTTAGTGCTGTTAGTAAAATCACTGAGATAGTTGGATAGTGTTCTTTTATTTTACGACATAAACTCAATCCATCCATTTGCGGAAGGTTTATATCCAGTAAAATAAGCCCGTAAGATTGTTTGGCTATTTTTTTCAAAGCCAGTTCAGCACTTACAACATGATCCACATGTAAATTTAGCGATGTAAGCTGTGTGGTAATTAATTTACCAATTTCTCTGTCGTCTTCAACTATGAGTAACTTTTCATGGCGCATCATTTATCCTCGTAAAAAAGGGGGGCTTCCGTGCTCCCCAACTTCCCCATTAAAAGCTGGTATATCGAGGTTGATATTGATAAACGAATTACTGAGTGCGGGTAATAACCACTTTTGCTAATGGGTTATCAAATTTATGTTCAGGGCTAAGCACTGAGCCAGACAAACCATCTTCATTTGTAACTACACCTGGGTGTCTTGCTACAAAATTAACATCATCACGGGCTTCATTAAAACCTTCTCCGCCATCAGCAGGACCGGGTATCGTACCAGCTGCTTCTGTATTTGCTTCAGTACCTGCATCATAAGCAACGGTAGTGTGAGTTAAAGAGTCGCCGACGGCTAATGAAGATACATCTAAAGCACTAAGACCGGTAAACCCATCATTTGTATTCACCATCATAGTGGCAAGCGACAACTTAAGTGCCTCAAGTGAGTCTGTGGTTAATGTAATCGTGGTATTAGCACCAGGTCCAACAGGACCTTCGCTTGATGCGTTGGCTATAGCGTTTTCTAATGCAAGCAGTTGGCTGTTATCGCCTCCTTCAGCTATTGCTTCTAATGCAATTGAGGCCGCATTGCCAATTTGCCAAAGAGTGCCTTCAGTATGTGCAATAACAGCAATAGGCGATAGTGGCTGCCCCGCGGTTAAATTGCTGACGGTAACATCAAATGTATAGCTTACAGGCTCAGGAGTTGGCGGTGTGACAACCTGAACAGGTTCGTTTCTGTCGTTATCGCCGCAGGCTGCAAGTGAGGCTGCAAGTGCAACAACCACGATGCTTTTTTTAAAGTTATTTAAAGATGCCATGATAACGCTCCTACTTAACCGTAACGGTTAGCTTAGCTACTGGGTTTAACCATCTGTGAACCGTATTACTTAAATCGCTATTACCAGCGGTTAAATCGTCGTCACCTAACGTGCCTGGATGAATATGTACGTTAATATTGCTATCGGTACTTGTTAAGCCAGCGCCGCCTGTGCCCGCGTCGCCACCTGGGGCTGCAGGAATACCTGGCGTACCCGGTGCACCTGAGCCATCGACAATGAGTTCATTATTGTGCTCAGTGCCTGCATCATATGCATTTAAGTAAACAGTATAAGTGCCTGCTTCGGTTGGGATTTTCCAGCTATCCAGGCCAACAAAGCCATCGTTTGTAGGCAGTAACATAGCGGTTACTGAGAGGTAGTCATTACCATCGGTTGTCATTAGTGTGGCCATGGCCGATGATGATGGCGCTAATAAGCCTCCTGCTGGGTTTGCAGCCATGTCGCTACCTGCTGCAGTAGCTTGTGCCATTAGTTCTGCAATGTTGCCACCTTCAGCCATTGTTTGTAATGCAGTAGAAGCTTCAGTTGCAACTTCAAAAAGCTTATCTTCGCTGTCGTGTGCTGTAACTAGCAGTGGGGTAAAGTGAATGCCTTGTGTTAGGTTGGTTATTGCTAGGTCTAACTCTGCAGCTATGGCTGACTGGCTAGCTACTGCTAAAAGAGTTGCAAGTGTAAATGTTGAAGCTTTCATTTTTATTTCCTGTATGTGATGATTCGAGATAAGTATTGAACAATCGTCTCCAGAAACTCTCACAAACTTATCACTTTTTTATCACAGAAATTTAGGTTGTGATTTTTTTACAAATAAATAGATAAGTGGTGTTATATACCTGTGTATAATTAAACCGGATTTTAAAAATTAAAGGATTGTGCTATGGAAGAAAATCAAGAAATTAAAGTCGTTAATAAAGATGACCGAACTTGGGCAATGCTATGTCATTTAAGTGCATTAGCTGGGTTTATTGTGCCATTCGGCTCGGTGTTAGGCCCCCTTATTATTTGGCTAATTAAAAAAGATGAAATGCCTATAGTTGATATACATGGTAAAAAAGCGCTTAACTTTCAAATTACTATGGCTATAGCTTATTTTGTATGTTTTTTACTAATTTTTGCAGCTGTTGGTTTACTACTGTTACCTATGGTCGCTATCTTTTCATTTGTGATGGTGGTTATCGCAAGCGTAAAAGCCAACGATGGCAAAGAGTTTAATTATCCCCTTAGCTTAAATTTAATTAAATAAGCGTTTTGATTTAAGTTAAAAAGTCGTTCAAACCCAGCTTAATGGCTGGGTTTAGTTTTTAGTCATAAGGGAAAAATGCTCTATATAACATTATTTTTTACAGCATTTATATCGGCTACGTTATTACCCAGCTCGTCTGAAGTATTGATGGGTGGGATGATAATGCAAGGTAATACTAACTTATGGCTAATTTGGTTTGCAGCAACCTTAGGCAATGTATTAGGCAGTTGTGTTAATTATTGGCTTGGAACACAAGCATTACGCTTCAAAGATAAAAAATGGTTTCCAGTTTCTGAAAAAGGGCTTAAAAAAGCGCAAAAGCAGTTTAATAAATATGGAGTATATAGCTTACTGTTTGCGTGGTTACCTATTGTTGGCGATCCACTAACTGTTATTGGCGGCGTGTTTAAAGTGCGCTTTAGTATGTTTTTAGTGCTAGTAACACTCGGCAAAGGGCTACGTTATTTAGCTGTAATAGCCCTTGCCGTTGGATTATTTGTGCCAGTCCAGAGTTAGCGACACAGAGTCTGCAAAGCGCAGCGCATGAGGTTTATCCACTCGGGCTTTGGCGTAATTCACACTTGGGTGCGAGTGGCAAACAGCAAGAATTTCAGCAACTAATTTTTCTAACAATAAAAAGTGACCCTGTTCAACTAAGGTAATTACTTCTTTAGTAATTACCTTGTAGTTAAGTGCTTGTTCTACTTCATCAGTTTCACAAGCTTGATCAGCCGGATAATGAATTTCTAAATTAATGACTACATCTTGTTTTTTTTCACGTTCATCTGGATTAAAGCCAATGAACGTGCGTAGCCGTAAATTAGTTACATTAATTATTGCGTTAGCCATAGATTATCCTTTGATCAGCTGTAAAAACTCGTTACGTGTTTTCGGATCGGCTCTAAAGTTTCCTAGCATTACCGAAGTACGCATGCTTGAGTTTTGCTTTTCTACACCACGCATCATCATACACATGTGCTTTGCCTCAACAATGACGCCTACACCTTTGGCACCGGTTACTTCCTCAACCGCTTTGGCAATTTGATGGGTTAGCTGTTCTTGAATTTGAAAACGGCGAGAGAACATATCCACAATACGTGCAAACTTAGACAAACCTAACACTTTGCCATCAGGGATATAAGCAATGTGACAGCGGCCAATAAACGGTAATAAGTGATGCTCACACATAGAGTAAAGCTCTATATCTTGTATCAACACCATATCGTCAGCATCTGAGGTAAATACTGCATTGTTAGTGATTTCGTTAAGCGTTTGGCGGTAACCTTGAGTTAGGTACTCCATCGCTTTTGCAGCGCGTTTTGGAGTATCGAGCAACCCTTCACGTTCTGCATCTTCACCGACTGCGGTTATAATTTTTTGATAGCTTTCTTTTAATTCGTTATGCATAAGTTTCTCGTTTATTTAGATGACTTACTTAAGATGGCGACCACCATCAACAGGTAAAGCACGGCCTGTGATGTAGTGGCTGTTTAGTAGTAGGTCGATGCTATTGATAATTTCTTGGCATCCAGGTTCGATACCCATTAATGATTTTTTTAAAGTTTTAGCGCGATACTGCTCATCATCATGTTGATTAAAAATAATTAATGATGGTGCGACTGAATTCACTTTAATATTCGGTGCATATTTAGCACTAAATGATTTGGTTAAGTTATCCAAGGCGGCTTTGCTGGCCGCATAGGCTAAGTGTTTTGGGCTGCCAGTTTCCACTACGTAATCAGTTAGATGAATAATGTCAGCGGGCTTAGCGTGAGACGCCTGATAATTTAATAGTAAATCTGCACAGCGTAAGTTTACCAAGTACGGTGTTTTTGCATGAATGCGCATCATATTGTCAAACAGCTGCTCAAACTGAGGGTTGTTAGCTTCACAGTCCCAGCTTGATGCATTATGAATTATCGCGCTTAGTGAGTCAGTCTGTGCTTTAAGTAATGTAATAAAAGTATTAATACCCTCATCAGAACTAAAGTCAGCATAAAGACAAGTGGCCCCTTGTTGTTCTAGCAAATCTACCGCTTTATGGCGGGTACGATAAGTAATAATGACCGCTTGCCCTTGGGCTATAAAATGCTGTGCAAGCGCAAGTCCAATACGTTGTCCTGCACCAGTAATCAAAATAGGGGGGGTCATAAAATATAAAACTCTCTGTTGGCAAGCGTTAAGGTTAACCGTTAAAATTTAAGCCACTTATTTTCACGCCATTTTTTACGTAAAATATAAGCGGCTCGATCAGTTAAATCACACTTATAATATTGATTTAAAAAGCATCGTATATTGTTGGAATAGGCTGGCGCTTATGTTGCGTGCGTTGGTAAATTGCAATCAGTGTTTGTTCCACATGCTCGGAGACTGGTTTACCTTCTAAAAAGTCATCAATTTCTTCATAGCTTAAGCCTAATGCTTCCTCGTCAGTCAAACCTGGTCTATCACTTTCTAAATCCGCAGTAGGTGCTTTTTCAACTAACAAAGCAGGTGCACCTAATGCTGTTGCCAATGCTCTAACCTGACGTTTAGATAGACCAAACAAAGGGGCTAAGTCGCAGGCGCCATCGCCAAACTTAGTATAAAAACCGGTAATGTTTTCGGCGCTATGGTCGGTACCTACAACGAGCCCTTGGCAAAACCCAGCAATTTCATATTGTGCAACCATGCGTTGGCGTGCTTTCACATTGCCTTTAATAAAGTCTATTTTTTCTTGTGTTGGCAATGGCTGATTATTACCAGCTAAAGTTGCCATTGTTTGCTCGTGCAGTGCGTCGGTTGCAGGCTGAATATTAACGGTCATACGGGTGCTGGGCTTAATAAAATCAACCGCCATTTGTGCTTCGCTTTCATCTGCTTGCACTCCATACGGTAAGCGCACCGCAATAAATTGATACTGTGTATCTTGGTGTTCTTGATTAAGCTCATTAACAGCAAGTTGGCATAATCGGCCACAGGTTGATGAGTCTACACCGCCACTAATACCTAGTACCAGTGAAGTTGAGTATGCAGCTTTTAAACGTGCTTTAATAAAATTTACTCGGCGTTTAATTTCAGCGTTAACATCAATACTAGGCTGAACCTTCATTTCAGCCATAATTTCGGCGCGCATGGCCCGCTCCTTAAAGTTAAAAAGTTTTAATGCTCAAAAAAGAATAGCTATTATGTGATTTCAAATTACACAATTAAAGTCCTATATACTCTTTTATTTGTTTAAGTTGAGCTTTTAGCTCGTTAATTTCAGCGAGTATCTCATTGAGCTCTTGGTTTTTTAACTCGTCTGTAATGGTTTGTGTTGCTGTTGGCTCATCGTTTTCTGCAGAAGGTGCTGTAAATAAGTGGATATAACGGCTATCACGCTTACCAGGCTCACGGGGCAGCTTTTTAACATGGCCATTTTCAATCAATTGTTCAAGCGATGTTTCAACGTCGTCAACATTGGTAAAGTCAGCTAAGCGAGCACAACGGGTTTTTAATTCACCGGGTGTTTGAGCTCCCCGCAATAATAATAAACATATAATGGCGCGTTGTTGTGCGTTAAATTGTAAGTGACTAAATTGTGTATTACAAAAGCGATGGTCGTATTTAGATACACGTCCACTGAGACCTTCATCTTCTGTTACCAAGCGTAAGTCGATTAATTCGGCAATGGTAGCCTGAACTTGCTGTTGGCTTAATTCGAGCACAGGAGCGCGATTTGATTTTTGATTACAAGCATTCGTTAAGGCATTTAATGATAGTGGGTAATGTTCAGGCGTTGTTGTTTGCTTTTCCAATAAACAGCCAATAACTCTTTGTTGTTCAACTGATAACTGCATAATATCCCTTACTTCATCGATTCTATTTTAAGCTTACACTGTTATTTAGCGCTAAGCCATTGTTGCAATTTAGCATGCATAGCAGGGCCATCGAGAGGTTTACTTAAATAGTCGTTCATACCGGCATTTAAACATTTGTCTTTATCTCCGCGCATTGCATTAGCCGTTAGTGCAATAATGGGGATGGTTTGATTCTCTTGACCCGCAAGGCCCTCTCTAATAGCCATGGTAGCTTGGTATCCATCCATAATAGGCATTTGGCAATCCATTAAAATAAGTTGATAAGTGTTTGCGGTTGCTCGGTTTAATTTGGTTAGGGCGTCTTTGCCATCTTCTGCAATATCAAAGGTAAGCTCAGCTTGTTTTAATAATGCACATGCAACCACTTGGTTTACTTTGTTATCTTCTACAAGCAACACATGGCCTTTCGCTTTTTTTTGTTTATTAATCGCTGGAGGCAGCGCTAACTCTTTAGGTTGTGCTGCCAATGTACTTTTTACCAGCGTGTTATATAAATCAATAGCAGTGAGAGGTTTAAAAATTAAGGCTGCTTCATTGTTTCCATAAAATAAATTGCTTTTTGAATAGCTCATTGGGGCCATAATCAAAATATGGCTTTTCACTAAAAAATGTTTCAACTTTTCAGCCAAAGGGTGTGCTACAGGCTCCAAAAAGCTTGTGTCAATAATTGCTACATCCGGTGGCGTTTGTTGATGATTACTTATATAAGTTTCAACCTCTTCATAATCACATACTGCACTGACATCTGCGCCCCATAGCATTAATTGCTTCTCGATGATGGTGGCATTCATCTCGCTATTATCAACAATGAGTATTCGCTTTGCTTGTATATGTTGACAATCTAAATCAAATGCTTGGTCTATCACTGAGGTAATGCTGACTGAAAAAGTAAAGGTACTGCCTTCATTAGGTGAGCTATTTACACTTACCTCGCCTCCCATGAGTTCGCACAGCTGCTTAACTATTGCCAACCCTAAACCTGTACCGCCATATTGGCGGGTTGTTGATGCATCAGCTTGAGTAAAAGAATCAAATAACTGTTTTTGCTTCTCTAAACTAATACCAATGCCGGTATCAATAATCGCACATTCTAAAGTCGTATCATCGAGAGTTTTTTCAATGGTAGCGGTTACCAGTACTTGTCCGTTATGAGTAAATTTTACGGCATTGGCAATCAAGTTATTTAAAATTTGTCGTAATCTATTTGGATCACACACAATCTCACTGGTGCTTACATGCGTAGAATCTAAAATTAATTGGGTGTTATTGCTTTCGGCCTTGAGCGCAAACGACTCAATAATCTCGCCTAGTAATTGTGGTAGATTAAATTGAATGCTTTCTATGTCTAACTTACCAGCCTCTATTTTAGAAAAGTCTAAAATATCATTAATAATCCCTAATAAAGACTCTGCTGACGATTGGGCAAGCTTTATATGATGACGTTGTTGCTGATCAAGTGAGGTCGCCTGAATGATATTAAGCATACCTAACACTCCATTCATCGGGGTGCGAATTTCATGACTCATGCTAGCTAAAAATTCACTTTTAGCGATCACCGCCTGTTCAGCGGCTTCTTTTGCCATGACTAGTTCAGCTTCGGTTTCTATGCGTTGTTCACTAGAGTGAAGACTTCCTATTAGCGCGCCGATAGCAATTAAAAAACCTTCTTCGTTTTGCGTCCATGATCTAACCGTTGCTTGCTCTGCGCATACAACACCAATAGAGCCGCTGCCTGCGGGGATCATAACACATAACATTGCTTTAATAGGTGATGGCTCGAGGTAGCTTTTTGCTATGGGTGCGAGACAAGCTTGTTGCTGTGCGTCTTGAGCGCTAAAAACGGCTTTGTTTTCTAGGGTGGTAAAAAAGTCAGGGATGTCGTGCTGGCGCCAAGGCGTATTATTATCACTGTTATTTTGGCTATAACTCGCAATGGGACTAAGTTGAGTTTTGTATTTATCAAACAAGCGAATGCTTACTGTATTCACTTTAAGTGCACGACACACCGCACGAGTAATAAGCTCTTTTGATTCGCTTAATTTACCTTTTAATATGTGGTCGCTAATAGTTAACGACGCTAAGGTTTCATTAAAACGAGCTATTTTTTGATCTTCTATTGCTACCTTTTTACGGGCATCAATATTTTGTAGTGAGCCGAATATTCTGTTACAACGCCCATTTTTATGCTCGGCTTCACCATGTATGAGTGCCCAAATCACTTCGCCGTTGGCATTAATAACTTCCAGTTCGGCCTCGTAGCTTTCACCATATTTAACCGCCCTGGAAATTAGTTCAGCCGCCTTATCTCTGCTTTTACCCTCTTTAAAGTAATATAAATCGGATGACCATTTAGGTTGCTCATCTAAAGGGTATTCAAATATCTTTTTGGTCATGTCTGACCAAAATACCTGCTTTTTTTCTAAATTAAATGACCATGCGCCCACTTGCGCTAGGTTACTCATTACCTCGAGCATTTTTTCGTTTTCGTGTTCTCTATTGAGCATTTTTAAAAACAATAAAAACGCAAAAATAAGCAAACTCAAAATAACAATAATAACGATACGTAACGGCCAGATAGACGACGATGCCGGTTGCCAGCCTGTTTTTGGCACTACATAGAGCTGCCAAGCTCCGCCTTGAAAGTTTAGGTTAAACTCAAGCGGGTTTTGGCTGGTAATTTCAGGGTCACCAAAGAAAAACTCACCTTGTTTACCTAAGCCATTGCGTCCTTGAATAGCAACGGTGTATTTCTTTTGTAATTCGAAAATTCCAGCGTTGTTATAGACTTTTTCTATATCGAGTACCACAGAAAGCAGCCCCCAAAAAGAGTGGTCTTCAGGTAAATAAACTGGCACTCGTGCAATCAAAGCTTCACTGCCTTGAACTAACGTGAGCGGTCCAGCCATTACAATAGTATTAGTGTCGCGTGCTTTAATAGCATCATCGCGTTGCGCTTTATTTTCTAAAAAATTGAGTCCAATGGCTTTTTCATTCCCTTTAAGCGGGTAGGTCATTGTAATGACCATATTAGGTGCAGCACCAATATTACGTAGTTCGTTCGAGGTATTAAACAGTGGAGCGGCAATTTGCCCAAAACGTGTTTGGCTTAAATTAGGCTCGGCAGCAACGGCTACAGCCAAGCCTCGTATTAACTGAATATTAGATACCAAAATAGCTTCAAGCTGAGCTCTGTAGGTACTTACTTGAGAAAGTACTTGTAAACGGTAAGCATCTTTTGCCCGATTATAATTAAGCCGTTCAAGCACTAAGCTTGTTATTGCAATTAAAGTGATTGCAAATAAAAAGGTAAGCTTAAAATTATAAATGGATGTGCGTTTACTTTTGCGCTGTTGCCACATAAGGTGTAATTAAATTGTTAATATAGAAAGCTTAACTATAGCTAACTAACACTAGAAACAAAAATGGCGCAGTTAAATATGCGCCATTTTCTTTTTAACTATAAACACGTTTAGATATTATGAATCACTAACTTCGCGTGCCCAATGATGCTGTTTCGCAACATGTAACTTGCGGTAGCCATCCAATAATGCGGCGTGCTTTTTAAAGCCTTCAAGCGATAAACCTGGGAAAGTTAAGCCGTTAAAGCGTGTACGACCTTCTGCAATCTCAATTGCAAGGGTTACATTATTAGCGCCAAACATCAGTCCTAAGGCGTCTTGGTAACTTGTATATTCACGTTCGTCATCGTATTTAATTTCTAAAATAGCTTTTAAACAACGGAAATGACGCATCGCGTCTTCATTAACTTGGCCGGTATGTAAAATCCAGTCAACCCAATCAATCGCTTCTTCGCTGCCTGCGGCTAAGCATAAGTGTGCTTTCAGTTCACCAATACGTAGAGTATGCCAAGGCGTATCGGCATCGGTTGCTAAGCCAATGAATTCAGCAGCGCGAATAATATCGCTATGACCAGCTTCTTCTAGGTTTTCGTAAATTTCCATCAGTTGCTCAGTGTCATATTGATCAAGTGATAAGAAAGTTTCGCGGAATTTAGCGCCTTCGTTGTTATTACGCCAAATAAGCTCATCTACCGGATAAATATCAGACATACCAGGCACTAAAATACGACATGCATACACATTTAAGTGGGTGTAATCCATGATGTAGATATCATGGCCCATGCTGTGAATTAAATCAGTACAGAAGTTATATTCTTGCTCAGTTGAACCACTAAAGTCCCAATGTACAAATTCAAAGTCTGCTTCAGAACGGAAAAAGTCATGAGAAATTAAACCGCTTGAATCAATAAAGTGCAGTTCAATGTTTTCAGGTGTGGCTACTTCGTCGTTGTCAAAAGTGGCAGGTTGAAATACGTCTAGTTGATCTAGGCGACGACCTTGCAGTAATTCGGTAACGGTTCGCTCTAGCGCCACTTCAAATGAAGGATGAGCACCAAAAGAGGCAAATACAGAGCCATCCACTGGGTTGATTAGCGTAACACTCATTACAGGGTATTTACCGCCAAGTGAGGCATCTGCAATACGTAAATGGAAGCCATGGCTACGCAATTCTTCACAGGCTTCATGAATTTTAGGGTATTGTTTTACCACATCTTCAGGCACGATTGGTAAGCTAATACCTTCAGCAATAATGCGATTTTTAATGGCGCGTTCAAATACCTCCGATAACCCCTGTACACGGGCTTCAAATTTAGTATTACCAGCACTCATACCATTAGAAACAAAAATATTACCAATCACGTTCACCGGAATATAAATATCTTGGCCGTCGCGCTGGCGGGTATAAGGCACAGTACAAATACCACGCTCAAAATTACCAGAATTAAAGTCATAAAGGTGTGAGGCAGTTAATTCACGCTCAGGGTCGAAGTAATCCCATAAGCTTTCATCCATAATCCCTTGTGGTACTTCATCTTCTGCTACTTTAAACCACTTTTCGTTCGGGTAATGAGTAAAGTCACCATTGGCAAATTCTTCACCTAAGTAAAAATCAGCAAAAAAATAGTTACAGCTTAAACGCTCAAAATATTCACCTAGCGCAGAAGCGATAGAGGCTTTATCAGTAGCACCTTTACCGTTAGTAAACATCACACCACAGTCGCTATCTTTTATATGAACTGAATAACAGTTTGCTACAGGGTTAAGCCATAGCGCTTCTTCAATATTAATATTTAGCGCTTTTAGCTTGTTTTGCATGGTAGAGATAGACGATTCTAAATCGCGGTCTTTACCTTTAATAAATGTTTTTTCAGTCATTTTGATCTCAACTAGGTCTGCACAATACATGAACTGTGTATTATCGTGGATTTTGATGTTTATTTCACCCTTTACCCGCTTTTCGTAGCGTTTTTAATAGAACGATTATGAATATATGCTAATAATAGTTTATTGAAAAAGTTGAAGGGTATGTTTATGTTTAAAGTAATCAAACGGTTGCTATTAATTGTTGTGGTTTTAGCGCTTGGGGGGACCGCCATTGTATACGGCGTGTTGACTCTAAGTTTACCTACCCTTGATGGTAAAGGCCGAAGCGATGCGGTAACGCAGCCAGTTAAAGTTGCTCGAGATACGCTTGGCCAAGCTGTTATTACTGCAGCTACTCGCCACGATGCTGCTTATGGCTTGGGTTATGCCCACGGGCAAGATCGCTTTTTTCAAATGGATTTACTTAGACGTAATGCCGCAGGTGAGCTCAGTGAGCTATTTGGTAAAGCCGCGCTCGCTCTTGATAAAAAAATGCGCTTTCATCAATTACGTAAACGCAGCCAAGCGATTTTAAAAACTCTCCCTGAAGCCGATAAGCAACTACTAAAAAGCTATGCACAAGGGGTAAACGAAGGACTTGCGCAAGTAGGGTACCCAAGTTTTGAATACCTACTTACAGGAGCTGAGCAACAACCATGGCAAAGCGAAGATAGTCTGTTAGTTATTTTTAGCATGTATTTAGATTTACAAACCGCTACCTTTGAGCGCGACCAAGCTTTAATTCAAATACAACAGCAATACGGTGCAAAAATGGTTGAATTTTTAACCCAACCAAGCCAATACCAAGCAGCATTAGATGGCAGTATTTTAACACCTTATTCTCAAACTATACCTCAGTTACCAACGCAGCCATTAGCGGCGATTAAAAGCATTACTGCTAATTTAGAAGTAGGCAGTAATAACTGGGCAGTGACCGCAGATTTAACTAATACGCAAGCTGCGATGCTTTCAGATGATATGCACTTATCAATGGCGGTGCCGGTTATTTGGTATCGAGCGCAGCTTAATTACACTCATAACAATCAAGCTTATCAGGTAACCGGTGTTTCGTTACCAGGGGCGCCTGCCATTGTGGTTGGCAGTAATAATAAAATTGCATGGGGATTTACTAATGGCTATATAGATACAGCCGACTGGATTGCATTAACTGATAGCAGTAAAACATGGCAAGTAAATGAAGTGATTACCTTGGATAATGGCAACGATGAAATCTATCCTTTAACGCTAAGTGAGTATGGCCCTGTTAAATACATTAACAATCAGCCTTATGCCTTAAGTTGGGCTGCGCATCAGCCGTATGCCGTTGATATGCAATTGTTACAGCTTGAGCAGGCTGAAACAGTGGATGATGCCCTTAATATAGCAAGTAACGTGGGCATTCCGGTACAAAACTTAATGGTGGTCGATAGTCAAGGCAGTGCAGCTTGGAAACACATGGGTGGTATTCCTGCGCGAACAGCACCTAGTGAATTTGCCATTAATGAAAATGAATATTCAGCAACTTGGCAGCAAAATGAAGTTATTCGCCCGTTTGTTAAAAACCCTGAGAGTGGGCGCTTGTGGACAGGGAATTCGCGAGTGGTCTCTGCTGAGGATAATGCACGTTTTGGTAATGGCGGCTATGCCCTAGGTGCTCGTGCGACGCAAATACGCGATCGGTTGTTTGAAAAACAGCAGTTTAACGAAGGCGACTTTTACCAATTACAGTTAGACAATCAAGCGCGTTTTTTAACTCCTTGGCATAGCTTATTACTTGAGCAGTTAAAACAGCAGCCAGAACACAATGCAGATTATATCAATGCACTGGATAACTGGCAGCAATGCGCCTGCTCAACCTCCGTTGGTTATACTTTAGTTAAGACGTATCGTGATGAACTAATAAATATTTTATTTAGTAGTATTGAAGCCAGTCTCAATCAGCAGGATGGTACATTAAGTTATGTAAAACGCGATTTAGAGCCCGCTGTTTGGCAATTAATAAAAGCGCAGCCAGCAAGTTGGGTTAACCCGCAATTTACGAATTGGGAGCAGCAATTACAGGCAGCTTTTGAGCAAACTCTCGCGCAGTTAACAGCAAAATTTGGTAATAACATTCAAAACTGGCAATGGGGTAAAGTAAACGAATTAGCGATTGAACACCCATTTGCTAAACAAATACCTCTATTGAGTAAGCTACTAAATATGCCTACCGCTCCAGGCTTTGGTGATAGCTATATGCCTGCCGTACAAAAAACCAGTTTTGGCGCATCGCAGCGATTTATTGCCCAGCCTGGATATTTAGAAAGTGCCATTTTAACAGTGCCTGGAGGGCAATCAGGGCACCCACTTTCTGAATTTTATCGAGCTGGTTTTGATGAATATGTAGAAGGAAAGCACACCCCATTGTTACCGCAAACATTCATGCATCAAATTGAAATAGTGCCTATCAACGACTAGCTTTGGATGCAGAGTGAGCTAAATAAGTTGCTATCACGTTTTATAACCATGATTATTAATTATAGGGTTACAACAATGAAAAAATTACTACCGGCATTAATAACGACTTTACTACTGAGCAACTACGCGGCAGCGGATGACAACCCAGTTTCAGCTAAGCAACTGAGCGAGCATGTATACGTCCTATACGGACAAGGTGGCAACATTGCAGCCAGCGTAGGGGATGATGGCATATATATCATTGATGATCAGTTTGCCAAACTCTCAGATGATATTAAAAAAACCATTAGCGACTTAAAGCCAGGCAGTGCAGAGTTTGTAATTAACACTCATCATCATGGCGATCACACCGGTGGTAACGAAAACTTTGCTAAAGCCGGAGCCCATGTTATTGCCCACAATAATGTACATAAACGCCTAAAAGAAAAACATGGCGAAGGGTCGGATTACCTACCACGAATTAGTTTTGGTCATGATTTAACACTGCACTTTAATAATGAGCAAGCGCATGTTGTGCATTATCAACATGCCCATACCGATGGCGATGCGGTGATTTTTTTCAATAATGATAATATTGTGCACATGGGCGATATTTACTTTAACTTTGGCAGCCTGCCGTTTGTTGATGTAGACAGTGGGGGGAGCGTTGATGGTGTTTTAGCGGCGGTTGATGATGTGATTAATCAGATTGATGATAAAACCCAAGTTATTCCAGGTCATGGCCCGCTAAGTGACCGTTCAGGACTGATCACGTATCGTAAGCTGGTGCAAAAAGCGAAAGATGTTATGCTAAAAGCAATGCAAAATGACGCCAGTTTAGAGCAGGTACTTAAAGCAGATCCATTGTCAGAACTTGGCCTTGAATATGCTAATTGGTTACCTAAAGAGCGGGTAACCACACTTTTTTATCGCAGTTTAAAGTAGCGCAAAGCGCGAATAAAAACGCATAAACCTAATAAAGCTGAGCATGTGTTCAGCTTTTTTGATTCTTACATGCCCCAAGGAGTTGCGTATGTCGGCAGAAAAAACCCATCTTGAAATTTGTAACTTAACCCGAGAACAATACCCACAAATTAAAACCTTGATGGACGAAGCTTACCCCGACCTAGGCGGAGCATGGCCAAGCCATACTATTTTTAGACTCATCGATCAGTTCCCTGAAGGGCAAATAGGTATTGTGGATGACGGCGTGCTGGTGGGTTTAGCGCTGAGTGTACAGGTAGATTATGCGCGTTTTTCAAACCCGCATACCTATGAAGATATTGCCGATGGCCACGACCGTGTATTTAGCGATACCACAGGGGATGCTTTATACGGCTTGGATGTTGCCATTAGTGAGCAATACCGAGGCATGCGTTTAGGGCGTCGTTTATATGATGCGCGAAAAGAATTGTGCCGTCAGTATAATTTACGCGCTATTTTGGCGGGTGGGCGTATTCCACGTTATTACAATCACAGCAGTGAAATGACCCCGATGGAATACATTGCTAAGGTCGATCAAAAAGAGCTGTATGACCCCATACTCAGTTTTCAATTAGCCAATGACTTTCAGGTTAAACGATTATTGAAAAAATACTTACCTGAAGATCAGGAGTCGGTCGGTTATGCCACATTACTTGAGTGGAATAACATTATGTATGAGCCAACCGACACCGTTATTGAGTCAACTAAATCAATCGTGCGGGTAGGGGCTGTGCAGTGGCAAATGCGCTGCGTTGAATCGGTTGAAGAAATGCTTAAGCAAGTTGAATACTTTGTTGATACGGTATCTGATTACAAAAGCGATTTTATTTTATTCCCTGAGTTTTTTAATGCGCCACTGATGGGATTAACCGAGCAAAGTAATCAAACCGAGGCAATTCGTTATTTAGCCGAATACACAGAGACCTTTAAAAACGCCATGTCGCGTATGGCGATAGAATACAACGCCAACATTATTACCGGCTCAATGCCGCTTGCCGAAGACGATAAAATATATAACGTTAGTTATTTATGCCATCGCAGCGGTAAAATAGACGAGCAACGTAAAATTCATATCACCCCGCATGAACAAAACGATTGGGTGATCCAAGGCGGTGATAAAATTGCTGTATTTGATACAGATGCAGGCCGTGTAGGTATTCAAATTTGTTACGATGTCGAATTTCCTGAGTTGTCACGTATTTTGGCCACCCAAGGTTTGGATATTTTATTTGTGCCATTTTGGACTGACACTAAAAATAGTTACTTGCGTGTACGCCATTGTGCCCAAGCACGTGCCATTGAAAACGAATGTTATGTGGTTATTGCAGGCTCTGTGGGTAACTTACCTGAAGTAGAAAGCTTAGATGTGCAGTTTTCACAGTCGGCGGTACTAACCCCATCGGACTTTTCATTTCCACATGATGCCACACTAAATGAAGCCACCACCAATACAGAAATGTTATTATTTAGCGACTTAGATATGGATAAGTTAAAAATTCTTCACAGTGAAGGGACAGTGCGTAATTTAAAAGACCGCCGTCACGACTTGTATGAAGTGATATTGAAAAAGAGAGATGTTTAATGGCGTGGATGTATTTAATTATTGCTGGGTTACTTGAAATTGGTTGGCCAATAGGGTTAAAAATTTCTCAAACTCCTGAAACTCGTTGGCAAGGCATCGCGATTGCCATTGGGTTTATGGTCGCGAGCGGCTTTATGTTGTGGTTAGCGCAAAAGCAAATATCTATGGGCACGTCGTATGCAGTATGGACGGGTATTGGTGCTGCTGGTACGTTTTTAGTGGGTATATTATTTTACGGTGATGCCGCCACGTTTGGCCGTATTGCTGGTGTGTTAATGATTATTTGCGGTGTGATCACCCTAAAAATTAGTCATTAGTTATTAAAAACGAGCGCAGGTTGATACCTGCGTTTTTTTAGCTGCTCGGCAGCATTACCAATATCGCAGCCACTGCAATCAATAATAGCCCAGCGCTATCTTGGCGTTTTAGCGGTTGTTTTAACCATAAAACAGCAATCAACATCGTAAAAAATACTTCTATCTGGCCGAGCGTTTTTACATAGGCAACATGTTGCAAGCTCATTGCGCTAAACCAACCTATTGATCCCAAGCAACTAAATATACTCACCGTACAAGTCATGCCCTTATGTTGAAACATAGTTTTAAACGTATCGCGTTCCTTTAAGGCAATATAAATACACAACATTAGTGTTTGTAAACTAATAACAAGCAATAAAACCCATGCAGGCGCATACGGAAAAGCAATCCCCGAATTTAAACTGGCTTCTCTGATCCATGACGATGACAACGCAAACGAAGTGCCGCAGGCAAGTCCTGTTAATGCTGTTTTTAAGCTAAAGTGTTTCACATTGGCGATACCACTTAATAGCAATACCGCAATTGCACCAATAAACACGCCAAGCCAACCAAGTAATGAAAGCGTTGAGCCAAAAAATAGCAACCCGAGTATGGCCGCCATAAGCGCTTCACTTTTAGCTAGGCCGGCGCCTACAGCAAAATTATTCATTTTAAATAATTTAACCATGAGCCCCGTAGCAATAATTTGCACTATGCTGGCACCAATAATGTAGCCAATAAATAAAGGGTTAAATGAAGGAAAGGGAGCATCTTGGTAATAATAAAGCGCATATAAATACAGCCCAGCAATAGGGCTTGCCACAATAAAGCGGGCTAATGTAACGCCAGCAATGCTCACATGAGTGCTTAATTTACTTTGCAGAGCATTGCGCCATGACTGCATAAATGCAGCAAAAATAGTCAGTAAAATCCAAATCATCTTAAACAACATACAATAAGCGGAGGGGTAATTTAGCAGTACTGTGACATGAAAGCGACCATCAAAAAAGCATAATGAATATTCATCACCTGCGACAATTTGCCACAGTGACGCACTGCTTAAATCGGCTATAGTGTCTGGGATGTTACTGCTAGCCGCCAGAACTCAGGTTATTTATATTTGGCGGCTTTTTTTTATTTGCTGTGTTATTTTGAGTTATAAATAATAACTTGAGAATGATAATGACGACTTTATTGGTTTGCGCCTTAATTGCAGTGATCATGCCTTATGTTGCAAGGATCCCAGCTATTATAGAAATGAATAAGCTCGGTGGTTACGATAATAAACATCCGCGCCAGCAACAAACGCAACTTACAGGGCTCGGAGCAAGGGCGTTGGCCGCACATCAAAATTGTTTTGAGTCGCTAGCGGTATTTGCCGTTGCTTTGGCTGTCGTATTAGGCACCAATAATATCAATGCCGTAACCGAAACTTTAGCGATGACGCATATTGTAGCGCGTATTTTATTTTGTGTTTTTTATTACTTAAACCTCGATATTATTCGATCGTTCACTTGGCTGGTGGGAATAGGGACCGCTATTGGCATGATCGCTGTCAGTTTGTAACGTGAATAAGTAAAAACCACAAAGCAAGCAGCCTAAAAGGGTGCTTGCTTTATAGTCTTAAATAACTCAATAGCACTAATGCGATACTTTAATTCGCTCTATCAAATCGGTATTTGCAACCTCGCTGTTTATGGCAAAATCTAGCTGTACGAGTACATCGTTAAAGCCTGCTTTTGACGTTTTATACTCCCACTTTGACAAGGCTTCTTTAGCTGATTTATCAAAAACATCTGAAGGCTGTGACTGAAGTACATTAATATTTTTTGTTTTACCATTGGCAGTAATATCGTATTTTAACACCACAGATCCACTAATGCCTTGCTTAGCTGCTTGGGCTGGATAAAGCGGCTCAATGCGAATTACAGGTGAAATATGCTCTGTTTTAGTTGCCTCAATCTGTGGTTGTTTTGCAATTGCTAACCCACTGAGCAAACTCGCAGCTATGAGTAACAAGCTCCCTTTTGCTAGGCGTGAATGTGCGCCATTATGTTTGATATTAGTAAGTCGTTGTAACATGGTTTTTTTATCTCCGTAGTGTGAATAAGCCATCAGACCCGCTGGTGCATTTGCAGCGCAGTTTACTAAGGCTTTGCTGTATAAAATCTGTTGCTGTGTGGTTTTATTACTTAGTACCTGTTCATCACAAGTCAGCTCTTGTAAGCGGCGAATGCTTGCGTATGCCATCCAAGCTAAAGGGTTAAACCACATTAAAATTGTAGCCAGTAATAGCAGCGCATTTGTTAGGTTATCTTTGCGTTTTATATGCACATTTTCGTGCTCTAAAATAAGCGCCAATGTAGCTTTATCAAACAGAGTATTGTAGTTGTGTGGTAAAACTAGCTTGCTATTTAGTACCCCAATTACCATAGGTGTTGCAACTTGATGGCTAGTAAAGGTTTTTACCCCTGAGTTTATTTCTGCTTGTAAATTTGTTACTTCACAAAGCTGTAGGTTGCTTACAAATCGGCGATGAATAATCCAAGTGGCGAATAAAAGCAGTGCCGTAATAACTACATAAAATAGCGCCCAGTTAATACTAATAGTGCTTATTAATGGTTGATTCAAAGTAATGATGTAATGACTAATAGGACTGTTTTGTAATGGCCTAATTGCATTGGGTAAATTAGCGATAAGCAGCGAGGCTGGTATTAACCACACTAATTTATAAATAAGCTGCGAACCAATTGCTTTTAAGCCAAAGCGCTCAAGTAAAACAAATCCTGCAAACAACAGACTCAATAATAGCTGTTGCTCTATTAGCCAATTAAAGCTTGTTTGAATAACCATGAGAATCCCTTACTTTTGGTTTTTTTCCCAGTCATCTATGACTTTTTTAAGCTCGTTTATATCTTGTTGAGAGAGTTTTTCTGATTTTGCAAAACCACTTACCAACGGAGCTATACGGCCACTAAAAAAGCGCTCAATAAAGTTTTGGCTTTCTTTTAAGGTGTAATCAGCACGCTCTATACAGGGGGTGTAAATATATTGGCGGCCTTCTTTTTCGAAGCTAAGCGCTCCTTTTTTAACTAATCGACCTAGTAAGGTTTTAATAGTTTTTTCGTGCCATTGTTTATCATCACTCAAGCGCTCAATAATTTGGCTGGCATTAGCGGGGTAGCTAATCCATAGCGCATCGAGTACTTCAAATTCTGCTTTTGATAATTCGATCATTTTATTGCCTACAAGTGTAATCTTTAATTTAAGACTACACTTGTAATCTATTTTTGCAAGTTTATTTTATATTTTTTAATCGCATTAAAGTGAGGGGGAGAGCGTGAGCTTGTTAGCCTAAAATGTCGCTTTTATTAATTTTTATAAACTGGTTTTCAGGTAAATTTAAATGGTCTAACAGTAATTCACTTATTTGTACGCGGTATAAATCAATCACTTTGTAACCACAGTAATGCGCCATTTTACGAATTTGTCGATTTAGTCCTTGTTTTAAAATAATACTAAACTGATTGTCAGTGATTTTAGTTACCTCACATGGCAAGGTCATTTGCTTGTCGACAGGGACGCCTGCAGCCATTTTTTCGCAAAAATCCGCATCTAAAGTTTTATTGACGGTTACTAAATAGCGCTTAGGTTGATGAAAGTCAGGGTGGATAAGCTGATTACAAAATCCCCCATCATTGGTCAAAATAATTAATCCGCGCGAGTCTTTATCTAGGCGGCCAATAGGGTAAACACGGGTAAGTTGCGGCAAATGATGAATAAGGCTACTTGGGTCGTGTTGATTGAGTTTACAGTCAATCCCTACTGGTTTGTGGTAGGCAAAGTAGACTAAATCGGCAGGGCCTTTAAGGGCGTGACCATTAACGATAACACTGTCGTTTTCGTCCACATGATCGATATGATTAGCTTGGCGATTATTAACGATGACAACGCCTTCATCAATTAAGCGCGACGCTTGTTTGCGAGAGCATACGCCGGCATGCGCTATGTACTTTGCGAGTCGAATTTTTGTATCCATGATAGCGCGTAATTAAAAAAATCTGATCGCGATTATAGCAAAGCTGCGTATTGATTACTTGGACAGTTAATTTAACAGTAGGTAGGTTAATATGGGTATTCAATTTTCAGAATTAAAAAAGCATCAGCCATTACAAAAAGTGGTGGTTCATTCACTGGAAATGGCCTTGTATCAAGTGTCTGTTGTCATTAATAATGTTGAATACTATGTACAAGAAAGTGATGGTGAATTTGTAAAGGCAGTTAGCCCATTACATATTCAAAAACGATTTGAAGACATTGCTTATGCGCAAATGATGCTCAGGCATACCAGCGCTTATGATGAAATGTGTGGTCAGCCGGAAAAAATTTCTAGCAATATGCTGGAAGTTCCCTTTGGACAAAATAACCTGTTTTAACATCAGGTATTTGCTAAAATAGGCTTATTTGGAACGGCCAATGTACCTATTGCATGCTGATAATACTGAGCAATTAAACCAAGCACTGCGTGTTAATATGCTTGAGTTTAATGCTCAACATTTCGACGCAGAGCGCCAAGCTCTCGGCTATAAATATCTCGATAAACAGAATGAATTAGTTGCCGGTATAAGTGGTCATGTATTTGGCAATTGGCTGCTAATAAGTTGGTTGTGGTGTGCTGAATCGGCACGAGGCAATGGCTTGGCTGAGTCGTTACTAACATCACTTGAAAATGCAGCAATTGAAATGGGTGCCGTTCAGGCTCAGCTTGACACCTTAGATTTTCAAGCCAAACCTTTCTATGAAAAGCGTGGCTATCAGGTTAAGTATCAACTAAATAATTATCCGCTCAGCGGTACACGTTACTTTATGGAAAAGCCGCTGGTAGCGGCTAAATAATACTAGGGTCTAATCCACAAAGGTCAACAGACCCTATGTTATTCTTTTGTGGTTAAAGGCGTGCCATTAAAGCTAATGCCTAAAAACGGTGTTGCTTCTGGTGCTAACATAAACGTACGAATATTCATGTGATCATCGGCATTTGGGTTGTCTAGTACATCTTCACGGTAAAATTTACCAAAACAATCTAAGGTATTTTGTTTACTAAGACCGTTGAGCTTAGCAAATGCAAAAATTTTGCACGAACCGTTATTTTCACTGGCAGAGCTTAATAACCCATGGTTACTGAAGCTGCATGCTGTGAAAATATAGTGCTCATCAATAACGGCCATAGTATCAGCAAAGCTAATACTTTTTGGCTCATCTGCGAGCGTTGTTAAATAATCTGTGAGCGTCATACGCTGTCCTTGTTATTATAATATGTCGTTAATTAACTAACTCTAACTTATATTATTAGTAAAACAAGCATAGGTTATATTAAATGGGTTAACGCATGAATGTTGGTTATTTCAATATCAGCCAGCCCTTTGTAGGCATAAGTTTGTGCTTGATTATTCAGCCATACAGACTGACAGCCAGCGTTGTTAGCACCTTGCACATCGCTATCAAGGCTATCACCTATGTGCAAAATATCGCTGTTTTTGATACGTAAATGTGTTGCGGCTTGATCAAATAATGTTGTGTGTGGTTTGGCTTTACCATGGAAGCCAGCTTGTAACACCAGTTCAAACTTACCTTTTAAATTAAATCGATCAACCTCGACATTACCGTTAGTAATGGCAATCAATTTGTAGTGTTGACTTAGTTTATCAAGCAATATTAGTACGTCTTCACTCACCGTAATATTGCTTCGCTCATCTGCAAATGCTTGATACGCCTTATTTGCATGATGCTCTATTTCATCACCTTTAAAACCTAATTCAGACAATACTAAGCGCAAGGTATGCTTACGCCATTGTGTGACGTCATCAATCAGCTCTGGCTGCTGTAGTGCTGCGAGTTCACGGCATTGCTGCCAAAACTGTGGTCCTTGTTTTTTGTAGCCTGGTAGCGCATTTAAATAATCAATTTGCGCCTGAACGGCTGCGGTTATGATAGGGCGGTTATCGTACAAGGTGTCGTCTAAGTCAAAACTTAGCACAGAAAAAGGAGAAATTGCGCGATTAAATCGGATCATAGTTGCTGCTCTAATCGGTTCTTTTTTTAGCTCGTGGGTGGGTGTTATCGTACACCTTAGCTAAGTGCTGAAAATCTAAATGAGTATAAACTTGGGTTGCAGATAAACTACTGTGGCCTAATAATTCTTGCACTGCTCGTAAATCCCCAGACGACTCTAAAATATGCGACGCAAATGAGTGGCGTAATTTATGTGGATGAACTTGCGAGCTAATACCTTGCTTAATCCCCCATTCTTGCATGCGCAAACGAACTTGGCGTACAGAAATACGATTTTTTTTGCTACTTAAAAATACCGCATGTTCATCTGAGCCCATAAATAGTGGGCGAACTGCTAGCCAATTGTTTAACGCCTCAAGTGCTTTAGAGCCAACCGGTATTAGGCGTTCTTTTGCGCCTTTGCCTCGCACTAATATTTCACCGCTACGAGTGTTTATATCTTGCATGTTAGCGCCAACTAACTCGCTAATGCGTAAACCTGATGAATACATCAGTTCCATCATCGCTTTATCACGCATGGCGAGTGGATCATCATCGGGTATTTCGAGTAAACGAGCCATTTGGTCAACATCAAGGTTTTTAGGTAAAGGTCGCGCAAATTTAGGGCCTTTTATACCCTGTGCCGGATTATGGTAATGCGCTTGCTCAGTAATATTTTTTGCTTTTAAAAATTTATACAAACTACGTATACAGCTTAATTTTAAGCTGATTGTTCTGCCACTTAATTGTTTTGCCCGCAGTGCCATACTGTAACGACGAATATGCTCACTTTGTACCGCAAACCAATTGTCGCACAGTTTATTAAAATACAAGGCGGCAAAGCCTAATTGGCTGACATACTGATTAACCGTGTGCGCCGAATACTGGCGTTCAAATTTTAAGTAATCACTAAATAATGTAATGGGTGTACGCCAGCTATCGCTTAAGTCGCTTATATTTGGCGCGTTATCGCTCATGCCAGTTCCAGTAACCGTATTTGCAATGAGCGCACAAAATCTAATACAAATAAGTTATCTTGTGAGGGCTCAAAGTGGTTTTCATCGTGGCTGCCAAAAGCCAAAATTGCGTAGGGGTTACTCGGCTCACCAATTAAATAAAGTGCGGTCGATTGGGTATCATTGTTGAAGAGTAAGTCGCGTTCTTGCTGATTTACACGGCCTAAATAATGATTACTATCTGACAGTCTATGCTTTACTAACTCTTCAAAGGCATTATCGTATCTAACGAGTTTGCATTCATTAATAGTCGGGCTCATACAAATAATATTGCGTAAGTTACTGGCCAGTGTATTAAAGTCGTAATTACTCCACAGCTGTCGGTGACATTGGCTAAATAAACGATAAACCAGTTCATTCTGGGTCGCATTTTTGCTCATGCTGTCTATTTGATTTTTTAGCTGTGTATTGTGCTCGCGTAATTGGCGCTGCTGAATATGCACTAATGAAGTAGCACCCTGTACTTGCTGTTGTAACTCAAGTTGCGCTAACAGCTTAGGTTGCTCAATTAAAAAATCAGGATGCTGTTGTAAGTAATCTATTACTTGCTGTTTAGTTAATTCACTCATAGTGCAACTTGCCCATCAAATACATGTTCAGCGGGACCTGTCATACGCACTGGATGGCCCTCGCCACTCCAGCGCACTTGTAAGCTACCGCCGGGTAAATCAACTTGTACTGTACTGGTGAGCTTATTTTGGATAAAACCAATCACCATGGCAGCACACGCGCCGGTACCGCAAGCAAGTGTTTCGCTTACACCACGCTCCCATACTCTGAGTTTAATGTGCTCTTGAGAGATAACCTGCATAAAGCCAATGTTCGCGCGTTGTGGAAAACGCTCATGGTTTTCAAGCAACGGGCCTAGGGTATCCACTTGGGCTGTTTCTATATCGTCTACTTCCATTACGCAATGAGGGTTACCCATAGATACGGCACCACTAAAAACGGTATGCTCTTCTGCGCGAATAATATAAGTCAGCTCACGTTTGGTTGCTTTGAGTGGAATTTTATTTGGCTCAAAATTAGGGTGACCCATATTAACGGTTACTTGACCGTCTTTTTCAATATACAGGGTGAGATTACCAGACTTAGTCGACACGCTGATTTTATGTTTATTGGTTAAGCCTTTCATGCGTACAAAGCGGGCAAAGCAGCGCGCACCGTTACCACATTGTTCTACTTCGTGGCCGTCAGCGTTAAAAATACGATAGTGAAAATCGAGATCGGGTGAGTAAGGGGCTTCAACCATCAGTAGTTGATCAAACCCAATGCCGAAATGGCGATCGGCCAGCTTTTTGATTTGATCACGAGATAAAAAAACGTTTTGTGTAATGTTATCAATCACAACAAAGTCGTTACCTAAGCCGTGCATTTTGGAAAAATTAACTAACATAGCGCTCTAATTCGGTTTTGCTCTGTGCTAATCATGCCACAGAGCAGCTAGTTGGCAAAAACGTTTATGGTAAAACTTTCTCACCTTGGTATAAGCTTTCGATAGTTTCGCGTTCGCGAATAAGGTGATGTTGCTCACCATCGACCATTACTTCGGCAACTCGTGGACGTGAGTTATAATTTGAGCTCATTGTAAAACCATAGGCTCCAGCGCTTCGCTGTACTAACAAATCACCTTGTTTGAGTGCCAGTGGTCGGTCTTTACCTAAAAAGTCACCGGTTTCACACACCGGCCCAACCACGTCATAGTTGTGTGTAGGTGTTTCGTCATCACGCACTGATACAGGAATAATTTTTTGCCATGCTTGATACAGTGATGGGCGTAACATGTCGTTCATACCCGCATCTACAATCGCAAAATACTTGTCTTGATTTTGCTTAATAAACTCAACTTGTGTAACTAAAATACCCGCGTTTGCGGCAATGGCTCGCCCGGGCTCAAAAATCAGTTCTAGGTGACGGTAATTTGCAAGGCGCTGCGTTACTTGTGCTGCATATTCACTTGGGTGTGGAGGTTGTTCGTCGTCGTAGGTTACTCCAAGGCCTCCACCTATATCTAAATGGCTTAGCTCAATACCTGCATTTTTTAATTCATCAATTAATGCCAGTAGTTTATCAAGCGCCTCTAAAAACGGTTTGGTTTGTGTAAGCTGTGAGCCAATATGGCAATCTACGCCAACAATCGTTAAGCCAGGTAATGATGCCGCATGTTGATACACACTTAATGCAGACTCGATTCCAATACCAAACTTATTTTCTTTAAGTCCAGTAGAAATATACGGATGTGTTTTGGCATCAATATCGGGATTAACACGAATAGAAATTGGCGCGTCTAAATTAAGCTCGCAGGCCACTTCAGAAATACGCTCAAGCTCTGAAATTGACTCAACATTAAAACATTTAATGCCTAACTCTAACGCATAAGCAATTTCGTCAGCCGTTTTAGCAACCCCAGAAAATACCACTTTGTTAGCAGCACCTCCGGCTTTGATCACCCGTGCTAATTCGCCTTTTGAGACAATATCAAAACCCGCACCAAGTCGTGCCAATATATTTAACACCGCAATATTTGAATTTGCTTTAACGGCATAACACACTAGGCTTTTGTGATCTTTAGTCGCATTAGCAAACGCTAAATAATGGCGTTCAAACGTGGCTCTTGAATACACATAACATGGCGTGCCATAGTGCTGTGCAATGGTTGCTACGCTGACATCTTCAGCAAATAGTTGATTGTTTTTATAATTAAAAAAATCCATTTACTGCTCCTGTTGTTGCTCGACGGGTGTTTGTTTATTAGGTATGTCAGTTGGCTGGTTTTGCTCAGCAGGCTGCTCGGGTAAGTACAGCGGGCCGCTTTGGCCACAGCCAGCTAATGCACACAACAATACGGTGCTGATTAATAGTTGTTTTAATTGTAAGGTATATGTCGCTTTCATTAGATTAATACGGTTGCTGGCTTTATAATCGCAGAGTAACAGAATATCTAAAAAATGCAGCTATTCGCGGATGATTTTATTCCTGTTACACTAGCTCTATAAACATGCACCCATTATTTAGGCGCCTCGCCTGCAAAGGAAATTAACGATGACTGATCACGAATATCACCAGTTAGCAGAAGCTCTTATGTTCACTATTGAAGAACAAGTTGATGATTGTGAAGCAGATTTAGATTATGAATCGGCTCAAGGTATTTTAGAAATTATTTTTCCAGATCGCAGTAAGATTGTGATTAATAAGCAAGCCCCTTTGCACCAAGTATGGGTAGCAACAAAATTCAATGGCCATCATTTTGAAATGCGTGATGGTCAATGGATTGATAACCGCTCGGGTGCAGAGTTTTGGAGCTTCATTAACGAAGCGTCTACACGCCAAGCGGGTCAAGAAATTCAATGGCAATCAACACTATGAGTTTAGGGTTTGTAGAATACCCAGCGCAAAGCACCCATAAAGCCACGGTTATCTGGCTGCATGGCTTAGGTGATTCAGGTGATGGTTTTGCACCAGTAGCCCCGCAGCTCGATTTACCTACTGAGTTAGGGGTGCGTTTTGTTTTTCCTCATGCGCCTATGCAGGCTGTCACTATTAACGGTGGTATGCAAATGCGCTCATGGTACGACATTAAATCTATGGATTTAGATAAACGTGCTGATGAGCAAGGGGTTAGAGAATCAGCAGCCAAAGTTGAGCAACTCATTACACAAGAAATTGCTAACGGCATACCTGCGAGTAAAATTATTTTAGCGGGCTTTTCGCAAGGTGGCGTTGTATCGCTGCATTTAGCACCGCGTTTAGAACAAAAGCTGGCTGGTGTAATGGCGCTGTCAACCTACATGTGTGTGCCACATAAATTGGCAGATGAAGCAAAACAAACACAGTTAAATATATTTATGGCTCATGGTAGCCAAGATGACGTTGTACCGCATAGCGCGGGTAGAAGTGCGTTCGAAGTATTATCAACGCATAACATGGATGTAAGTTGGCAAGAATACCCAATGGGGCATCAGGTTTGTACACAAGAGTTACAAGCTGTGCGCCAATGGTTAATTTCTCGCTTAAGTTAGTTTAGGAGCCGCTGAGGGTCAAAATGAGTCAAAAAATAGTAATAACAGCAAATGTAAAACGTGAACCATCTACTAGCAAACCCAACGTGAGCTATGAGTGGCATTGGCGTCGGATTGTGAGTATTTCTATGTTGGTGATTATGATCTCTGCAGCGGTTATTTACGGCCTGTCTAGCGCCGTGAATGCTGATCAAGGGACGCCGCATCCTAATGAGCAGCTTGATTTTACTGAGCAACAAACAGCAATTGTGTCGCTAAACGATGATATTGCAGCATCAGTAGAGAGTGAAAAAGCCACAGATGCCGATGAGGAGCCGGTGAGCAGTGTCAAGATTGCAGACCCTAAAACCTTTTCCTCAGTTGAGCAAAAACCAGCTTCTATTACTGAACAGGTACCATCGGAGCCTGAAGTTCAACAAAGTATTATTAAGCAAGAAGTAGAGCCAACGATCACTGCTGAGCCTGAAGAAGCAACCATTGCAGCAATAGCCACTCAAGACCCTGAAGTTGAGACTGTTAGTGCAAAGCCAGTTGAGCAAAAGAAATTTGCTGCATCCGCACACATTGCTAGTGTAGCTGTGGGAGCCAAAATAGATACAGCCACAATTAGCCGTGCAGTTCTGACTCGCAGTGTCAGTAACCGTGAGCCAACCAATGTATTTGCCGCCGATGTGCGTTTGAATCAATTTGAAGAGTCGCTGTCATTTTTTAGTGAGCTTAAAAACTTACAGGGACAGCAGGTAAAACATGTGTGGTTATTTGAAGGTGAAATAATGGCTGAAGTGGCACTTAAGGTTACTTCTCCGCGTTACAGAACGTACTCAACTAAAAATATTATGGATACTCAATTAGGGCATTGGCGCGTTGATGTAGTTGATGAAAACGGGCTGCTCATCGCTCAAAAAAAATTTAGAGTTTTAGCAAATTAAATAGCCTTAGATTGAATAAGTTTTCATTCTAAAAGCTAGTAATTATTAATGGATATTTTATGACTGAAAAAACAAAGTTAGTTCGCATTGCCACTCGTAAAAGTGCATTGGCACTCTGGCAGGCTGAATTTGTAAAAGCGCAGCTAGAGCACTTTCATGATGACGTGCGTGTAGAGCTCGTGCCAATGTCGACTCAAGGTGACATTATTTTAGATACACCACTAGCTAAAATTGGCGGCAAAGGTTTATTTGTAAAAGAGTTAGAGCAAGCCATGTTAGATGGCCGTGCAGATATTGCAGTGCATTCAATGAAAGATGTGCCGGTAGAATTTCCGGATGATTTAGAGTTACACACTATTTGTGAGCGTGAAGATCCGCGTGATGCGTTTGTATCAAATAACTTTGCCAATATTGATGCGCTACCACAAGGCGCTATTGTGGGGACTTCAAGTTTACGTCGCCAGTGTCAAATTAGAGCTATGCGTCCGGATTTAGAAATTCGCGACTTACGTGGCAATGTAAATACACGTTTAGCTAAGCTTGATAGCGGCCAATACGATGCCATTATACTCGCAGCTGCAGGACTAATTCGTTTAGAGATGGGCGAGCGTATTCGTGACTTTATTGAACCAGAAGTCTCGTTACCTGCTAATGGCCAAGGCGCTGTAGGCATTGAGTGTCGTATAGACGATAGCGTGACAAAAGCATTATTGGCTCCACTTGAGCATAACGAAACACGTATTCGTGTTAACGCTGAGCGCGCAATGAACCGCCATTTAGAAGGGGGTTGCCAAGTGCCAATTGGTGCTTATGCACTGGTTGATGGTAACCAAGTACATTTACGTGGTTTGGTCGGTGCGATTGATGGCAGTGAAATTTTACGCGATGAAATTAGCGGTCACGTTGATGATGCTGAAAAGCTAGGTATAGAGCTGGCTAAAAAACTATTAGCACAAGGCGCAGATAAAATTCTGGCTGACGTATATCGAGACGCATAATGAAACATATCTTGATAACTCGGCCCGAAGGAAAAGGCGCAGCCCTTGCACAGCAACTTGAGCAAGCGGGTTATCAAGCGTCTTTATATCCTGTTTTAAAAATAACCTACTTAACGCCAACAAACGTTGAATTAAGCCCGCTGGTAAACGCCGACAAAATTATTTTTGTTTCACAGGATGCGGTGCATGCATTAAATGCACTTAAGCCTGCTATTAATACCAAAGCACAGTTTTATGGGGTAGGCCAACAAACAGCCGATACCATTTATGAAGTATTTGGTGTGCGCGCGGCTTTGCCAAAACAACATGACTCTGAAGGGTTACTCGCACTTAAGTCTTTGGCTGATATTGACGGCAGTAATATTGTGTTAGTAAAAGGGATTGGCGGGCGACCTGAAATAGCAAAAACCTTGAAGCAACGTGGTGCTCATTTAAATAATTGTGTGGTGTATCAACGTAAACCAGTAGAGCCTAGCTCAGCTAACTGGATAGACCACTGGCAAAGCCAGAATGTACACGGTATAGTCATTACAAGTAATGCTGCAGTTGACGCCATATTTAATACTATTTCAGCGGCGCAACTAACATGGTTACAACAGTGCGAGTTTTATGTTGCCAGTGAGCGCATTGGTGCTTATTTACAACAACAAAAAATAAATTCGACCCATATACACACTGCGGCAGGAGCTAGCGACCAGGCTATGTTTACCTGCATTAATCAGCAAGGTAGCAAAATGAGTGAACAGTCAGCGACGTCAAAAGTAGAAAAAGAAGCGAAGCCAACAGCAAAGAGCACCTCAAATACGACTAAAAGTGAGTCTGCAAAAGTGAATAACCAAACGCAAAATATTCCTCAAAAAGTAAGTAAAGTAGGTAGCGTTGCGTTAGTGATTTCCTTGCTTGTTGCCAGTGGTGTGGGTTATGAATTTTATCAAAAGCTTAATGCCGGTAAAGTGCAAAATTTAGCGGTTAATGCATTAACAGAGCAAAATAAGATATTGCAGCAAGAGCTGCAAACGCTTAAGTCTGAGCAACTCAGTTTGCAACAAGCGTTGCTTAATAGCGAAGAGCAAATCGCTATGGCACTCAATGAGAACTCTGTAAAAAATCAACAAGTATTAAAAGCCGCACTGCAAAAGGTACAACAAAGTGGTAATACATTAAATCCACAAGAGGTCACCAGCTTGCAACGCATGGCTGAATTTAAACTGTGGGCAGAACAAGATTACCTAGGCACAAGTGCCGTGCTTAAACGTTTAGACTCATTATTAAGCGATCATCCAGGTACGCTTGAGTTGCGTCAAGCAATTACACAAGACATACAAACACTCGACAATATTAAACCCGTTGCGACAGAAGCGATTTATTTACAATTAAACAGCGTAATAAAGCGTATTGATGACTTGGTATTTAATGCGGTTAATTTGCCTGAAGAGGCGAGTATAAGTGATGAGAATGCACTCTCTGAAGATGTTAGTGATTGGCAACAAAACATTCGTAATAGTTGGAATAAAATAGTCGATAGCTTTATTACTATTCGCCATCATGAAGGCGTATTAATTGAGCCACTATTAACTGACCGAGAGCGTCATTTAATTACCCAGCGCATCAAGCTTAATATTACTCAGGCGCAAGACGCATTAATGGGTAAACAAGCTAGTATTTATTTTAACGCTTTGAATGATACAAAACGTTTGGTTAATGAATACTTTAAACGAGATGACGATGCAACAAAAGTGGTAATAAAGACGTTAGCCAATCTTGAAAAAGAATCGCTTAACTTTAATCCTCAAGTAACACTGCAAAGCACTCAAAAAGTGAAGGAGTGGGCACAATGATAGGGCTGATTATTTTTATTGTCGCTATTGTGTTGGTGCTAGCGATTACTCCCTTTGTGTTAGATGAAAAAGGCTATGTGCTGATTTCATTTAACAATACCACCATAGAGGGGACGATTGTTTCATTTTGTATAATGGCAGCACTGAGTACGGCAGCTTTGTATTTAACTTACAAGCTAGTGCGTTATTGTTTATCTATTTATAGAAACACTAAGCATGGGTTTTTTGCGCGAAGCCAAGAGCGTAAACATGCGGCTATAGAGCAAGCATTGTGGAGTCTCATTAATGATAATTACGAACAAGTAGAAAGTGCGCTATCAAGTAATAGTGTGCCTGCTAAATTTACCGATATACGTTTAGCGTTATTAGCAAAAACCGCACTGGCAAATAACCAGCCTGATAAAGCGCTTGAACGTTTGTTTGAAATCAGCCCAGAGCAACAACTTAAAGTGGCTAAGTTATGGTTAGCTAGTGGCGACAGCAGTGTAATTGAACCGCAAATACGGGTGGCAGCAGAGTCTAAAAAAGCCACGGTGCTTGATTTGAAGTTGTACACCGAAGTTTTAGTGCAGCAACAGCATTTTAAATTGCTTGAAGATTTTTTACCGCGTTTATTGCGCAAAAACGCCTTGAATGATACCCAGTGGCAGCAAGTGTTTTTAGCTTATTTTGCTGCGCAAGCAAATGATGAGTTAACCGCTAAATATCAACATTTAGGTAAAAAGTTGCAGGCGCATGCGCATACGGCTTATTTAACTCAAATGGCTAAAGTAGGGCAATTAGCAAGCATCGAAAATGAGCTAGTTAAATTACTCAAGCAAAAACAGCATGAACAACTGGCTCACATTTTAAGTGAAGCTGCACCAAGTAATGCTTATAAGTTGCAATCAAGCATTCAAGAGCGACTGAAAAAAGATGAGCATAATAATGCGTTACTATTAGCGTTAGCGTGTTTAGCTAATGCGCAAGGTGATTATGACTTAGCCGCACGTGTTTTTGACAAAGCACTCAATAGCGAAAATAAAGCACAGTACCGACAACAAGCGATATTAAGTTATAAACACAGTGCACAATTAGATAAGGCACTTGTACTCTACCAATAATCAATTATAGTTATAAATCAATAATAAAAGCGCAGGAGCGACGGTTGTGAAAAATGTATTTACATTATCTTTTAGCCTCGCATGCGCTTATTTCTTTAGCGGTTACCTGAGTAATTTTTTATTCGCCGTTAATGGTTATGCGGTTGCCTCTTGGCCTCCAGCCGGTATTGCGCTGGCAAGCTTTTTACTATGGAGGCGCCGTGCTTATGCGGGGATTTTTGCAGGCGCAGCGTTTGTTAATTTAATTCACTTAGACAATGCTGCTGATATTTTAAATTGGCAAGTCTTATTGCAAGCTATTGCCGTCAGCTGTGCTGTTTTTTTTCAGGCGTGGCTAGGTGCATTCCTCATTATCAGAGTCATTAAAGTCCCCCTTAATTTATCTTCTCTTAGACTTAGTATTCAAAGCTTGGTGATTGGTGGGCCACTATGTTGTGTAATAGCGGCAGGTGTTGGAACCAGTCTACTTTTTTTCAATAATATAATTAGCCCACCTGCTGCGCTTAGTACCTTTATTACCTGGTGGATAGGTGACTCAATTGGCGTACTTGTTTTTACTCCATTGGTATTGGCCATATTTAACTATTCGCAGTTACGTCATCGGCTACAGGTTATTTTGCCTGCGTTACTTATTTACGCCATTATTAGCGTTAGCTTTTATGGCGCAGCAAGTGTAAAAAAACAAAAAGACATTCAAAAGCAAGAAGATAAAGTGTTGATGGCACAAAGTGCCATTAATCAAAAGTTAGATGAAGTGGCTGCTCATCTATCTTTGTTAGGTGCATTTTTAGCAAGTAGTGATCAGGTTATTCTCGATGAGTTTAATCATTTTACCTCTAAGCAGTTGAGCTACAATGAAGAAATTTTAGCGTTAAATTGGGTGCCAATGATCACAGCTAATTCTATTAACGAACCTGCCCAATGGGACAAAAGTGTCGTTATAAAGCAAAGGATGGCGAATGGTCAATGGCAACCCGCGCTCTTTAGCAATACTTATTACCCCATAAAATATATTTACCCCATAAAGAATATGCAAGATCTGCTGGGCTTTGATTTGAACTCTGATTTACATATTCGTGATGCACTCAATAAAGCAAAAATTCTTAATGAGCTGGTATTGAGTGAGCCATTTAAGCTAGCCCCTGCAGACGAGGAATTAAGCGTGCTTTTTATTTCTCCTGTCTTTGGTGCTCCTGATATTGAAGGTGACTTTAAAGGGTTTGTAATTGCCTTGGTGAGTTTAGCTAAGTTGTCTGAGGCACTTTCGTTTGATAGCGGTAATGAAGTTGCGATTGGTTTTACTGATATCAATAAAGCAGATAATAAACAGGCTCTTTATAGCGTTGAGCATGACTCAATGACGTTGCTAAAAGATTATCAGTTGTTAATTGGCCATAGGTTGTGGCAAGTAGAAATATACCAACCTAAAACGCAATCAACCTGGCTAATTTATTGGCTAGCACAGATAGTAGGTATGCTATTTGTTTGGCTATTGATTATGTTTTTAATTTCAGTGGTCGCCACCAATGTTCGTATACGCGAACAAGTTGCAAAGCAAACACTAACTTTGCGTCAGGAAAAGCAGAAAGCGGATGAAGCCAGTGAGATAAAAAGTCAGTTTTTAGCTAATATGAGCCACGAAATTCGTACCCCAATTAACGGTATTAAAGGCATGCATTACTTAGCACTGCAACAGCAGGACTGGTCATTAGCAAAAACTTACATAGAGCAAGCTGACGGTGCGGTCAGTGTCTTATTGAGAGTGCTAAATGATGTGCTCGATTTTTCAAAAATGGAAGCGGGCAAGCTTGAGTTAGTACAAGAGTCTGTAGAGTTAAAGTTATTGGCAAAAGAAGTTATGAGTTTAATGCATTTTGAAGTTAGTAATAAGCCCTTGTCACTACAAGTTGAGGTTGATAATGATGCTCCTTTAGTTGTTAATACCGATCCTATTCGTTTAAAGCAGGTGCTGCTGAACTTATTAAATAATGCCGTTAAGTTTACTGCTAAGGGTAGTATCACATTAAAGATTTGGCAGTCAGCAAAAATGACTTATTTTAGTGTCAATGATACGGGGATTGGAATTAGTGAGGAGGCACAAAAACAGCTATTTAACCCATTCTCTCAGGCTGATAGTTCAACCTCACGCCAGTTTGGTGGCACAGGGCTTGGTTTAAGTATTTGTAAAAAATTAGTAGAGCTGATGGGAGGAGCAATTGATTTAAAAAGTAGTGAGGGTCACGGCTCTACTTTTACCTTTAGTTTACCGCTCCATTCTCCGCTACCTAAAGCACAATATTATTCAGGTAAGTTAGATAAAATAGATATAAGCAACCTATCACTGGCGAAGTATCGCTTACTACTCGTTGAAGACAACCCATTAAATCAACATGTGGCCACCGCTATTTTAGAAACCAAGCAGGGTGTTGTAGATATTGCTAATAACGGACTTGAAGCGATTAAAATGCTAAGCGATAAAAGATACGACTTAGTATTAATGGATATTCAAATGCCACAAATGGATGGCTTAAAAGCAACAAAAGTGATTCGTAATGAGTTAGGCTTTTTAGATTTACCTATTATTGGCCTATCTGCTAATGCGCACGAAGAAGATGCTAAAAAAGCGATTAACGTCGGAATGGATAACTATATAACTAAACCTATTGATGCAGATGCACTGTTTAAAATGATTTGGTTTTATTTATCACGTTAACTCTTTTTATATAAAAAGCAGACATAAGACCTCCAAGCGCTATTTTAAGTATTCTACACTTGAAATATTACTGTACCTGCGTATCATTCGCGCAATTTTAATTCAACCGAGTAGCTATTATGATCAATAGAAAAATACCTTTGCTAGATATTCACCGTCATTTAGATGGTAATGTACGCGCGCAAACCATACTAGAACTTGGTCGTCAGTTTAATATCGCTTTACCAGCGGACAATGTTGAAGCACTTATTCCCCATGTTCAGGTTATTGATCCTGAGCCAAACTTAATGGCATTTTTACAAAAGCTTGACTGGGGAGTGACGGTACTAGGTGATTACGATGCCTGTAGACGTATTGCGATAGAAAACATTGAAGATGCACAAGCGCAGGGTCTTGATTACGTAGAGCTGCGTTTTAGTCCTTATTATATGGCTCAAAGCCAAGGGTTACACCCTCAAGGGGTTGTTGAAGCAGTGGTTGATGGTATCCGTAGTGCAACAAAAGATACTGATATAAAAGCAAACTTAATTGGTATTTTGTCTCGTACATACGGAGTTAAAACCTGTCAGCACGAGTTGGACGCGTTACTTGCCTTTAAAAATGATTTGGTTGCAGTGGATTTGGCCGGTGATGAGATTGGTTATCCTGGCGAGTTGTTTGTTGATCATTTTAAGCAAGTACGTGATGCGTATTTGGCTGTTACCGTGCATGCTGGTGAAGCGTTAGGTGCGCCAAGTATTTGGCAAGCATTAAACGAGCTTGGCGCAAGCAGAATAGGCCATGGTGTTAAAGCGATTGAAGATCCAAAACTAATGGATTATTTACGCGATAACCGTATTGGTATTGAATCGTGCTTAACCAGTAACATTCAAACCAGTACAGTGAATGATTTAACCAAACACCCACTTAAGCAGTTTTTAGATCATGGTATTTTAGCCTGTCTTAACACGGATGACCCAGCTGTTGAAGGCATTGAAATTGAATACGAATATGCAGTGGCAGCACCAAAAGCAGGTTTGTCACAAGCTGATATGGAAAAAGCGCAAGCGAATGCGCTGGAAATTGCCTATTTAAGTGACGCTGATAAAAATGCACTTAAAGCTAAAGTCGCACAGCGTTAAATTGTCTATATAATTAAAAATGCCACTGTTTACAGTGGCATTTTTTTATATGTGCGCATTACAACTAACGTAATTATTATAAAGTGCTTTTAATATATCGGCACGGCTGATCATACCTACCACTACACCGCCATCGATCACGGGGTAATTTTTAGGTTTACCAGGCTTCATTTGTTCTGCTAATTCCATAATATTGGTATCGCCGTGCACGGTTACCACATCTGTTTGCATCAACTGCGATACTTTCACCATACCATCACAAAAATAACTACTTTGCATTAAGGGTTTGAGTAACTCTTGCTCTGAGATAAAGCCAACGAGCACCTTATTATCATCAAATACCGGCGCGCCTAGTAGTTTAAATTTTTCTAGCTCTGCTATGGCAGTGGTCATTTCTGTATTAGGGGTGATATGAGGCAACTTATGTTGCATAAAATCTTTTACTTTTGTATTTAACATTTAGGTTTCTCCCGCTTAATGTTCTGTACAAAGTATGGTTTATAGATTGGATTTTAGGAAATTGTTTATGTTGATGAGCTTAATAGGTAATAACAATCACAGTTCTAGCAATTAAAACAATTAAGACACCCTAAGGTGCCTTAAAATAATGCGTTAATGTTACTTTATAAACGCGAATGCATCTGCGTACATATTTTCACGAATAGCGCCATGATTTATAAAATCATCGCGTACTATGCCAATCATGTCAAAACGACCTGCCATGTAAATATCGTAAGGTTCTAACGACATAATATCGCTCATCACCGCTTTATGAACATAACCAGTGTGGCCAGTCCAGCTGTCGGTAGGATGCTCTACGACAGGAATAAATTTAAAGTTTTCACGGCTATCTGCCCATGCTTGCATTTCGGTATGTGCATACAGCGCCGACTCTTCTTTTACGCCCCAGTAAAATAGCACCGGGCGCTCACAGTTGATTTCAGCTAAATGCTCGGCCATTGACTTTGCGTAAGAAAAACCAGTACCGCCGGCGAGTAAAATAATTGGACGCTCGCACTGCAAACGCAGCTGAGAAATACCTAAACCTGCTTCAATAGTTACGGTTTGGTTCTCGTTGTGGGCACTACGAAGGTGTTCTAATGATTGCATTGCGTAAGAGTCTGCGTTTGATGCGCCAATGTGTAATTCTAATGCATCAGTTTGTGAGGGGCGACTCGCGATTGAAAACGCACGTTTATCTTTTTCACCTAAAACCAACTGTAAATATTGACCAGCTTCAAATGCTACAGGCTGTTGCGGCTTTAAAATAACTTTATGAACAAATTCTGTTAGTGGGCTGATAGAAACAACTTCAGCGAGTAATGTTTGCATGTTTTACCTTAAATTAGCGGATACGCACTTTATTTGAGCAATAATAGCATATCCGCAGGGTGAGTTTACAGCCTAGAGCCCTAGACCAAAGTCGTTAGAGAATATCTAAACTATCCCAAAGCTCATCAACACGATCTTTAGTGGCTTGATCCATTACAATAGGTTCGCCCCATTCTCGAGTTGTTTCACCAGGCCATTTATTTGTTGCATCCATACCCATTTTTGAACCTAGGCCAGATACGGGCGATGCAAAATCTAAATAATCAATTGGCGTGTTTTCAATTAACGTCGTGTCGCGCGCAGGGTCCATACGAGTAGTGATAGCCCAAATTACATCGTTCCAATCTCTAGCGTTAATATCATCATCACAGACAATAACAAACTTAGTGTACATAAATTGTCGTAGGAATGACCAAACCCCCATCATTACGCGCTTGGCGTGACCTGGATATTGTTTTTTCATTGTTACCACGGCCATACGGTACGAACAACCTTCTGGCGGTAAATAAAAATCGACAATTTCTGGAAATTGCTTTTGTAAGATTGGTACGAATACTTCGTTTAATGCCACCCCTAAAATAGCCGGCTCATCCGGCGGACGGCCAGTAAAAGTACTATGATAAATAGGGTCTTTACGATGTGTAATATGAGTGACCGTCATAACTGGGAAGTCGTCGACTTCGTTGTAGTAGCCTGTGTGGTCGCCATATGGACCTTCCGGCGCCATCTCTCCAGGCATAATATGCCCTTCAAGTACGATTTCTGCACTGGCTGGTACTTGTAAATCATTCGAGATTGACTTAACTACTTCAGTTTTACTACCACGTAGTAAACCTGCAAAGGCATATTCGCTTAACGTATCTGGAACGGGGGTAACAGCGCCTAAAATAGTCGCAGGATCTGCACCTAATGCCACCGAAACAGGGTAGGGCTGACCAGGGTGTTCTTTACACCACTCTTGAAAATCAAGCGCGCCACCGCGATGAGATAACCAACGCATAATGATTTTATTTTTACCCAATAGCTGTTGACGGTAAATCCCTAAATTTTGGCGCTTTTTGTGAGGCCCTTTGGTAACGGTTAAACCCCAAGTAATCAAAGGTGCAGCATCGCCAGGCCAGCAGTGCTGAATAGGAAGCTTAGTTAAGTCAACGTCGTCACCTTGTAAAATAACTTGTTGGCAGGGGGCTTTTTTAACTTCTTTAGCCGGCATATTAAGTACTTGCTTGAATACCGGAATTTGTCCGAGCGCTTCTTTAATGCCTTTTGGCGGCTCAGGTTCTTTTAGAAATGCGAGTAATTTTCCTACTTCACGTAATTCACTCACATCTTCTTGGCCCATACCCATAGCTACACGCTTAGGGGTACCAAACAAGTTAGCTAAAACGGGAATGTCGTACCCTTTAGGGTTTTCAAATAATAAAGCAGGGCCTTCGGCACGCAGTGTGCGGTCAGCAATTTCGGTCATCTCAAGATACGGGTCGATTTCTTGGCTGATGCGTTTTAATTCGCCTCGCTTCTCAAGTAAATCGATAAAATCGCGCAGATCTTTGTATTTCATTGTGGGCCGTTACTTAGCAAAAAGTTAAAAGTATTATACCCAGTTCATACAAGCCAAGTCATTAGCTGCGCTTAAAACTTAAAGCGCTCTACTGCACCTTTTAATGAGTGTGCAAGTTGGTTAACGTCTTCACTTTCGCTTGCTAGGGTCGTTGCATTGTTGGCATTTAAGGTGGCCTGCTCGGTTACCTTAGCCATTATTTGTTGAATATCGGTGCTGTTTGCCAGTTGTTCATGTGAGGCACTTGCAATCTCTTTACTCATAGCATTAACCGATACCAGCGTGCTCTTAATACGCTCAACAGCATTATTTAGTTCAGTACTGTTTTCAACGCAATGCTTAGCCTGTTGTTGCCCATCATTTATTTCAGTTTGAGTGGTTTGAGTATGCTGCTGTAGAGTGTTAATCATGGTGGTAATTTCGCTTGTAGAGCTTTGTGTGCGAGCTGCAAGCGAGCGTACTTCATCTGCTACTACGGCAAATCCGCGGCCATGCTCACCAGCACGTGCAGCTTCAATTGCGGCATTAAGTGCCAGTAAATTAGTTTGCTCTGCAATACTGCTAATGGTATCAACAATGGCACCAATTAGTTGCGTATACTGGGCTAGTTCTTCTGTACTGCTTACTGCTTTATCTAAGCGATTTAAAAGTGCTTCAATGCTTTGGCTATTATTATTTGCAATGTCGTTAACGTCATTGGCAAATTGCGAGGCATTAGTAATTTCATTAGAGGTGCTTTGCGCTTGTTCGTATACGGCTTGAGAACTTTGCAACATTTGCTGTGCTAATGAGGTTGCTTGTGCACTACGTTCTAGCTGTTGCTTAGCAACAATAGTCATTTGCTGGCCTTTTTCGCTGGTTTGAATAGCTGAATTATCGAGTTCGTAAGCGTCGTTACTAATGGCTTTTATTAAGTGAGTTAAATCATCACAAAGCTTATTAGTGTTGTGCATCAGCGTACCAAATTCATCTTTACTGTGGGGATTGCTACGCTGAGAAAAGTCACCTGAGGCTATGCGAGCAAGTTCTTTATTCACCTTTTTAAGCGGTTTTAGCATGGCGTTAGTAGTAAATACTGAAATAATAATCAGCAAAGTAATTAATACAAACGCAATAATAATCACTAAGCTAGAGCCAGTATTAATTGCTGATTTAGCGCTCTCTTGTAAAAAGTTAAAGCGCGTGTCAGCCAGTTTATTAAGCTCAATTAATTGATTTTCAATACTAATAAAGGCGTTTTGAAAGCTTTCAAAACGCTGATCAACTTTGTCTTTATTATTGAGCACAGTATTTTGCAAGGCATACAACCCATCAGGATTATTTAATAGGCTGCTTAAATCATCAAATGCTGTAATAAGCTCATTTGTGTTGAGTTTATTAGCAATTGGGGTGGCTTGTTGCTCTAAGTAACTAAGATTAGATTTAATATTGTCGAGTAAAAAAGAGGTGTCTTGTTGATGATCGTTTATATTTTCTGAAGTGGTTATTTGCCTAATCCCTTCAACGTTATTATTTAAAGTAAATAATAAATCATCAACACGAGTCGCAGTGCCAAATACCGCATCTAAAAGTGATTTTTGGTTACTCTCCACGTTTATGAGCTCTATATCAAGCAAGCGGTTACTGAGCTCACGAAGCTGTTCATTGAACGTAATTGTTAGTGCTTCGGCTGAGCTTTGCGCCTTAAAACGTTGCTCTTTTGCTGCAAGCATTTGGTTGCTTATTGTATTTAGCTGGGCAAAGTCTTTGTTAATAGCTTTAAGTAATGTTTGCATGCCTTGCTGCTGGGCAACTTGTGTTTTTAGTGTTTCTAATTTACTAAAAAACTGCGTTTGTTCAGCGTGTGCCTGTTTTTTATTTTGCAGTAGTAAATTAAGTTTAGTTTGGCTATAAGCAATGGCATTAAATTTAGTAATAGAAAGGAGTGATAAACGAAGATCTTTACTTGCTTGTTGTACAGGCACTGCCAACGTTTCTATACGCGTGTTAGTGGTACTAATTTGATTGAGCGACCAGTAAAAAAATATGCAGCTGGTTAGTATCAACAAGCCAATGGCTGAAAAGGCTAAAATTATTTTGTGTTTTATAGCGAGAGATTGCATAACTTTATCAACAATATTAAGACTTTTGTTAGTGTAGCAAGTTTTTTAATGCGATGTTAGCTATTGGTTAATTGTTACTGCATTGGTATTTTTTGCCGTTAATTATTAGCATTGCTTGTTCTCCTTTACTCCAAAATAACACCTCTTGATTAATGTATTTACTGCCTGAAGCACTCACCTCATGATTCAATATGTAATCATGGTCATAAAAGCTCAGCTTTGCTTGCTTGTTGCTAATAATATCAAGTTTTGCAGGTGCGTTATCGCAAACATAGTTATTTGTAACTGGCTGCTTATTGCATGCAGTCAAAGCTATTAGAGCAATAATAACGATAGCGTGTTTCATTGACTGTGCCTTATTGAGTCCCTTGTTTAATTAAGATCTTAACAAAGCTAAATTAACCGTTGGTGAAAATCTAGCTTTACGTTATGTTTAAGATCTTATTTTTAGTTAGGAAATTTCATGGCTGGCAGCAACCTTTTAACATTACTGGATGATATAACGACTTTGCTGGATGATATTGCGACCATGAGTAAAGTTGCGACAAAGAAAACAGCCGGAGTACTTGGTGATGATTTGGCACTTAATGCTCAGCAAGTTACTGGGGTTACTGCTGATAGGGAGCTGCCCGTTGTATGGGCAGTGGCAAAGGGGTCGTTTTTAAATAAAGCCATATTAGTCCCTGCTGCGTTATTAATTAGTGTGTGGTTGCCTTGGCTAATTACCCCACTTTTAATGATAGGTGGCTTATTTTTATGTTTTGAAGGCGCAGAAAAAATATTTTTATCTCATCATGCTGAAGCGACAGAAAGTGCTGAAAATTTAGACCTGGCAGAGTATGAAAAACAAAAAGTTAAAGGCGCCATTCGTACTGATTTTATTCTTTCCGCCGAAATTATTGTTATTACATTAGGCACGGTCGCAGGGGCGACATTAATGAACCAGGCGCTGGTATTGAGTGTGATTGCCATCATTATGACAATTGGTGTTTATGGACTGGTAGCAGGGATTGTAAAGCTTGATGATGCGGGCTTATATTTACTTAATCAATCCAAACTCTCCGCAAGTAAGTTTAAAGAATTACTCGGTAAAGCCTTATTAGCTGCAGCCCCACGGTTAATGCAGTTTTTAGCCTTTGCGGGCACGGTGGCGATGTTTTTAGTGGGTGGTGGAATTTTAGTACACGCAATTGAGCTTTTGCATCATACCCAAGTGGATGTAACTCATTATGCGCAGTCGGTTGCTGGTAGCACAGGAGAAATACTAGCCCCTTTAGTATTTGACGGACTGTTAGGAATAGGTGCTGGTTTGGTTATTGTGATTGCGCATGTCGCTTATACTAAGTTATTTAAAGCAAATAAGTAGCGGTGGTAACGCTACTTTATTTTATTCGCACTGAGTTGTTTTGCATAGTTGCTCAAGTTCGTATTTAGCTTTGCTATTACCTTGAGCAATGGCTTTTTTATACCAATAAATCGCCTGCTGAATGTTCTTTTTTGTACCTTGTCCATCACGATACATCTGAGCAAGATTTAGTTGACCCCATTGTGAGCCTGAGTTTGCTGCTAGGTTAAAGCTTTCAAGCGCTTCGTTATATTGTTTATCTTTATAGTAAATAATCCCTTGCTGATTATTCTCATCGAGCTTTAAGCCTTTATAAAGAGGTTTAGGTTTAGGTGGAAACATCACAAACCCGCCATAAAGTGAATATGCTTGTGGGCGTAGCACGTCAAATATAATGTCATCTTCGTATAAACGTTTTATCTCATTACGAGGCAGGGTAATAGTTTGAGAAGAAAAGTAATCTCTTTGTACCAATAAACTTGCACGCATCGCTGTGGTAATGGCACTAGTGCGCTTATAGCTGTAATTACTCACCTGAAACGTTATAAATTGCTCATCAAAGCTGAGTACTTGCGCAACTTTTAAATTAGTGAGTGTCCATGGTTCGTGAGTGAATTTATCGGCTTTGACTAAATAGGTATCATAAGCTTTTGGGGAGGTTAAATAGCTTTGTTTTAGTGCTTCAGTGTTGAGGTGCTTTTGATAAAAAAATAACGCCCCCCATAGTAATAAAATTAATCCAATACAGTATTTTGGTAGGCTAAGCTTCTCAAACAGAGGTAACGTCTTAATATTGATAGCCTCACTATGTCCGCATTGATAGCACTCGCGTTTATAACTTAACTTTATCGGAAATATAGGAAAAATGGTAAAGCGTAAAAAGCGGCTATGATTAACTAAGTGATAGCTGTTGCTGTTGCAGCCAGGGCAGCACTGAACGTGTGTAAAATGAGGAAATGACTGGCTAGTATTGAAAAGCAACATAATAAGGCTCCTTGTTAATTTACAACTTTAGAGCAAGTGATAAATTAGTAAAGCAGCAAACTGTAAGTAATTATGTCATAAAGGATTAGTTTATATAGCCCATACTTTGTAATATGGGCTTTATAAAGAATGAGCTTAGAAGCTAAATTGTGCAGCTAAACGCACACTTGTGCCTTCACCTACGGTAACGTTATTTAAACCGCCACCGGCTAGGTAGTTTTTATCGAATAAGTTCTCAATGTTTAAACGTAAGTTAATATCGTTGTTACTTAAGTTAAGCTTGTAGGTTGCGCCAATATCAACACGAGTATAACCCTCTTTTGTTACGGTGTTAGCATTATCAGCAAAACGTTCACCCTCATAAAAAGCACCGGCATTCAAAGCAACAGCGTCATTGAGTTCATAACGTGTCCATAAAGAGGCAGACCATTTTGGTGCATCAGTTGGGCGTTTGCCCTCTAATTCTTCATCACGCTCATAGTTAGCATCTAAATACATGGTTGATGCCATAACAAATAAACGGTCAGTTGCAGCACCTTGAGCTGCAAGCTCAAAGCCTTTATGGCGTTGCTCACCTGCCTGCGTGGTGATGCTCGTTATATCACCGATAGGGTTAACCAGCTCTTCGCTCACTAAGGTGCCTGTTTTGCTAATATCAAATAAGGCACCGCTAAGCATTAATCGATCATCAAACAGTTGCCATTTTACCCCAATTTCCTTTTGCTCAGAGGTAATAGCATCGAGCTTCATACCGTTATTAACATCTTTTTCATTTACTAATGTTTCGTTTTGCGGCTCAAATCCTTCTGAGTAACTTGCATAAACAGTTGCAGAGGCATGAGGGTGGTAAAGTACGCCGACCTTAGGTACGAACGATTCGTTATTGCTGTTTTCTCTACTTTGTTTATCGTAACGACCACCTAGCGATACTTGCCATTCTGGTGAGAATGAAATTAAATCTTGGATATAAATCCCGTAATAGTCGTAAGCAGACGAGCTAATAGTGTCATCTGATTTGTAACTAATATTAGGGCGATTAGGCTCATTTTGACCGGCAGAAAAATTAATCGTATCAGCAGATGTGCGTAATTGGCCGTAGTAATAATCCAGTGAGTTAGCACCTACAAGTAATTGATGATGTACACCCAAGGTTTCAAATTCGCCAATGAAGTCAATAAAAGCAGTTTTAAACTGCCAATCATCAAAGCGATCGTAAGGACGTGACTGGTAACTATCACCTTCGATAAAGTCACTTGGCTTACGTGGTGCTGACTCAAAGCGCTGACGTTCAAACGTTTGCTCATTGTAGCCTAAATTAACTTGCCAGTTATCGGTTAAAAATACTTTGAAATCAATACCCATGTTTTCAACAGTAATGTCGGTAAAGGCCCATGACATATCACGAATTGTTTTGTCATCACCAATAATGTTGGCATCATTATCTATCCAAGCGCCAGTATCTAAGCCTGCTTCGTCATCAGTGCGATCATAATGAACACGTACTAGGGCATTATCGCTAATATCGTAATCAACCACTAAGGCACCTAAAAAGCGATCGCGTTCGCGGTTATCACCATTTTGGTATTCTCGCCAGTATTCAACATCTTGTTTTACTAATACACCACGGGCACGTAAATCTTCAGCCTCGGTGAGTGCGCCGCCAGCATCAAGCATAAAGCGAGTTGAACCATGTTGGTCAACATCGGCACTGGCACTAAATAGCGTTTGCGCAGTTGGCTTTTTAGTTACCATGTTAACTAGGCCACCGGGGCCTGATTGCCCATACAAAATACTTGAAGGGCCTTTAATAACTTCTACTTGCTCTAAAATTTCAATGGGTTGTTGGTAATGAGACCAATGCTGGTGGCCATCACGCAGGTAGCCGGTTGATGAGCTTAATTGAAAACCACGTAAGTTAAATACTTCTCTGTTTCGTTGTTTAGACCCTGCAGTTAAACTAGCATCATTGGTCAATACTTCACCAAGAGTGGTTGCTAGTTGCTCATTAACGATTGTGTCAGTGATTACGGTAACTGACTGTGCGGTATCGAGTAATGAGGTTGAGGTTCTCATTGCCCCACTGGCATTATCTACTTTGTAGTCGTTGAAGTAGCTACCTTTAACTTCAATGCGTTCTATATTTGCGGTGTTGGCAAATGCATTTGCAGAGGTGCTGGCTAAAAGTGCAATAAAAAGAGGGTTAAGTTTCATTAGTGGCTTCCGGCTTAGAATTATTAGAGTAGTAAAACGCCGCAGATCTTAATGAAAACAACTATCATTTGCAATATCTTTATTGAAACTTTTAATCGTACGTTGCTAATGGTTGCTAATTGTTAATTCTGCTATTATTAGCCGCATATTAATTGAGACTTTTCTCAAGTTATTTTTTGCTATGGAATTTACTGTGACTGCAACTGCTTTTTCATCGTTGGCCTTACCTTCAGGGTTAGTTGATAATTTATCAACGCTTGGCTACACCCAAATGACGCCTGTACAGGCGCAAAGCCTACCGCCTGTTTTAAGTGGCAAAGATATTATTGCCCAAGCCAAAACAGGCTCAGGTAAAACAGCGGCATTTAGTTTAGGCGTTTTAGCCAAGCTAAATGTAAAACGCTTTCGTATTCAGTCGCTAGTATTATGCCCAACTCGTGAGCTTGCAGAGCAAGTGGCGGTTGAGATGCGTAAACTAGCGCGTGGTATTCATAACATTAAGATTTTAACTTTGTGTGGTGGGGTTTCAATTGGGCCGCAAATTGGTTCACTCGAACATGGTGCGCATATTATTGTAGGTACACCGGGGCGAGTTGATGATCATATTCGTAAAGGTACATTGCGTTTAGATGATGTTGAAACCCTGGTACTTGATGAAGCCGACCAAATGCTTGATATGGGTTTTCAAGACACCCTCGATGCCATAATTGATCGCATTCCAACCAATCGTCAAACGTTGTTATTTAGCGCTACTTTTCCAAAATCAATCGAAGCCATTGCTAAGCGTGTACTTAGTAATCCAGAAATGATTAAAGTAGAAGAGCAGCAAGAAAAAAGCACGATTAAGCAATACTTCTACAAAATGGATAATAATAAACAGCGCTATCCAACTCTTAAGCTGCTACTTCTTAAATTTACCCCGCAAAGCTGTGTGGTGTTTTGTAATACAAAGGTAGAAACGCAGCAAGTATGTGATGACTTAGCCGATGAAGGCTTTAGTGCGGTAGCATTGCATGGTGATTTAGAGCAACGTGACCGTGAGCGTACACTGATTCATTTTGCGAATAAGAGTGCGTCTATTTTAGTCGCTACTGATGTAGCTGCACGAGGCTTAGATATTGATGATATGGACATGGTAATTAACTATCACTTAGCTCACGATCCACAAACTCATGTACATCGTGTTGGCCGTACCGGACGAGCAGGTAAAAAAGGGATTGCGTGTTCTATTTATGGTGAGGCAGAGCAATTTAAAGTGGCTCAAATTGGCGACCATTACGAGCGTGACTTTAATCCTGAGCCAATGCCATCTTATAACCTATTAGATAAGCCGCCATACAAACCTGAAATGGTGACGCTGATGATAGATGCAGGCAAAAAGCAAAAAGTGCGCGCGGGTGATATTTTAGGCGCATTAACCGGAAAAGACGGTGTTGCTGGGCGCCAAGTTGGTAAAATCAACGTACTTGATAACGTGGCATTTGTTGCGGTAGAGCGTAACTCATCTAAACCAGCGTTACGCAAATTAACCGAAGGTAATATTAAAGGACGTAAAATTCGTGCTCGTCGGCTAACGCGTTAACTCTCGATCTAATCTGAGCAACTCGCCTTGAGTTGCTCATACTCTATTTTTAGTTGTTTAAACACCTCATTGTCACCTCCTTGTTTATCTGGATGATGCTGCACTGCAAGTTGTCGCCAACGCTTTTGTAATGCTTTTAGTGTGATTGGCGATGTTAATTGCCAACGCACCAGCAGTTGTTGTTGCTGCTCATTACTCAGCGGAATTTCGCGATAAGTAGGCCTACTAAATTGCTGCCAAAAGCTATCTAATAACGCCTTGACTTCATCCGTAGATGTTTCAAAATTTTGCCAGTTTAAATAATAGTCGCGTAGTGGATCGTTAGGATGTAGTTGGTTATAACTGGAACTGTTTACTAGTTCAATATGTAAGCTTTTAACGACTAATTGTTGTTTTGGCATTAATTGCTGTTGTAGCTGATAAAGCGCATTCATAATTAAAAAATTGCGCTTAAATAGGTCGCGCTCAGGCTCGGCAGCTAAAGTATCAAGAAACCCACGTTGTTTTAACTCAGATGCTAAAGTATGAACCATCCACACTTTTTTATTGATTAATAGTTCAAAAATCTCATCTATCAGAGGGTTAAGCATTGTTTACAATCTATTAATTAGTGTATCTTGGATAAATTATCATATACCCAAATAACATTAAACCCCAAGGAGTGGGCGTGAGTGCCTGTTTTGAATTGGTCTAAATTAGATGTTTATACTTGGTTTGGGTGTCGTTTTGTTATGGCTAGCAAGGATTTAAGGATATTTTTATGCTGACTCAGTTAAAGCGCATCTGCTTTATTGGCTTTTTGGCTGTTTTAAGTAGTGCATCAAATGACGCTTTATCAAATGAGCAGCCAAGTTTGTTTGAGCAGTTTAACCTTGAACAAGCATGGCCTGAAAAGCATCGCCTTGCAACCGATATCTTATCGAACCCTGATGTTCCAAATTTACAACGCATTACTATTTATAGCGATTTAGCTGAGCTGGCTTTTGCGCAAAGTGATTTAGCCAATGCACTAAAATATTTTAAATTGCTAGAGACCAGTAGTACGTTAAAAGATCAGCCTAAACTTTTCTTTCGTGCGATTAAAATGCAAGGAGTTGTGCTTTATTATCAAGGGTTAGTGCAACAAGCGGTCGTTGATTATAGCCGCGCGTTAAACATCGCAATTGCGCTTAAAAGTCCGATAAAGCAGGCTAATTTACTTAGTAATATCGGGCTTGCTTATTTTGATATGTATAACATGGAGCTAGCTCTTGATTATTATCAACAAGCCAAAGTAATTTATGAAAAAGAGGGAAGCGCACAAGATAAGGCCGATATATTACATAATATTGCCGGTATTTATATTCGTCTCTCTCGATATGAGTCAGCTCTTGAGATGTACCGTGAGGTTTTAAAAGTTTTTCAAGAACTTGGCGATGAAGACGGTGTTGCCCAAGCATACGGTAATATGGGAGTAGCTTACACAGAATCGAGACAGTACCAATTAGCACTGCATTATAATCAGTTGGCCTTACGTTACTATCAAAGCGTTAATAATGCGTTTCAACTTTCTACTAAGCATACAAATTTAGCCACCATCAACCTTAAGCTAAATAAATTTGATGTTGCCTTTTATCACGCTAATGCGGGCCAACAATTTGCAATAGAGGCAGATAATAAGTCTTTACTGGCGGCAGCGTTACATGTGTTGTCAATTGTTCAATTTGTACAAGGTGATACGCAAAGTGCCAAACAAACCTCAGAGCACTCAATTACCCTTGCCAAAGAGTACAATAATGGCATGCGTATTAAAGATGGTTTAGGAATTGAAGCACTAATAAATGCGAGCTTAGGGGATTATGAAAAAGCGCTAAATTTACACCAACAGTACGTTGATTATCAGCGTAGTGTGAATACCGAAGAAGCCTCAAAAGCGGTCAGTCAATTTCAAATCCAGTTTGAATCGAATCAGCTAAACCAAGAAATTAAACAATTAAAACAACAACAATACTTACAAGAATTGCAAATAGCTAAACGTTCACAGTTAACGTTTTTGTTGGTGATTGTTGCCATATTAATTTTAATTACGGTAATTGCTGTTTATAAGCGCCGAACAGAAAAGCAAGCTAAGTTAAAGTTAAGCGAACAAGTTGAACAGCGTACTAAAGAGCTACAAAGTGTGGCGCAAGAGCTACGTGAAGCAAACGAGGTGAAAAGCCAGTTTTTAGCGAATATAAGCCATGAAATAAGAACACCGTTAACTGCTATTTTGGCACAAACTGATGATCTTATTAATGGTCTATATAAGCCGGAACAGTTACAAGATGAGCTTAGAGTAATACAACGTCAAAGTGAGCATTTAAAAAGCTTGATTAATGATGTGTTGGACTTAAGTAAGATAGAGGCAAACCGGTTAGAACTTAATATTAGTTGTTTTGATGTGGTGCAGCTTATCAACGATATTCACGCTATGTTTTCTCCTCAAACTAAAGCGAAAGACTTATCGTTAGTTTTAGACTGCCAGTTAGAAAAATCCTATTTTACGCGATTAGATTTAATGCGAGTAAAACAAATTCTTATTAATTTATGTGCTAATGCCATTAAGTTTACTCATAAAGGGCAAGTAACTATTGGTGTTAGTAAAACCGAGCAAGGGTTACTCTTTTCGATTAAAGACACTGGGATTGGTATGAGCTCATCTCAACTTAAACTTATTTTTGAGTGCTTTAGCCAAGCCGATAACAGTATTAGTCGACGTTTTGGTGGCACAGGACTAGGTTTGAGCTTGTCGCAGCAATTGGCGGCGATGATGGGTGGCTATATAAGTGTGCAGAGTGAGTTTAAAAAAGGCAGTGAGTTTTCATTTTATTTGCCCTGTATACAAGTTGAAGAGCAAGTTTGCCATGACGATCAGCAAGCAAAGTCTGATGATCGACATAGATTATTATCGGGTAAAGTGGTTCTTGCTGAAGATCACAATGATAACCGCAAACTGATTAGTCGTTATTTACATTCTCTTGGGCTGGAAGTGATTGCCGTTGAAAACGGTGAGCAAGCAGTAGAACAAAGTTTAAAGCTATACCCAGATTTAGTACTGTTAGATATTCAAATGCCTGTTATGGATGGTATTTCTGCGTTTGAACTACTCAAGCAATGTGGTTATGAACAGCCTATTTTAGCATTAACGGCCAATGCCATGAGCCACGAAATTGACCATTACCTATCACTTGGGTTTAGTGACTATTTAGCAAAGCCAATCGATAAAGAGTCTTTTTATACTGTGCTAGCAAAATACTTAAATGCTGCAAATACAGAGGTATCAACTGAACAGATTCATGTTGATATGAGTGATTTAGTAACGAGCTTTCAACAAAGTTTAGCCGAAGAAAGCGAGCTTATTAAGCGACACTTTAAAGATGCTGATTATCAGGCGCTGCAAAAAGATAGCCATCGAGTGTTAGGGGCGGCACAAATGTTCGAGTTTAAAGACATAGCCTTAGCGGCAAAAGCGCTAGACGATGAATTACTTCAGCCACAAATAAATACGCAAAGGCTAACAACATTAGTGAATAACTTACAGGCACTGTTTAAAAAGTACGAATAAATTAACTTAACCTGAACTCCGGATAATAAATCCATCTCAAGCAGCTATTTTCAGCGCTAACTGCGTTGAATTTATTTGCAATAGGCGAGCTATTGACGCGTAATTTCGCCTTGTTTTCACTAAAAATCTCTAGCTAGAGAAAAATAAGCACAAATATTTTTTTTGATTCAATATGTTAGTAAATCTCTTAACCAGAGTTCAGATTAATCTACTCTAAAAACAAAAAAGACACCATTTGGTGTCTTCTTTATTTAAAAACGTTGATTTAACTAGAGTTTAGCTTACTTACGTTTCATCGAATCAAAAAACTCATCGTTGGTTTTACTCATCGATAGTTTATCAATTAAAAATTCCATGGCGTCAATTTCTGACATGTCATGTACTATTTTACGTAAAATCCACAGCTTTTGTAGTTCATCTGGCTTAGTGAGTAACTCTTCACGGCGTGTACCAGAGCGATTAAAGTCGATAGCTGGGAATACACGTTTTTCCGCAATTTTACGGTTAAGGTGTAGTTCCATGTTACCTGTACCTTTAAACTCTTCGTAGATAACTTCATCCATTTTAGAGCCGGTATCAATAAGCGCCGTTGCAATAATTGTTAAGCTACCGCCTTCTTCAACATTACGTGCAGCACCAAAGAAACGCTTAGGTTTATGTAGCGCATTAGCATCTACACCACCGGTTAGTACTTTACCTGATGATGGAATAACCGTGTTATATGCACGTGCTAAACGGGTGATTGAATCAAGCAAGATAACCACATCTTTTTTATGCTCAACTAAGCGCTTTGCTTTTTCGATAACCATTTCCGCAACTTGCACGTGGCGAGAAGCTGGCTCATCGAATGTTGATGCAATAACTTCACCTTTTACTAGGCGTTGCATCTCAGTAACTTCTTCCGGGCGCTCATCAATAAGTAAAACCATTAATGTAACGTCAGGGTGGTTATGTGTGATTGATTGCGCAATATTTTGTAGCAACATTGTTTTACCCGCTTTTGGCGGTGCTACTAATAATCCACGTTGGCCGCGGCCAATTGGTGATGCCAAATCAAGAACTCGTGCGGTAATATCTTCTTTACTGCCGTTACCGCGTTCCATACGAAAACGTTCGTTTGCATGAAGTGGGGTTAGGTTTTCAAAAAGGATTTTAGTGCGAGAGTTTTCAGGTTTATCAAAGTTAACTTCATTTACTTTAAGCAAAGCAAAGTAACGCTCACCGTCTTTTGGTGGACGAATAAGACCTGAAATAGAGTCGCCAGTACGCATACTAAAGCGGCGAATTTGACTCGGAGATACATAAATATCATCTGGGCCTGCTAAGTAAGAAGCTTCTGATGATCTTAGAAAGCCAAAACCATCTTGCAAAATTTCTAAAACACCACCACCGAAGATATTCTCTCCGCCTTTGGCGTGTGATTTAAGAATTGCAAAAATGATATCTTGCTTTCTCAAACGGGCTACGTTTTCGAGCCCCATGGACTCAGCTTGGTTTACAAGCTCTTTTATAGACTTGTCTTTTAATTCGCGTAAATGCATATTGGTGGGTTCTTTATTACAGTTGTCATACTCAAAATCGCTTTATTAGATCGTTGAGTGAGGTTCGTTGAATATAACTAAGGATTAGTTGGCTTTATAAACTAGCAGGTCATTACAGCAGCGTCCAGTACTTCTGCAAAATAAATTATAAAAAAAGGGCTGAGAGCCCTTTTTTTAATTAACACTTATTAGATGTTATTTTCTAAAAACTCAACTAATTGTGTTTTTGATAGTGCGCCTACTTTAGTTGCAGCTACTTGACCATCTTTGAAAAGTAGTAGTGTAGGGATACCACGAATACCAAACTTTGGTGGTGTGCCTGCATTTTGGTCAATGTTTAATTTAGTGATAGTTACACGGCCATCAAACTCATCAGCAACTTCGCTTAGAATTGGGGCGATCATCTTACACGGTCCGCACCATTCTGCCCAAAAGTCTACTAGTACAGGTTTGTCTGATTGTAATACGTCAGCTTCAAAGCTATCGTCGGTAATTTGGATTATTTTCTCGCTCATTGCGCTCTCCGGTTTAGTTAGGCGAAATATTTAGTGCGTATTTAAACACTCTTGTTTCTTATTGCAAGTTTAAACGTTATGCTTAAACGCTATGACTAAGACACATTTGACCGATAAAAAGTTTTCAGACTTTGCTATTGCACCGGAAGTGGTTGCCGGGTTAACCGAAAGTGGGTTTGAATATTGCACACCCATTCAAGCTAAATGCCTACCTTTTATTTGTGAAGGGCGCGATATTGCGGGCCAAGCACAAACAGGTACTGGCAAAACGTTGGCATTTTTAACTGCCACGTGCCACCGGTTATTACAATCTAGCAAAGCACCTAGTAAACATCCAAGAGCCCTGATCATGGCCCCAACTCGGGAGCTTGCGATTCAGATACACAAAGATGCAAAAATTTTAGCGCCGCACTGTAATCTTAACTTAGGTTTAGTATATGGTGGCGAAGATTACGAAAAACAACGTGCACAACTAGAAAAAGGCGTTGATATTTTAATTGGCACCACAGGTCGCCTAATCGATTTATATAAGCAAGGCTGTTACACCCTTAATGAAATTGAGGTAGTCGTGCTAGATGAAGCCGATCGTATGTTCGATTTGGGTTTTATTAAAGATATTCGTTATATGTTCCGTCGTATGCCAGATACGTCAGAGCGTTTAAACTTATTATTCTCTGCTACGCTATCGTACCGTGTACAAGAGCTTGCATTTGAACACATGACTAACCCTGAGCATGTGCAAATAGAGCCCGATGTAAAAACAGGTAAACGTATTAAAGAAGAGCTATTTCATCCTTCACAAGAAGATAAAATTAAGCTGTTGTTAACCTTGATTGAAGAAGAATGGCCTGAGAAAGCCATTGTTTTTGCAAATACTAAGCATAGCTGTGAAACTGTATATGCATGGTTAAAAGCAGACGGACATCGCGTGGGCATGCTCACCGGTGATGTAAACCAAAAGAAACGCCAGTCAATACTCGCGCAATTTAGTAAAGGCGAGCTAGACTTTTTAGTGGCTACCGATGTTGCTGCACGTGGTTTGCATATTCCAGAAGTAAGTCATGTATTTAACTTTGACTTACCTGACGATTGCGAAGATTACGTTCACCGCATTGGTCGTACGGCTCGAGCAGGCGCTTCAGGTCATGCAATTAGTTTTGCGTGTGAGCAATATGCTTATAACCTTCATGAAATTGAAGAATACATTGAGCACAGCATTCCATTATCACATTACGATAAAAGTGCATTGCTAGATGATTTAACGAAGCCGACTATTCATAGAAAGCGTAATTTTTCTACTGGTCCACGTAATCGTAGTAATAACAACGGACGTCGCCCAAATAATGGTTACCAAAAAGGGCGGTCTTAACCGACCGTTAGTTTGATTGTATTTGTAACTAGAGGTTTTTGAACGGTGGGGCAACTTAAACCGCAAAAAAATGTATATGCAGTCATTGATTTAGGCTCAAATAGCTTTCATATGCTTATTGCTAAATCAATGGCGGGCGGCCTGCAAACTATAGGGCGCGTGAAACGCAAAGTAAGACTCGCAGCTGGGCTTGATGATAATAATTTATTGAGCTTAGAGGCTATGCAACGAGGCTGGGAGTGTTTGGCCTTGTTTGCAGAGCGGTTGCAAGATATTCCCACGCAGAACATCACCATTGTTGCCACTGCAACACTTCGCTTAGCAACCAACGCCGACGACTTTAAACTACATGCTGAAGAAATATTAGGGCATAAAGTGAATGTTATTAGTGGCGAGCTAGAAGCGCGAACTATTTATAAAGGGGTTGCGCATACCTCTTCATGTACTGGCAAGCAGCTGGTTATTGATATTGGTGGAGCGAGTACTGAGGTTGTTATTGGCCAAGGTTTTGAAGCGCGTCACTATAAAAGCCTTAATATTGGCTGCGTGACTTTTCTCGAACGCTACTTTAAAGATTGCCAATTAAATGAAGCAAACTTTAATGCTGCGATAAAAGCAGCACGAAATGTTATTGATGAAATAGCACCTGAATATAAAACGGCTGGTTGGCAACTTGCCTCTGGTGCGTCAGGTACTGTGCAAGCTATTCAAGAAATTATGGTGGCACAAAATTTAAATGAAATGCTCACCCTTGAAAAGCTATACACCATCAAACAACAATCCATAGCCTATAAAACAATAGCTGAACTCGACTTGCCTGGGTTAAGTGAAGAGCGACGGTTAGTGTTTGTATCTGGGCTGGCTATTTTAATTGCACTATTTGAGTCTCTTGAAATAGAACAAATGGGGTTAGCGGGTGGCGCTCTTCGTGAAGGTGTTTTATATAGCATGCTACCGGAGCTTCATAATACCGACATTCGTCAACGCACTATTGATGGTTTTATGAATCGTTATCATGTTGATCAAAAGCAAGCATCTCGAGTTTCAAGTTTAGCATTACTGCTAGCTAATGAAGTCAGTCAGTATTGGCCGGTTGCAGCGCAAAGTGGATTGCCGCTTTTAAATGCCGTCGCGCAGCTGCATGAAATAGGTTTATTAATAGAGTATAAGCAGTACCATAAACACACCGCTTATATTTTAGAAAATACCGACATGCCTGGTTTTTCGCAATCAGAGCATAAAGTAATTGTTGCTATAGCACATAGCCATCGCTCAGACCTTCAAAAAGGATGCTTAGATCATTTAGGTGCACATAGTAGTGTTGCTGCGTATATTGTTCGACTATTACGTATTGCTGTTATTTTATCGATGCGCCGACAAGATGACGTGTTGCCAAACTTCAAGATAACAGCTGAGAATGAAGAGTTAGCGATTCAATTTGAAAATAATTGGTTAAAAAAGCATCCGCTGATGGCAAGTGAACTAAATCAAGAGATTAAGTATCAGAAAAAATGCGGTTGGAAACTTAAAGTTAGCTAGTTAAACCTACTTTTCCGTAGTTTTTAGTGGTTAAAATGAGCGTTTAGGCTAAATATCCAGCGAACAGTCATTTATTTCAAGTTTTCTTCAAAAAAGGGTTGATCTGTTTTCGGATCTCCCTATAATGCGACCCCACTGAGACGGCAGAACGCAACGCATAGCGAGGCACGAGCTACTCAGTGAGTCGAGTAAAACTTAGTTCTGAAAACTTTTAAGTTTAACAAAATTAAGTGTTGACAAAAAAATAGGAAAGCGTAATATGCGCAGCCCTAGCGAGATAAAGTTTAACGCTTTAATCGCAACGTTCTTTAACAATATAAAGCAATCATCTGTGTGGGCACTCGTACAGATTGAGTTCTAACAGCCAAGCTACTTAGGTAGTGAGGCAAACAAATTTAGAGTCTCAATTGAAACTGAGTGACCAACAGCAATAAATTTATTTATTGCAGCACAGTCAATTCAATATCGAAAGATATTAAATAAATTCAGAATTCATTGAGCTGTCGAAAGACAAAAAACTTTTTAATTGAAGAGTTTGATCATGGCTCAGATTGAACGCTGGCGGCAGGCCTAACACATGCAAGTCGAGCGGTAACATTTCTAGCTTGCTAGAAGATGACGAGCGGCGGACGGGTGAGTAATGCTTGGGAACATGCCTTGAGGTGGGGGACAACAGTTGGAAACGACTGCTAATACCGCATAATGTCTACGGACCAAAGGGGGCTTCGGCTCTCGCCTTTAGATTGGCCCAAGTGGGATTAGCTAGTTGGTGAGGTAATGGCTCACCAAGGCGACGATCCCTAGCTGGTTTGAGAGGATGATCAGCCACACTGGGACTGAGACACGGCCCAGACTCCTACGGGAGGCAGCAGTGGGGAATATTGCACAATGGGCGCAAGCCTGATGCAGCCATGCCGCGTGTGTGAAGAAGGCCTTCGGGTTGTAAAGCACTTTCAGTCAGGAGGAAAGGTTAGTAGTTAATACCTGCTAGCTGTGACGTTACTGACAGAAGAAGCACCGGCTAACTCCGTGCCAGCAGCCGCGGTAATACGGAGGGTGCGAGCGTTAATCGGAATTACTGGGCGTAAAGCGTACGCAGGCGGTTTGTTAAGCGAGATGTGAAAGCCCCGGGCTCAACCTGGGAACTGCATTTCGAACTGGCAAACTAGAGTGTGATAGAGGGTGGTAGAATTTCAGGTGTAGCGGTGAAATGCGTAGAGATCTGAAGGAATACCGATGGCGAAGGCAGCCACCTGGGTCAACACTGACGCTCATGTACGAAAGCGTGGGGAGCAAACAGGATTAGATACCCTGGTAGTCCACGCCGTAAACGATGTCTACTAGAAGCTCGGAACCTCGGTTCTGTTTTTCAAAGCTAACGCATTAAGTAGACCGCCTGGGGAGTACGGCCGCAAGGTTAAAACTCAAATGAATTGACGGGGGCCCGCACAAGCGGTGGAGCATGTGGTTTAATTCGATGCAACGCGAAGAACCTTACCTACACTTGACATACAGAGAACTTACCAGAGATGGTTTGGTGCCTTCGGGAACTCTGATACAGGTGCTGCATGGCTGTCGTCAGCTCGTGTTGTGAGATGTTGGGTTAAGTCCCGCAACGAGCGCAACCCCTATCCTTAGTTGCTAGCAGGTAATGCTGAGAACTCTAAGGAGACTGCCGGTGATAAACCGGAGGAAGGTGGGGACGACGTCAAGTCATCATGGCCCTTACGTGTAGGGCTACACACGTGCTACAATGGCGCATACAGAGTGCTGCGAACCTGCGAAGGTAAGCGAATCACTTAAAGTGCGTCGTAGTCCGGATTGGAGTCTGCAACTCGACTCCATGAAGTCGGAATCGCTAGTAATCGCGTATCAGAATGACGCGGTGAATACGTTCCCGGGCCTTGTACACACCGCCCGTCACACCATGGGAGTGGGTTGCTCCAGAAGTAGATAGTCTAACCCTCGGGAGGACGTTTACCACGGAGTGATTCATGACTGGGGTGAAGTCGTAACAAGGTAGCCCTAGGGGAACCTGGGGCTGGATCACCTCCTTATACGATTTAGAACTTATTTGTTCGTAGTGTCCACACAGATGATTGTTAGTTAGTTTTACCCTTTGGGTTAACTAATTAATATGCTCTTTAAAAATTTGGAAAAGCTGATAATAAAATTCGTATGAATACATTGTATTTGTACAGAGTTTTCAAAAGTAAAAAAGAATGATAGCAGTATCATTCAGTGCCAATTTAATCCTCGGATTAATTGGTATCTACTTTAGTATTCAATATTAACTTCTGGCGAAGTTAAACTGTCACGAAACAAAGACCCGTTTGGGTTGTATGGTTAAGTGACTAAGCGTACACGGTGGATGCCTTGGCAGTTGGAGGCGATGAAGGACGTATTAACTTGCGATAAGCCTAGTCAAGCTAGTAAAAAGCACTTGAGACTAGGATTTCCGAATGGGGAAACCCACCTGCTTGCAGGTATCGTTAACTGAATACATAGGTTAACGAGGCGAACGCGGAGAACTGAAACATCTAAGTACCCGTAGGAAAAGAAATCAACCGAGATTCCGATAGTAGCGGCGAGCGAAATCGGAACAGCCCTTAAGCTTATTATGTGTTAATGGAAGGCTCTGGAAAGTGCCACGATACAGGGTGATAGTCCCGTACATGAAAACGAATTTTAAGTGAAATCGAGTAGGTCGGAGCACGTGAAACTTTGACTGAATATAGGTGGACCATCATCTAAGGCTAAATACTCCCAACTGACCGATAGTGAACCAGTACCGTGAGGGAAAGGCGAAAAGAACCCCTGTGAGGGGAGTGAAATAGAACCTGAAACCGTGTACGTACAAGCAGTAGGAGCCCCTCGAGGGTGACTGCGTACCTTTTGTATAATGGGTCAGCGACTTATATTTTGTAGCGAGGTTAACCGATTAGGGTAGCCGTAGGGAAACCGAGTCTTAACTGGGCGAATAGTTGCAAGGTATAGACCCGAAACCCGGTGATCTAGCCATGGGCAGGTTGAAGATTGAGTAACATCAATTGGAGGACCGAACCCACTAACGTTGAAAAGTTAGGGGATGACCTGTGGTTAGGAGTGAAAGGCTAATCAAACCGGGAGATAGCTGGTTCTCCCCGAAATCTATTTAGGTAGAGCCTCGGACGAATACTTACGGGGGTAGAGCACTGTTAAGGCTAGGGGGTCATCCCGACTTACCAACCCTTTGCAAACTCCGAATACCGTAAAGTAATATCCGGGAGACACACGGCGGGTGCTAACGTCCGTCGTGAAGAGGGAAACAACCCAGACCGCCAGCTAAGGTCCCAAAGTCATAGTTAAGTGGGAAACGATGTGGAAAGGCCCAGACAGCCAGGAGGTTGGCTTAGAAGCAGCCATCCTTTAAAGAAAGCGTAATAGCTCACTGGTCGAGTCGGTCTGCGCGGAAGATGTAACGGGGCTAAACTATGCACCGAAGCTGCGGATTCAGAATTTATTCTGAGTGGTAGGGGAGCGTTCTGTAAGCGGTTGAAGGTGTACCGGGAGGTATGCTGGACGTATCAGAAGTGCGAATGCTGACATGAGTAACGATAATGCGGGTGAAAAACCCGCACGCCGGAAGACCAAGGGTTCCTATCCCATGTTAATCAGGGTAGGGTAAGTCGACCCCTAAGGCGAGGCCGAAAGGCGTAGTCGATGGGAAACGGATTAATATTTCCGTACTTGGTATAATTGCGATGGGGGGACGGAGCAGGCTAAGCAAGCATGGCGATGGTAGTCCATGTGAAAGTGTGTAGGCTAGCGACTTAGGTAAATCCGGGTTGCTGTTAGGCTGAGACACGAGACGAGTCACCACGGTGATGAAGTTGCTGATGCCATACTTCCAGGAAAAGCCTCTAAGCTTCAGATTATACCGAATCGTACCCCAAACCGACACAGGTGGTCAGGTAGAGAATACTAAGGCGCTTGAGAGAACTCGGGTGAAGGAACTAGGCAAAATCGTACCGTAACTTCGGGAGAAGGTACGCTCCGATTGGTGATGAGACTTGCTCTCTAAGCTGATTGGAGCCGCAGTGACCAGGTGGCTGGGACTGTTTATTAAAAACACAGCACTGTGCAAAATCGCAAGATGACGTATACGGTGTGACACCTGCCCGGTGCCGGAAGGTTAATTGATGGGGTTATCTTCGGAGAAGCTCTTGATCGAAGCCCCGGTAAACGGCGGCCGTAACTATAACGGTCCTAAGGTAGCGAAATTCCTTGTCGGGTAAGTTCCGACCTGCACGAATGGTGTAACCATGGCCACGCTGTCTCCACCCGAGACTCAGTGAAATTGAAATCGCAGTGAAGATGCTGTGTACCCGCGGCTAGACGGAAAGACCCCGTGAACCTTTACTACAGCTTGGCACTGAACATTGAACCTACATGTGTAGGATAGGTGGGAGACTTTGAAGCAGAGACGCTAGTTTTTGTGGAGTCGTCCTTGAAATACCACCCTTGTAGTTTTGATGTTCTAACGTTGGCCCCTGAATCGGGGTTACGGACAGTGCCTGGTGGGTAGTTTGACTGGGGCGGTCTCCTCCCAAAGAGTAACGGAGGAGCACGAAGGTTGGCTAAGTACGGTCGGACATCGTACGGTTAGTGTAATGGTAGAAGCCAGCTTAACTGCGAGACAGACACGTCGAGCAGGTACGAAAGTAGGTCATAGTGATCCGGTGGTTCTGAATGGAAGGGCCATCGCTCAACGGATAAAAGGTACTCCGGGGATAACAGGCTGATACCGCCCAAGAGTTCATATCGACGGCGGTGTTTGGCACCTCGATGTCGGCTCATCACATCCTGGGGCTGAAGTCGGTCCCAAGGGTATGGCTGTTCGCCATTTAAAGTGGTACGCGAGCTGGGTTTAGAACGTCGTGAGACAGTTCGGTCCCTATCTGCCGTGGGCGTTTGAGAATTGAGAGGGGTTGCTCCTAGTACGAGAGGACCGGAGTGAACGAACCGCTGGTGTTCGGGTTGTCATGCCAATGGCATTGCCCGGTAGCTACGTTCGGAACTGATAAGCGCTGAAAGCATCTAAGCGCGAAGCAGGCCTCGAGATGAGTTCTCACTAGACTTTTAAAGTCTCTGAAGGGCCGTTGAAGACTACAACGTTGATAGGCAAGATGTGGAAGTGGTGTGAGCCATTAAGCTAACTTGTACTAATTACCCGTGAGGCTTAACCATACAACGCCAAACGCGTTTTATGTGATAGTGAAACAAGCGAAGAAGTTAATAGACTAAAGTAGATTACTGAAAACTTTTATTATCAGAAATTCCAAATTTTAGTTAGTGCGTAGCGATACGGACTGACACCAAATTTGCTTGGTGACAATAGCGTTTTGGACCCACCTGACCCCATGCCGAACTCAGTAGTGAAACGAAACAGCGCCGATGATAGTGTAGCATTTGTTATGTGAAAGTAGGTCATTACCAGGCTCCAAATACAAGAAAGCCCGACTCGAAAGAGTCGGGCTTTTTTACGTCTGCAGAAAAGTAAAAAGCACACACTCACCCAGCACTATCGCGTAGGTTGGGCGAGCGAAGCGACTCCCGACGCATAGAGAGTATCCCATTTGTTATGTGGCTTTCCATCGCTGTGGACACTACGACATTACCATGCTTCAAATACAAGAAAGCCCGACTCAAAAGAGTCGGGCTTTTACGGGTGTAAAGGAAGCATTCTTAAAACAGTCCATAGGCTTCAGTTTCTTGCTCTTGAGCGCTGCTAGATGGTTCAAGCTCTTTGGGCTTAAATATTGCGCTAGGATCAATAAGTACACTATGTTTATCAGCGAGTTTGATCAGTCCATACATCATGCTTCTTGTTTGGGGGTCAATATCAAAACCAACTTCGGTAAGCTTATCTAGTGGTTTAATATCTTCTTGTTTATATTCAATATTATCTTCCACTTTATCAACTAACAGGCCTATATGAGGGTTCAACCCATCTTTAGTAGTAAAAACAATAATAGGTTTATAATCTAAAGTGATTTGCTCTATTGCCGAGTCAAATAAACGCTCTAGGTGAATAAGTTCATGCCTTCTTATAATCTCAAGTTGAGTACCGACTTGTTTATTGTTGCCTTGTTTATATGCATCTATCGCACTGGTCAATTTGTTTAGGAGCGATTTAAACGGGTCATCAAAGCGTGACATAGTATTTTTTAATTCATCGTTATCAGTTTTAAACTCTGTATAAAACTGTTCAAAATCAGTAAGCTCATACTGATTTGTTTTTAACGAGCTTTGCGAAACGAGTAGTTCTTGCTCTAATTTATTAAACCAAGCAATTAGTTGTTTTTGCCAAGATTTAAGTTGCTTTAAAGCATCTAAATTACTGCGCTCAGTAGAAACTCCATTTAAAATGATTCCAAGATCAAATACAGGGGTTGGGATCCCCATATAATCTTTAACGCCCAAAAAGCTTTTATTGTCGTTAGGTAACACCGTGAGGTTATTATTAAATTGTTCCGTCAATAAGATATCAAGAATCTTAAGTGAAATGGTTTTATAACCCACTTTAAAGTTAATTAAGTCCATAGTTTCCTCACATACTTAGTTTGTATATTAAGAATAGAACAATATTTGGAAGGTACTTATTTATTCACATAATAAGAGCGATATACATTACGTTTATTTTTATTTTTTGTATCAATAAAAAACTTTTTGATTATTTTATCATTTATTAACAGTGAATTAAGCTCATTCATTAGGCACGAGTGTTTAAGTGGTAATTTGCAGCTTGCCGCTGCCTTACTAAATGCCATGGCATTAATATAACCTTCAAAATGAAGACGATTGGGTTTTGTAATCTTGCTTGCTTGCATATCAGCTAAAAACTCATTGCAAAAATCATCGCTACAAGTGAGTGGATTGGGAACAATTTCAGTAACCATAATATGAGAGGGAGAAGTTACTTCATCAAATAAGTCAAAGCTAGGTACAAAAGAGACACTAGTATAGTCTGGGGTAAAGTTCTTCGCATATGCACTATTTATAAACTCACCAAGTGGCGCATAGGTACCAACTAAACAGATAGCTGTCACCCCGCTGGCTTGTAAGGCATTAAGCGCTGATGCTACATCATGACTATTACGTTGGTAACGCGCGACTTTTATAGGCGAAAGTTGATATTTTGCTAGCTCTTTTCTTAGCCCTGATTCGACGTACAAGCCAAACTCATCTGCTTGAATAAATAGCCCTATCTTTGTATGTTTACGCTCCTCTACTAAGTATTTAATTTGCTCTGCGGCTTCGTCATTATAGCTGGCTCTTAGATTAAATATGTTAGCGCGTGATTTATCATGTAGGAAGCTCGCCCCGCTAAAAGGCATTATGAACGGGGTTTGTGACTGCTCTAGTAAAGGTATAATAGCGTGGCTAGTTGGGGTGCCCATAGCACCAAACAGTGCATCGACTTTGTCGGTATAAATAAAAGTACGGGTATTATTAACGGTTTGCTTTGGTTCGTAGTTATCGTCAGCAACTAGAAGTTGTATCTGAGCACCGTTTATACCACCAGCATTATTAACCTTGTTAAAGTAAATGCTACTGCCTTTATGCAACTGTAGGCCAATATTTTGAGCCGGTCCGCTAAGCGCTGTAGACATGCCAAGTTTAATAACTTTGCTATTATCTTGCTCTGCATAGGCTATAGGCTGCCCTAAGGCTAATGCGATGGAGGCAATGCTAAGGTGTATTATTATGCGAAGTGCGCTCATACCAGTTATCTACAGCCTTTTTTAATAATATATTAAATGACTTGGTGCCATTCAAACCTAGCTCAGTTTGGATATTTTTAGGTGTCCAATTTTGTAATACTAGCCTAATAAAAACAGATTGGAAATTATCCTCATCATTTGGCAAGCTAAGAGGAGATGCCCAAAAACTCCTCCATAGTAAAGGTTTAATATTAAAGAGCTGATAGTCACTTGTTAACATAGACTTTAATCTTGATTGATCGGCTATGCTGATGGTATGGGTATTAAAGCGTGAAACAATTTTTGCTACCAGTTTATAATCTAGCTGACTAAAATGGCTGAGCAATTGCAAAGGAAAATCAGCTTCGAACTGGGCTGTTAATTGTTCTAGTAGTTGGTCATTTTTAGTTAAGCTTTTAATAACTAATGCGCTATGTTCACCCGTTGCCTTATCTTTTTGAAAACCCAGCTTTACCAAATTAAAGTCATTATTTTGCCAAAAACTAAGTAATTGCGCATTAGCACCAAAGCTAGCACCAAACCAATCACACTCTTTCTGTAATTGCTGTTCACAGTAATGAAGTAATTGTGTTCCTAGGTGCTTATTGTGCTGCCCTGGGTCAATGGCAATTCGCACCACGCGAGCGCAGTATTGTTTTAATACCTCAGGGTTAAAGCTTAATTGTGCAAGGCTTTGCGCCATTAAGTGCCCTTGAGGACGGCGCTTACCTTGCACTACTTCATTACTCAACGATGTAGTAAAGCCACCTTCTATCGCTACTAAACACACACCAAGAATATTATCACCTTGTTGACAAACAAATAGGCGTTGCCCAGCGGCATCTAGTAAGTGACGTAAGTCATTCACACTGGTTTGATAATGTGCCAGTGTTAGTAAGCCAACAACTTGATGAAGCAGTGGTTCGTCGTTAGTAAGTTGATTTGCTTGCAGATGCTTAAATTGTAGGGGAGCAGTATTCAAACTAGCGCTGTGATGTTCTGCATCCAAAGCTAAGAGTGTACGAAGGTGCAGCTCTAAAGGATCGTGCTTTGCAAAACGGATTGGCTGCTCAAGACTGATGCTACGCATGTTTTTAAAATGCGTTTTGAGGTAACGAGTAAACTTTAAAATATAACCGCGACCATTACCTTCATAGCCAATCATAGTGCTTGAAAAGACCACGCGAGGATAAAGGTGAAGAATTTTTATGAGAATTGGAACAGGGATTGCTGCTGCTTCATCAATTAATAGCAAATCGCACTGCGGTTGTTCGTTCAGTAGTTGATCAGGCGCCACATAGTGCATGTTTGCAATGTGTTTATCGCCAGCTCGATAATCTATATCAAGCTCACTCGCTAAGTGCTTAAAACTACTGTGCAAAGCACGAAATTGCATAGAGCAAATAAGTATGTTTTTATCGCTGAGTTTACTTGCTGCAATACCTAATGCGGCTGATTTTCCTCTTCCCCGATCTGCATTAATTAATAATGGTCGATTTGCTCGTCCGTTTGCTGTTTTTATTATTAATTCAATACACTGTTGTTGCTCGGTAAAGTCAATTTCACCAGTTGATAGATTCGTATCGGTAATACACTGCCAACCATTTTGCTGGCTAAAATGCAGTAAAGTAGTTTTGCTTAGTAAGTGAGCTAAGCGTTGGTTAAAAAAGCTGTAAGGGTGCATTTGCCCAAAAGATTGAAATAAGGGAAGGGCGTCATCACACCAGTGTTCAAGTTCTTTAAGTTCGGGTAGCAATATAATTAAAAAACCACCTGCTTGCACAACGCCACTAAGCGCAGCTAGTTTATCTGGCACCAGTCCACTGTAGCCGTCATAAACAGCATGGGCGCACTCTTGCCCTAAAATTTGGTGGGTATGCTCTGGCCAATGTGCATTAATTAAATGAGTGCTTTTTGACAGTACAAAAGAAGGGTGCTGCAAATGAGCAAGCAGCTGAGTACATTGCTCATAACACCAATTTTTATCGCCTGTAAACAGCAGTAACTGGCGATGTTTCGCATACGCAAGTTGTTGCTGTACACGCTCTACAACGTGGTTAAACGGCTTGTAATCTTGCATAAGCTGTTACTAACCACTTACTGCCTAAGTCGTCAAAGTTAACTTGTACGCGAGATTGTGCGCCACTGCCTTCGTAGTTGAGTACGGTGCCAATGCCAAACTTTGCATGCAGCACGCGTTGACCTAAGTTAAATCCGCTTTCTTCAAATGCAGCATGGCTAACCGATGCGCTAAAGCGACCGGCTGCAGGCGGGCGAGATACTTGTGTTTTAATGCGAATTTCTTCTACGCAGTCTTCGGGTATTTCACGTAAAAAGCGCGATGGGCTGTGATATTTCTCTTGGCCATATAAACGGCGGCTTTCGGCATGGCTTATATACAGCTTATCCATAGCGCGGGTCATACCCACGTAACAAAGACGGCGCTCTTCTTCTAAACGGCCGGTTTCTTCATTACTTTGCTGAGATGGAAACATACCTTCTTCAACACCGACCATAAACACTAAAGGAAACTCCAAACCTTTAGCTGAGTGAAGCGTCATCATTTGTACGGCGTCTTCATGCTCATCGGCTTGGCCTTCGCCAGACTCAAGTGAGGTATAAGCTAAAAAGCCCTGTAGTGGCGAGCTAAACTCTTCCTCTTCAGGGAGTTCATACTGATCGCAGGCACTAATTAATTCTTCTAAGTTTTCTACTCGAGCGCGGCCTTTTTCGCCTTTTTCAGCCTGATACATAGCCATTAACCCTGAGGTTTGAATCGCGTATTTAGCTTGCTCATGCAACGTTAAGTCACTAATTTTATCTTCAATATGCTCAATAAGTTCGACAAACTTTGCAACAGCTCCTGATGCTCGACCCGATAAATGCTGTTGTTCTACAATGGCTTTAGCAGCATACCAAAGCGGCAAAGATTCAGCGCGAGCGCAGTCACGTATATGGCTTAATGTTTTGTCGCCAATCCCACGGGCTGGGGTATTAATTACACGCTCAAATGCGGCATCATCTTGGCGGTTACCCACTAAGCGTAAGTATGAGAGGGCATCTTTAATTTCTTGACGTTCGAAGAATCGCATACCACCATAAATTCGGTATTTTAAACCTTCTTGTAGCATCGCTTCTTCAAGTACCCGCGATTGCGCATTACTACGATACAAAATAGCCGCATCCTGTAGCGCATTTCCGGCATTTAGCCAGCTGCGTAATTTGCTACTCACAAAGCGCGCTTCATCTAGCTCGTTAAAGGCAGCATAAATAGAAATTGGTTCGCCGTCGTTACCGTCAGTCCACAAGCTTTTACCCATACGCTCGGAGTTATTTTGTATAAGTGCATTAGACGCTTTAAGAATAGTGGCAGTCGAGCGATAGTTTTGCTCAAGGCGAATCGTCTCTGCATCAAAGTCTGTTAAAAAGCGTTTGATATTTTCAATTTTAGCGCCACGCCAACCGTAAATACTTTGGTCATCATCACCTACAATCATAATACTACTAGTGTCGCCCGCAAGTAATTTTAGCCATGCATACTGAATAGTATTGGTATCTTGAAACTCGTCTACTAGCATGTGTGCGAAGCGCTGCTGATAATGACGAAGCAGGGTTGGGTTGTTTTTAAGAACCTCATAACTACGTAGTAATATTTCAGCAAAATCAACTAGGCCCGCTCTATCACAAGCTTCTTGATAGGCTGCGTAAACGCGCAGCATCATTTGCTCGTTAATATCGTATGCCTGAATATCTTTAGGGCGCAGAGCTTCGTCTTTTTTAGCGCTTATGTACCAACCAAACTGTTTGGCTGGCCATTTTTTATCATCAATATTCATCGATTTTAACAAGCGCTTGATCATGCGAAGCTGATCGTCTGAGTCTAAAATTTGAAAGGCTTCAGGTAAATTTGCTTCACGGTGATGCGCCCGTAAAATTCGGTGCGATAAACCATGGAAAGTACCAATCCACATGCCACCAACAGGGGCTTTTAGAGTTTCTTCAACTCTTGAGCGCATCTCTTTAGCGGCTTTATTGGTAAAGGTTACCGCAAAAATACTGTAGGCAGAGGCTTGCTCTACTTGCATTAACCAGGCAATACGATGAACCAATACTCGAGTTTTACCTGAACCTGCTCCTGCTAATACCAGCATGTTTTGTAATGGCGCTGCAACGGCATCGCGTTGTTTATCATTTAAGCCATCGAGTAATTCTGAAACGTCCATCGTTACGCCTTTTTAATCAATAATGAGAGCAGTATAACAGGTGTTTTTGTTAGGCTAAATAAAATACTGTTTTTATAAACAGCTATTTATAAAATAGGTATTTAAGTTGTTGAATAGTGAACAGTATAAACTGAGCAAGTAACTAAAATAGCTATTTAAAATTGCTAATTTGACTTATTTTTGGCAAAAAATACTAAAGCGATAAATTCGTAATAATTTAACTGTATGATTTGTAAGCCTTAATAAATTGGCATAAAGTGTGTAAGTATAAACAATAAGTACAAATACAAAATTAATTAAACTACAGAGGTTAGTATGTCTCAACAAGGTTCTGGCGGAAATGTAATAGCCGCTCTATGTAATATTTTTTTCCCGGGTTTAGGGCAGTTGGTGCAGGGTCGTATTTTATCGGCGCTGGTGTTTGCCATTTTGGTTTTTGGCGGTTACGCGTTATGGTTCTTAGTTGTTCCAGCTATTGTTGGGGCCGTATTCCATTTATGGGCAATTATTGATGCTGCCCGCTATCGCTCAGGCGGTTAGCTATATTGATGATACTAAATAACCTGAACTCTGGATAATAAATCTATCTCTAGCAGCTATTTTGAGCGCTAACTGCGTTGAATTTACTTGCAATAGACTAGCTATTGACGCGTAATTTCGCCTTGTTTTCAGTGAAAATCTCTGGCTAGAGAAAATAAACATAAATATCATATTATTCAATATGTTAGTAAATCTCTTAACCAGAGTTCAGGTTAAGTAGCGCCTTGCGGCGCTATTTTTGTATCTGGCTTGCGTTATTCATAACTGACTAGGTTATAATCTATTGTAATTAGCAGTACTGGAATAAAGTTATGGAATACCAATTTATTCGCGACCCTATTAGTGGGTTAAGAATTAAAATAAGCAGCGAGCATGCGATTATAGGCCGTTGGTTAAATGAAGAAATAGGCAAAGACAAAGTGGCTATGGTGCTGGCGCTTATTAGCTCGGTGAGTTCAAGCTTTGAACCATTAACACTTAAAGGTCAAGAAATTGACCTGATCCTTTCTAAAGATGAAGCGTTATTTGAAGCGCATGCGCTGCATCAAGATAACGAAGATATATTAGCCTACCAAGATGACGAATTAATGCTTGAAGAGAATGATTTAAGCAGCGGTTGTGGTTTTGAAGACTTTGTTGACCTGATCAACTCATGGCATGAGTTTTCGGCTGGTCGTTAAGTTATATTATCTGTATTATTACCCTAATTATAAATCCAACAGTGGAACCAATATGTCTGCGAATTTAAACAAGCTAGTTGTTATGCTAGAAATGCAAAATGCCATGAATACTAAAGTACATGAGCAATGGTTTAGCCAAGGCTTTGAATGGTACCGAGCTATTTGGGTTGAATGTGCAGAAATGTTAGACCATTACGGTTGGAAATGGTGGAAAAAACAAACACCAGATACTGAACAGGTGATTTTAGAGCTGGTTGATATTTTTCACTTTGGCTTATCGTTGCGTATTGACGGTGAGACTAGCTACGAGCAAATAGCAACAAAACTACAAGCCGAAATGAGTGCACCACAACAAGGTGATGACTTTAAACAAACACTTGAATTATTAGCAGCCAGTGCTGTTGCCAATAAAGCGTTTAATGCATCAGCATTTGCCGGTTGTATGGCACAAATGGGCATGGATATTGATGATTTATACCGTGGTTATGTAGGTAAAAATACGCTTAACTTTTTCCGCCAAGATCATGGCTACAAAGATGGCAGCTACATTAAAGTATGGCATGGTCAAGAAGATAACGAACACTTAGTAGAAGTAGTTAAAAGCCTTGATACTGAACATGCAGATTTTGCAAAACAGGTATATCAAGGCTTAGTAGCGCGTTACCCAAAAAGCTAATTATATAATAGCGCGGTAGTCGGTTACGCTTAAGTAATCGCTTATATCGTTATGTGGTTGCTGACTATTAGGGTTAGCAACCGCAAGTAAATGCTCAATGCCGTATTTTCGTGCGGCATTTAATACCGGTAAACTGTCATCTACAAATAAAGTGCGGCGTTTATCAAACCCTAAGTCCCCTTGCACTTTATGCCACAAGCTTTGTTGCTCTTTACTTACTCCATATTCATGAGTCGATACCACCCCGTCTAAATAGTTATCAATAGCGGTATGTTCAAATTTAAGCATGACGCATTCAGGATGGGCATTAGTCAGCAAAATGAGCTCTTTACCTGCTCGTCTAAGTTCAGTTAAAAAATGCGGAACGTCTTCACGAATTTTGATTAAGTGGGCAGACTGGCGCTTTAGTTCGAGAATAGGTAAGTTTAGCTGTGCCTCCCAATAGTCAGAGCAGTACCACTGAATTTTGCCACTCACAGCCTGATAGCGTTTTAAGATATCTACGCGGGCTTCCTCAAAACTGATATTTTGAGCCAGAGCATGTTGTTGGGGTACAACATTGAGCCAAAAGTCAGTGTCGTAATGTAAATCAAGTAAAGTTCCATCCATGTCGAGTAATACAGTATCGATTTTTGACCAGTTGAGCATGATGTATCCTTGTGAAAACTACTTTTTGAAATGAATAAGTTGCGATGAAGTAGATTAATGAACTTTGTAAATTGAGTTATTAAGGTATAAATCCGACAATATTATATTAAGAGCGTATTCGTAGCCTAAAATAAAGAATTAACCTTAGCTAAACCCGAGAATTATTTGCTCAATTAAATTGCTTTTAATTCAAACTGAAACTCGCATCTTATACTCATTTGGGTATATGATTAGTATAACTGCAATGATAGCAAATTGATGCCCATGACACAGAAAAAGCACCCAACACCACCACAAATTCTCAGTAATAATGTTGTCGCTAAAAGTCGCTTATTTACTGTGGAGTCTTTAGAGCTTAAGTTTTCAAATAACGAAGAGCGTCAGTATGAGCGAATTCGCGGCGGTGGTCGTGGAGCCGTTATGATTGTACCTATGACCACTGAAAATGAGTTATTACTGGTTCGTGAGTATTGTGCAGGCACCAATGACTATCAGTTAGGGTTTCCCAAAGGGCTCATTGACCCAGGTGAAACGCCTGAACAGGCTGCAAACAGAGAGCTCAAAGAAGAAATTGGCTTTGGCGCTGAATACTTTAAACCGCTTAAAACGGTCACTATGGCACCGAGCTATTTTAACGCAACCATGCATATTTTGTTTGCTAAAAATTTATATCCTGAAACCTTACTAGGCGATGAGCCTGAGCCCTTAGTGGTTGTGAAATGGCCACTTTCACAGTGGCAGTCGTTATTAGAACAACCTGACTTTACTGAAGCACGTAGTGTTGCGGCTCTGCTATTATTAGATAAGTATTTAGCCTCAGGAGACATTAATGAATAAACTTCTAGAGCCATGTATTGAGCTTGCGCAAAGTGCAGGGGATGCCATTATGTCTTTGTATAAAAAAGACGATATTGGTCAGCAAGAAAAATCAGATAATACGCCAGTAACAAAAGCAGATTTAGCTGCAAATGATGTGCTCGTGGCAGGTTTAAATGCGCTTGCTCCCGACATTCCTATTATGTCAGAAGAAACCCCCATTCCAGCGTTGCAAGATAGACAGCACTGGCAACGTTATTGGTTGCTTGACCCAATGGATGGCACCGGTGAATTTATACTCGAAAGTGGTGACTTTGCCGTTAATATTGCATTGATAGAAAATAACCACCCAGTGTTGGGGGTTATTCATTGGCCAGCAAAGGGCGTGACCTATTATGCAACGGCTAAAAATGGGGCATTTAAGCGTGAAGGTGAGCACGATAAACAAATATTTGTTGCACCGCCCGAGAGTTTAACTTTGGCTGTAAGCCGCCGGCAAAAAATAGAAGCAGTTAGCCAGTATCTAAATGCGCAATTTGCAACGGTGGCTTTAGGTTCGTGTTCACTTAAGGCGTGTATTGTTGCCGAGGGTAAAGCAGATTGTTTTTTAAGAATAGGTCCTACAGGTGAGTGGGATACGGGTGCATCGCAAGTTATTGTTGAAGAAGCGGGCGGCTGTATTACCGACGCTGAATTTAATCCTTTAACGTATAACCAAAGAGAAAGCACAGAAAATCCTGACTTTATTGTTATGGGTCATCCCGACTGGGAGTGGCAAAAAATGATAAATCCACATCAACGATTACTGTAAATACCACTGTTTGATGGGTTTTTGTTCACTTAAACGCTTTTAATTAGTAAAACCTTGCATTATAGGTTTATTCCTATATTATAGCGCTCTCTTCGAAACAGGCTTGTGAATAACACAATACTGTTACTAAGAAATTACAGGCGCGGGATGGAGCAGCCTGGTAGCTCGTCGGGCTCATAACCCGAAGGTCGTCGGTTCAAATCCGGCTCCCGCAACCAATTCTCTTCGTTAGATTTGGTGCTGTAAAACTCTAACTTAAGAGATTAAATTAAGTAGTCGATAGACTTTAAATATACAGGCGCGGGATGGAGCAGTCTGGTAGCTCGTCGGGCTCATAACCCGAAGGTCGTCGGTTCAAATCCGGCTCCCGCAACCAATTCTTTATAGAGTTGGCTGACTTCTTTAATTAAGTAAGAAGTAAAATAACACTTAATATTTCAGGCGCGGGATGGAGCAGTCTGGTAGCTCGTCGGGCTCATAACCCGAAGGTCGTCGGTTCAAATCCGGCTCCCGCAACCACTGAAATCAAGTTATAATGAATCGACACTCTATAAGAGTGTTTTTTTATGTCTGAAATTCAGTGAAATGGATAGCTCGTCGGTCTCAACTCTCCATTAGCCAGTAAAGGTTGTCTATTAAATTCCGGCTCCCGCAACCACTGAAATAAATAGTTATAGTAAAGCAACACGCCTAAAGCGTGTTTTTTTATGCCTAAAATTCATATTCCCTCACGCTATTTTTAACACGTATACCTGCTGTTCTTTTCTAATTCTACTTTTTGAAAGTGTTATTGCTGAATATTTAGTATGCTATGCACTAAACTCTTTAAAACTTTTTGTAATCAAAATTATGACTGAACTTTATCACTGGTTTGATTTAATAGGTGTGGCGGTATTTGCTATCTCAGGCACCTTGGTAGCCTATGAAAAGAAAATGGATGGCTTTGGTGTAGTTGTACTTGCAACTGTTACGGCTATTGGCGGCGGTACCGTTCGCGATGTGATACTCGACCAGCCCGTATTTTGGTTACACGACCAAAGCTACTTCTACGCTATTTTGGTGGCGGTTCTGGTTACTACACGACTGATCAATAAGCAAAAATCCATTCCATACTATGTATTGCAAACCGCTGACGCGTTTGGCTTAGCCTTTTTTGCGGTCATGGGAGCGCAAAAAGCGCAATTGGCTGGTATGCCAGATATGACGGTTGTGATTATGGCTGTAATAACCCCCTGTTTTGGTGGGCTTATTCGCGACGTGCTTGCCCGCGATATTCCAATGCTGCTTAAAGGTGAGCTGTATGCTATTACCTGTATTGCTGGTGGCATTGTCTATACATTAAGTATCAACCTATCGTTAACGGTGGAAGTGGCAATGATTCTGAGTATGCTAATGACCTTATTGCTACGTTTTTCGGCGATTAAATGGAAGATTATATTACATGTTTTTAAATATCCTGACTAAACTGTGTAAATACAGCTGTTAACTAGGGCCTGTTGATCTTTGCGGATTAAGGTCTGTTCAAACTAGGGGCGATTTAATCGCGGCGCGAGGTTTGTAACCTAGTGGACTAAGTGAAAACCGAGCAACAAAGAGTAAATCGCCCCTAGGCAGAACCCTTCGGGCAGCGCCTGTTTGGCATTAATGCTGCGTTATCGCCTATTTATGGGGAGTAACCACACGACATAGGCTCTGCCTTGCCTAAATACCAAACAGACTGCTGCAAATTTAACCTTGAAAGGTCAGCAGACCCTAGGATAAGGAATGTCGTTAGCCCGTATATTTTCTCGCGCTCAGGTGGGGATCAACGCCCCCGAAGTGATGGTTGAAGTACATTTAGGGAATGGTTTACCCGCCTTTCATATCGTCGGCTTACCTGAGGCGTCGGTTAAAGAGGCCAAGGATAGAGTACGTAGTGCTCTAGAAAACTCGCAATTTGGATTTCCCGATCAGCGTATTACCGTTAATTTAGCACCTGCCGATCTTCCTAAGGATGGAGGGCGATTTGACCTTGCGATTGCGGTAGGTATTTTGGTCGCATCGGGACAAATAGTTTGCCCTGATATTCATAAGTACGAATTTTACGGTGAGCTTGCACTTAATGGTGAAATACGTGCGGTAAATGCCATTTTACCCTCAGTACTCGGAGCTAAAGAGCAAAATCGTTGCTGTTTTCTGCCTCTTGAAAATGACAGTTTGGCCAGCCTAGTCAGTGGCGTAAAACGAAAAGCCGTCAGTTCTATTCAAGAGGTATGGGGAGACTTGCTCAATCAACAACCTTTACCGCTCAATATTACCTACCCTGATTGTACCCAAGCGCCAGATTTTTTACTCGATTTAAGTGATGTAAAAGGCCAACCTGGTGCAAAGCGTGTATTAGAAATTGCCGCTGCGGGTGGGCATAATCTACTATTTTTAGGTCCACCAGGCACCGGAAAATCAATGCTTGCACAACGAATGGCTACCATAATGCCAACCATGTCTGATGATGAAGCCATTGATACTGCTGCTTTATATTCAATTATTGGCCATTCAATTGATTTAACCAATTGGCGTCAGCGACCGTTTCGTAACCCGCACCACACATATAAGTATTTACCAATTTAGACGTAGCATAAAGTTTTATCTTTATGGACAAAATTAATACTGATAACTACCTTAAGTTTAAATAGAAATTTATGGTTCTAATCTGATTATGAATATAGAAAAGCTTTATAATTTAGCTTCTCAGGGTTTGCAGCCACGATTATTTGTTATACCTAAGTTTAAGTTTTACTCTCCTACATTTTCAGAATCTCATTTGCCAGAGAGGGAAAGCTATGTTTCGGCAAAAGTAAAAATAGTTCAGGTGGGTGAAAAAAAAATATATGACTCTTCAAACAAAAATAACATTAAAACTTACAATCACTTTCCTGTAATCCTTTTACATGATGGTCAGCCATGGGAAGAAGGAAATAGATATCTTATGAGTTTAATCATTAAAACTGATGTCTTATCTACATTACCATCACATCAACAACTTTATAGGAAAGCTCTTTCGCTCAAGCAATTCGTAGAGTTTTTAGTCGATGAGGAGATCTTATTTAAAGAATGTGAATCAAGGGCTCGAAGTCCCTTAAGAAGGTTTAGATTTCATCTAAATAATAAACTAACTAGCGGCATCCTTTCTCCTAATACTATACGCCTAGTTATGTCTAATCTTGTTCAGTTTTATCGTTACTTAATTGACCAAGAAGGGGTTGTCTTTCTATACCCACCATGGAATGAAAAAGAAGTTTATATCCAAAATAACGGAAAGAGGCATGTAGTTATGTCTACTGATGTTGGCTCTGTTCGCGGCCGTGGGCGAACTGATCAACAATCTGCTGCTTATGAAGGGCTTATTCTGGATGGAGGTAAGCTGAGACCTCTAGATAAAGATGAGCAACTCATTTTGTTTGATGCATTGAAAGAACTAAAGAACATAGAAATGACTTTAGTTCACTTACATGGTGTTCTTAGTGGTGCAAGGAAGCAAACGATCTTAACATATCGTCGAAATCAGTTTCTAAGAGAGCCTATAGTGGATCAGCAAGGAATGGTCTGCTTATACGCAGGAATACATAATACAAAGGGTAAAATTGCCGATTGTAAAGATAGTTTCAATGTGGGTAAATTTGAAAAGATTAAGGTACCGTTAGAACTGTATATTAAAACGCAAGTTTATATAAAATCTAATAGGGCTATTTCTCGGCTAAATAAAGCGCAAAATAAGAGACCACTTTCAAATATTGATGACCAATATATATTTCTCTCACAACAAGGTAATCCATTTTACATATCAAAAGCTGATCCATACAAAGGGGAATTTAAAACTCTTCCTAATGGGCAAGCTCTTTCCACCTTCATTAAAACACTACTCATTCCTCTTTTAAGAGAAAAAGGCTTTAAAAAGCATTATAAGTTTCATGATACTAGAGCTACAGCCGGTATGAATATAGTTAGGTTTGGCTTTGAAGAATTAAAAAGAAAAAATCCCTCTATCTCAAACTCTAAGATTTTTGAGTTGGTTTTTCCATTGGTTAAAACTCGATTAAATCATAAAAGTCTTCACACAACACAACAATATTTAGTCTTTGATGAGAAGCAGACTATCATTAAACAAGTTCAATGTTCATTTGAAGATTATTTAAAGGGTTTAATGAGAATATGAGTTACGAATAGTGTATGGAATCTAAATATACCAAACTAAAAGTTAATCTTTTGACGCCTAAGCAATTGCTTGATGTTTATTATGAAAAAGGCGATTTTTCTTCCTCGCTCTCAAGGCTTGATAACATCGTTATTCAGCTCCACGTAAAAACCTCTCTTGTAGACATCTGTTATGCAGAATATAAAAAAAATAGACTAGATAGTACAGATGTTTATGTTGTTAAGAAATCGTTAAACCCAAATTATAAAGTTATAGTAACTGCAGTATTAAACGTTATAGTTAATTTACATCAGGACGGGAAAGTTGATGTCACAGTCTATTATTGTTTCCGGAATATTTCTCATTTTCTTGGTTGGCTTAGTAAGCATAAGTTTCCCTCAACTTTAGAGGATGCAAAAACTTTACTAATTAATTATATATATGACCTTCGTTGTAATATGCGTCAATATGACAAATTGAAAAAAAAGGGCATGTCGAGTATTAGCGCAAGAAAGCATCAGAATTTAGCAATTCAATTCTTAATGGAGCTTTTCAACAAAGAAAGAGATAGTTCTTATTTTCACTCAGGATTAGATAAAATCATTGAAAATGCAAATGAATTAGAACCTGTTTCACCTCTGAGTCAAGAGGATTACGCTGATCAATTTAATTTCTATACTCTGCTATTTCGCCAGTGCGCTAACGTCCTTCTAAAAGCTAAACCTATCCCCTTTAAGCTAGAGTTAGTGTATGGAGATTTCCACTGTTCACCATATTCGAAAAACTTATTTGGACTTTCTAGTCAAAATAGCTTTGGAAAGGCATTTAATTTTTCGAATGGTAAATTTTATACTGTTGAAGAGTTTGTCTCAAAGTATCAAGTATCAGAGGCAGAAGCCTATCGTTATCTAGGAAAGGGAAAGAAAGCAATGGAGTGCGCTAATAGACCGGAATCTAATGCTCGCAGATTGATCGTAGGATACGCGTTAAAGTCATATTTCATGCACTTTTTGTTTTTAACCGGAATGAATGACTCTTCGGCCGCACGTTTGAAATACAATGACAATATCAGTGTCGATAAGAGCACTATGCACTTTTCAAACGTGAAATGGCGTGCTCAAGGAAAAAATGTAACTTTTGAAATTCAATCTGAATTTATGAGTGATTTTCAATTATATATAAAATTAAGAGATTATGTATTAAGCCTTTATAGAAGGAAAAAACATGCTGAATCATACTTGTTTTTAGGGTCTGTTTTTAAAGGTATTATTAGACCTTTTCCATTAGATGGTGGGGCATCTTTTCTAGCTCGTAAAAGGTTAGAGGTTGCATTTGGCTATAAATTTTCATTAGGGAGCTCACAGGAGATACGTACGACAAAAAGTATTTGGGTAAGAAATAAGTATGGTTCCACAGTTGAATCATGGATATTACAGCATAGCGTCTATACTAGCCAAACTCACTATACCGGAAGGAATGATAACGAAACAACTGCAGAGGAAATGACCGATTTTTTTAATGCATTATCTGCAGAGCTAAAAAAAGAAGATACAACTGATACTGTCGTGGGACATTGTAGTGAGTTAAGTCGACCGGAGCCTATTTTAGTAGGTAGTCCACCAGTTAAGATCGATTGCTCTTTTAACGAGGGGTGCTTATTTTGCAGCAAGTATAGAATGCATGCAGATGGGACTGATGTACATAAACTTCTTTCCTTAAAGTTTTTAATACAGGAAAGCCAAGAGCTGGCACATAACCGAGCTCACTTTTTAAATGTTTATAGAGACACTTTATATAGGATTGATGAATTAATAAGTAATATAAAAAAAATCAGCCTAGAAAAAAAAGATATGGTAGAGGGTTTAGAGTCTAAAGTCTTTGACCAAGGATTGCTGACTCCTTATTGGCAACAAAGATTAGAAATGTATATAAATTTAGGGCTATTCTAATGAAGCATAATTTGCAAGTCAGTTTCTCTAATTCATGTTATTCAGACACATTCACATATCTAGAAAATACCCCATCACCTCCAAGAAACGACTTTGTATTGTTCTACAATTTATCTAATCAACCTATGCAATATTATGGTGATAATGAAATAGATCTTTCAATTTTTTCTGAAAAAGAAAAGGGTAATAAGATAAACTTTAAAAAGCTTCCTACTCACTTAAGGGAAGAAGGAAGATGGCTGTGGTTTTGTAGTTTTTTGTATGGAAAAGGTGTGAATAAAAACACATTATCCGTTTCTTCTCTTGTAAGAGTCTATAATTATTTTATAAAGCCGTTAGCTTTATTTGCTGACATAAGAAAGTTATCGATAACTAATATTCTGACAAATGAAAAGTTATTATCCGAATTTGTAAGTATGCATCAAAAGGAAACCGAACTAAAAGCGGCTCAATGTACTTTAGGGTTATTTGAAAAATGTGGGAGAAGCAAGTTAGGTTTTGAAGTCGCTTACTCAAATGTTATCAGAGACTTTATCAATACAAGAATCAATCAATTTAAATGCTTATATAAACAGGTTGCAGTCATACCACCTAGAATATACAAAGCCAAACATAACTTGTTATGGGATTTCATAACAGAAACGGAAGAAAATATTTTAGGTTTGGAGAGAATAATATCTTATATTTTAAAAGAAAAAAGTAGTAGAGAAGAAAGAGAAATTAGCAAAGGAATATCGGGTGGTGGTAATACACAGAAAGTTAGAGAGCAACGCCTAAATAAGTGGTTAAATGAAAATAATTTAGTTGAATATGCAGCTAAGTATGATTGGAACAACAATAGGGTGAATATCCAAAAGCACATTACTTCCATTCAAAGAATATGCAAAGAAATAATACATTTCTACTCTGGGATGAGGGATGGTGAAGCCCTAAAATTAAATTTCTATTGCCTTGAAAGTCTCGGGCAAAAAAGGTTAAAAGCTCGATTTTTAGGTAACACAACTAAGTATGCTGGTAATAAGAAATCAGTCAAATGGGTAACTACTATTGACATGGAGAGAGTTATCAATATATTGCAGACAATTGCAAAACCTGTAGCTCAATTTGCCGGATTAAGCTGTGAAAAGGATGCAAAAAACATTTCCCCGTTATTTATTTCAATGTCATATCTAACCTCTTCAACCTCAACTATGAAAAATCATCCAAATGGAAAGTATGCTGATGTTGCTAATATAAGGTCTCACAAAGGTCTTCTTGTCGATAATGAAGAGCTAATAATTACCGAAGAAGATATGCTTTTTCTAGAGCGATTAGATCCAAATAGAGATTGGTGTTCGAAAGGTGATAACTTTAAAGTAGGAAGGCATTGGCATTTCACTTCTCATCAATATAGAAGATCTTTAGTGGTATATGCTGCTCAGAGTGGACTCGTTTCTATGGGAAGCCTTCAGAATCAATTACAGCATATCTTAAGAGCTGTAACATACTACTATTCTAATGGTGCAGAGAATATTGATGGCTTATTTAAAATAGGCAAAAATCATGTAGCGAAAACATATAGTGATAATAAGCCATTAGCCGATTTTATGGCTTATGTTTCAGATGTATTACTAAGCGATGAATTGTTATTAGGTACAGCTGGAAGATTTATAGAGGGAAAAGGTTTTCGTTCATTAGAACCTGGGAAGCAAAATATTTTAATTACAGAGACTAGAAAAGATACATTAAAAAAATTTGAACGAGGTGAATTAGCATACAAAAGTACAGTGTTAGGTGGGTGTGGCTCTGTCGATGCATGTGATTCTTTTCTTACAAAAAGTTTTATTAGCTGTACTTCTTGTGATAAAGCTTTTATAAAGCGTTCAAAATTAAAGAAAACATTAAACATCTTAAATAACAACCTCAACACTCTTAATATGAATAGCGTAGAGTATCGTTCTGAAGCAAAGGATTACGATGAACTGCTTAGATTTGCTAAAAAGAATGGGGTAGATTATAAAAAATGAGCGCACTTGATAACTATTACTCTGCACTAGAGCGTCTTGTAAGTAATCAACCTCAAGTACTTGAAGTTGGTAAATATAAAATAAATCAAGATTCAGTTTGCCTTGAGGCCGGTGTTGGTAAAGGATCTATTAAACCTTCCAGAGGGCAAGGTTTTAAAATACTAGCTGGTGATATCAAGAATGCAGCCAAACAGCACATTAATAAAAGTACAGAAAAACAAAAATTAGATAAAAAATTACAACGTAATATAAAAAAAGCTGAAAAATTTGAGAAATTACTCTATGACTCCTTAAATAGAGAGTTAATGCTCATAAATAGGGTTTATGAACTTGAGTGTAGATTATCTGCTTTGGAAGAAAATATTATCAAACCGATTAGGTAAAAATAATTTCCTTTTTGGGAATTTGCTAATAGTCGGCACCGAGCGAAAACCGGCCAGTCAAAAACGGTGACGTATGATTTCACCTTTGATTTATCCATCCCCCTCGCTGTTAATTGGTATCTTGCCATTTACGGTATGGTGAATAATTTAAGTGTAGTGAAAAACAAAATAATGCGAACGAGTTAGTAGTCTATCTTACTTTATAAAATCAAAGGTTTAACCTGCTTAAATGCTCAGGCTAATAGCGGCTTTGCTAGCGAAAAATATCCTTGCTTAATGGTTAAACATTAGGTTTAATGGATAAATAGTAAACGCTGAGCAACGCAGGGAAAGCGCACATTATAATAGGTAAGCTTATTAAATTAGCTAATTTAGCTAGAGCCTCTAAAAAGCAAATTCCCATAGCATAAACACACCAACTCTGACACACCGAGCAGGTAGCGCCTCAGTCCAACAAGCCATTGTACAACACAAACGGCGTGTCGCATAAATACTAAGATGTTATACCTACTAATCCAATATCACATAGGAGTCAGTTAAATGGCCAAAGTAGTATTTTTTAGCTTTAAAGAAGAGGATCGTGATGTAGTTGTCACTATAAAGGGCCGTGCAGTAAACCCGCGGTACACATCATTGAACTTTCAGGTACGTGATCTGCTAAAGCGGTGGAAAACTGAAAACGAAGCTGTAATTAAACAAGCAATATCCAAAAGCCTGACTGGGACATCAAAAACTATAGTTTTTGTCGGAGATGATACTTGGAAAAGTTATTGGGTGCCTCACGAGGTTGAAATGTCTCTAGCGCGAGGAAAGGCAGTTTACGCAATTCGCCTCAATGGAGTACAGGGTAAAATTCCACAATGCCTGTTTGATAATGGAATCAAGGTTTACGCTTGGAGTGAAGCAAACTTACAAGCGTTAGCCTCAGCTTAACGAGCAATAACTATGGAACAAAAAGATTATCCAGGTTTGTACAGAGCAGCGGATAACGCATCAATTTTTGCGCAGACCGCTTATTTACGCTCAGTCCAGTGGCACATATTCACACTAATTCTAGGCGCTCTTCTTGCGATAAATCCATTACCCAATGCTATCTATTCATTGGTTAATGCCTCAGTATTTTTAGCCGCTCTAGGGATATCTATCTTTATAGCATCCAAAAGATATGAGCGTGCTTGGTATAGTGCAAGAGCAGTGGCAGAATCGGTAAAAACAGCAACCTGGCGCTATATCATGCGGGCGGAACCATTTTTGGACGCTAATTCAGTGCATGAAGTAAACGCAGTTTTTAGAGATATGCTGCAAGGTATTCTTTCTTCGAATAACCAAATTGGTGATCTATTGGGGGGGGATGATTGCGCTAATGAGCAAATTACACCAGAAATGCAGAGCATTAGATCTCGTGATATTGAAGACCGGAAAAACTTCTATCTCTCAGCTCGTATTGATGAGCAACGGATATGGTATGCAAAAAAGTCAAAACACAATAAGAAGAGAAGTTCACAATTCTTTGCTCTATTGGTTGTACTACAAGCAATAGCTATTGCTCTTGTATTGTCACGCATTGCATTTCCTGAATGGAAAATCTGGCCAACAGAGGTTTTTGTAGTTGCAGCGGGGGCAGTAACAACTTGGATACAGCTCAAAAGGTTTCAAGAAATCGCAACTGCTTATGCTCTTACTGCGCATGAAATAGGGATTATTCGTACAAAATTAGACGAGGCTAACTCAAATGAATTGTTTTCGGATTTTGTACGTGATGCAGAAAATGCTTTCTCTCGTGAGCACACGCAGTGGATAGTCAAAGTTGAAAAATAAGTATAATAAGCGCGTCTATTATGAGGGCGCTATACCAAAAAGGAGAAGCAATGAAATTTATAGGTAGCTTTCAAGATCTTGAGACAGTAGTTGGTGCTATTGGCAGAACAGTTAGTTCTTCTTTAGAAAAAGGGAATATGCACCAAATAAAAACTAATGAAGGTGAAACAATAAATTTATATAGAACAGGTACGCTTCAGGTTCAAGGTAGTCCTGCACTAAAGAAAAAATTTGAAGATGATTTCAACCAATACAGCGGTAACGCATCTGTGCCGTCTTCTGAGCCAATTCATGCATCCCCAGAAACGCTTGCAGCTAGTGTTGCTCAGCAAAAGCAAGTTTTTGTAGTGCACGGTCACGATGAGGTTTCAAAAGAACAACTTGAATTGGTTTTACATAAACTTGGAATAGACCATTTTATTCTTGCTAATAGTGGTGGTGGTGGGTTAACCATTATAGAAGCCTTAGAGGCAAAAATTGGTCACAATTCAAATGCAACGAGCTTTGGCATCGTGCTTATGACACCCGATGATATGGGATACGCCTTGGGAGATGGCGCAGATAATATTCAGCCTAGAGCAAGACAGAATGTTGTCTTGGAGATGGGAATGCTAATTTCGTCTATAGGCCGTGCAAATATTGCTATATTGGTTAAGGGGCACCTAGAGCGCCCGTCGGATGCTGACGGTATTTTATATCTTGCGTTTAATAATCATGTGAAAGAAATTGTGCCTCGGCTAGCGGGAAGACTGAAAGAGTCTGGTTTTGTATTGAATCCAGATAAAGTAGCTAATGCATCCAGCTAATTGTTATAATAAAACGTTTAATTCGAACTTCCTAATGGTGAGGACTGTTTTGTAAAAACACGCAAAACAGTCCTCACCATTACTACGCCGGTTAGCGCGGTGTTATCACCGCCAGCTTCATGCCCTGAGCCATTAATAAACTCAAATCAACATTTTAATCTCTAAAGTGATAGTAAATTAAAAAAAGGATAGAACTTGGCCTCATGTCCTAAGGCACTTTACTTTTAGGCGTTATAGCCATGTTTGAGCCTGTTTACGGTATTTTTAATTAATTCACGTCCAGTCATAGTATCTATAAATGTTAAAGGTTTTTTAGAGTCGAATAGAAGTGAAGGAGTATTTAACCAAATATTAAAACGTTCTATATTTTCAAAGTAATCAAGACAAAAAGAGCTGACTTTTGCAATTTCAAATGCATTTTCACTTAAAGTGGTATTTAAAGGCTTTAATTCTTTTTTATGGCGTACATATGAGCTCTTGCTAGTTCTAATAGCTGAGGAAAATGCTCGAATATCCCATTCTAGCTCTGTCCTTAAACGCTCAGCATCTTTGATATCTACACCTTGATGTATAAAGTTAATTTGTTCTAGATGACTAGATTTTTCACTGATATTTCTATTGCTTAAAATCTCTATAAGGTCTATTTGTTTATGAATTTCAGAGAAGCTATACATAGCAACACCTTAAATTAAATTATGTTTCCTCGTGTAACTGAAATCGATGTTACCTGAAGAGGTCTACTTGAGATAAATTCTAGCGTATTTACTGCAATTCACTTAACCCCAAAGCAATAGCTTCTTGCTGAAAGCGGCCTGATATATTAATTATTCGCTCATAGGCACCGGTTAAAAAATGCTCCTCTGTCGCTTCAGGCCTATTATTCATAACTGGCTGATCAAAAAAGTCATCAAAATCAACCTGAGCTTTGGAAGTTTTTTTACTTTGTTTACTAAAAGTAATAACGCTTGAATTTGTATCAACAATTTTATCTTTAGCAGGAGTTTCAATCTTTTCAAACTTAACTACATCAGCTTCGAATGGAACATCTTGATTAACCCTATACGCGTACTCTAAAAGCTTAGGTTCGGCGGGCATATACATAATAGCTTCTTGGTTTTTAGAGTTTGTTACTCTCAGTATACGGCCTAATATTTGCCTAAAATGCATTTCTGTTTTTATGTTTGTAAGATGGCAGCAAACCTGCAAACGAGGGATGTTTGTACCTTCGCTAATCATACCAACAGAAATAATCCACTTAGTTTGTGCATACCTAAACTGCTGAATAATACTTGTAGGTTCATTTTCTCGGTAGGTTACAACAATACTATCCTCGTCAAAATAAGTTCGCATTAACATAGAGATTTGATGGGCATGCTCAACAGAAGATGCAACAATCAATCCTGCGGCATCGGGGTTTTTCAATCTGATTGAAGTCAGCTTTTTTTGAGCTGAAGAAATCATGTATTTTATTACCGCTTCATTTTCAATAATTTCTTGATAAGAAACGCCAGAGTCGTTTAATAAAGTTTTAAAGCAGTTAAATGTTTTGGTTTCAGCGTCATTTATAACTGTAATGCGGCTATTATCTACAGCTACTATTTGTGGAACTCGACAAACATTATCTCCAATAGCCTCAGAAAGCCCATAAACGTAGTCACACGCAATTTTATTGTTAGCCTGCTGATATGATGAAAGAACAATAGGAGCAGCGTCAGAGCGCCAAGGAGTGCCTGTTAAGGCTAATGTGTACTGTGCTTTATTTTGAATGTTAATAATTATCTGCTCACCCCATGCATTAGCATTGTCAATATTAGAGCCAGCACAATGATGAATTTCATCAAATATTACAAAAACACGGTATCGTTCAAATAGCTGCCAAAAGTGCACATCTAAATACTGTAAGCTTTGATAGGTTAAAGCTCTACCTTTAGCGCCAATAAGGCCATCAAATCGTTCATTCGTTTTTAGCTGTAAGCTTTCCTTAAAATCTTGAGATACAATAGACGACGGTGAAAAACAAATAATTAAATCGACCATATTGCTTTTTAATAACTGATTAGCTAATTCTGCAGCCATCAAAGTTTTACCCGCCCCAGGAGTTGCCAAGGCTAAAAAGTGGCTATTGCCGTTCTGATATTGTGTAAGCGCTAAATTAATACACTCGGCTTGCCATAGTCTTAGTTTCATATTTTCTCTAATGCTTCGCTCTGCTTCAGTAAGCCTTCAATTGCTCTAATTTTGCCAAGTATTCTGGTGTTGTTGTCTCTCGCTTTGTTGTATTGTGGTTGAAGCTCATCTACAAGTTCGGGTGACTCCAAATAAAGCTCTTTATATGCCTCAGACTCCCCCATATTCAATAGTAGTTCGGCTTTGTAATGATTTAACTTACTAAGTAACAGCGCGTGTTTATCATCAGCCTTTTCTGTAGTTGTAATAGGTATTGCATCAGCTAGCTGAGTAATTACGTCAACGTTAAAGCTCTCTGTTTTATTGAATCGTGTAAATCCCTTTTTATTTGACACCACTTTCTTCAGCCAGCCTTTTTTAACAAGCTTGATCAATTCGGCATATATACTTCGCCTAACTGCTGTAGGTACTAAAGAAGAATCACTTTTTAATACTAAGTATGCTGAACGTACATCACTTGTTGTAAAGTTATCAAAATTTGGTGCAACAATAATTTGAGCTACGAGAGGGTCAAATTTCAAAGTAAATCCTAATAAACTTCTTATAATAATGGGTATTATAGGGCGTGGTAGTTTAGCCCTCAACATGAAAATCTAATCATTTTGCCTTGAGGAAAATCAGGTGAGTGATTTAGTTAAACATTTTGGCGAAAAGTTACGAGAGAAACGTAAAGAGGCGGGTTATTCACAAGAAGGTTTTGCCGCCTATGTTGGTATTGAACGAGGCAATTACGGAAAAATGGAAAGGGGTAATGTTAACATTAGACTCGAAACTCTCTACAAGTTAGTAAATGCGTTAAACTGTGAGTTTGAAGAGGTAATGCCACCAAGGGAAAGGTATCAAATTGAGCTTGAGTAAGTGTTATTGTAGCTTAATAATTGCCTTATACAGATTTTTATAGATTTTTTAGGGAAACCAAGCCTGCGAGGCATAGGGAGCACGCTAGTTCATGATAGCTAAGTTCAAATTCAAGAAAGATAGGAAGGTAGGCAGCTGGAAACTAATTGAAAAAATAGGTGCGGGTGGGAACGGTGAAGTATGGAAGGTAACAAATAAAGGAAATGAACTTTTTGCTCTAAAAGTTTTAAAAAATATTGATGACATAACTTTTAAGAGATTTGCTATCGAAGAAGCTGTTCTCAGAAATATAGATATTGATGGTGTCATAAATATACATGACTCTTTCATTCCGGATAGTAAAGTAGATGGAAATCCTTGGTTTGTAATGCCATTGGCTGAGCCTTTTGATAAATATGTAGAGTATAAAAAACCTATCAATATTGTTAATGACTTTATCACTTTAGCAAAAAGTTTAAATGAACTACATGATTTAGATATAGCTCATCGAGATATTAAGCCAGAAAATCTATTATACCTAAGTGAAAGGCTTGTACTTACTGACTTTGGATTAGTTAAATACCCCGCGAGAGAGTCTATTACACCAGAAAGAAGGGATGTTGGTGCAAAATTTACAATGGCACCAGAGATGCGACGCTATGCTTACAAGGCTGATGGCAAAAGTGCCGATGTGTATTCATTTGCTAAAACGCTATGGATAGCTCTCTCTGGCGAAAAGAGGGGCTTTGACGGTCAATATGTAGCGCATAGTTCTCTGGGGTTGAATAACTACCATCCTGAATTATATTTAACTTCATTAGATGATCTTCTCACTAAAGCAACTGATAATAACCCTACTATTAGACCCAATGTTTCTTTGCTTATTGAGGAAATGGAGAAATGGGTGGCACTAAACAGAGATTTTGAAGAGCGTAATTTAACTGAATGGTTTGAACTTCAAGAAAAGCTTTTTCCATTTGGAACACCGGAAAGAGCTACTTGGACTGATATAAACTCTATTATTCAAGTAATAAATGAATTGTCAAAAGCAAAATCTTTAAATCACATGTTTTTTCCAAATGGTGGTGGCCTTACTGTCACCAGTGCATCTCTAGCTGAAGAAAAAGGGTTTATAGCTCTTCATGTTGGAGAAAAAATGGTGGAGCTAATAAATCCAAAAAAGTTATCTTATGAATCATTTGGGGTTGATCCTTCATGGGATTATTTTAGGTTAGAGTCAAATGAGATCGAGCCAACAGGCATTCCTAATACCATTAGTTACAGAGGGATGTCCGAGGAGCTAACGGAAGTTTATCCTGGAGAATATAGTGACTATACCTGCTGGGAGTATAATGAATATGAAGGTGAGCAATTACCAGATAATGCTCGTCGTGCGCAAAGGTTTTTGAGTGGTTCGTTTGTCTTTTTTTGTACCTCGTCAATTTATAATCAATTGACAGGTAAATACGATGGGTATAATGCCGGCCATAATACACTCTCTGAAGATGAGTTTAGAGATTTTATAAAGTATGGATCTGAATATTCTGCTTCCCAAAAATCATCTAATAGTTCAATTCATAGAGACGAAACAACATAAATTTTGTTTCACCAGCCGTTGAGAATAATAAATAGACTAAGTGCTGGCTCAAACTGTGATGGGTTAGTTTTAGTAATTAACGACGAACTGGCACTGGCAGATAAATAGTCACCGTAACGCCTAATTGCTGTAGTTAATATACTCGGGGCACCTCGCTCTCTTGCGAAGTTTTTACTGACGTCATTAACAACTGTAGCTGTTTTTTAATGTATTGAAGCTGGTATGGGTATTATTTTTCCTCATGAAAGCTGTTGTAGTGAACTTTAAACAACCGATACATCCTTTTGACAAGTATCTCCTTTTTATTATTTAGAAAGCGGTACATTAATATAAAAGATATAGATTCAATTAATAGTTGGCTATATGCTTACCTTTCAATCTCACTTTCGGCTATGCAATTTATACATGTCTTGTTAGGTATTAATTTATGGAAAACTCATCGTTATCAATTTTTTACAGTTACAGTCATAAAGATGTGGGGCTCAGGGATGAGTTAGAAACTCATTTATCACTCTTGAAAAGAAAAGGCTTTATATCAAACTGGCATGATCGAAGTATATCTGCCGGTCAAGAATGGGAACCAGAAATTAATGATAATATAAAAAGTGCTGACATAATTTTACTATTAGTAAGCTCAGATTTCATAGCGTCTGATTATTGCTATGGAAAAGAACTTTCAATAGCAATTGATAATCATGAAGAAAATAAATCAATTGTGATTCCTATCATATTAAGGCCTACAGATTGGGAAGGAGCTCCATTTGCAAAGCTTCAAGCATTACCTGCGTCTGCAAAGCCAGTCACCAGTTGGAATAGCCATGATGATGCTTGGTTAGATGTTGTTAGAGGTATAAAGAAAGCCATATCTCAAAGAATTGAATTAAAAAGCAGAATGAGAGAAAGCTTTGGATTACGCGGTATGGATGATCTATTAGAGCGCTTCGTAGATAAACTAGAACTTAATTACAGCGAAGAAAGCTTGATTTCAGGCATAGAAACAGGGATAGAAAATTTAGATCTGCTTATTGATGGGTTGCATACCTCTCAGCTTGTCACTATTGCTGCTCGTCCCAATATGGGAAAAGGTGATTTAGCTTTAAATATTGCTACTCATGCTGCACTGAGTAACAAATTACCAGTTGCATACTTTACGATGACAATGACAGCTGAACAATTGACTCGGCGATTAGTTTCGTCTGTTGCCTCTGTTAACTATAACTCTTTTTCTCGTGCAAGTTTAGATGATGACGAATGGGCAAGAACGTCGGCTGCCATGGGCCTCTTACTAGAATCCCCATTATATATAGATGAAAGTATATTCTCGACAGTTGAAGCATTACGAAAAAAGTGTATAGATTTTTATTCAGAACATAAACTTGAATTAATTGTTATTGATTCTATTCAGCACCTTACCCCCCAATCTAACTTAAAAGATAACTCCTCAAAGAGTATAGCTAGACAGTTAAAAAGTTTAGCTAGAGAGTTAGATATTCCAGTAATTATTACTTCTTCAGTCCCAATTGAAGTTGAGAAAAGAGTATCTAAACGACCAATCCTAAGTGATTTATCTAATTGCAACGAACTCGAAGAGTTTTCAGATACTGTTCTGTTTATCTATCAAGATGCAATTTATAATGACCATATTGAGAATACTGGTGAAGTAGAGTTAATAGTAGCCAAAGAGATGTTCAATAAGCTAGGGGTAGTAAAAGTTAACTATAATGAAGATAAATATAATTTTTTTTGTTATAAAAATTTAAGGAAATAACCGTAGTGTAAATATCATGATCTAATGTATCGTTAAATTTTAATCTGAAGATACAAGGTTTATGGAAAATAAAAATATGCTCTTGAGTCAGGTCATTACTGGCACTGTTGCAATTATAGCATCTTTTGGAGCCGCTCTAATTTCATCCAATTACGCTTTGGAAAGTGCAAAGACTCAAGCCGAAAAAGACATAAGCATTTTATCTGCGGCTAACGCTAATGAAAATGCAAAAGAAATTAGAACGCGTGCCGAAGAATATCTTTTAGCATTTCAGGAGCTAATGAAATTATTAAATAATAAGCGTGTTAACTTAGATGATGTAAATCAACAAATTCATAAGATGGATAGATTAGCTCAAGGCTTACTTGTATACGGTGGAGTTGATTTAGGTGTTGCAAGTTTTAATCTAAACTTAGCTGTAAAAAATGCTATATTGTCTCCTTCGAAAGATTATCTGTCAGATACTTTTAATGCTACTAAGGCCTGGTATCCAGCATACTTTTCTGTGATTAAAACCTTCGATAATCATTCCATGCCTAAAAAAGCCAAAGCAGATGTTCAGGATAAATTAGTTGGTTCACTTTTCGATGAACTTAATAAAGTACTCAAGACTGATTCGTATTACTAGATAACATACTTTAAATCAGAAAAATTATTAAATAAGGGAGTTAGTCGTTCAAGAAATTGCTTGATAAAAGTAGTGTATTAATAGGTTTATATGAATAAATAACTTGATCTGCCAGACTTGATTTTTAGAGTTGAATCAAATCTGACAGTGAATGGCCGACTTGTGCCATGGGCGGTCATTGGTAACGCCTCACTAAGAGGCGAGTAATTGTTGGCTAAAATGTGTAGCGAAACCGAGCCAACTGTTACGAGTCCTGCTTTAGTGACTTGTTATGTGGCTTTTTCCCGCTTGATTTTGACCATTGAGAGTTTTCTTTAGAAATTAAGTTTTCTATACGCTCAACGAACTGATTGAATGGATTTACAGTGTCATAAGGCTGACTATTAGTTAAAAATAGAAACTTTTCATGTTTAATTGTCTCGCACGTTGTACGATACATTAGCCAATTCTCTTGATACTTATTTAATGCAGAACTACCAGAACAAATGGCTATAACTATACCAAGAACACCAATAATAATTGAACCATATAATACAGATTCCCCCATGCCTGCGATAAACGGAATAATAGCAGCGCAGATAAATTCGAGAAGTCTTATGTTTTTGAAACATTTTTGATTTAGTTCACTTTTTTTGTCATACCAATCAATTTGCTTATCAACACGTTCGGTTAAATATTCTTCTTTGTTCATATTTTCAAATCCGCTAATCTATTCGCATGTTTTACCATATCGTTCAAGCTATTTACAAAGTTATCGTTATCCAAGTCTTTTAATATATTGACTAAAATAGCTAATGATGATGCTATTAAGTGGTAATCCTCTATTTCAATAGCTGCATGAAAATACCTGACACTGCTTGTAATTATCTCATTTAAAAGCTCACTCTTTTTCTTTTCACTTAAATGACTATTTCGATATTTTTCATATAAGGGGATTAGCTCTTTTTTCATTATTGTTAGAGTTCCGAGGAACTCTACTTTGGTATCTGGTATAAAACAACCGTTGGCATTCAGATCTATTTCAACTGGTGTACCATTGAAGTTTCTTTCTATTATGTAGCACTCGTATTTAAGCAATTGCTTAACATTGACAGCTGTATCTGGAGAGGCATGAAAAATTTCATTTAGTTTTTCTCTGCCTTTTTTACTCAGGATGGAACGAGAGCCATTACCTTCTGCTTTATCAATAAATTCCTCAAAATCAATTACGGAACCAACCTCTTTAAATTTATCGATATTTATAGAGGTTTCTCTTGTTCGTGTAACAACCAAAGTATTATTCACTTTATTAAATTTTTTAATTAAGTTGCATTCAGTTTCTACAGAGCGTATGTGTTTTTCACCTAAGACAACAATCATTTTGGCTGCTTTAATAAGAATGCTAACAACCTCTTCCCAGTTAAATTTATGCGCACGTAAAGCAAGATGTTCCTCATATCCAAAATGAAACATATCTGTATTAGAAAGGCATATGACAGGGATGTTTTCAAAGTTTCTTTTCAGTAATGGAAGCATAGCATGGTCGCCAGCTAACTCGTTTTGACCTACCATTCTTTCAGGCCCATCAGAGCCCATTATTATCTTACCTCCACCTGAGTGTTTAAAGTTTCGCAGGTATAAAACAAATTGTTTATTTTCCGATAAGTATCTTTTAAGAACTGAAATACTATTATTATGTGACTCTTTAATTCTTTTAATATAATCAATAATGTTTTTAATCTTTTTCAAAACATCATCAATTGTTTTAAAGCTAAACTCGGTATATTTATCAATTGAGTTTAAGTCACCTCTAACAGCCGACCAATAATCCAAAGGTACAGTGTAATCCGAAAAAATAACAAGCTGACTGCCAACATGATAATACTGTACTTCACCCGGATTTTTAATTTCCATCTCAGGATAGAATGCTTTAATGAAAGTATTCGTATCTGTAGCCATAATATCCTCCTAAGATACTTTATTGAAAGTGAGCGCTGCCACATAACGCCCCATTCAGGGGCTGATAATAGCTTGCTAAAATGTGAAGCGAAGCGGAACCGAGCAAGCTGTTATCAGTCCCGTTACTGTAATGGCTTGTTATGTGCTCAGCCAATTGTCATACTCTTTTTTATCCGCTTCGATTAATTTTTGTTTTTTAATTCCTTTAAGAGACCATGATTTACTTTGGCGAGGATACTCAGCCCAAGTAATAATATCGCGGTAGTCTTGTTTTGCTGACTCGATAAATTTTGCAACTTTTTCAATGTCAGGCCCTGTAAGTTTTAACACCGCCAACCTAACTCTAAATGGTTCTTGTTCATGAGCCTCTGACCCATATGTGTTAAGCAATACTTCAACCGACTTTCTATCAGCTGTGCTAGGAAAGAATTGAAGTAATTTTTTAGTTAAAGTTGCTTCGAGATTCAATGGCTAAGCCTCCGTGCACATAACGCCGCAAGCAACGGCGATTTTTAGCAGGCTAAAATGTGTAGCGAAGCGGAACCAGACTGCTAAAAATTGTCCGCTTGACTTGCCTTGTTATATGCACACGTTAATGAATATTATGTTTTTGCTTGTTTGAAACTTCGCGTGAAGCAAAAATAGAGCATGCACCTGTAATTAAATAGTACCAATATTTTGAATTGTCACTACCGTTTATATTCAAATCCCAGATACTATAAAGTCCGAACAATATAGAGATAATTCCTGCTCCGAAAAGCATACCTGCCAGAAAAGAAAATCCTATTTTATTTGTATTATGATTATCCATGAGTTCCCCGTGCATATAACAATTTAATAGTGCGCTCATCGCGCATATTTCTGCCAACTCCACGCTCATTTTTCTACATTATATAGTTTTAACAAATAACCTAAGGTATTACTATAACTATGTTTTCTAAAGTTTTTAGGTAAAGTTAAATAGAACAATATGCGCTCAGCGCTCATTTTCATGAATATATGCGCAAAAAGCAGTTTAACCAATCTATTAACGACGATATTTGGCCAGTATCAATGACCGCTTATCGCTCATAGCAGCCTATTGAATTTGCCTTACTCACACGCTTTAGACACATAACTATTAGCCAACCCTTGCACTGCTTCTATTCGCTTATTCCTTTCACACTCCCACTCATCAACTGGATCAGCTTTATCCCATGAGTTCATCATAGCCATCTCTTCATCTGAAATAATAGCCCCATGCTTTTTAATCATATGAAAATAAATGCGAGCTATATTACCTTTAACAAAGTCCGCTGGTTCTGCTAAGTCTGTAGCAAAATCAACTTCAAAGTCACATTGCCCGTATGCTCTCTTTTCACCTTCAATAACGGCAAAGCTAAAGTTAGACCTATCTCCATTGAGCTCACCAACTGCTGGTGTAAGGTTATTCATATCATTGTGAGCCTTTTTAAATGAAGGTACCAACTTATAAGCACAATCTCGGCCTGATAAGTATTTACCATTTGACCTCTTACATTCGCTGTATGCTTTAGGGTTCTGCCACTGGTCTAAATTACCACCCATTAAATGAGCTGGCATTACATGTTCCCATTCAATACGTGATGCGCGTTTATTCTCTTTGCCTGATGATGTAATCGGGTTACGTGGATTATAGCCACAGCTAAGAGGATTAACTTTTGTTTCTTTAACATCACCATCGTCATCAATATCGGCTATGTCATCAAAAACAAAGTCACACTGGCAGTAGAACGTCGTATTTCTGTCATGATAGACATACTTTTCTGCTTTGCTCTTAGCGTTTGAAAAACTCGATGGATAACCAGCTAATGCCGGTAACGACAAAATAGCGATGAATGTTAAAATAACCTTCTTCATACTTATGCTTTTAAACATCAATAGCCTTAATATTTAATTAGTGAAATCTAACTTAATATTATTAATTAGACATTACAGCAAATACTATAACATTCATTGAATTTAGAAATAGTTAAATAGCGCTGATGCAATGAAGTATATGTATAAGTTTTATTTAGTAACCTACCCCTAGAAACTTCATTATAGGCTTACACTTAATGGACATTTATGAAGGAATTCAAGGTTAAAAAAATTTAAAAATGGACATGACTTATAATTCATGTTTTATAACCAATTAAATTTAAAGGCCTTTCTATGTCCATCTAAATTAAACTTATATGTGTTTGCCCACTTGTTCTGCAGTAGCGCTGGTGGGTGGCTCGTCTAACCCTAAACCCGGTGAAATATCGTTAGCGCATAATGGTGTGTTGTTTTTAGATGAGCTCCCTGAATTTGAGCGTAAAGTGTTGGACTCATTACGCGAGCCAATGGAAACCGGAACAGTGACGATTTCGCGCGCGGCCAGACAAATGGAATTTCCGGCGCAGTTTCAGCTTATTGCAGCACTTAACCCTAGTCCGACAGGGTGCCATCATGATAAACGGGCGACACCCGATCAGGTAATGCGCTATTTATCGCGAGTATCGGGGCCGTTTATTGACAGAATTGATTTGCAAATTGAACTACCAAGGTTGAGCAGTGTGGAGCTACAAAGTACAACTACAGAAGAAACCAGTGCTGAGGTGAGGGCACGAGTAGAAGCAGCTTATGCAGTTCAGCTTAAACGCCAAGGTAAAGTAAATGCGCGGTTAAATAATAAAGAGATGAGCTTGCACTGTGAGTTACCACCTGCAGAACTGCAGTTTTTAGCCAGAGCCAGTGAAAAGCTGGCGCTATCACCGCGCTCTTATCATAGAGTAATTAAAGTGGCGCGAACTATTAGTGATTTAAAAGGTGCGCCACAAATCAGTTTAATTGAGCTTAAAGAAGCGCTTAATTATCGGGCATTTGAACGTTTATTATCGCAGTTAACCCAACACTAAGGCTTTAAATTGAAAGCATATAGCCTTTACCGCGAACAGTGACAATACGTTTTTGATCTTTCTCATCGTTCAGCTTTTTACGTAAGCGACCCACTAACACGTCTACTGTGCGATCGTTGGGGCTCCAATCGGGCTGGCCAATTTCTTCTGATATTTTTTCACGGGAAGTCGCTTTACCAGCATTACCAATCAAACAAATAAGCACCTTGTGTTCAGCTTCAGTCAGTCGTGATTCAATCCCACTGGCGGTAATAAGGGTGCGATTGTCTGGATGAAGTTTAAAATCGGCATATTCAATAAACTCTTCACTGTCATCGTCGCTGTGATTATTGGCAACACGTTTGTATAGGGCGCGCATTCTTAGCTCAAGCTCAAGTAAATCTACAGGCTTGCAAATATAGTCATCAGCACCTTGGGCAAGGCCTGCAATTCGATCGGCTTGTGAGTCACGACTCGATAATAAGATAACGCCAATATCGGTGAGCGTATTTAGTTCTTTGGCAAGTTGTAAACCGTCGCGCTTTGGTAGCACAATATCAATTATTGCCAAGGAAATAGTATTGCGCTGATTTACGCGGCTTTTAACAACGTTTAACGCATCGGCCCCGGTGGGGTCAACGTCAATAGAAAACTCGGTATTTATAAAATGATTTTGGATGCGCTTTACGAGTAATTCGTCATCCTCAACCAATAAAACATTAATTGCCATAGTCTGTTATTTTTTTAGTTTCAGCTTTGCATATTAGCATTATTGATGGCCTGTATAACACAGAGAACATTGTTTTTCGGTAACATTATATTCCGAATAGGTCTAATAATATTGCATTTTGTAATGCGCACTTTTTTACTTCATCGACAAAGTGCGCATTATAGTTCTAATCTTTATACATTGAATCCCACCATTGTGGTTCATTTTTTAACTTTTTGTCAAAGTAAGCCAACATAGTGTTCCACCAATTAAATCGTTTATCGCGCGCAAATATTTGGTGATCTGCTCCTTTGTATTCTATCATTTCAACGTCTTTATTAAGCAGTTTTAGTGCGGTGTACATAGTTAAGCTTTCGCCCACAGGCACATTGGTATCACTGTCACCGTGAATAAGCAGTAATGGCGTGGTTACTTTATCGGCATGAAATACAGGGCTATGCTGGCTGTAAAGTTGAGGGTTATTCCACGGAAAGCTATTTTTTGAGGCTTCGCCTGAGTATAAATAACCCCACCATCCTTCACCCCAGTATGACGTTAAGTTTGAAATACCGGCATGAGCAATAGACGCGCTAAACATATCGGTTTTGGTGGCAAGCAGCATAGTCATAAAGCCACCATAAGATGCACCAAGGTTACCTACTTTACTACTGTCTACAAAATTATATTTAGCTAAAAATGCCTCTGTACCCTCCATAATGTCATCGGCGGTATAGTCGCCCCAAGCATTTACATGTTGTGCTGAAAAAGTTTGCCCAAAACCCGTTGCGCCGGTTGGTTGTACAACATAAACCACGTATCCGTTTGCTGCCCATAAGTTAAAAGGGTAGCGCCCAGTAAACCCGCGTGTTACTGGTGAGGTGCCTCCATAATAATAAACAAGAGCAGGGTATTTCTTGGCTTTATCAAGATTGTTTGGCAGATAAACACGGCCAGAGATTTCTACGCCACGCTTATTGGTAAAGTTAAATTCTTCAAGCGCAGGAATAGCCGTATTGGCATAAGCAATCGGGTTTGAATCCCAAATGAGCTCTACCTTGTTTTTACTTACGTCTAAGCGCTTGAGTTGTTGAGCGCTCGACGCATTGCTGCCACTAATTAATAACTGGGCATTGCGCGTATTTGAAAAGCTAAATTGCTGCACAATATCAAAGCCTGTATTTAACTTTTTAAAGCGCTGTTTACTCAGGTCAAATAAATACAGTGGTTGGGTATCTTTCTCTGTCACTTTGATTAGCGCATCACCATTGCTTAGTACTTCTAATGTGCCAATTGCGGGGTCAAACTGTTTGCTTAACGCCGTTACTTTTTTTGCGTTATCAGCTAGTAAGTAAAGCTGGCCATCGTAATTATTAGCCAGCATGTTCTTTGGTATTGTTCTGCCTGCACCATTTTTAAAATCAGGGCCTGCAACAACATAAATATTGTTTGCGGCATATTTAGCTTGATTAAAGTTTTTAAACTTACCTAATGATTTTATGCTGTTGGATTTTAATGTAAGTTCAACCAGCTCAGTCTCTGGGTGAGTTGAGGCTTGCATCGCCATTATTGGGCGACTTATTAATAGCTTTCCACGGTTGCTGTTAGCATCTTCAAGTTGATGGCTCAATACGCCTTCGGTCAGAGCTTTGGTTAAACCACTGTTGGTATCGAGTAAATATAATTGGCTAACCGTACGGGCATAAGACCAACGGTCTTGTAAGCCTTTATGATGTTTAGTGAGGCTATTGGTTTCTTCAGATGATTTAGACCAGCTAAAAAGAATACTATTATCGTTGTAATAGCTAAAGTTGCTTGTCCCCTCAAGGCCTGAGGCTAAGGTTTTTATAGCGAAAGTTTTACGGTTTAACTGCTTTAATTCACCGTTGAGTAAATAAACTAAAAATTGGTTATCAGGACTCCAAGTAAATTGGCTAGGCTGCACTTCTTCAAATCGGTATACCGTTTGGTTATTAGTATTTTTAAGCTCGGTTGTGGTAATGGCGTTGTTGCCTGTTTTATCGCTGAAGCGCTTTGTTGTACTTAAGTAATACTTAGCATCAGGCGACAAAGACAAACCGCTAATAGTCGGGGCGTCAAACAATTGTTTAGCCGATAAGCGCTTGGTTTTATTTGTCGTTAGGGTCACGACGTCAGTTTCTGCTTTTGGCACAAACTCTAAGGTGACATCATTCCAATTAGCAACCTGTTGAGCGATGACAACCACGGTATGTGAGCCGTTATTTAAAGCAAGCTGATAGCGTTGGTTTTCACCAGTTTGCTTCTCACCATTGATAAAAATCTGGCCTTGCTCTATTCCTTCAATGTTTAAGGAGCCTTGAGTAAACCGGTCCGTTTCAATATGAAATTTAAGTGCTTGTAAACCGCCTAAAGTAAGCGCGTTAATTTTATCAAGTGGTTGCCACTTATGCTTTTTACCAAACACAACAAAGCTTTCTGCACTTGATTCAAGTTGTGCAAGCAGATTATTAATAATCACGTCGCCATGGGGGGTCTGAAATGGCTTTGCTTGCATATCTTCTGCAAGTGGGCCGATAAACTGAATTTTTGATTGATCGAGTGGGGCAGCTAATGCCGTTAAACTCAAACTACTTAATGTGAGTAGGGTTGCCAAGCGAGTAAAACGTCTTGTGTAACGATACCAAGGTGCGCTTAAATTCATTGCTATGCCTATTGTTATTGGAGATTTGGCCAAATATAACATGTATTGTTATGATGGCTATTATCATCGGGTATTTATCCAACTTATCGGAGAGAAAGTGACACTATTAATCGTTTACATGGTTACAGCGATTGTGATTTCGTTTTTGTGTTCAATCATGGAGGCCGTACTATTAAGTATTTCACCTAGTTATGTTGCATTGTTGCGCAAAGAGCGGCCGGTGCTGGCTAAACAACTTGAAATACTAAAAAGTAATATTGATCAACCATTAGCAGCTATTTTAACGCTTAATACTGTTGCCCATACTGCTGGTGCCGCAGGAGTAGGTGCACAAGCCGCCGTGGTGTTTTCAGATGCAGCAGTGGGGATTGCATCTGCTATTATGACTTTATTGGTATTGGTGTTATCTGAAATTATTCCAAAAACCTTGGGTGCCAACTATTGGCGTGCTTTAACACCAAGTGTGACTTATGGTTTACGTATTTTGGTGTTAGTGCTTAAGCCATTTGTATGGGCTGCACAAAAGCTAACCAATTTGATGGGGCAAAAGCATAATGAGGCCTATTATATTCGCCAAGAAATAGAAGCGATGGCCGATATTGGCAGTGAGTCAGGGGCACTTCATGCTGATGAGTCAGAGATCATTCGAAACTTACTGCATTTTAGGCACGCAAAACTAACCGACTTAATGACCCCGCGCACGGTTATTTTTAAAATTCATAAAGATCTTACTGTAAATCAGTACTTAAGCGAACATGGCTCTTCGTCATTCTCTCGAGTGCTAATTTACGACAAAGATGCTGACGATATAATAGGGTTTGTTCATAAAAACGACATTATGTTGGCATACCACCGCTTAGGTACAGACTACAAGATTAGTAAGTTGGTTAAGCCTATTTATACAGTACCGAGTACGCAAAACGTATCGTCGTTATTACAAATATTACTTACCAAGCGTACCCATATTTGTTTAGTGATTGATGAATACGGTGATGTGCAAGGAATAGTGACCCTAGAAGATATGATAGAGGCGCTAATGGGTTTAGAAATTGTTGATGAGCGAGATCAATCTACCAACATGCGTGCCGTGGCTAAGCAACGTTGGCATCAACGTTTAGCGGATAGTGAGCATATCGTCAGCGCCGAGGATAATGAATCTCGTTAGGGGTATTTAGTAAATATCAACCGGCAAAGGTCAGCAGACCTTAGTTATTATTTGTTTTAGCAGCTGTTTTTATCCAGTGTTGTGCCCACGAGATAAATTCAGCTTTTGCTTTTGGGCAACTAAACAAAAATCCTTGTATAGCTAAATTTGTTTGATAGTGCTTTAGATAGGCAAGTTCTTCCGGACGTTCAACACCCTCAGCAACAAGTTGCAGTTGCTCTTGGCTAGTCATATCAATCAATGAGTTGACCACAACTTGCGAAAACTTATCTGTTTCAATGTGGCTTATAAAAGAGCGGTCTATTTTTACTTCTGTAAATGGCAGCTGTTTCAGTTGGTTAATATTAGTAAAGCCAGTACCAAAATCATCCAGTGAGATACCAAAACCAAATATTCTTAATCTGTTTAAGGTTTCAAGTTGGGTATAGCTTGAAAGGGCATGTTGCTCGGTTATTTCAACAACCACATCACTGGGAAGCACGCCGTGCTTTTGTAATAACTGTAATAATTTATTAGGGCAGTTCAAATCATTTAACTGGCATGGCGACATATTAAATGACAACTTTAAGTTTTCTCCTAATTGTTCTTTCAGCTGCTTTAAGTCACTGCAGGCTTTTTCAAACAGCGTAAAAGTAATGTCATTGATTAAGTCGCATTGCTCAGCAAGGCTAATAAAACGGCTTGGTAAAATCACGCGTTCGCTTTTATTTGAAACAATACGAGCCAATACTTCAACACTTTGTATAAAGTTGGTGTTTATATTTATCTTAGGCTGGTAAAACGGTGTTATTTCATTATTTTTTAATGCGCTAACAAGTTTAGCTTTAGTAATTGGGCGCTCTTTTACAAGCGTATGGCTGTTTAACTGCGCTATTTTGGCAAGTAACATATTTACCTGATTTAATTGTACTGGCTTGGTAAGGTTACCAATTAAATGCACATTATGCTGCTTGGCTAGATCAGCTGCTAGGCTGATTATTTTAGGATCCATTTCAGAAATAATAACAATCGCACCGCAATAGCCTATTTCACCTAAGTTACGAATTAACTCCATACCATCCATTTCTGGCATATTCAGATCGGTAAATATGGCGTCATAAAAGTTTATATCAGGCTTTACTCTCTCTAGTGCTGTAACTGCGCTTAAGCAAGTGGTAACTTCTGGCATTTCGAGCTCATTAAAAATCGCTTTCATAACAATTAAAATGGCTTTTGAGTCATCAACAACGAGTATATTTGGCAATTGAGTTCGCATTGGTGTCCTTAGTAGTTGAAGCTTACTTCCTGTAATATTAAAAATAGTCGCTTGAATTGTTTTTGTCAGTATTTCAGGCATTTTTAGCTTACATTATCGCTAATAAAATTATGCTAGCTCACTCGTGTTTTTTTGGTGGGAAGGTATACTAGCGGCATAATTTATAATGGTTAGAATAATGATAAAAGTCGAACTTTCTCTGGCAGAGCAACCGTTTACGCTGATGATAGCAGAGCAGCAAGTTGTAAAAATATTTCATGATCAGCAAGCGATTGCATTTGAAAACCCACGTGAAAATTATGTCGAGTTTATGCTTGATGAGCAGTTAATTGGTATTGATAGCAACGAGGTCAGCCAGCAAAGCTTGGCGCTATATGTAAATAATCAGTTTGCAACTCAGTTAGCTTTACCTGTAGCAGCACAGGGCGCACCTAAAAAGGGGTTTTTAGGGCTCGCGGCGCTTGGCTTTAAATTATTTAAAAGTGCTAAAGTTGTTAAAGTGGCGCTAGCGAGCGCATCGGTGGCCGGTTATGCTTGGCTGTTTACCATTGAGTTTGCGTTAATGCTGATTGCTTGCCTGGTGGTACACGAATATGGCCACGTACGAGCTATGAAGTATTTTGGCATTAAAACTAAAGGCATTTATTTAATTCCTTTTGTAGGCGGGTTAGCCGTTAGCGACGATAAAATAACTACGCGCTGGCAAGATGTGGTTATATCACTTATGGGGCCTGCCTTTGGTTTATTTACTTCTGTGCTTGGTGTAGTGCTTTATTACGCTACGGAAATGGAAATATTTGCAGGTGTTGCAGTGCTTAGTGCACTGCTTAATTTATTCAATTTACTGCCTATTTTACCGCTTGATGGCGGGCATGTACTAAAAAGCATAAGTTTCTCGATGCGCTCTTGGTTTGGTTTAAGTGTGTGCTTACTAGGTGTGCTATTTGGTTTATGGCTAAGTTACACCTTTGGTTTAATGTTATTAGTGTTCTTTTTATTTGTTGGGGCGCTAGAAATTGTGTTTGAATGGCGTGGCCGCCATTACTCACATTTACTGCCATTAGATAAATACGGCCAAGGTTTTTCCGCGGTAATGTATGCACTCGTTGTTGCAGGGCACATTGCGGTAATGATGCACTTTGCAGATTCAGAAAACGCGATATTAAGTTTACCGATGAAGATTTTATCAAGCTAAGTAAGCGCGGGCTGTAATATAAGTTACAGCCCAGTTAGATTAATAAAAGCTCAATACCAGCGATATAAACACCCCAGTAATAATCAGCTGTACCACGCAAAACCCCATAATATCTTTAGCTTTTAACCCTGCAATGGCTAATACCGGTAATGCCCAAAAGGGTTGAATTAGATTCGTCCAAGCATCTCCCCATGCTACAGCCATAGCAACCCTTGCCATATCTGCACCAAGCTCTTGTGCTGCAGGGATAACAATAGGTGCTTGTACAGCCCATTGGCCGCCACCGGATGGCACAAACATATTAACTAACCCTGCACTAATAAAACTGTAAAATGGCAAGCTATCGGCATCCGCTATGGCAATAAAGCCCTGCGATATTTGTTGTGCTAACCCTGTATCGACCATAACGGCCATAATACCGGCATAAAAAGGGAACTGAATGACAATTCCCCCGCCACTTGGAATCGCTTGTTGTAGGCTATTTAGTAAATTGTGGGGGGTCTGATGTAGTGTGATAGCTAAAAATAAGAAAAGCGCTATCACGCTGTTGAGATTTAAGCCGCCACCTGCGATAAAAAAGTAATAACCTAAGTAGGCAAGTCCGAGTAAGCCAATGCCCATGCCTAGCAGTTTGCTTTGTTCTAAATGTTGCGCAGGGCGTGTTATTATTACTCTATCGAGTAGAGTGTTCTTAAGCAGTGATGGGTCAATATAAACACTGTCTTTTTCACTCGGTAGCATGTAGCGGTTAACCAACGGCATAATAATAAATAAGCCAATCAGAATCGCAATGTTAAAACCTGCGAACAAGGTTTGCTCGGTGCCAATAATACCCATTGTTGCCTGTGAAAAATGCCCTTCGCTGGCAATGGTTAGTGGTACGGAGCCTGCCAATCCGCCGTGCCATACTACAAAACCTGAGTAAGCACTTGCTACTAAGAGCCGATAATCTACTCGAGTCTGCTTAGCAATAGCCTTAGCAAATAAAGCCCCAATCACTAATCCAAACCCCCAATTAAGCCAGCTTGCTAAAAGCGAGATAAATGTCACTAAAATAATGGCTTTTGGGGCCGTATTAGCAAGCGTTGCTAATTTTGTTAGTAACTTACTTATTAAAGAGGTACTGGCGAGCATATAGCCTGTTACTAGCACCAACAGCATTTGCATGGCAAAGCTAAGTAAGTTCCAAAACCCGCTTCCCCATGATGTTATTACCTCAAGTGTGGTTGCAGGAGTCGCTAAATTCGCAATGCTCAAGGTAATAATAGTGAGCAAAATGACAAATATAAATGGGTCGGGTAAGTAGCGCTCGACGAGCTTAGTAAACGGGCTGGCAACTTTATTGAGCATAATTAATAACGAGTTAGTGAAAACTTATTTACTAATTAATCATGAAACCTTAGGATTAGCAAACACCGCTTTGAATAACCACTCAGTAAGGCAGGTTTTTAAAGGTTGCTGATGAGGAGAGTGTTACTAGCAAATATTTACCCAAGCAGATATTTGCTAGTTTTGTAATTAGGTGCTGCTTAACACATGTTTTAGACGGTTTTGTACTTCTTGCACTAGTAAGTCAGGCTGAAATTTTGATAAAAATGCATCACAGCCAACCTTTTCTACCATGGCTTGGTTAAAGCTGCCGCTTAGGGAGGTGTTAAGTACTACATGTAAGTTTTTTAAGCGGCTGTCGTTACGTATTTCATAGGTTAAGCGATAACCATCCATTGAGGGCATTTCGGCATCGGTAATCACCATAAGTAATTCTTTTTCAACATCGCGGCCTTCATCGGCCCAACCTTTAAGCATATTGAGTGCTTCCAAGCCATTACTGGCAGGAACAATTTCGATACCAAGCTGCGATAATGTATCGCTTACTTGCTTGCGTGCTGTTGGCGAATCATCAGCGTGTAGTATTTTTCGCCCAGAGAACTCGTTAACTATGGTTTCATCTAACACGCCATCAGAAATATTAACCTCGTACTCAACTATTTCAGCCAGTACTTTTTCTACATCTATAATTTCTACCAAGTGCTCCACGTCGTCGCGCTGTACTTTAGTAAGTGCAGTAATGTAATGATTTTTACCGACTGAGCTGGGTGGTGGCATAATATCAGACCAGGTCATGTTCATTATTTGATCAACCTTACCAATTAAAAAACCTTGAGTGGTACGGTTATATTCAGTCACTACCAAATTACAGTCTTCACCATGTTCTTTGTGTGACATAGAAATGGCTTGGCGTAAATCAATCACCGGAATAGATTCACCCCTAATATTGGCAACACCCGTCACCTTAGGGTGAGAGTGCGGTATTTTGCTTAAACGGGGAAGCTTCACCACTTCTTTAATTTTAAATACATTGAGTGCAAATAAATGGCGGCTATGTAAATAAAACAGTAGCAACTCTAAACGGTTCTCACCTACAAGCTGAGTACGCTGATCAACTGACGCTAAAACACCTGACATAATAGACCCATTCTTTCCTCATAACTTAATAACTATAGTTTACTCTTATTTTTATTCATAACGAACCGTGAATATTTCGATTACAGTAAAACGTTGCTTAAGTGTTATGATGTGCAGTATCGTGTTACCAAATGATTCAAATAATCAATCGATTAACAAACAATTATGCATCATATTTTTAAACGTATTGTTGTGCTGTTGCGCAGCCATATTGATCAGGTGAGCTGGCAGTCAGTTGTAATAGCAACGTCTTTACACATGTTGCTTACTTGGTGCTTATTATTTATTGCGAATGAGCAAGCACTACTTTCACCAGGAACCTTTTTTTATTACTACACGGTAACTACTTCAACAGTAGGGTATGGAGATTTAAGTCCATCATCTGACTTGGGCCGTTGGATTGTCGCATTAATACAAATACCCTTTGGTTTGGCTTTATTTGGTGTCTTGTTAGGTAAAACAGGGCAAACAGTAACTTACTTAATTAGGCGCGCTATGACTGGTGATAAAAACTTTGCTCACAGTAGCAATCACATTATTATTTTTGGTTGGCATAATGCTCGAACAAAAAAAATGATCGACTATATTTTGGCTGATACTAAACGTACAGACCGCCGTATTCTATTGGCGGTTACTGAACAAATAGAGCATCCATTTTTAAGTAATGAGAATGTTGATTTTGCTCGTTTGACTAGTTTTACCGATTTGGATGAATTAGAACGCGTTGCCATTCGCCATGCCGATAAAGTGATTATTGATGGCCAAGATGATGACCAAACATTTACTACTGCACTGCGTATTAGCCGTTTAGTCAAAGAAGATTGTCACATTAGTGCACACTTTTTTGATGAAACGAAAGTGGAAATGTTATTAGAGCATTGCCACAATGTAGAGTGTAGTAGCACTAAGTCAGCAGAGATTTTGGTGCGCTCAATGCAAGACCCAGGCTCAAGCCGTGTTCAAGAAGAGCTATTATCTACTTTGCATGGTGATACGCAATTTAGCCTACAAATACCTAGTGATATAAAAACCATGGAATTTGGTAAATTATTTCATCATTTTAAGTACGATCATAATGCAATATTGTTAGGTGTAGCTCATAATTTAAGTGCAAAGAATATGGATTTAAACCCACCTCTAGATTATGCAGTGAATGCGGGTGATATTCTGCATTACATCGCACAAGAGCGGGTGTTAAGTGGTGAAGTTGATTGGCTTAGCTTGGAAAAATAATGACTGAAGTTGCTTTTTTAATTATTGTTTTATGTGCTTACATTTTTCCTATCATGATAATTCTTAACAGTAAGCGTAGCCAAGGCCATGAAAAAAATGGCTGGCTAGTTGGCGCTATCTTCTTTTCGTGGATAGCGCTGATTCTTTACTTCTCGATTGTACCCAAGCAAGGGCACGCCAAGAAAAAGTAAAGCATGAGTACCTTTTTTACTTATTCTAATTGTCTCAGCTTATGCTCAACGAGCGGGTCGTCTGGCACGAGTTGTTGAGCAACTTCTAATAGCTTAATAGCATCATTTGGGCTTTCGTCTTGATGCTTAATAGCTACCTCTATTAAAGGCTGAATATCAATTTTCTCTTGGTGCTCTTTAACGTGCGCTGCTTTTTCGTCGATTAAAATAGTGTGAGCGGTACTTAATAACGCTTGGCGATGTGCCGATTTAGCGTTGGCTTTATTAAGTTTTTTATAATAATCCTCTTTTAAACGCAGTGTTTTTGTTTGCAGCCTAAATTGCGCAATGTCGATTTGCTGATCACGAATAAAATCAACCGCTACTTGTTTATAAAAGCCAAACTTATTCAAGTAAGTAGCGTGAGTGCCGTGCCCCATACCAAACACGCGTAAGTGAGTGAGCTGTTTGTAGCGTTTAGCATGTTGGCGGTCAATACGATTGGTTGGATCGTAAATAATGTAACCTTTCGCATCCCCTAAATCTAAATCATGGTAGTCATCTTGCCAGTCATATTGCTGAGCAATTTCAGTACTTGAGCGGTCATCCCAAGGGGCGATAAGTTTGTTTTTGGTGCTAACAGGATGGAAAAGCAGTACTTTATCGAGTTTGAGTAACTTAGCAAATGCACCCACAGCAAAGCCGCCACGGCTAAGCCCATAGCCTAACTTAGTTTTAAAAGGAGAGAGTAAAGTTGATAGCTGCTCAATAAAAAAGATTAAATTGCGGTTACGAAACCAATTGCTTTTACCCAAATGCTGAAACGCAATAATATTAACATCTTGCTTTTGCGCTAAATGATAGCCCCAAGGGGCAAAGTCTTCATTTAGATCGCGTTCTTGTATATCGGTGCCCGCAGGAGAAAAAGTAAAAAGCAGGGGTTTATTGAGGTCAACAAAGTGATACTTTACATACACATCACCGAGTAAATCTCCACCAGAGGCTGGTAGTTTTGCTTGCCTCTCATCATCGCTGAGAGTTAACCATTCATCCAACCAATACAGTAATTTCATTTTTCCTCCAGTAAAGCAAGCCGAAGATCATAACAAATTTGGCTCCATAAGAAAATCGAGCGGTGACATGCTGCGCTGGTGGAGTACTATTTTAATGAAGAAAGTGTAGTTGTTTTAGTGGCTTATGTCGCCATATTTAAAATTTCATGCCAATCATTTTCGGTCACTGGCATGACCGATAAACGCCCGCCTTTTTTAAGTGCTATATCAGTTATAGCAGTATTTGCTTTGATCGCTTGCAGGCTTACTAAACTACTCAAATGCGCCTGATAAGTTATTTCTACCACAAACCAGCGAGGGTTTTCAGTGGTTGCCTTAGCATCGTAATAGTCGCTACTTAAATCAAATTGCGTTGGATCAGGGTAAGCAGCCTTAGCAACCACACCAAGCCCTGCAACGCCAACTTGTTTGCAGCTAGAATGATAAATCATCACTAAATCACCTTGCTTTACATCATCGCGAATAAAATTACGCGCTTGGTAGTTGCGTACACCTTCCCATAGCGTTGTTTGCTGTGGCGCTTGCTTTAAGTCATCAATTGAAAAGGCGTCGGGTTCGGTTTTAAAAAGCCAAAATGCCATATTAGATTTCCTCAATCAGTGAGTTAGTATTTTTTAACTATTGTATAGTATCATTTATAAATTAGGGGATTGAGGAAGAAATAATGAGCCAAGTATTAGATGATTTATTATCGTTGTTGTCACTTGAAGAAATTGAGCAAGGTTTATATCGAGGACAAAGCCAAGATTTAGGGTTTAGAGCGGTGTTTGGCGGTCAAGTTATGGGGCAAGCGCTTTCAGCAGCTAAAGAAACACTACCAGCTGGGCGTATTGTTCATTCCTTACATTCTTATTTTTTACGCCCAGGCGACGCTGCAAAACCGATTGTGTACGATGTAGAAACTATACGTGATGGTAAAAGTTTTAGCACTCGACGTGTCAGTGCGATTCAGTACGGTAAACCTATTTTTTACATGACAGCGTCGTTTCAAGGTGAAGAGCAGGGGTTATCGCATCAAGCCACTATGCCTGATGTTCCAGCTCCTGAAGAACTGCGTTCTTCGTTAGAGTTTTATCAAGAAAATGCACAGCATATTCCTGAAGCAATCCGTAATAAGTTTATTCGTGAAATGCCGATTGAAATGCGTCCGGTGAACTTTCATAACCCCTTTAAACCTGAAGCCCTAGAACCGGTAAAACATATTTGGTTTAAAGCCAATGGCGATATGCCGGACGATCAACGTATTCATAATTACTTATTGGCGTATGCGTCTGACTTTGAGTTTTTACCAACCGCACTGCAGCCACATGGTGTGTCGTTTATGCAGCCGAATATGCAAGTTGCGACCATAGATCATGCTATGTGGTTTCATCGTCCATTTAGAATGGATGATTGGATGTTATATACCATTGATAGCCCAAGCGCGAGTTCAGGAAGAGGGCTGGTACGTGGTCAGTTTTTTGACCGCCAAGGCAATTTAGTTGCCTCGACGATTCAAGAAGGGGTAATGCGCCAGCGTTAACTCTTTGCTACCTACTATATTGGGTTAATTCAATATAGTGAAGTACGTTACTGACATTGAGCGTGGACAATGTCAGTAATTGATTGCCAAATACGTGCCGGCAACAGTGTTTGCAGTTGCTTGTAGGTCTCGCACAGCTCTGGGCTGCCTTGTAAGCCGCTATCAGATTCACTAATTAGCTTTTGTTCGCGAAGGTTGGAAATAAAACTACTAAGTACCTTCTTATCAAAAAACTCCGGCGTTTTAATGCCATGTAACGTACCCAAGCGTTGTGCCAACACATAGCTTTCACGTTCCAGTTCAGCTTTTGCAATACCTTGGCTGGTTTGAATAAAGCCAATCACAATCGCATAACGTTGCAGAGTAAAGCTCAATGCACGACCAAGCATTTCGAGTTTGGCAAAGCTATCGTTACTTTGAGTTACTTTGATATTATCACCATCAAGCTCAATTAAGCCTTGATCGCTAAAGTTAGTTAAAATGCGGGTCACATAGCTTTCATCAAGCTCTTGTAAGTACCACTCTTTGGCGAATAACGGATAAAATGATTTTACCAATTGATGGCAGTGAGTAACGGTACTTTGATGCTGCTTGAATAAATGTAGAGCTACTAAGCTAGGTACTGCAAAAATATGCAAAATGTTATTACGATAATAGTTAAATAAGGTTTTTTCTTTATCGTTTATCGCAATAATTTCACCAAACTCGTCACTGATCACATCAAACTTATTCAACTTTAAAGCGTGTTCTAGCAGTTGCTCTGGCGTTTCATCGGGTGCGGTTATTTTATTGCTGTAGCTAGCTTCACGTTGTAATCGCAAATAAAACTCAAGCTGAGCTAGCAATTTAGGTTTACTCAATGCGTGCTTATCGTTTACTAGCAGTATCATCGCCAGTAAGTTAACTGAGTTAAGTGCGGCGGCATTGTTAATTTTAACCATAACCTGATCAGCAAGATTAGCCACCTGCGGCCCTAGCCATTGTGGTTTTTGCACGTCGGTAGCATGAATTGACTCGCGCCAGTCGGGTTGGTTGTCATTCAGGTATTGGTTAATAGAAATTGGGTCACCAAAATTTAAATACCCGCGACCATAGTTTTTCAAATTTTTAATTGCTTTAAAAATACCTAATATCGACTCGCCTTTTTTATCATTACCCGCGAGCTCTTTTAAGTAGGTGTTTATTTCCATTACGTGTTCGTAACCAATATACACAGGTACAATTGATACAGGGCGGTCTATACCACGAAGCATAGCTTGCATCGTCATGGCGAGCATACCCGTTTTTGGGGGGAGTAAGCGTCCGGTTCTACTGCGGCCACCTTCGGTATAAAACTTAACCGAGTAACCCTTTATAAATAACTGGCTTAAGTATTCTTTAAATACCGCTGAGTAGAGTTTGTTACCAGCAAATGAGCGACGAATAAAAAATGCACCACTGCGGCGGAATATGCCACCTGCAGGGAAAAAGTTAAGGTTAATCCCTGCAGCAATATGCGGTGGTACAAGGCCTTGATGATAAATAGAGTAGGTTAGTAGCAAGTAATCCATATGACTACGATGACAAGGCATGTAGATTATTTCATGGCCTTTATTGGTTAGGTCATGAATTTGCTCGGTGTACTTTATGTCAATGCCATTATAAAGCTTATTCCAAAGCCACGTTAATATGCGATCAGCAACGCGAATTGTGGCATCGCTGTAATTAGCGGCGATTTCATCAAGTAGCTTTAAGGCGTTTTGTCGCGCCTGAGCTTGGCTGATGTTTTTTTCAGAAGCCTCGGTTTGAATTGCTTTTTTAATTGTGGGTGATGCCAGTAGTGAGCTAAATAACTGATCACGAGATGGTATTTTAGGCCCTGTTGCAGCCAGCTTTTGACGTTTAAAGTGAACTAGAGCTACACGCAACAGCTTATGAGGAAGTTCATTAACGTCGGCTTTTTCATTAACCAATAAAGATAAGTCGAGTGGTTGGCTAAATCGAATAAAGTTATCTCTACCTGAAAAAAGCACCACAAAAATTTTTCTAAACCAGCTGGGCGTTAGTGAGTGCGAAAGTAAAGTGCTTAGTCCGGGTTTTTCTTTACCTGGCGATCGGCCCCATAAAATAGTCACGGGCACCACTTGCACATTTTTTTGGCCACTATTTAATAAGTGCTCAACAATGTGTTTGCCTTGCGCTAATGCATTGGTAGACTTTTCTTTATCACCAAATAGCGGGGGAGGGTTTTTAATGCCGATAAAGCGATCTAACGTCTCGTCACCTAATATTTGCTGCTCGGTTGGGTCCGGTAAACCATTTCGTTTACAAACACGGGCCAGTGCCGCTAGATCAAAGCGTGAGTTTAAACGCACTATATAGAATGTCGGGTTTTTAGGGTTTAACTCAAATTGCTCTAAAGGCTTTTCAGGCAGTACTTTGCTTTTAACAAACAAGCGGCTGATACCACCAGAGATAAGATTTAAACCATAATTTAAAATACGCATTGACTCACCATAAGAGAGTAGTTACCCAAACCAATATGGGTATATAACAGCAAAATTAGCGCATAGGATAACATAATATCTAAAAAATCCCCTGCAGATTAATCGACAAGCTATGACATTATAAAGACATCATCACTTCCATTGCGTTCACTATTAATAAACTTAGCTATTTTTTAAACGACAATAACAAAGTAATTATGTCTAAATAGTTGTTGCATTTATCACCAGTATCATTATAATACGCAGGCTTTCAAAATTCCCTCGGGAACAAGAAAGAATAAATTAAGCTTGGATTTCAAGCTAATAAACAGGAGTTCCGATTTGGAACTCAACGTAGATATAATCAAACAACCGGCATCTTAATTATTAAGATTGTTTCGGTCGTTTTTTTATGCTCTTTAAATGCTCTTTATATTGAGGTTTAAGAATGTCAAATCAACGCATTCGTATTCGCCTAAAAGCTTTTGACCACCGTTTGATTGACCAATCAACGGCGGAAATCGTGGAAACTGCGAAACGCACTGGCGCACAAGTACGTGGTCCAATTCCACTACCTACACGCTTTGAACGTTTTACTGTACTTACATCACCGCACGTTAATAAAGACGCGCGTGATCAGTACGAGATCCGCACCCATAAACGTCTGATCGACATCGTAGAACCAACAGACAAGACTGTAGACGCACTTATGCGTTTAGACCTTGCTGCTGGTGTTGATGTTCAAATCAGCCTGGGTTAATCGGAAGATTAGAGAGGTTTTAGGAAAATGGCATTAGGTCTAGTCGGTCGTAAAGTGGGTATGACACGTATCTTCACTGAAGATGGTGTATCTATCCCTGTGACAGTTATTGAAGCGACTCCTAACCGCATTGCTCAGATCAAATCTGACGCAACAGACGGTTATAACGCGCTTCAAGTAACCGCAGGCACTAAAAAAGCAAGCCGTGTAAACAAAGCAACAGCGGGTCACTTCGCTAAAGCTGGTGTTGAAGCGGGTCGCGGTCTGTGGGAATTCCGCCTAAATGGTGGTGAAGGCGATTTTGAAGTAGGCGCTGAGCTTACTGTTGAATTATTCAACGAAATCAACAAAGTTGACGTAACCGGTACTTCTAAAGGTAAAGGTTTCCAAGGTGGTGTTAAGCGCTGGAATTTCAGCATGCAAGACGCTACACATGGTAACTCTCTATCTCACCGTGCACCTGGTTCAATCGGTCAAAACCAATCACCTGGTAAGGTGTTTAAAGGTAAGAAAATGGCCGGTCAAATGGGTAATGAGCAAGTAACAACTCAGAACCTTGAACTAGTTCGCGTTGACGCTGAGCGTAACCTGCTTTTAGTTAAAGGTGCAGTACCTGGCGCTATCGGCGGTGACGTTATCGTTAAACCAGCTGTTAAAGCATAAGTCCTGGAGATTTAGTGATGGAATTAGCAATTAAAGACGCTTCTGGCGCTCTTGAAGTTTCTGAAGCTACTTTTGGACGTGAGTTTAACGAAGCATTAGTACACCAAGTAGTTGTTGCATACGCAGCAGGTGCTCGTCAAGGTACTCGTGCTCAGAAGACACGTTCTGAAGTAAGCGGTGGTGGTAAAAAACCATGGGCTCAAAAAGGTACTGGCCGTGCACGTGCTGGTACAATCCGTAGTCCAATTTGGCGTTCAGGTGGCGTTAGCTTCGCAGCTAAACCACAAGACCACAGCCAAAAAGTAAACCGTAAAATGTACCGTGGTGCGATCAAAAGCATCTTATCTGAATTAGTTCGTCAAGAGCGTTTAATCGTTGTTGAGAGTTTTGGTCTTGAAGCACCAAAAACTAAAGAACTAGTTGCTAAGCTTAAAGAACTTGAGCTTAAAGATGTTCTTATCGTGACTGAAGAAGTAGATGAAAATCTTTTCTTATCGGCACGTAACCTGTACAAGGTTGACACACGTGATGTAGCTGGTATCGATCCTGTAAGCTTAATTGCTTTCGATAAGGTACTAATTACAGCTGCTGCTGTTAAGCAACTTGAGGAGGCGCTAGCATGATCCGTGAAGAACGTCTTTTAAAAGTGATCCTTGCTCCACACATCTCTGAAAAAAGCACAATCGCTGCTGAAGAAAACAATACTATTGTTTTTAAAGTAGCAAATGACGCAACTAAAGCTGAAGTTAAAGCGGCAGTTGAGAAGCTTTTTGAAGTAGAAGTAACTGGTGTTCGCACACTTAACGTTAAGGGTAAAACAAAACGTACTGGCATGCGTTTCGGTCGTCGTAGCGACTGGAAGAAAGCTTACGTTACTCTTAAAGAAGGTAGCGAGCTGGACTTTGTCGGCGGCGCCGAGTAATAAGGGGAGTTAGAATTATGGCACTTCAAAAGTGTAAGCCAACTTCTGCGGGTCGTCGTCACCTAGTTAAAGTGGTTAACCCAGATTTACATAAGGGTAAACCTTACGCACCACTATTAGAGAAAAACTCTAAATCAGGTGGTCGTAATAACAATGGTCGTATTACGGTTCGTCATATCGGTGGTGGTCATAAGCAGCATTACCGTTTAATCGATTTTAAACGTACTAAAGATGGCATTCCAGCCACAGTTGAGCGTTTAGAATATGATCCAAATCGTAGCGCAAACATCGCTCTTGTATTATATGCAGACGGTGAGCGTCGTTACATTATCGCACCTAAAGGCTTAAAAGCTGGCGATGCAATCCAGTCTGGTGTTGATGCACCAATCAAACCTGGTAATGCATTACCAATGCGTAATATGCCTGTAGGTTCGACTGTTCACAACGTAGAATTAAAACCAGGTAAAGGTGCTCAAATCGCACGTTCTGCTGGTGCATACGTTCAAATCCTTGCTCGTGATGGTCAATATGTAACATTACGTCTTCGTTCAGGCGAAGTTCGTAAAGTTGAGTCTGATTGTCGTGCTACGCTAGGTGAAGTAGGCAATGCTGAGCATATGCTTCGTTCACTTGGTAAAGCAGGTGCAAATCGCTGGCGTGGTATTCGTCCGACAGTTCGTGGTGTTGCCATGAACCCGGTTGATCACCCACACGGTGGTGGTGAAGGTCGTACATCTGGTGGTCGTCATCCTGTGTCTCCATGGGGTAAACCGACTAAAGGTGCTAAGACGCGTAAGAACAAGCGTACGGATAAATTTATAGTACGTCGTCGTACTAAGTAATATTGAGGAATAGCCATGCCACGCTCTCTCAAGAAGGGTCCTTTTATAGACCTACACTTGCTGAAGAAGGTAGAGAAAGCTTTGGAAAGCGGTGAAAAGAAGCCAATTAAAACTTGGAGCCGTCGTTCAATGATCATACCTAACATGATCGGATTGACCATTGCTGTCCATAATGGTCGCCAGCATGTACCAGTTTTCGTTTCTGACGAAATGATCGGTCACAAACTAGGTGAATTTGCACCAACTCGCACTTACCGTGGCCATGCTGCGGATAAGAAAGCGAAGAAACGTTAAGAGGGGAAGATAAATGCAAGCATTAGCTAAACATAAATTCGCCTCTGGTTCGGCGCAAAAAGCACGTCTAGTTGCAGATCAGATCCGCGGGTTACCTGTCGATCGCGCACTAGAAATCCTGGCGTACAGCCCGAAAAAAGCGGCTGTATTAGTTAAGAAAGTACTTGAGTCTGCTATTGCTAACGCAGAGCATAACGAAGGTGCTGACATTGATGAGCTACGTGTAACAACGATCTTTGTGGACGATGGTCCAACAATGAAACGTATTATGCCACGTGCTAAAGGACGCGCAGACCGCATCCTTAAGCGTACAAGCCACATCACTGTTGTGGTTTCAGATAGCTAGGAGATATAAGTAATGGGACAAAAAGTTCATCCTACTGGTATTCGCCTAGGTATATCTAAACCTTGGGTTTCTACCTGGTACGCGAATTCAAAAGATTTCTCTGCACAGCTTTTTGGCGATCACAAAGTACGTACATTCCTTACTAAGGAATTGAAAGCGGCTTCTGTGTCTAAAATCGTTATTGAGCGTCCAGCAAAATCTATCCGAGTAACTATTCACACGGCTCGTCCGGGTGTTGTTATCGGTAAAAAAGGCGAAGACGTAGAAAAATTACGTCAAGCGGTAACTAAAATCGCTGGTGTACCTGCTCAGATTAATATTTCTGAAGTACGTAAACCAGAACTAGATGCACAACTAGTAGCAGACGGCATTGCCTCTCAGCTAGAGCGTCGTGTTATGTTCCGTCGCGCTATGAAGCGTTCGGTACAAAATGCAATGCGCATCGGTTCTAAAGGGATTAAAGTTGAAGTTAGCGGTCGTCTTGGCGGCGCAGAAATCGCACGTTCAGAATGGTATCGTGAAGGTCGTGTACCTCTACATACTCTTCGTGCTGATATCGACTACGCAACTTCTGAAGCCTTAACCACTTACGGTATCATTGGTGTTAAAGTTTGGATCTTCAAAGGCGAAGTTATTGGTGGTTTACCACTAGTACAAGAGCAAGAGAAGCCAGCTAAACGCGCACCAAAGAAAGCCAAAAAAAGTGCTAAGTAGAGGTAGCGAGTAATGTTACAGCCAAAACGTACAAAATTCCGTAAAATGCATAAAGGCCGCAACCGTGGTCTAGCGCAAAACGGTAACAAAGTAAGCTTCGGTACTTTCGGTTTGAAAGCTACTGGTCGTGGCCGCATGACTGCTCGTCAAATCGAAGCAGCTCGTCGTGCTATGACACGTCACGTGAAACGTCAAGGTAAAATCTGGATCCGTGTCTTCCCTGACAAGCCGATCACAGAAAAGCCTCTTGAAGTTCGTATGGGTAAAGGTAAAGGTTCTGTTGAATATTGGGTTGCTGAAATTCAGCCTGGTAAAGTACTTTACGAAATGGAAGGTGTTTCAGAAGAGCTTGCTCGTGAAGCGTTTAACCTTGCTGCTCGTAAGCTGCCATTCAAAACAACTTTCGTAACTCGGACGGTAATGTGATGAAAGCAAACGAACTAAAAGATAAAAGCGTAGAAGAGCTTAATGCTGAACTTCTAGGTCTTCTTCGTGAGCAGTTTAACCTGCGCATGCAAGCAAGCACTGGTCAGCTAGCTCAGACACACACGCTAAGAACAGTACGTCGCGATATCGCGCGTGTAAAAACAATTATTAACCAGAAGGCAGGTCAATAATGAGCGATAAAATTCGTACTCTTCAAGGCCGTGTAATCAGCGACAAGATGGAAAAATCTTTCACTGTTGCTATCGCACGTTACGTGAAGCACCCAATCTATGGGAAATTCATCAAACGTACGACTAAGTTACACGTACATGACGAAAATAACACTGCAAAAGCGGGTGACGTAGTTACTATCCGTGAATGTGCACCAATTTCTAAGAACAAATCTTGGACTTTGGTAGATGTTGTTGAACGTCCAAAACAAGCTTAATTTTTAATTAAGTCTGTTTTTATAAGAAACCCCAGCTTTTGCTGGGGTTTTTTTGCGTTTAAAAAAGCTGTAAGCGGTAAGTTTTAAGCCGTCAGCCGTCAACTGCTCGGAGTGAATTTGAGGGCCGTAGCTTGGGTTTTTAGTCTAGAGCACTCGAGAAAAAGCACGCCATGAATACGTAATTGTCCTAATACTTTATCAATTTGAGTGATTGAATCTGACGTTAATCGTGTTAAAAATTTCTGATATACGACAGCATAGATTTTGGAGGTAGAGTAATACTGGAGCAATTGCCAAGAGCAACTAAATAACAGCTTTATAATTTACCAAACCTATGACTTTGCGAGAGTAGAGCTGCAACAATATATAATAAAATGCATACTGCGGAAGTTACAATTAGAAAGCGGTTTTCAATTCTACTGACTTGCCTTTCGCCTACAATTTGATAGGTCACGTCCCCCTCAATAAAACGTTCGCCTTGGTATTGCTGAGTGACATTAAACGCTAAAAAATCTTCTTGCTTTGCCTGATAAGTAAAGTAGGTTTCAGCATAAAAAATTTCATACGTTGCACATAGCCAAACCATAAGGCTAATTATTAATAGCGTAAAACTCAAAATAGGCAGTTTTTTCAGTGGCACTTTGGTTGCTGTTGTTACAGGTAAATAGCAATCAAAACATGCTTCGCCATAGCATCGCTTTAGCTTTTCGATTACTTCGGGAGAAGGAATGAATTGGCCATTCTCTAGTTTTGATAAGTAAGACTGTTGGATGCCTATTTCACGTGCAGCAAATGCTTGAGTCCATTTTTTGTCTGATCGAAGACGTTTTAATTCTTTTCCTAGCGATTGCATACCCATATTCTCTTCTTAATTGCAGCCACATTATTATCACTAATTAGCTAAGCCAGAGATAGAGGTCATGCCTATATTCATGCGAATGAATAAAAGAATATCATGAATATTAATAGATTAGCGATTTTTATGGGCTACTTTAAATTATGCTAGTATTCTCAAACTAACGAAAGGATATATTGTATTATGAAAAAACACGTTTATTTATTACTTAGCTCCATCGCTTTATTCTTTGTAAGTTATCAAACTAATGCTGAACCTGTTTTTGCAGTTAAAGCCGATATTTATAAATTGAAAAATGAAATAACAATTGATAGTAAAATTTCTGAAACACTAAATTCATTGACTCCAATTCACCAACCAATGCTATTAGCTCTATTAAACGAGAGTGCACAAATAGAAATAGGGGATAAAAAACAACTAACATCACTTGAGATAAAAGCAAACGAAGATGGATCGTTTTTCAATGCATCGATGAAGTTAAAAGATAAAACAGATGGCCAATGGCAATCGATAACGTCTTTTATGCCTAACATTCCCAGTGGTCAAGCTGTATATTTTAGCCGTACTTTTATCGATAGTGTTTGGTTGATAAAGTTAACCGGAACACGATATGAATCAGAAGAGCTGGGTCTAGCTAGTTTTAAAAAACAATAATTGTAATAGCTGAAGTGCTAGTAAGCACTTATTTTTCTACTGAGGTTTAGGCTTATATTGCTAGATATCTGGATCTTGGTTTTACTCCAATTTTTAAGATGTGTTATGTACTTATTAGTAATTATAATGCGCAGTTTATAATAAAAAGCCTCTGCGTAAGCAAAGGCTTGTGTTTTCTGCGAAGCCGGAAGCCCGTTTACCAAATCATCTCTACAAATTCAGGATGATCAATATACGGGTTACGATTTCCCTGAAATTCAAACGCTGCTTGGTTGCGGTCTAATTCCATTTGGCTAACAGGATCGTTGTTATGCCACTTTAACAGCATGGCCACAACCCAGCTTTCAAATACTTGGGTACTGGTGCCATTGAGCACGTCATTACTAGCTGTAGTATTATTTTGCCAAGAACCAATCACATTTTCGTAGCGGGTTGCCATGTAAAAATAAGCACGAGCAAAGTCACCTTTAAATTCATCAATAGGTTCAAATACAGTACCGTTGTAATTAATCGCATTACTTGCTGAGCCTAATTTACTGCCGTTGGTTGAGGTAAATGAAGCACTTGCTACTTCACCGAACGGGAAGTTACTTCGCTTTGAATTTACATAGCCGTCAGTGGCGTAAATATGATGAACATCAGAGTTCATCGGTTCAACTTTTCCACCAAACCAACTTTTAGGAAACGAATGCTCTCGGTTGTAGCAATCTGCCTCACCACTGTAGGTGCCACATTGATCGCTAACGGCTGTGTATGTGTAGCTATCAGAGCCATTGGGCTTCTCGCTGTACATATCTAAAATACTATTATCGTTTTCAAAGTATTTATCACGCGCTGATGCGTCGTAAAAATTCCAAATAGCAGAATACCCTTGAGCATTATGATTATTAATAATGTTATAAAGCTCAGTTTTAAGCGTGTAACCCGATAAACCTTGGGTCGTCACATAGTAGCCGGTTGGCGTCGGTGTTGGCGTTGGCTCAGTGCTTCCTAATGAGAAAGCGGTAGCCTCGGTTGTTTGAAAACTAGCTCCACTGGCAAGCAATGTGCTTTCATTATTCAAGGCGTAGCTACCACTGCCATATGAACAGCAAATACCATCGCCATAGCTGTCATTAATAGTAAATGTATACTCACCATCGGTTACGCATAATTGTTCGGTATATTGGGTGTTTGCCGCATACCCACTTCCGCTTGCAACGACACCGGTTTGGTTGTGCGCTATTTGCCAGCTGGTTTCTTCGCCGTAGTTATCTGTGGTTAGGCTAAAAGTAAGGCCGTTATCTGCGCAGCTTGGAGAGCCACTGCTGTCATTATTAGGCAAGAAGTTATCAACATAAACTAACTCGCTACCATCAAATCCCGTTGTATCATAAAAGCGTAAGCCGACATCAATGGTTTTATTACTATCAGCTGTGTAGCTGTAAGTTATACTCTGCCATTGGTTGGTTTGTGCTGGATTTGAATAGCCTTGATAACCATCTATCAACAAACGCGCCTTAAGATGGCCTTCGGTATGATACACATCTACTGAGAACTCATAAGTTTTACCCATTTCAACAGCGACTTGCTGCAAAAAATCAGTATTGCTTTGTGTGCCTGTATTAACGCTAATCGCTGCTGATTGTGAGCCTGTGCTTACGACTGTGCTGTTGGCAGATACGTTAATACCGCTATCAATCACTGTCCACGCATCTGGGGTGTTGCCACTGTATTGTTCAAAGTTGCCATTAACCACATTAGCCATCGCGGGTAATGAGGATAATAACAAGGTGCTCAAAAGTAATTTGTTTTTATATATACCGTGTAACATAGGTGTTCCTATTTATATTTTTGCGTAATATACCTTAGAACATAAAAGTTACAAAATTGTTAAATCAAAATTTCATAAAAGACAATAAAACCCTTTTAGGCCTATTTCGTAGGTTTTCAGGTAACTTAATAACTAAATGGAATATCAAAGCAGATTCTATTCTTTTTTTATCTATGCTTAGGCGGCTATCCTGCATACTCAATTAACCTCAACAGAACTTTCTGAGTGAGGTGGCACTCACTTTAAACAATGTGAACAAGCATTGTGTTTAACGTTCAGGGTTATGAGGAAAAATTCATGTTGTTAGGTCAACTCAATGCGCTAGCAAGTCCGCTTTCGCAAGAGCAAGTACAAAAGCTACAAGGTTTAGTGGCTGAGCTTAATCCAATTCAGCAAGCCTGGGTTAGCGGCTACTTAGCTGCTAATGCTAATTCTGCAGCGCTTGGCGCGCCAGCTTCAGGTGCAACTGCAACCTCGGAGGCGGCAGCACTGACCATTTTATATGGTTCACAAACAGGTAATGCTAAAGCGGTTGCGACTAAACTTAAAGAGCAAGCTGAGTCTCGCGGCTTAGCAACAAAGCTGGTTAGCATGTCAGATTACAAACCGACTGCCCTGAAAAAAGAAAAGTTTCTAACCGTGGTTGTATCGACTTACGGCGAGGGTGAGCCACCAGAAGACGCTGAAACACTGTATGAATTTTTAATTACTAAAAAAGCGCCAAAGCTTGATGGTGTCAAAGTTGCAGTATTAGGTTTAGGTGATTCTAGCTATGAATTTTTCTGCCAAACCGCTAAAGACTTTGAAGAGCGTTTAACTAAATTAGGTGCAGAGGTTATTCATCAACGCGCCGACCTAGACGTTGATTATGATGACGAAGCAGCCACTTGGATTGAGGGCGCATTAAATGCGTTTGAAACAGACTTAAAAGCCCAGCAAGATGCAACTAGCGGTCAAGTTGTATCAATGCCATTTGGCGCTCCTGCAGCAGCGGCTAGTCAGTACACAAAGCAAAATCCGTTTGCGGCAGAGCTAAGCTTAGTGCAAAAAATTACCGGTCGTGATTCAACCAAAGATGTACGCCATGTTGAAATTTCACTAGAAGGGTCAGACATTACGTATACACCTGGTGATTCACTCGGTATTTACTTTTTAAATGATGAAGCCCGTGTAGATGAGCTACTAGCGCAAACGCAAATTGATCCAACTAGCCGCGTTAAACTTGGCGATGAAGAACTCAGCGTACGTGATGCCTTAATTGAAAAACTAGAGCTAACACAATCTTACCCTGGGTTTGTTGAAAAGTACGCCACGGCTACAGGCACGCCTGAGCTGCTTAAACTAGTAGAAGATAAAGGCGCAATGCGCGAATACATTGAGCCTCGTCAAATCTTTGATGTGGTTGCACAAAACCCAGCTAAATTAGAAGCGCAAACACTAGTTGATTGCCTGCGTAAATTACAAGCACGTTTATATTCAATTGCCTCTAGCCAAGCTGAGGTTGAAGATGAGGTGCACTTAACTATTGCATTAGTTGAGTTTGAAGCGTTTGGCACAGAGCACTTAGGTGGTTGTTCAGGGTACTTAGCACGCCGCGCAGAAGAAGGCTGTAAAGTAAAAGTGTTCAGTGAACATAATGATAACTTCCGCTTACCAGTAAACGATGACACACCGATAATTATGGTTGGCCCAGGTACTGGTATTGCGCCATTTCGCGCCTTTTTACAAGAGCGTGATGCACGGGAAGCAACAGGTAAAAACTGGCTATTTTTTGGTAACCCACACTTTACTCAAGACTTCTTGTACCAAGTAGAAATTCAAGGGTACTTAAAATCAGGTTTACTAAGCAAGGTTGATGTGGCGTTTAGTCGCGACCAAGCAGAAAAAGTTTATGTACAAGACAAGTTACGTAAAAACTCAAAAGAAGTGTTTGATTGGTTAGAAGCGGGTGCTCATTTTTATGTGTGTGGCGATGCAAACCGCATGGCAAAGGATGTACATAATGCCTTAGTTGATATCATTAGCGAAAACACCGGTAAAAGCTATGAAGACGCAGAGCAGTACTTAAAAGACTTAAGAAGCGCAAATCGCTATCAGAAAGACGTGTACTAAGTACACATTGTTTACTTTATAAAAAGTAACGCTAACAGCCGTCACTGTAACAAATTTAGGATTAAACATGAGCGAACAAGATAAAAACGTAAAGCTTTCTGATAACGAGCGTTTGAAAAGAGAAAGCAACTTTTTACGTGGCACTATAGAGCAAGATTTAAAAGACGAGATCACCGGTGGTTTTACCGCCGATAATTTCCAGTTAATTCGTTTTCACGGCATGTATCAACAAGATGATCGCGATATCCGTCCTGAACGTGCTAAACAAAAGCTAGAGCCATTGCATAATGTGATGTTACGCGCACGTATGCCTGGCGGTATTATTAAGCCAGAGCAATGGCTTGCAATTGATAAATTTGCTGGTGATAAAACCAGTTATGGCAGTATTCGTTTAACTACTCGCCAAACATTTCAGTTTCATGGTGTATTAAAACCTGAAATTAAAAGTATGCACCAATTGCTTAATAGTGTTGGAATTGATTCTATTGCCACTGCCGGTGATGTTAACCGTAATGTGTTATGTACTACCAATCCGGTTGAGTCTGAGTTACATCAAGAGGCCTACGAGTGGGCGGCAAAAATTTCTGAACACTTATTACCTAAAACGAAGGCATACGCTGAAATTTGGCTTAATGGCGAAAAATCTGAAACTACAGAAGAGCCTATTTTAGGTTCAACGTATTTACCGCGTAAGTTTAAAACTACAGTGACGATCCCACCTAATAATGAGGTGGACGTACATGCTAACGATTTAAACTTTGTGGCGATTGCTGAGGATGGCAAACTCGTTGGTTTTAACGTGCTAGTAGGCGGCGGTTTGGCGATGACCCATGGCGATACAGCAACCTACCCACGTAAAGCGGACGACTTTGGCTTTATTAGCCTAGAAGATACGTTAAAAATTGCTGAGCACGTGGTATCTGTTCAGCGTGATTGGGGCAACCGCTCAAATCGTAAAAATGCAAAAACTAAATATACCCTTGATCGTGTTGGTACTGATGTATTTAAAGCCGAAGTTGAAAAACGTGCGGGTGTGAGCTTTGCACCAAGCCGCCCTTATGAGTTTACTCACCGAGGGGATCGTATTGGTTGGGTAGAAGGCATTGATGGTAAGTACCACTTAACCTTATTTATTCAAAGCGGTCGTATTTTAGACTACCCAGATAAGCCGCTTAAAACAGGGTGTCGCAAAATTGCAGAAATTCATCAAGGTGATTTTCGCATGACGGCAAATCAAAACTTAATTATTGCCGGTGTACCGGCCGATCAAAAAGCAGTAATTGAAGAAATAGCCCGCAATCATGGTTTGATTGACGATAAGGACACTGAGCAACGCAAAAATTCAATGGCGTGTGTGGCATTGCCAACTTGCCCATTAGCTATGGCCGAAGCTGAGCGTTACTTACCGAGTTTAATTGAAAAAATAGAAGGCTTATTAGCCAAACACGGGGTGCCAAATGACAGCATTATTATGCGTGTAGTTGGTTGTCCGAATGGCTGTGGTCGTGCCATGCTAGCAGAAGCAGGCTTGGTCGGCAAAGGTCCAGGTAAGTACAACGTTTACTTAGGTGGTAACACTGAGGGCACACGTATTCCAAAGCTTTACCTTGAAAACGTTGGCGAAGAGGTTTACTTAGAAGCATTCGATAAACTCATTGGGCAATGGGTTAGTGAACGTAATGATAGCGAATGCTTTGGTGATTTTGTTATTCGCAAGGGTATTGTTGCAGAAGTAAAAGTATCCGTTACCGATTTTTACGCATAATTTAAAAGCAGCGCAAAGCGCTGGTGAGGTTTAAAGTTGACCATGAGTGAATTTAAAAACATATTACAGCTAGATAAGCAAAGCCAACAGGCTATGTTAGCTGATGCGAACGGTTTGCTGGCTGACATGAGCGCAGAGCAGCGCGTTGCATGGGCACTTGAAAATTTGCCTGACACTGCGTTTTTATCATCGAGCTTTGGTATTCAGGCTGCAGTTATGTTGCATTTAATGACTGCACAGCGCCCAGATATACCTGTGGTATTAACAGATACTGGCTACTTATTTCCAGAAACCTATCAGTTTATAGAGCAAATGACTTCGCAGTTATCACTTAACTTAAAAGTGTATAAAGCGCAGCTGAGCCCTGCATGGCAAGAGGCTAAATTTGGAAAATTATGGGAGCTAGGTGAGGCAGGTATTAAGCAATACAACCAGCTTAATAAAGTAGAGCCAATGACACGCGCTTTAAAGGAGCTAAATGCGAGCACTTGGTTTAGTGGCCTACGTCGAGACCAATCCTCAAGCCGTGCTGAAAAGCAAGTACTAGAAATAAGCCGAGGCACGGTAAAAGTATATCCCATTATTGAATGGAATAATCGCGATGTATATCAGTATCTAACAAAGCACAATTTGCCATACCACCCATTATGGGAGCAGGGTTATGTGTCGATGGGGGATATACATACCACGCGTAAATTAGAGCCCGGCATGAGTGAAGAGGAAACCCGCTTTTTTGGCTTGAACCGTGAGTGTGGCTTACATATAGATGGAGATGGTATTTAATTATATTATAATTCAAAGCTATAAAATCAAAAAAACGCAGCCTTTGCTGCGTTTTTTGTTGTTTAATATTTGCTGAATTGGTTCTTTTTTATTATATTGGTTGTGATGATGGATTAAACACACAGCAGGAACGCTATGAAATACTTCACCTATTTAGCAATGTCAGTGATGATATTAGCTGTAGTCTTATTATTTTTTATAAAAAAGCCAAATGGCCAGCCTTGGTTAAGTACCTCTGTTATTCACAGTGAATCAGCAGAGATTAAAAATGAAATGGTAGCGCTTTCATCTGGTGCGTTAGATAGCATTACCTCAGCGATCACCACAGCGGCTAACTTTGAGACAGAAACTCCTAAGCCAATTTATAAATGGCAAGACGAGCAAGGACAATGGCATTTCTCAGATGTACCAAACAAGAATGGTAAAAGCGAAGTGGTAAAGCTTAACCCCGCCGATATTAATGTCGTGGTTGCAGAAGATACCGCCATTTTGAGTGGCAGTGCTAAATCAGCAGTAAAGCCTTTTCCTCAGCGAGCACCAGCGATATACAACAGTGAATCAATTAATAAGCTGTTTGAAGATGCTGAAAAAGCTAAAAAGAGAATAGAGCAACGCAGTAAAGAGGTCGAAAGTTTTAGCAGCTTTTAGTTTTGGGGTGTTTTTGCTGTGTCTTCAAATAACGCTTTTCTGCTTCCACTAGGGTCTGTTGACCTTTCAAGGTTAAATTTGCAGCAGTCTGTTTGGTGTTTAGGCAAGGCAGAGCCTATGTCGTGTGGTTATTCCCCATAAATAGGTGATAACGCAGCATCAATGCCAAACAGGCGCTGCCCGAAGGGTTCTGCCTAGGGGCCATTTACTCTTTGTTGCTCGGCTTTTACTTAGCCCACTAGGTTACAAACCTCGCGCCGCGATTAAATCGCCCCTAGTTTGAACGAATTTTAATCCGCAAAGGTCAACAGACCCTAATAATATAGTTAAGTATATTTTTGTGGGCAACGATAAAAGTACGCCAATTGCAATACAGGCAGCTGCAGTAATAATACCTTTAATGCCGAACTGGTTGGTAAAGTAGCTCGATACAATTAAACCATGGCCTGTCACTATTAAGCACAATCCAAGCAAAATCGATGTTTTAAGTAGTCTTATTATTACAATTGAAGACATAGCGACCTCTGCGCAGCGTGTCTTCTTAGTGTATGTAATCTTTATAAAGCGGCATTGATTTAGCGCAAGCATCCATTAATAATATAAAAAAGCCCAGCTCATTACTGAGCCGGGCTGCATTTTCGTTTTAAGTTGTTAGTCAAGCATATTGCGCAGTACGTACTGTAAAATACCGCCATGTTTGTAGTAATCCCACTCTTTCGGAGTATCAATACGCACATCGGCACTAAAGCTAACTTGTTTACCTTCACTGTTAGTGGCAATTACACTGACTTCGTCGGTTTTATCGTATAACCCTTGAATATCAAATTGCTCTTGCCCAGTTAAGCCTAGTGATTCATGGCTTTCACCTTCTTTAAATTGTAAAGGAAGTACGCCCATACCAATTAAATTAGAACGGTGAATACGCTCATAGCTTTGTGCTATCACAGCTTTAATACCGAGTAATAATGACCCTTTTGCAGCCCAATCTCGCGAAGAGCCGGTACCATACTCTTTACCTGCTAGAACCACTAGTGGTGTTCCACTTTCTTGATATGCCATTGCCGCGTCATAAATACTTTCTAGCTTATCATCAGGTTGAGTGCGGGTAACACCGCCCTCGGTACCAGGGGCTAGTAAGTTTTTAAGGCGCACATTAGCGAATGTACCGCGCATCATTACTTCGTGATTACCACGTCGTGAACCATAAGAGTTAAATTGTACTTTTTCAACCCCATTTTCTTGTAGGTAAAGCCCTGCGGGTGCCTCTGCCTTAATTGCGCCTGCTGGTGAAATATGATCAGTAGTCACCGAATCACCCAGTTTAGCTAAACAACGCGCACCCTCAATAGTTGGAATACCTGGTGGTTCAACACTCATACCATCAAAGAAGGGGGCTTTTTTGATATAAGTCGAAGCACCGTCCCAATCGTAAAGTTTACCATCAGGTATTTGAATTTTTTGCCAGCGACTGTCGCCATCGTAAACATTGGCGTAGCTTTTTTCGAACATCTCTTTAGTTACCGTACTTTTTACTAGTTCACTTACTTCTTTAACGCTCGGCCAAATATTTTTAAGGTAAATATCGTTACCATGCTTATCTTGCGCGAGTGGCTCGTTGTAAACATCAATATCGGTTCTACCCGCTATGGCATAGGCAACCACTAAAGGAGGAGACGCTAAAAAGTTCATTTTAACATCTTGATGTATGCGCCCTTCAAAGTTACGGTTACCCGATAAAATTGAGCTTACAACTAATTTGTGTTTTTGAATCGCCTCACTAATTTCATCGGCAAGTGGGCCTGAATTACCAATACATGTGGTACAGCCATAACCAACTAAATTAAAGCCAAGCGCATCCAAGTCATCCATCAACCCTGCTTTTTCAAGGTAATCGGTGACCACCTGAGAACCTGGTGCAAGTGAAGTTTTAACCCAAGGTTTTACATTAATACCTAACTGACGTGCTTTTTGAGCTACTAAACCGGCAGCTAAAATAACACTTGGGTTAGATGTGTTTGTACAGCTAGTAATTGCAGCAATAACACAGGCACCATCATTTAACTCAAATTCTTCTCCATTAAAGTTTACTTTTGCTGCGCCCATAAACTGCGCTTCATCGGTAGGCTCATCAGGGTTGATAGTAGGACCTTCGCTTTCAATACGCGCTTGCTCTTCATCGCTTTTATCACGACGTGCCATACGCTCGTCTTGAAAGTCTTTTAAGTGCTGACCAATAACCTTGCCGGCTTTATCCAAAGTAATTCTATCTTGCGGGCGTTTAGGGCCTGCTAGGCTAGGCACAACATCATCTAAAGTTAGTTCAAGCTTATCGGTATAATGTGCTTCGTCGCCATCGTTACGCCATAAGCCTTGGTGTTTAGCGTAATCTTCAATTAGTTTGAGCTGCTTCTCATCGCGATTAGTTAAGCGTAAGTAATTAATCGTTTCATCATCAATAGGGAAAATACCACAGGTTGCGCCATACTCTGGCGCCATATTAGCGATAGTTGCTCTATCGGCAAGTGGCAAATCGGCAAGGCCGTCACCATAAAACTCAACAAACTTACCTACCACACCGTGGTTACGCAGCATTTCAGTAACAGTAAGTACTAAATCGGTTGCTGTAGTGCCCTCAGGTAAGCGACCATTTAATTTAACACCCACAACCTGTGGAATAAGCAAGCTAATAGGTTGGCCAAGCATGGCGGCTTCGGCTTCAATGCCGCCCACACCCCAACCAAGTACGCCTAAACCATTAATCATCGTTGTATGAGAATCTGTACCGACTAGTGTATCTGGGTAGGCTAACGATTTGCCGTTTTTTGTATCATTAAATACTACGCGGGCTAAATACTCTAAATTCACTTGGTGAACTATACCGGTTGCAGGTGGTACAACTTTTAAGTTATCAAATGCGGTTTGTCCCCAACGTAAAAATTCGTAACGCTCTTTGTTACGCTCATATTCTAATTTTGAATTTAAGTCGAATGAGCCATCTTTACCGTAGCCATCCACTTGCACCGAATGATCGATTACCAGCTCTGCAGGAGAAAGCGGGTTTATTTTTGCAGGATCACCACCGAGTTTTTCCATTGCATCACGCATGGCAGCTAAATCAACAATTGCAGGGACACCAGTGAAATCTTGCATTACTACGCGGGCTGGAGTAAAAGCCACCTCGGCAGAGGGCTTCGCTTTTGGATCCCAATCTAATAAGGCCTGAATATCTTGTTCTTTAATATTCACACCATCTTCGTTACGTAGTAAGTTTTCTAGCAATACTTTTAACGAGAAAGGCAGGCGTTTGGCTTTATCGCCAAGTCCCATGAGCGAGTTGATATGATACTGCTCGCCATTGATAGTGAGCTGTTGTTGGGTGTCGAAACTATTTTTCATTATTTGTCCCTTCAATAAATTAGATTAATATTCTTGTAAAAGTGACCTCTGTAGTGATTTGCAAAGTGTGTACCATGATAAAAAATACCATATTGTATAATTTATTTTGGTCGTTATTTAAATAGAGATGAAGGCCAAAAGTTAAAATTCAAGGGATACTCTGAGTAATAATTGGCCACAAAGCTAAACTCAAAAAAGTGCTATTTAAAGTAGTCCTGTTGTTTTAAATGGAAACTTAAATACACCAATGCAATCGCAATTATGGTGACTGCAATAGGCATAAAAATAGCGCTAATACCAAACAAGTTGATGCTATTAATAATCATAAAATTATAGTATTGCTGAGCTAAAACCGCTGCCAAAGAGATTATTAATGTTAATCTGGCTAGTGACTTTTTGAATAACAAAAGTACGCATCCTAATGCGCCGCCAAATACAGCAATAGCAAACGCTAAAGTAGCCCATAGAGGTTGGCTGTTATAAGCAAGTTGTTGTTCTTCAGGTAGTTTACTTATCATCTCTGGAGAGAGAAACAGCTGCATGAAAAATGCAAGAATACCTAATATGTTCCATAATAAGGCGGTAATAAGTACGGGTTTTATCCAGCGGTTTGAGGTGTTTTCTGACATGTAAGCATCTATTTTTTATTATTGATATTCTATTAAAGAATAAAAAAGCCAGTGATGCAAACTGGCTTTTAATAACACATATAACTTAAGTAAATTAGGGTCTGTTGACCTTTGCGGATTAAAATTTGTTCAAACTAGGGGCGGTTTAATCGCGGCGCGAGGTTTGTAACCTAGTGGGCTAAGTAAAAACCGAGCAACAAAGAGTAAATCGCCCCTAGGCAGAATCCTTCGGGCAGCGCCTGTTTGGCATTGATGCTGCGTTATCGCCTATTTATGTGGAATAACCACACCACATAGGCTCTGCCTTGCCTAAATACCAAACAGACTGCTGCAAATTTAACCTTGAAAGGTCAACAGGCCCTAGCCAAATGAAATAGGGCGACGACCCGTTTTTTCATCAACTTTAGGCTTTTGAGTGCGTTTGCGTTTATTTTTAGCCGGCTCTGTTGTTGCTACTGGCGCGGCTTTTTCTGCTGTAACTGTTTCATCAATAACTGGACGTTCTGCTGGAGTGGCATCTTCACTTAACGTTAATTGAAACAACTCGCCATCAAATGCAAGTACATCACCGCTGTATAATTTTTTCCGTTTGATTGTACAAATTTCATGGTTAACACCGACATAGCCTTCGCTAATTAGGTTTTTTGCTTGACCACCACCTTCAACAAGATCTAATACCTTTAATAATTTGCACAGCTCTATAGGCTCTTCTTCTAACTCAACTTCTATATATTCTTCGTTCATCATGTTTCTCAGTGGGGGTGGTATTAGCTGTAGTATAAAGGCTCAGTGGCTATTTTGCACCAAAGTGAGCTTGTTAGGTGAGTTGATTATGTGATTTTTTATGAAACTTTGTATCTCTTTTTATAGTCTTTAAAAAAACTGAAGTAATTCAGGGTTAAGCTTCTCGCGAAAAAAATTACACATTGGCGCGCTAATTGCCAATATCGGCCGTATAAGAGATTGAATATAAATAATGGAGTAAAACATGGGCATAAGATTAGCGATGAAAAAAGAGCTAATGGGCTTAGAGCATTCAGATCTGTTAACCGCTGATGATGTAAGAGCGCATCTAGCACAACAGGTAAAAGAAGACACTGAACGTGGCTTTTCAGTTATCTCTAAGTTTAACGATACCCATAGCCAGCTAACTAGCGGGCTTAAAACCAAACAAAGTGAGCTAGTATTTGAGCGTCATCGGTTATTTAATGAAGTGCTGTACAAACGTCAGAGTGTCGATGCATGGCTAAATAACCAGACTTCAGGTTAAACAGCCAAATAAATTAAGTTGCGATTTTAAATCACTCCTTTAGACTACACTTGTAATCAACGGGGGTGATAATGAAAAATGGAATTTTAGCGTGTGCACTCATGCTATTGTTGAGTGCATGCCAACAGCCTACAGTGTATATATTTAGTAAAGGTTTATCGGACTCACAGCGCCAGCAGTTAGAGGCCGCACTCAAAACACAATCCCTACCTTACGAATATGTTGAGCATGACATTCCTCGGGAATTTGGCGTAGCTACTTTACTATTATCAAATGATAGAATTTTACGCCAAGAAACAGAGCAGTTAGCTACTATTATGCAGGGGTTAGGCTATCAACCCGAAATTAGCTACACCACACGCGCAAATCACTTTTATGGTGATGGTAATATTGGCTTTTATCTAAAAAATACTAATGCGGATGACGCTTTTACCATGCCTTCTCGGTTGCGAACAACCCAGTGCGAAAAAGATGAGTTTAATGACCTAGTCGTAACCTTTACTGATCAACATGCTGAGTTCACATTAATCAGCGGCGCAAAAGTCATATTGAAATGGGAATATTTATACGGCTATTTAGTTATTTACTACAGCAATTATTCACAAACTTATACTCATTCACAGCCATTGGTTAAGACTCCTTTTGGCGACAAACCATCAGACACATATACCATAACAGCTCATGTAAATCAGCCAAGTTGGCTTAATTGCTCAATGCAGGTTGTTTATATGGATTAAGTTAACTGTTAACCGTGCTCTTCTATGTGCTCCGAGAGTTTTGCAATGCGCAGGCTCATGCCTTCAATAATACGGTCTTTAATTTTTTCGCGTATGACATTAGGTAGGCGGGTAAGGGCATCGGCAGTTATTGCCAGTACTATGGCGCTTTCCTTAGCGCGTGCATTAATACTGCGCTCTCGGTTATTAATAAATGCACCTTCACCAATAAATTCACCAGGCTCTATACTGCCCAGTTCCAGTAGATGACTGTGTTTAAACACCATTAAAGATCCACTGAGCACAATAAACAGTCGCTTGTCGTTATCAAACTCTTTAAATAAAAACTGATTTTTATTTATTAAATAGAGTAAACCAAACGACTCAAGCAAAATCTGGCGCTCATTGAGTGTGAACTCTTTAAAAAAATCTAAGCGATTTATAATTTCCATTTGCTTAAACAAAGGGATGTTCTCAATTAACTTCATAAATAACCTAGGACGCTAGTCTTATAAAATATCAGCTAATATTGCGCTCTTTTAATTTTCGGGTCAACGTATTACGACCCCAACCAATTTTTACGGCAGCTTCTTGCTTATGGCCAGAACAATTAGCCAGTGCTGTTTTTATTAAGCGGGTTTCTAGCTGGGCTTGAATATCCGGCCAAATATTTTCTTTACCTTGTTTAAACTCTTGATTAAGCCACTGCTGAAATGAATCTAGCCAATCGCCTTCTTGGGTTGCGGCGGTATTATCAATAATTTCAGGAGGTAAATCTTGCTCACCAATCAGCTCTCCAGGCGCCATAACGGTTAACCAGCGGCAGGTGTTTTCAAGTTGACGAACATTCCCAGGCCAATTAAATAAACACAATTGTTTAATTGCTTTAGGGCTTAATACTTTGCTATCTACTTGCAGGTCTTTTGCGCTTTTATGTAAAAAGTGTAGCGCTAGGCGCTCTATATCCTCAGGGCGCTCGCGTAAAGCAGGTAAACGTAGGCGAACCACGTTTAAACGATGAAATAAATCATCCCTAAACTTACCTTGCTTTACCAGCTCTTCTAAGTTTTGATGGGTGGCAGCAATAATGCGTACATCTACTTTTATACTTTGATGACCCCCTACGCGATAAAATTCGCCATCGGCTAATACGCGCAATAACCGCGTTTGCACATCCAGTGGCATATCACCGATTTCATCCAAAAATAAGGTACCGCCATTCGCTTGTTCAAAGCGACCTTTACGCACGCTATCAGCCCCAGTAAAAGCGCCTTTTTCGTGGCCAAATAATTCAGATTCAACTAATTCTTTAGGGATGGCGGCCATATTTAGGGCAATAAATTGGTTTTCTTTACGCGGGCTGTGGTTATGCAAAGCACTGGCAACCAACTCTTTACCAGTACCTGACTCACCATTGATCAGTACGCTCATGCTCGATGCTGAGAGTTTACCTATGGCACGAAACACTTCCTGCATAGCAGGGGCCTCACCAATAATATGGGCGCTTTTGGGGGGCGCGCTTTTACGTTTCGTTTTTTTAGTTGAATTAGCTCGATAAGCACTTTCCACCAGTGCAACCGCTTCATTTAAATCAAATGGCTTGGCCAAATACTCAAATGCGCCTTTTTGGAATGCATTAACGGCTGAATCAAGGTCTGAGTGGGCGGTCATAATGATCACAGGTAGCCCTGGCGTTTGCTCTGCTATTAGCTCAAGTAACGCCATACCGTCCATACCAGGCATTCGCACATCGGAAATCAACACGCTAGGTTGACTAAATTTTAGCGCGTTAAGTACGTTTTGTGCATCTGCAAAACTTTCTACTTCAAACCCTGCGCGAGTCAGTGCTTTTTCTAGTACAAAGCGAATTGAGGCATCATCATCTACAAGCCAAGCTGTTTTCATGCAAACTCCAAAGTATTAATCTGTAAACGGCAGATAAATATTAAATTCAGTATGTCCCGGCCAACTATCACATTCGATATAGCCATCATGTTGATCAATCAAGGTTTGCGCTATAGATAGTCCAAGTCCCGAGCCACCTTCTTTATTGGTAGTCATAGGGTAAAATAAGGTGTCGCGTAAATTAGCATCAATACCTGGGCCGTTATCCATTACTTGAATAAGTAGTGCCTTTTTAGGGGCTTTGCCAGGACGACGATGCTGGTAATTAATCCGCGTTTTTATTTTTATTTCGCCACCATCTATCAATGCTTGTTGTGCATTACGCACAATGTTTAGCACTACCTGTTGAACTTTGCTCTGATCAATATAAACATCAGGAATACTTGGATCGTAGTCTTTCACTAACCGAATATCGCGGTTGTTATCTAAGGTACTGAGTTTTACAACCGACTCTAATGTTTGATGTATATTGCCATACGATTTTTGCGGCAGCTGATTAGGCCCAAGGAGTCTATCAACTAATTCACGCAATCGATCGGCTTGTTCAATTATCAGTTCTGCACATTGATCTCTTTCTTGCTGATCACCTTCATATTGCAATAATTGCGCCGCCCCGCGAATTCCACCCAGTGGGTTTTTAATTTCATGAGCTAAACCGCGAATTAAGTTACGTGCAGCTTGGTATTGATGCATTTGATTTGAGACTTGATCGTGCTTTATTTCGTCATCAGTTTGTCGACATTCAAATAAAATATAAAAAGTATCGTTATGCTTTATTCGTCGTGTGCTTACCGCTAACTTTGCATGGCGAGAATCGATGAATACCACGTCAGCTCTATGCTGGTGGCAGTCTACACCGTCAACTAGCGAATACTGTGCAATACGTTTTAAGTCTATAGAATGGTAATTAAATAAATCATCGAACGCTTGTCCTGGTAAGCGCTTTTCGCCTAAGCCAAGTAATTCACTGGCACTGGTGTTGGCGTAAATGAGTGTAAAGCTCTCATCAAGTAACATTAGGGCGGTGGTTTGGTTTTGCCAAATTATATTTAGTAGCTCTGGGCTAAAATGTGTTTTGTTAATCATTATTGCACCATTTTAGTGCGCCTGGGGAGGTAGGCAAGGTTTTTAGTAAAATATACGCTAATTGTGCGTACTTAACTGCAATTACCGACCTATATTAAGGCCTTTGCGATGCATAAAAAATACACTTTCAGGGCTAGTTGCAATTACCTGGTTTTGTTGATTATAAAGTTTAACTTGTAATGTGTGTTGCCCGCGCTCTACATCTCTTAACGCCAGCGTAGTGGTGTCACTAGGTTCACCAATGGCAACGCCATTTAAAAATAAACCAATGGTAAATCCAGCTTCAAACCGAGGCGCAATCTGAGTTGAAACATATACAGAGCCGGTGTTTTCTCTTATAGCTTGGTTGGGCTCTGGTGATGTAATGCTAATTTTAAACTTTACCGCTGTTTTAGTTGGTGAAGTATCAAGAATATCAGTATTTGTTGCAGGCATGTTGAAGTGTTGGCTAGTGAGTTTTACCTCTTTAGCACCAGGTTGAGGGGTATCTGAAAAAACCAGTACACCATTTTTATCTTTCCATGCGTAAATTTTTTTATTATTCGCATGGCTATTAAGGCTTAATATTAAAGCTATTAATAGCAATAAAACCTTACCTATCATCCTGCTAACCTGCATTGTTAAAACATACTTTACTTTAGTGTAGAACCGTTAAATTTACCATAAAAAAAGCCCGCAGAGCGGGCTTAAAACACACATTATTTATCGGTTAATAAATTAACAGCTGTAGTACATTTCAAACTCAACTGGGTGAGTTGTCATGTTAAGTTTTTCAACTTCTTTTGACTTAAGTGCAATGTAAGCATCGATTAGGTCGTTAGTAAATACGCCACCTTGGTTTAAGAACTCACGGTCTGCATCTAATGCCGCTAGTGCTTCATCTAATGAGGCTGCCACTGTTGGAATTTCTGCTGCTTCTTCAGCTGGTAAGTCGTATAAATCCTTATCCATCGCATCGCCAGGGTGAATTTTGTTTTTAATTCCGTCAAGGCCAGCCATAAGCATTGCTGAGAATGCAAGATATGGGTTAGCAGTTGGATCTGGGAAGCGCACTTCAATACGACGACCTTTTGCAGATGGAACCACTGGAATACGAATTGATGCTGAACGGTTACGTGCAGAGTATGCAAGCATTACCGGTGCTTCAAAGCCGGGTACTAAACGTTTGTACGAGTTAGTTGACGCGTTAGCAAAAGCGTTGATTGCTTTAGCATGTTTGATGATACCACCAATGTAGTAAAGCGCGTCTTCAGAAAGACCGCCGTACTTATCACCTGCGAATAAGTTTACGCCGTCTTTAGCTAAAGACTGGTGACAGTGCATACCTGAACCGTTATCGCCAACAACAGGCTTAGGCATAAAGGTTGCTGTCTTTCCGTATAAATGAGCCATGTTGTGTATAACATATTTCATTTCTTGGATTTCGTCTGCTTTTAATACCATAGTGTTAAAACGAGTTGCGATTTCATTCTGACCGGCAGTCGCCACTTCGTGGTGATGTGCTTCAACAACTTGCCCTAGCTCTTCAAGAACTAAACACGTTGCAGAACGCCAATCTTGGAAATCATCAACAGGTGCAACTGGGAAGTAACCGCCTTTAACACCTGGACGGTGGCCTGTGTTGCCATCTGCATATTCTTTATCTGAGTTCCAAGCTGCTTGCTTAGAATCAATTTTATACATTGAGCCTGACATGTCAGACTTGTATTTAACGTCGTCAAATACGAAAAACTCTGGCTCTGGACCAAATAAAACGGTATCAGCAATACCAGTAGAGCGCATGTACTCTTCAGCGCGTTTAGCTACTGAGCGTGGGTCGCGCTCATAACCTTGTAATGTAGAAGGCTCAACCACGTCACAACGAACGATTAGCGTTGTTTCTTCTGTGAAAGGGTCAAGCTTGATTGAATCTGCGTCAGGTAATAACACCATGTCTGATTCATTAATGCCTTTCCAGCCAGCAATTGAAGAACCGTCGAACATTTTTCCATCTTCAAAAAAGTCTTCATCAACTTGATGATGAGGAATAGAAACATGTTGCTCTTTACCTTTTGTGTCAGTAAAGCGTAAATCAATGAACTTAACGTCATTTTCTTTAATAAAATCTAAAACCGATTGTGACATGTGTCCTCCAACTATTGGGTTTTATTATTGCTGCTTAGATACTTTAAATACTAACAAGCTGATTTTATGCCACTATTATAATCTATTGTTTTTTATGTAAAAATATATAAACAACATAAAGGTGATATAGATTAAGCACTATTTTGGTGCGTAATAATTCCAAAAAGGTGCAACATTTACATAGTCATAATTGCTTGCAAATTAATCACCTTAGACTAACACAAAGAAAATGCAAAATACGCAGTAAAGTCGCTTTAAATTAACTCAAAACCACCTTTTGAGATAAATTTATAAAAATTAATCATCAAAATTAATTATTTTAAAACAAAGGGTTAATTATTTTATTGCGAAAGTTTGAAATTTTATTTTGGATAAACTTTCATCCATTCCATTTATAGGGGATAATATGCGCCCTTTTAAATCCTATGCTGGGACATCTCGTGAAAGCGCAGGTGAGTACGTATAGCCCCCTGCAGGATCAATGAGATCAATTTCTCTGAGTGAACATATGAGTATCGAAAAGTTAAGAAATATAGCAATTATCGCCCACGTTGACCACGGTAAAACAACACTGGTTGATAAACTACTTGAGCAATCAGGTACATTAGAAACACGCGGCGGTAATGAAGAGCGCGTGATGGATTCAAACGACATTGAAAAAGAACGTGGTATTACCATTTTAGCGAAAAACACCGCTATATCTTGGAATGATTACCATATCAATATCGTAGATACTCCTGGACACGCCGACTTCGGTGGTGAAGTTGAACGCGTACTTTCGATGGCTGACTCAGTACTACTACTTGTTGACGCTCAAGAAGGCCCAATGCCACAAACGCGTTTCGTAACGCAAAAGGCATTCGCGCAAGGCTTAAAGCCAATCGTTGTTATCAATAAAATTGATAAGCCAGGTGCTCGCCCTGATTGGGTTATGGATCAAATCTTTGATTTATTCGACAACCTAGGCGCAACTGATGAGCAGTTAGATTTTAAAGTAATCTACGCATCAGCAATCAATGGTTGGGCTACATTAGATTTAGACGAAGCATCAGATAACATGGAACCTATGTTCAAGATGATCGTTGACGAAGTATCACCACCGGATGCAGATCCTGAAGGTGACTTCCAAATGCAGATTTCACAGCTTGATTACAACTCTTATAAGGGTGTAATTGGTATTGGTCGTATTAAACGTGGTTCTGTTGTACCTAACCAACAAGTTACGGTTATCAGTGCAGACGGCACAACTCGTAATGGTAAGATTGGTTCAGTACAAAGTTACTTAGGCCTTGAGCGTATTGAAACTGATAAAGCTTACGCTGGTAACATCGTAACAGTAACAGGTTTAGGCGAGCTTAAGATTTCAGATACGCTTTGTTGTCCTAACAACGTTGAAGCATTACCACCATTAAGTGTTGATGAGCCAACAGTAACAATGACGTTCTCTGTAAACAACTCTCCTTTCTGTGGTAAAGAAGGTAAGTTTGTAACATCACGTAATATTCGTGAGCGTTTAGACAAGGAATTAGTACATAACGTAGCACTTCGTGTTGCAGATACAGATAACCCAGATAGCTTCCGTGTATCAGGTCGTGGTGAATTACACCTAGGTATCTTAATCGAGAACATGCGTCGTGAAGGTTACGAGCTTGCTGTATCTCGTCCAGAAGTAATCTTACGTACTGTTGATGGTGTGTTAGAAGAACCGTATGAAACACTAACTATTGACTGTGAAGAAGAGCACCAAGGTTCTATCATGGAGCAAATTGGTCTTCGTAAGGGTGAACTTACTGACATGGCACCAGATGGTAAAGGCCGTATGCGTATGGACTTTATGATCCCAAGCCGTGGCTTAATCGGTTTTCAAACTGAGTTCATGACATTAACGTCGGGTTCTGGTTTACTTTACCATACTTTCGATCACTACGGTCCGCACAAAGGTGGCGAGCTAGGTGTTCGTAAGAACGGCGTAATGATTGCAAACGCAACTGGTAAAGCACTTACTAACGCACTATTTAACTTACAAGAGCGCGGCCGTTTATTTATCGGTCACGGTGTTGAAGTTTATGAAGGTATGGTTATTGGTATTCATAGCCGTGATAACGACCTTACAGTTAACGCACTTAAAGGTAAGCAACTTACTAACGTTCGTGCATCTGGTACAGATGAAGCACAAACACTAACACCAGCACTTAACTATTCACTTGAGCAAGCGCTTGAGTTTATTGCTGATGATGAGTTAGTAGAAGTAACACCTGAGAACATTCGTATTCGTAAGCGTCATTTAACTGAAAATGAGCGTAAACGTGCGGGTCGTGCTCCTAAGTCATAATCTATTAATTTAGAACAATGATTTTAAAAGCCGCTGTATTGAAAGATACAGCGGCTTTTTTGTTTTTAAAGTAAGAGAAGCTTTCAGTTTTTAGTTATCAGTATTAAGCTCTAAAAGCGCAGCGCCTCTTACCCTCTTTGTAAAAAATTCACTTAAAAATATTTACACAAAGAGAATGAGAAGTAAAAGAGGAAGGGCTTAAAGCTGTCGATTATGCAAAGCGCCTTTTTGTTGGGTTTCGTTGCGCTCAACCCAACAAAAAGGCCAGTTCGCTAACTTACATCACTTTTTTGGTAGTAAGGTGATTTTGCCAAATACGTCTGCGTCTATAAAGCCACGATTTCTGTCGCCATTTACTGGTTGTACTTCGTGTGACCCCATAAAATGCTCGCGTGTTTCACTGCCATCGTTATCGCAATATGCGAGCATAAAGCCAATAACTTGTTTTTCAGTTAATTTAAGCGGAGTGTTTTGTGCGCCTTGTTGGAAATCGTTTGGGTAGAGTTTTATCGCCACTTCCCACGTGATGTTATAGGGCGCAGTGGTATTGCGTTTCCAGTTACTAACTAAGTGGTCGGTATATAAATGCGCTTTTTTATCAGGCCCATAATCGGCAGCTTGGTTATCAAGGCCAATATGATAAGCAAATGCTGTATGGTTAAATTGGTGATTACCGCCAGATGCGTCACTATCTATAAACACTTCTAAGGCATCATCGTCCCAGTATTTATCCGTTGGATCTGGGTGAGTATCAATAAGCACATCATCACTAATGTCTGCTTGTAAATACAAGTAGTTTTCATCCCACAAAAGACGATAGCGACCTTTAAAATCCTTGTCTGAGTCTGGTAGGGTGCCGTCCATTAAGTATGGCATATTATGCCAAGTGGCTTTGTCCCATGCACTTTCAGAAACCCCATCAATAGTAATAGCTGTTGGTGTATGACTAACGTTAATAGCCATGAGTGGCTGGGTAAAAAGTAAGCTAAAAGCAAGTAGTGTTTTTTTCATTAGTCATCTCATCAATTAAGGATGATTTAGCTTGGCTTAAATAGCTATTAAAAACAATCTCGTAGTCTATTTTTATACTAACTGATTGTGCCTGCTATGCTGTCTTTTAATGCGAGCATTAATAAATGCGCACTTTCTCCAGACATTTTAAAAGGATTAAAATCAATGGAGCCTGAAAACTTGAGATTCAGTGATTCGGTTAGCTTAGATTGCGGTACATAGCCCATTGACCATTTTTCAAACTCTCTTTCAGGAATTTGGGTATAGTTGAGCATAATTACATTATGGTGACGTTTATCGTTTAATATTTGTTGGTAGGTATTATTTACAGCGGTTCTAGAGCCTTCCAGACATTGTAAAAAGTAATCATTGCTAAAACATAACATGCCGGTGACGTTTGTTTTTACATTATAGGTTCTAGCACTTTGTAAAATATTTTCTATATCTTCAGGCCCAAAATCACTACTTATTTTGCTGGCGTAAATAAGTCGTACAAGAAACATAAAACCTCCACACTGTTTAGTTAATTAAACATAGTTCAGCAGAGAGGTTATTACTAAGTTTGTAAATGACTGATTAAAGTTTAATACTCTCACCTTCATTTAAAATATGCAGGGGGATTTTCGAGTCCATTTTTTTGTGCATATACAATAAACGCAGTAAGGCTGAATGGCTAGTGTGGTCGCCCATTTTCCATGATGAGTTACCGTATCCCCAAGGTATCATTATTTTACAGTTAAGTTCTTGTGCTGCTGTTAGAGCGTCTTCTGGGGTTGTATGAACGTAACGATACCATTTAGGGTTGTCTTCGCTGTAGTAAGAAGCTATAGGCATTAAGCACACATCAATATCGCCATATTTTTGCTGTATATCGCTGAAGTGTTTTGAATAGCCAGTGTCGCCTGCAAAAAATAAGGAGCTGCCATTTTGTTCAAGTAGCCAGCCATTCCATAAGTCTTTATCGTTGTCTTCGTAAATAAAGGGCACTAATACACGACTGCTAAAATGATGAGCAGGCAAGGCATGGATAGCTAAATCGCCAATATTTGTTTTTGCATACCACGCCATTTCACTAATATTAAACCCGCCTGTGGGGAAGTTGTCGGCCATGCCTAGTGGTGTTAAGTAGCGAGGTTTATTACCGATCTCTTCTATATCTGCTTTATTAAAGTGATCGTAATGAATATGCGAGTACATCACAGCGTCTAAGTTTTTCAGTTCACTATCTGTGAGCCAATCGCCGGGCTGTCGGTAAAACCCAGAGGCTAGTCTAAATGCTAAATCTACAGGTGAGTCAAACTGCTCTTTTACAGGATCGAGTAACACTTGCTGTCCGTTAGGCGTGCGGATCATAAACCCAGCGTGTCCCAGCCAGCGTAAGCTAAAGCCAGTATTTAAATTAATGGGCAGTTGTTCACCAATAAATTGGCAGTTTTCGCTGTCTTTTTCGCATTGTAGTTTTGGGCTAGTTGGGTAGCAGTTGCTTTCACAGGTAGTCGGGTAAGTTTTTTTCCCGGGGTAGAGGTTATGAAAGCGTCCTTCTCGCTCGCCATCTTTATGTAGCGGGGTAATGGTTTGCTCCCCTGCAATAACTTCAACATGGTTAGCTGTTTGGCAGGCGCTGAGCATTGTGCATGCAAGTATTAGGGTGATAGCTTTAAACTTCATTTTACTGTTCTAATTATTATTATTTTGTAAAAGTATAACAACAACAGCGGATTAACGAAGAGCTTAAAGGTAACAAAAAGTAACAATAAAAAAGCCTACAATTTAGTAGGCTTATTAAACGGACTTATAGTAATTAGCCCACGGTATTCATTTGCTCAATAAATTTATTTGAGTCTTCAATCGACTTATTCATGTCATTCATGAGTAACTGAATATCACGCTTAAGGTTAGTAAACTCACCTTTTATAGCGGCTACCGCTTGTGCGTTTAAGTTATGTTTTAAGTAAAGCACGTTATCTTGTAAAGACGATAATACTGGCTCCATTTTGCTCTCAGCGCTGCGCATTGAGCGAAGTAATTGGCTAAATTGGCGCTGAGTTGCAGCTAGTTTTTTACTGCTTTGACGCTTAAGTGAGGCGCTCTTGTATTGCTCTAACTCATCGCTCCACTCATCAAACAACGCATCAGCAACATCTTCTACTTTATTTATGTTACTTGATACTTCATTTGCCGCCGCTAAGCTCGACTCGTAATCGTCATTAAGTTGATTGTAAGCGTCTTGCAACTCACCACCATCGAAATTAATTAAAGTAGTTAGACGCTCGAGTGCTGATTGAAATTCTTCTTGCGACTCTTGTTGTGAGTCTTTCGTTTCTTCAACGCGATCAATAAGGATGTCACGTTTATGGACACCTACTTTTTCCATTGCCGAATAATAAGCCGACTGACAACCTGAAAGCATCAGCATTAACGAGAGTATGGCTGTCCCTAATAATGTTTGTTTTTTCATCTGAATTCCTATTTACGAGTGTTAATGCTGTAAATTATGGCCTTGATTGTTATTATAATCAAAAGCTCACCAACAAAGTTAATTGTATGAATGATAAGCTCTCTCATTATAAACAGCAAGTTAAGGTGTTTCTAAAACAGCAACCAGGCTGGTGGATGCAATATTTCAATCGCTGTATAGACGATCAAATAACCATTAATGCAGGGTATTTAGCATACGTTACCTTGTTGTCGTTGGTTCCGTTGATAGCGGTTGGTGTGGCAATCTTCTCTGCTTTTCCGGGGTTTGAATCGACCCGTTTAGCCATTGAAAGTTTTTTATTTACTAACTTTGTGCCGACTTCTTCCGATGTTATTAAAGAACATATTAGCTCGTTTGCTGGTAATGCTAATCAAATGACGGCGGTAGGTATTGGTTTTTTGGCAGCCATTGCCTTGCTACTTATTCGTAATGTAGATGCCACACTAAACCGTATTTGGCGAGTAAAGAAAAAACGCCCAATGATGATATCCTTTGCTGTGTATTGGATGGTACTGAGCTTGGGACCTGTACTACTGGGTGCGAGTATTGGTGTCACCTCTTATATTGTGTCACTAGTGTCGTTTGCTGATCAGGGGATCCCTGGGTTTAGTGGTTTTTTATTAAAACTACTCCCTTATGCTATTTCTATGGCAGGTTTTATCATGCTGTATACCTTAGTGCCGAATACGCGAGTTTCATTTAGGGCCGCTATTCCTGGTGCACTGTTTGCTGCAATGTTATTTGAGTTAACCAAAAAAGGCTTTGCTTTATACATTAGCCATTTTCCATCATACGAAGTGATTTATGGTGCGGTAGCAACCATTCCTATTTTGTTTGTATGGGTATACTTGTCGTGGGTAGTCGTGCTACTAGGTGCTGAATTTACTGTGTGTATTAACATGCAACATTACAATAAAAAAGAGCAACAAGCAGAGGGTAGTGAATAAATGCAAGGACTAATTCAACGGGTAACACACGCTAACGTAGCAATAGAAAAACAGATTGTTGGCGAAATAAAGCAAGGTATTGTATTACTGCTTGGTGTTGAAAAAGAAGATGATGAGCGTGTTGCTGATAAACTATTGCACAAAGTCAGTAATTATCGAATTTTTAGTGATGAAAACGATAAAATGAACCTCAGTCTTAAAGACATACAAGGCGAGCTATTAGTCATATCGCAATTTACACTTGCAGCTAATACCAAAAAAGGCATGCGTCCTAGTTTTTCATCGGCAGCCACACCAGATCAAGCGCAAGCATTATATAATTACTTTGTTGAGCAGGCTAAATTACTCGGTATAAAGGTCGCTACCGGTGTATTTGCAGCCGATATGCAGGTTAGTTTATGTAACGACGGTCCGGTTACCTTTAATTTAAAAGCTTAAAGTGTTTTTTCTACAACCACAATGTGATTCACAAATCCGGTGATCTTTTTAATACTAACGGCTCCCCCAAACACGCGCTTAAGCACAAGTTGTAGCTGCGTAAGTTGGGAGCTATGTTGCGATAAAAAGTTAATAAATAAGATGCCCCGCTGAGCAAGCGCCTCATAAATTGTTTGATAAAAACATAAATCAAATAAGAATCTAGGGGCGTCTAGTTCACTAAATAAATCTAAAATAATCCAATCTATATTCACCGCTGACTTTAAAACTGTTTGTGCGTCTTCACAGTAAATTTGGCCCTGTTCATTAAGGGCAAAAAAATCTTGATAACAGTCAATTATATGAGGGTTTTTTTCTACTGAAGTCAGCTGTACTCGAGGGTACTGTTTTAACAGGTAGTTGCGTATAGCACCACCACCTAAACCGAGCTCAAGTATTTTTTTAGGCGCTGGTTGTTGCTGCCAAACTGTTGCTAAATAGGCAAGGTGAGGAAACAGTAATACTTGTGGACTCCGGGTTAAAATAACTGATTGCAAGGTGTTGTTAATAAGCAGCCAGCGCAGCTGTTGATGCTCTCGAACTTGTATATTTATGCCATGTTGATTATGCCAATAAAGTAACTGGCCTAGCGATGAACTATGCTCAATAAAGTGCCTGCTGATCAGGCCACTGCTACCATGGATATATTTATTCATGGTATTGAGCATAAACCAGCAGTGGTAAAGCGCAATCGATTTTGTCATTAATTTTTTACAGTCATTTATAGGAAACCAAAGTCGTATTTGCAGTTTTACCCAGATCGAGTATGGTGTTTTTCACAAAATGCACAGCGTAATATTTTTACATTTTTAATTTATGGAGTCTGTATGTTTCAAGTGAGCACCCCTCAAAGTAGTGAAGACTGGCAAGCCTATTATCAATTACGCTGGCAAGTTTTACGTGCACCATGGGGCGAACCTCGTGGTTCTGAGCAAGACGATTTAGAGCAAGAAGCTGAACACCGCTTTATTAAAAATAAAGCAGGTGAAGTACTGGGTGTGGCGCGTTTGCACTTTAATAATCAGCAACAAGCTCAAGTACGTTATATGGCGGTTGCAGAGGGTAACCGTAATCAACATATTGGTAGTCGCTTATTACATGAGCTAGAAAAAATAGCGTGGAATCAAGATGCTGATGAATTAGTGCTGTTTGCACGCGAACGTGCCCTGGAATTTTATCAGCGCCATGGCTACGAAAACAAAGAAAAGGCGCATTTAGCCTATGGTGATGTTCAGCATTATAAAATGGTTAAGCTTAAGCCGAGTGAACCAGGTTGGTTTCGTCACCCTAATTGGACTCAAGTACTGCAAAATACATGGCGCGAATCAATCCCTATTAGTGATGCAATGGGGATAAAAGTAGAAAGCTACACTGATTGGCAATTTACTACTCGTGCAGATTTAAATGCTAACTTAAACTTACACAACACCATGTTTGCAGGCTCTATTTATAGCCTAGCTACACTAACGGGTTGGGGAGCAACGTACTTAGCATTAAAAGAAGCCGGACTTGAGGGTAATATAGTGTTAGCCGATGCTAATATTAAATATTTAAAACCACTGAATACCGACCCTAAAGGCTGTGTTGATATTCAAACCTGCAAAGGTAACTTAATAGAGTTACAAGAGGCGGTTAAGGCGAGCTATTTAGTGCCAGTAACCATTTTTGATGGTGATCAAATAGTTGCTCAGTTTGAAGGGCAGTTTGTGGTTAAAAAGTAATAAGAATAAACGAAAAAGCCAAGCGAGTTGCTTGGCTTTTTTATTAGCGGTTATTACAGTAAGTCAGTCAGTAATATACCGACACCAAAGCGTTCAATATCGGCGTTATAGTCTATTAAACTCTCACCATAGCCATTAAAGTACTGCGCATAGCCGCGTACTCTTCCCCATAGAGGGAATGACCAATCAAGCTGAATTGCCCCGCGGTTATCTGAATTTAAATTATTACGAGTCATAAAACTAAATTCATGATCGTGAAAGCGATACGCGCCACCAAATTCAAAGTAACCCATGTATTTATAGATATCAGGGTTATCGTCACCTCGTGCATCTAACGGCGCAGGCTTTTCATTTTCAGGAATGCGGTACCAAGGCTTAAAGCTAAATACAAAGCCGTCATTTTCCCAAATGAAATCGGCATAAATACGGTTCCAAGAACGCGAGTTTGGCTGACTACGGCCATTAGATTGATGCGAAATACCAATGGCTATTGCCATTTCATCGCCCCATAAAACGTTTTCAGGGTCTAAGTAATTAATCCAGAAAATTTCTGGCTCGTAATTAGTTTCTCGAAAGGGAGAAGAAATATCGTCGTTGTATACTTGCCAGTATGACTGCAGAGTAAAGCCAAAAAATATAGCTTGGTCTGAGTCGGCAAACTCATCATACAAAGGTACTTTAATTGATAACTGATATTTAGCTTCTAGGTTATCGAGAGGGTCGCCATCTTTTTTATCGGTTAATTCTGCAAATCCATCAAACGGACGAGTGTTTGGGTTCGACATATATGAAACCGGTAAAATATAATTACGTTTATGCGGCGTAATTACATTACGATTCTTTTTGCCAACCGCTTCACGGGCTTGGCGTTTATCGATAGCTGTTAGCTGCTTGCTTTCTTCAACTGCAGAGCATTTTTCGCGCAATTGATCGAGGGTTTGCTTACCGTCTCCACCTATCACTTCATTTAATATACATTGTTTAACCAGCTCAAGTTCATTGTTTTGCTCGTTTTTTGCTGTTTCTTCAGCAATAACAGCAGTACTTAGTAATGTTGAGAGTAGTATCCAGTGGCGCCAACTCATTATAATTCCTTTGTAAGTGAGGGAAGTAACAGATTTGTTTTGATTATAACGCATTTTTAACACGTATACGGTGAATTTGTCCTGAACTTTAATAAAGCAAAAAGAAAAGCGACCTAAGTCGCTTTTACTGGATAACTAGCTAATAGCTCGCTAGTTAGACTCTCACGCAATGAGAAGGGGTGAGCTAAAGCTCAAAAACGTTTGTAAAAAACTTATAAAGTTCAGTTCCTTGGTTCACACTAGCTGAGGCAAAATGCAATATCGCAATTGCATCAAGATCAAAGATTAATGTTTGCAGTGGTTGTTCGCTTAGGTAGCGTTCCATTCGCAGTATTTTAGCTATAGGTTCGCCCGCTTTAATGTGCCCACCAAGAGGGGCTAAGTATTCAACCATGCCACCCATAGGTGCATAGTAAGCAATATAATCATTTAGTTGGCAGCCATACCTTGTCATCACCTTTGGCTTGTAGGAGGCATCAACAAATACTTTCTTATGATTTAAATAACTTAAAATACTATTGGCATCGTCTAGTGCCGCGCTTAAATCTATTTTTTCTTGGCTTCCTAGCTCTACCGTAAAGGCTTCAACTTGTACGTTAAAATTTCGGCCTTGCTGAGCAAGTTGCTCGCTAAGTTGCCACCATGGACAAAAGCTCGCTTCATCCATTGCCCCATCAAAGTCATTAGGGATCACTAGCACATGGGGAATATTAAAGTAACGGGCACTTTCTGTGGCATATTCAGGACAATATAAGTGCTGACTAGAAATAGGGCCAGTGTGTAAATCTAAAACAATATCAGCCTGATGCGCTAGTCTTTGTAAGTTTAGCGCTATGCGTTTACCGGTTGTTAAACGATAGTCTGGGCCATTAAGTTGCTGCTCAACATCATTAATTAACGCGGTTTTAAATGCTGTTTTTAGAGCTGTATCGTCAGCGTCGCAGTATTGCTTTGCAAACTGTGATGCAAGCTGATTATTACAGTGATACATACGATTCCAATTAGTCCCCGTAATAGGATCGAATCGGCCAAGCGTAAATTCGCCCGATTTTTGATTACAGCCAATGGGGTTAGCGTAGGGGACTAAGGTAATGTCACCTTTTAAATTAAGGTTTTTTAGCTGTTCAAGTAGCTGATAAATAACCGCGTTACCTTGTACTTCGGCACCATGCATATTAGCTTGTATATACACACTTGGGCCTGTGCCATCGCCCTTTAAACGATAGACAGGAATAGTCAGTGGTAGGCCATTTGCCACTTCACCAACTACAATATTTTCCTGGCTTATAGCTGTGGTGTTATTCATTTTTATTACCTCAAGTAGTGGCTTGCATCTTCTGCTTGGCGAATACAGTTGATTTCGCCATGGTGTATAACATATTCACCGGCCAGTTCATGGCACAAAAAGTACGGCATACTTTCGGTAAAACCATAAGCACCGCATTGACTAAACACCAGCCAGTCATGTTCATTTAAATCGCTCGGTAATTGATGCTCCCCTAAGCAGTCTAGTGCTGTACATAAAGGTCCGTATAGGCTCATTGCTTGGTTTGCTGCGTTTGAATCTCGTAATAAACGCGCAGGAAAGTCTTGATTAGTAACCGCAGGGCGCAATAAGTGATTAATACCGCCGCTCATAATTACCTGCTGTTGGCCGTAGTTTAATTTGCGCTCAACCACAGGTGTGGCGTAGTGGCCGCATTCGCCAACCGCGTAACGGCCAAGCTCCATCCAAAGCTCCTTAACACCTGCATCGCGTTTAATCTTTGCAAGGGCTGCTATTAATGCATCCCAGCTTAAAGTCGGGTCATTAAGGGTGTAAGGAATACCTAAACCGCCACCTAAATCTAAAATATTCAGGTTTATATTTAAATGCTCAGCAAGTTGCCTCAACGGCGTAATCATTTGCGACCACAGATCTGCAAGTTTGTCGCTGCTGAGCATGTTACCCCACTGAAAAATATGTAGGCCATCAAAGCTCAATGCTGTGTAGGCTTTAGTATTGAGCGATTGCCATTCATCGCACCCTAAGCCAAATGGAGTAAGGCTATCACCACCAAGTGGGTTTTTATCACCCTCGGGCCAGCGTAATTGAACACGCAGTAATACTTGCAACTGGCACTGCAGGGCATCGGCTTGTTCGTTTAACCAACGCACCTGATTAAGACTTTCTGCCACAAATATGCGTACACCGCGCTCAATAAAGTGTTTAATTTGGCTTGGGCTTTTAGCAGGGCCCGTGTTGAGCACGCGCTCGCTGTTAATTCCTTGGGCAAGTACTTGCTCAAGTTCGCCTTTACTGGCGACATCAAAGTTAAAACCTGCGTTATCTAAACTTTGTATCACTTTAGATAGGGGATTGGCTTTAACCGCATACCAAAGCTTTACTTCGGTTTGCGCCACTAAGTGCGCAAGATGCGCATCTAGTGAGTCAAGGTCGTAGACAAAAAATGGAGTATCGAGTTTACTCGAAAGCTCATCAATAGCGCTTTTAACGGGCGTGCTCAAAAAGGTCATTAACGTAAAACCTCTTCAAGCAATAATGACGCGTCACTTTGCTCGTCCCGGTATTTAACAATTAAGGCACACGACATACTCAAGCCTTGATCACGGGCCCAGTCATTTGACGCAGGGCGAGAGCCTGGGATCACAATCGCGTATTCAGGGATTGCTTCGCCTTTATCAAGCTGACGCTCATTAACGCAGTCATAAACAGGGATGGTTGCAGATAAGCGAACACCAGGGGCAAGTACCGCGCCTTTTTTAACTACCACGCCTTCAACAATCACACAGCCTGCACCGATAAATGCATCGTCTTCTATGACCACAGGGCTTGCGCCAATGGGCTCAAGTACCCCGCCTAATTGTACCGCGGCGCTCAAATGAACATTTTTACCCACTTGCGCACATGAGCCAACCAATGCATGGCTATCTACCATAGTGCCCTCGTCAATGAAGGCGCCAATATTTACGTACGCAGGTGGCATAATAATAGTGCCTTTGGCAACATGTGCACCACGGCGCACACTTGAACCACCTGGCACCATGCGAACGCCTGCTGTGGCTTCAAAGCATTGCGGCGCTAGATTGTGTTTATCAACAAAGCCACCAGGAAACTCCATGTTAGTGCCGTTTTTAAATGCCTCTAAAATGCCTTGCTTTACTTCTACGTTAGCGTGCCATTGGCCGTTATCGTCTTGTGTTGCTGCGCGAACTGCGCCCGTTTCTAAATTATTTAATAGTTCTAACCAGCTCATTATAAAAACCTGTATTTAATGCCAAGATAAAATGGTGTTGTTTGCCGATGAAATGTCATCTGTGTGTGTCAGCTCAAGGTGTGTTAAAGGTGGACGTAAATGCGGACTGCTGATACGCCCTTGTAAATGCATTAACACTTTGACTGGGATAGGGTTTGCTACTGAAAATAAACTATTGATAGCGCTAGACCACTGGACAAAAAGATTAGGGTGTTGGCCGCTTAAACTGCGCTTTACAAACTCATGGGTTTGCACTGGCCATGCATTGGCTGCAACCGACACTAAACCTTTTGCACCTGCTTGGGCAAAATAAGGCATGAGGGCATCGTCACCACTAAAAATGGCTAGTTCAGGCGCTGCTTGTCGATAGGCTTCAAATTGAGAAATACAGCCACTGGCTTCTTTGAGTGCCCATAAATTTTTATGTTGTTTGAGGTTTTCAATGGTTGCAATGGGAATGCTAACCGCACTACGTCCTGGTACGTTATAAAGCATACAAGGATGAGAACTGGCATTGAGCAGGCTTTCAAACCAATGCGTTTGCCCCACTGCACCGGGTTTGGCGTACAAAGGCGAGCCAAGTAAAAAACCATGAATAGGCAGTTGGTTGCAGTAGTTAACCCATTCAAGCTGCTGCTTTAAGTTACTACCACCGACTGCGACCATAAGCGGGACGCTCGGCTCTAATTGGCAGACATGCTCTACGATGGCTTGCTGCTCTTTTAGGGTCAGGGCTAACCCTTCGCCAGTGCTACCAAGTAATAAAATGCCGTTGTTAGCGGCTTCTTGTTCGGCCACCAAGGTGTCTAAGGTTGCGTAATCAACTAGGCCATTTTGATCAAATGGGGTGATCAGCGCAGTCCATAAATGGAAATTGTTAATATTGAAGTTGTTGATCATCTCTCACGAACTTATAGGGCATTCGTCGAGTTATTGGCGGGTATTTAGGGTGCCTGACTCTTTGAATGTATTTATAATTCGAAGAGCGAATGGGCTTAAATAATAGGGCGCACGGCCTTATTATACTAAGACCAGAAGCTCTCCACCAAATATGTTATTGGTGACAGTCGCTAGGATTCAACCTAGTCGCCCGAAGTAACCTTTCACAAAAAAGTGTTACCTCTCGGCGTTAATTCCCCTCACGTATGCTCAATGGAGTTTGCGCTCCTAACATACGCTACCTGAATAACGCACCTCTTCCAGCCCTTTGCACTTGCTATTGAAAAATCAATCAGCAAATACAATGTAATAGGGTAAGTGTGGCGATTAAACCACTTTAGCCGTCTAGGTGTCAAGTGACTAAATACAGAATAGTTCATCGATAATAGCAACGGTTACGTATTGGCTGCTTTTCTCGTAAACTAGTTTCATGGTCGAAGTAAGGTATTAAGCAGATGGAAAAATTTAGCGATATTTATAAGCGTGCAGTGGAGCGAAAGGGTTCTGAAAAAATGCTTAAATTGTTACTCTCAAAACCTTTATCAACAAAGCAACTCGTCACATTAAGTGATGATGATTGGCTAGAAGAATTTACTCGGAAAGTTTTTCAAAGTGGTTTTTATTGGTCGGTGATCAACAGTAAGTGGGCCGGATTTAGAGAGGTTTTTTGGGATTTTAGTGTTGAAAAGCTATTGATGATGCCACCAGACATGTTAGAACAAAAAGCCAGTGACGAACGGATTGTGCGCAATTATAAAAAAGTAAAAACCATTACTGATAATGCGTATATGATCCACGAAGTTGCAGAGCAACACGGCAGCTTTAGTGAGTTTATTGCTAACTGGCCAAGTGAAGATATTATTGGCTTGTGGGCGTATTTAAAAAAGCATGGTGCGAGGCTGGGTGGTAATACCGGCCCTTATGCGCTGCGCGCCTTAGGAAAAGATACTTTTTTACTTTCAAGAGACGTAGAAAGCTATTTGCGTGCACATAAAATTATAGATGGTGGATTGCAAACTAAAAAGTCACTAAGTGCGGCGCAGGCATTCTTTAATGAACTGCAGCAGCAAAGCGGCTTAAGCATGCAAGAGCTAAGCTTAATTGTCGCTTATGGTGTCGGCGACAATCGCGTAGGTATCAGCCAAAAACAATAGGATTAAACATGAAATTAGTGCCAAGGTATACCGACATTGGTGAGGGGTTTGCAATTAGCGATCATCCAGCCAAGGTGACAGCGCCACAGTTATTGTTATGGAATGAGCCCTTAGCCGAACAATTTAATATACAAGTGAATGCCGATTCTCGGGCAAATATATTCAGTGGAAATGAACCTCAAGCAGTTTCTGCAGTTGCATTAGGGTATTCGGGTCATCAGTTTGGTCATTTTTCTCCACGCTTAGGTGACGGACGAGCGCATTTACTTGGCGCGATTAGTGATGATAAAAACCAGCTTTGGGATGTGCAATTAAAAGGCGCTGGCGCTACGCCATTCTCGCGTGGTGGAGATGGGCGCTGTGCATTAGGTCCCGCCATTCGCGAGTACGTAATGAGCGAAGCAATGCATGCGCTTGGCATTCCAACAACGCGTTGTTTAGCCGTGGTTGGTAGTGGTGAAACTGTTTATCGTAACCCACCTCAACCTGGCGCTATTGTAACGCGACTAGCGAGTAGTCATATTCGAGTTGGCTCATTTCAATATTTAGCTACCCAAGGCGATTTGACCAGTCTAAAAAACTTAGCCGATTTAGCCATTCAAAGACATTACCCTGAAATTAATAGCACTGGCGCCCAGCGATACTTGGATTTTCTAGCCGCAGTGATAACCAATCAAGTTAACTTAGTCGTAAGTTGGATGAGGGTGGGGTTTATTCATGGGGTAATGAATACCGACAACACCTTAATTAGTGGTGAAACCATAGATTACGGTCCATGTGCCATGATGAACCAGTTTGATTTTGATACCGTGTTTAGCTCTATTGATAAGCAAGGGCGTTACGCATTTGGTAATCAGCCAAACATGGCGAGTTGGAACTGTGCTCGCTTAGCAGAGAGTCTAATGGCACTAATAAGTGACGACGATGAGCAAGCCGTAGCAATGCTGACACCTATCATTGCAGACTTTTCGACCCAATTTAATCAGCAATTTAGCGCTATGTGGGCACAAAAGTTAGGGCTAACAATAGCTGATGATAAAGATAATGAGCTGGTGGGGGAGTTACTAGGGCTATTAAAAGAACACCAGCTTGATTATACCAATACTTTTAATGCACTCACTGAGTCGTTAAATGGGCAAGCTGAAATACCATCAGCACTTACCTCTTGGGCACAGAAATGGCAAACACGAACTAATGAGCACAGCTATCAAGTGATGCGACAAGCCAATCCGAGCGTGATCCCACGTAACCATATTATTGAAGATATTATTACTCAGTACACTACGCATGGGGATAGTGAGCTACTCAGTCGTTTTAGCAAAGTGATGTCGAGCCCTTACACAAGCCATGCGCAGGCCACTGAGTTTCAAACGCCGCCCGAAGATGATAAGAATTATCGTACTTTTTGTGGTACTTAAGTGCCACTTTTTGCATTTGAAAATGAATATAAAAGGTCATTTTTTACCACGGCGATGTTCATTCATAGAGCAAACTATGAGCGGGTGATACCATGATACCCATAAAGGTCAGTAATCGTATGGGGTTTAAAGCGATTGTTTGCTTTTTGAACTAGTCTTTGTTCAGTAACATTTTTTATGGGCTAGTTTTATTATCCTAGATATTGGAAAAATATATTTGCGTTAAGTATTGATTAACAAAGGCTCAGTTACTGTATAGGTAAGTTAGAAGGGCTAGCAATGCTTAGCTACATTTTTAGTTGTTAAAATGGGAAGAAAACAATGAAATTGAAATCACTTACAATTGCCATTGCGTTAGCTGCAACTAGCGCATCAACTTTTGCTGCCGAACAAGAAGGTTTTTACATCGGTGCGTTCGGTGACTACTACGATGCTTCGTGGAAAAACATGCGTGATCAAGCTGGCCTTGACGTTAATGAGTCAACAGGTTGGGGTGCTGAATTAGGTTACCGCTTTAATGATTACTGGAGCGCGCGTTTAGAATACGCAGACCTAGACTTTAATGCACACGACAAAGTACTTAACAACCGCAACGATATTGACGGCGAACGTTACGGTATTGATGCGCTTTACCACTTTGGCGGCGGTCCTTTTTACGGTTTATTCGGTCTGAAAGATATTGATGTTGTTGATGACAACACGTTTGTAAATGCAGGTGTAGGTTACCGACACTTTGTTACAGACAACTTCTTTGTAAATGCTGAAACCAGTGTTTACCAAGGTTTAGATAAAGGCTACACAGATGTTGGCGCAAAGTTAGGTATTAACTACTTCTTTGGCCAGAAATCAGCACCAGTAGCACCAGTTGAGCCTGCTCCTGAGCCTGTAGTTGAAGCTGCAGTAGTTGCTCCTCTAGATAGTGACAACGACGGCGTGATTGATGCTAATGACAAATGCGCCAACACACCAGTAACAGATGCAGTTGATAGTGACGGGTGCACTTTATACGAAGAGTCTAAAGTAACTACTAAGCTATTAGTCACTTTCCCACATGACTCAGCCATTGTTAAACAAAGATATTTTGATGATATAGCTGCGGTATCAAAATTCATGAAAGAGTATACAGATACAACTGTACTACTTGAGGGTCATGCTTCAGCAGTGGGTGATGCTGGCTACAATAAAAAGCTTTCTCAAAAGCGTGCAGACGATGTTGCCGATGAGTTAGTAAAAGATGGTATTTCAAGAGAGCGTATCAGTACAATAGGTTATGGTGAGGAGCGTCTTGTAAATAAAGCGAATACGGCAGAAGCACACGCAGAAAATCGCCGTGTTGAAGCGCATATATCAACCGTTGAGCGCGTAAAAGTTAAACGTAAATAGTACTACTACTTTACAAATAACCCAGCTTAGGCTGGGTTTTTTTATGGCTGTTAATAAGTATTCATGAAAGTTGATTTTATGAAATCCACTATTCATATTATTAATAATCGGTATAACTAGCTGCCTAAGTGGATGGATTTTAATCTATGCATAAAAGCTTTATAATCGAGCGTTAGAATACTATAAGTATTGGGTTATGGTTTGTTTTATAAACACTTCCGAATACTTTCACGTCACCAAGAGGGCAATACTGTGCTACAAGAATATCGTAAACACGTAGAAGAACGTGCCGCGTTAGGTATCGTACCAGCGCCATTAGATGCTCAGCAAACGGCTGATCTTATTGAGCTAATTAAAACCCCACCTGCAGGTGAAGAAGAGTTCGTACTAGAACTACTAATCAATCGTGTACCGCCGGGTGTTGATGATGCAGCCTATATTAAAGCTGGTTTTTTAGCGGCTGTTGCTAAAGGTGAAGCCGTTTCTCCACTTATCTCTAAAGAAAAAGCAGCTGAATTGCTAGGTACTATGCTTGGTGGCTACAATATCGCGCCAATGGTTGACCTACTTGATGACGAAGCGTTAGCGCCAATCGTAGTTAAGGGCCTTTCAAACACATTATTAATGTTTGATGCGTTTTACGATGTAGAAGAAAAAGCAAAAGCAGGTAATACATACGCCAAACAAATCATTGAGTCTTGGGCTGCCGCAGAATGGTTTACTAATAAGCCAGCTGTTGCTGAAAAGATCTCGGTTACTGTATTTAAAGTCACTGGTGAGACAAACACTGATGACTTATCGCCAGCCCCAGATGCATGGTCACGTCCTGATATTCCACTTCACGCACTAGCGATGCTTAAAACAGAACGTGATGGCATTAACCCTGATAAAAACGGTGAAGTAGGTCCAGTTACCCAGCTCGAAGAATTAAAAACTAAAGGCTTACCACTTGCTTACGTAGGTGATGTTGTTGGTACGGGATCTTCACGTAAATCAGCAACTAACTCTGTGCTTTGGTTTATGGGTGCTGATATCCCATTTGTACCAAATAAGCGCGTAGGTGGTGTCTGTTTAGGTAATAAGATTGCGCCTATTTTCTTTAATACAATGGAAGACTCGGGTGCATTACCAATCGAATTAAATGTTGATGAATTCAACATGGGTGACCAAATCGACATTTACCCTTATGAAGGGGTTGTTAAACGTCACGGTACTGATGACGTGATCTCTACGTTCACACTTAAATCAGACGTCATTCTTGATGAGGTTCGTGCTGGTGGTCGTATTCCACTGATCATTGGTCGCGGTCTTACAGACAAAGCACGTACATCACTGGGTTTAGGTGCAACTGACGTATTTAAAGTACCAGCAGTTACTGAAGTGTCAGATAAAGGCTTTACGCTTGCGCAAAAAATGGTGGGTAAAGCATGTAATGTTGCCGGTATTCGCCCAGGCCAATACTGTGAACCAAAAATGACTACGGTTGGCTCGCAAGATACCACCGGTCCTATGACACGTGATGAGCTTAAAGACTTAGCCTGTTTAGGCTTCTCTGCAGATTTAACCATGCAGTCTTTCTGTCATACATCGGCTTACCCTAAACCAATTGACGTAAATACGCATCATACACTTCCTGATTTCATCATGAACCGTGGCGGTGTATCGCTTCGTCCTGGTGATGGTGTAATTCACTCATGGTTGAACCGTATGTTATTACCAGACACCGTAGGTACCGGTGGTGATTCACATACTCGTTTCCCATTAGGTATTTCATTCCCAGCGGGTTCAGGTGCGGTCGCATTTGCAGCAGCAACAGGTGTTATGCCACTTGATATGCCTGAATCGATTTTGGTTCGTTTTAAAGGTGAAATGCAGCCTGGTATCACGTTGCGTGACCTCGTTCATGCCATCCCTTACTACGGTATTAAAGAAGGGCTATTAACGGTTGAGAAGAAAGGTAAAATCAACGAGTTCTCTGGTCGTATACTAGAAATTGAAGGAGTTGAGCACTTAACTGTTGAGCAAGCATTTGAACTATCAGATGCATCAGCAGAGCGCTCAGCAGCAGGTTGTACTGTTAAGCTTTCTAAAGAGTCGATCAGCGAATACCTTGAGTCTAACATTGTTATGCTTAAGTGGATGATTTCTGAGGGTTACGGCGATGTTCGTACGATTGAGCGCCGCATTACAGCAATGCAAGAATGGCTAGCTAACCCAGAACTAATGGAAGCGGACAAAGATGCAGAGTACAAGCATGTGCTTGAAATCGACTTAGCTGACATTAAAGAGCCAGTACTGTGTGCGCCAAATGACCCTGATGATGCGCGTTTACTATCTGACGTAACAGGCGAGAAAATTGATGAGGTATTCATCGGTTCTTGTATGACTAACATTGGTCACTTCCGCGCCGCGGGTAAATTACTCGATGGTTTTACAGGTCGTATCCCAACACAGCTTTGGGTTGCACCACCAACGAAGATGGACAAAGACCAGCTTACGGACGAAGGTTACTACGGTATCTTTGGTCGTGTTGGAGCACGTATTGAAACGCCTGGGTGTTCACTGTGTATGGGTAACCAAGCACGTGTTGCAGATAAAGCAACTGTTGTGTCTACCTCAACACGTAATTTCCCTAACCGTTTAGGTACAGGCGCAAATGTGTTCTTAGCTTCAGCAGAGCTGGCAGCAGTAGCGGCAATTTTAGGTAAATTACCTACTCCGGCTGAGTACCAAGAATATGCAGCGAAAATCAATGCAACGGCAGCAGATACCTACCGTTACTTGAACTTCCACCGTATGCCTCAGTACACTAAAAAAGCAGACAACGTAATTATTCAGCAAGCTGTATAATTAATAGAGTTTGAATGAAAAGCCCGCTTCGGCGGGTTTTTTATCGTTTAAATTTAATTTGGATTATTCATGCTTTAATAATCTTATATTGAATTAAATTTAATTATTATTTGCTTTTGAGTTGGATAATAAAGCAAAAAATCCTCGCTATATGCATTAAAATCCCTGCCAATATTATCATTATTATAAGCAGGATTTTATGACCGCATTAAACAACCAGAATTTACTGCAACTTCGTTTTATTAACCAAGCCAACATTGATTTGGTTAAGCCTTCTTTTGATAACTTACCTGCAAACCCATATGCAGATGGTGCGTTTCGCAAACGCCGTTATTCAGTAGTTAAACTACAAAATGATGAGCTCAACCTTCAAGCGACTAAAGCGTTTGTGCAAGACGATTCAATTAATACCTTTCAAGGTAATGTTGAACGTACTTACGAAAATTTAGAGCAAAGCTTGCTTGAGTCTGAGGGTATGAAAAATATTGTTAGCGAATTTTGTGCGATTACCGGTATTGATGTAGATCGTGATATTGAAATTCACCAATTTAGAATGCTTGCGATTGATAGCGACACGCCAGCAGCCCCTGAAGGTGTGCATCAAGACGGGTTTGACCATGTATGCGTATGTGGTGTTTCTCATGAAAATTTAGAAGGCGGTGAGCTATTGGTTTATGAAAACCAACAAGCAGAACCGTGTTTTAAAATGGAAATAAAAGACGGCATGTTTGCACTAATTAATGATCGTCAGGTATGGCATAACGCCACGCCAATGAACAAAATTGATGCCAATAAACCAGGTTACCTGGATTGTTTTGTACTAACTGCTTAAGAGAAATAAAATGAATTTAATGCAATTGCGCGCGCAATTTCCCGCTTTAATGCAAACGGTTGATGGCAAGTCACCGGTGTTTTTAGATGGACCAGGTGGCTCACAAGTACCACAACCGGTACTCAGTGCCATGACTGCTTATTTAGGGCATTATAATTCAAACTTGGGCGGTGCGTTTTTCTCAAGTGACAAAACGGTTGAACTGATGGCTAATGCGCGTCAAGCGGCGGCTGATTTGTTAAATGCCCCTAGTGCACAAAATATTGTATTTGGCCCTAATATGACCAGCCTTACGTTTAGCTTCAGCCGCGCGATTTCACGCAGTTGGCAAGCAGGCGATGAAATTATTGTGACCAATGCAGATCATTTTTCAAATGTATCGTCTTGGCAGCAAGCCGCTGAAGATAAAGGTGCAGTGGTTAACACAGCGCTAATTAACGAAGCCGATTGCAGTTTAGATATGGCGCATTTTGAAAGCTTATTAAACGCTAACACTAAATTAGTTGCCGTTACGTATGCCTCAAATACCACTGGCTCTATTAACAATATTAAACGCATTATAGAGCTTGCGCACAATGTCGGTGCATTGGTGTATGTTGATGCTGTGCATTATGCCCCTCATGAACTAATCGATGTGCAAGCATTAGATTGTGACTTTTTAGCGTGTTCTGCATATAAGTTTTTTGGTCCGCACTTAGGTATGGTATACGGTAAAGCTTCGCACTTAGAAGGGTTTACACCTTATAAAGTAGAGCCAGCGAAAGATATTGCTCCTGGTCGTTGGGAAACTGGTACCCAAAGTTTTGAAGCACTAGCGGGCTTTATTGCGGCGGTTGATTACATTGCGGCAATTAGCGAACTTGATGACAGTCACTCACGCCGAGAAAAACTGCGTGTTGCGTTTGAAAAAACGAAACAACACGAGATGGCGCTTAGTGAATACTTTTTAACACGCCTGGTTAATTACCCGCGTATTAAATTGTTTGGTATTGATGACTTAGCTCGCTTAAGTGAGCGTACCCCTACGTTTGCACTGACCTTTGAAGGGTTAGAGCCTCGCCAAGTGTCTGAATTTTTGGGCAAACAGCATGTATGTGTATGGGATGGTAATTTTTACGCCCAAGGTTTATGCAAACAACTGGGTGTGCTTGATAAGGGCGGCGTAGTACGCATTGGTTGCATGCACTACAACACTCTAGAAGAAATGGACACGCTATTTAATTTGTTTGATGAGCTACTAGGTTAATCTCTTATTTATTCAATACTTTTTAAAGCCATAAGTAAAAATTACTTATGGCTTTTTTATTGGCTGATTACCTAGCTTTGTGGCGTTCCATATATTTGCTCTGCTCGATTAAACAAAACCCATGAGGTTAAAATATACTTATCATTTGATACTGGCTTATTGCCTCTATGTGTATGCGTGAAATATCCTGGAGCAACCACCATGCTGCCTTTTTTAGGGGTTATTTTACGATTTTGATAATAAAACTCGGTTTCTCCGCCTTCTTCAACATCATTTAAATAAAACATAAATAACAATACCCGGTGCAGGGCTTCATTATGTTGTAACTGCGGATACACCTCACTATGCCAATACGGGTAGCCCCCTTTATTGACCTCATATTTTTGTGCTTGAATATTACCGAGCCTAAAAATTTGCTGCACCAATAAAGGAAGTTGTGGTTTACCTACTTCGTCATAATTGGCATGAGTCAAATCTACCGGCTGGCCTGTTTTTGGGTGATACACTTTTAAGCCAAATGCCCCAATCATCATAAAAATATGTTCTTCAATGTATTTAAAAACATACTGTGCAGTGGTTTGTTGAATATGTTTTAATTGTTCTGCGTATTCAGGATGATTGTTTAAGTGCAGGTCGTGGCTATCTTTTTTATTAAGATCAACGCCGCCCGATGTCATCCCTTGTTTAATATGCGGGCTTTGAGAAAAGGTAGTGATAAAGTTATCACAAAAGTCACTGCTGAGCGCGTTGTCATACACGCGGATAAAGTCCGTCATGAGTTACCTGTTTAATTATTATGGATTATTATGTTTACTGAAAAAGTGATGCCGCGCTTTAGCGAAACGGATGCACTCGGACACATCAACAATACCGTACTCCCAGTTTGGTTTGAAGCAGCCCGAGTACCTATTTTTAAATTTTTTACCCCTGATCTTAATCCTCACAATTGGAAGTTAATTATTGCTAAGGTTGAAGTGTCGTTTGTCGGTGAGCTATTTTATGCTCATGAGGTGACAATTAACACTAGCATAGAGCAGATTGGTAATAGCTCATTTGTGATCCGCCAAGAAGCCTGGCAGCAAGATAAGTGCTGTGCAATTGGTAAAACTGTCATGGTGCGATACGATTTTGCCAGCAAAACAAAGCAAACGCTTTCGGCTGATGAAAAAGCTGCATTAACACAGCACCTTGTTGCCACGAGTTAATCGCAGTTTAGTTGTGGCAAGCAGGATGTTTAGTTAAATATTGCGCCAGAGCAATGACTTGTTTTTCAGTAAAGCGTAGTCCGAGCTTAGTTCTGCGCCACAATATATCTGCGCTGCTTTTTGCCCATTCATGGTTTACTAAGTAATCAACTTCTTTTGCATATAAGCCATGGCCAAAGTGATAACCTAAATCGCCGATTGCTTGACTTTTACCCAATAATTGATAACTAAGCGTACCATAGCTGCGAGCCATACGTTTTAAGGTGTCGATTGGCAGCCAAGAATAGCTGCTTTCTAACTGTGCGATAAGGTATGCTTGGTTACTAAAGTCGCCACCTGGTAAAGGGGTGTCTTTCGTCCACGAGCGACTCAATTTTGGGTAAAGGGGCGCTAATTTATTAACGGCATTTTCTGCAAGCTTTCTATAGGTGGTAATTTTGCCACCAAATACGCTTAATAATGGGGCGTGATCAGCTTCATTATTTAATATCAGTTTGTAATCGCGGGTGACCGCTTGGGCATCTGTTGATTTGTCATCTAACAGCGGGCGCACGCCACTAAACGTGTGCACAATATCCGCTTTGCTTATTGGTTTTTTAAAGTAATGATTAGTAATACTGATCAGGTATTCGATTTCTTGCTCACTAATTTTTACATCAGCAATATCGCCGGAATAATCTTCATCAGTGGTGCCAATTAGTGAGTAATCTTGCTCATAAGGAATAACAAATACAATACGGTTATCCTCGTTTTGTAAAATATAGGCAACCGGCTGGCTATGAACTCGAGGCACCACAATGTGACTGCCTTTTACAAGGCGAACAGTATGTGGTGTGGGCTGGGTAAATACATCTTCAAATAATGACGCGACCCAAGGGCCTGCAGCATTTACAACACTTTTAGCCTTAATATTTAGGTGTTGCTTGCTAGCTTGCTGCTCTAAAATTACATCCCAATAGTTTGCGTTACGGGTGGCTTTAATACAGCGCGTGCGTGTTGCAATTGTGGCGCCCAAGTTATGCGCTGCTTGTGCGTTTAAAATCACTAAGCGCGCGTCATCAACCCAGCCGTCTGCGTATTCAAAGCCTTGGGTGATGCTGCTTTTAAGTACGCTATCGCTGTTAAACTCAATCGCCTTTGAAGGGGGTAAAGTATTACGCCAGGCTAGATGGTCATAAATAAATAACCCCATGCGAATCATCCATGGCGAACGCAAATGTGCTTGGTGCGGCAGTCGAAAAGACAGTGGCCACATAATATGCGGTGCTTTTTTTAACAGTACTTCACGCTCACGCAAGGCCTCTCTTACCAATCTAAATTGATAATTCTCTAAATAGCGAAGCCCGCCATGAATAAGTTTGCTGCTATTAGAAGAGGTAGCAGAGGCTAAATCGTTCTGCTCACATAAGAGTACTTTTAAGCCACGACCACTAGCATCGGCTGCAATGCCAGCGCCGTTAATACCACCGCCAATAATGAGTAAGTCATATTCGTTGTCGTGTGCGCTCATAGATTTCCCTGTGTTTAGTCACTCTCGTCGTCAGTACTATTAGAAAGTCTAACTTGTGCAATGCAATGTAGCCACTTTGCGTATAAATCGTTGCGCTCTTCACTGCTCATGGTTGGTTCAAAGCGACGATCGCTTTTCCACATGTTGGCAAGCTGCGCAGTTGATTCATACACCCCAGTTTGCAGCCCTGCTAAGTAGGCAACCCCCAATGAAGTGGTTTCGGTTAAGGTTGGGCGTTCAACGCTTGCGCCTAAAATGTTAGCTAAAAATGCCATGGCCCAATTATTGTTTGCCATGCCGCCATCAACCCTTAAAATACTAGGACGAAGCCCGTCACCCTCCATGGCTTTTTGTAAATCTTTGGTTTGATAACCCACCGACTGCAAGGCAGCTGCCACAATAGTACTAATGCCTGAATCTCGGGTTAGGCCTAAAATAGCGCCTCTTGCATTTGCATCCCAATAGGGCGCCCCTAAGCCTGTAAACGAGGGCACTAAAAACACCCCATGATCTAAGGGAACACCTTTGACAAGGGCTTCACTTTCACCTGCGTTTTCTAATAGCTTTAGGCCTTCTACTATCCACTGCATGGTGGCACCCGCCATAAAAATGCTGCCTTCAATTGCATAGGTTGGTTTTCCGTTGAGCCGATATGCAAGAGTGGTTAATAAACGATTACTTGATTTTAGTGCTTTATCGCCAGTGTTAAGCATTAAAAAGCAGCCCGTGCCGTAGGTGCTTTTTGCCATACCTTCTTCAAAACATGCTTGACCAATTAAAGCCGCTTGCTGATCGCCAGCAATACCACAAATAGGAATTTCACTACCGAACAACTCGCTGCTGGTTACGCCAAAATCAGCCGCTGAGTCCATTACCTCAGGTAACATAGCCAGTGGAATATCAAATAAAGCCAGTAATTCTTCATCCCAGCATTGCTGATGAATATTAAACAGTAAAGTTCGTGAGGCATTAGTGGCATCGGTTTTGTGCACTTTACCGCCGGTTAATTGCCACAATAAGTAGGTATCTACCGTGCCAAATGCTAGTTCACCTGCGTGTGCTTGCTCTTTAGCGCCAGTGACGTTATCTAAAATCCAACGAACTTTGGTTGCAGAAAAATAAGGGTCGAGTACTAAACCGGTTTTATCATTCACCATTTTTGTATGCCCAGCATGGCGTAAACTATCGCAATATTCACTAGTGCGTCGGTCTTGCCATACAATCGCGTTATATATAGGTTGCCCAGTTTTTTTATTCCACACTAAAGTGGTTTCTCGCTGATTAGCAATGCCGATGGCAATTATGTCGGCGGCAGTTACTTGTTGCTGCGCTAAGAGGTTTTTGACGCTGGTTAATACAGTTTGCCAAATATCTACTGGGTCGTGTTCAACCCAACCATTTTTTACAAAATGCTGAGGGAAGGTTTGTTGAGCACTCCCTATCACCTGTGCATCTTTGGTATATAAAATAGCCCGAGAGCTTGTCGTTCCTTGATCAATCGAGAGTAAGTATTTAGCCATAAAAAATAACGTTGTTTAATTTAGATAAAGGTAGCTTGTCTTTAAGCTAAACGAATAGCAATGTTTTTGCACCATAATGGTTAAAATTATAGATTCGCAGAGGGTAGGACAGGGAAATGATAATTAAATTTTGGCGCCTATTATTTAATAGACGCCAAGCAATAGTGATTAATTAGTACTCGTTAATTGTTGATGTAACCAATCTTTTAATACCATTCTGCCGTGCTTTAGCTGCTGCATAGCTTCGTCATCGATAGGTGAGTCTTGTAGTTCAAGTACCCGAATTTCTTTATCGATTTCATTGTATTGTTTTGCTTTAGTAGCAAAGTTTTCATCATTTGCATTGAGTTTTGCAATTGTTTGCGTGTAATCAGGAAAGTCTTTAGTTAATGAATGGTCTTCGCCTAACATAGGTTACTCCTTGTTTATACGTATTTAATGCGCTGTTGGATAATGCAGGTCACTTTACTGATAGACAGTTTGTAACTACTGAATTACTCATATAATAGAGCTTGGGCTGATTTAAAATAAATCAACCATTGCTGATTGTAAGCGAGCTATTTGTATTAGCTGAGCTGCAAAACACTGACACCTGCAAAGCCTTCAGTTAGAATATGCATGCAATAACCATCCGCCTAATTACTTTGAGTACTTTAATACATGCTTTTAATGATCGATAACTACGACTCGTTTACCTACAATTTGGTACAGTATTTTCAACGATTAGATCAAGAAGTGGTAGTAAAACGTAACGACCAAATAACGCTGAGCGAAATTAAACAGTTAAACCCCGATCATATTGTGATTTCTCCAGGCCCTAAAAGCCCAAGTGAAGCGGGAGTATCGTTATCTGTTGTAGAGCAATTTAAAGGAACTTATCCTATATTAGGTATTTGTTTGGGGCACCAAACCATTGCTCAGGTGCTAGGTGGTAAGGTGGTGCGCGCTAAACAGGTTATGCATGGAAAAACATCGCCAATTTATCATCAGCATCAAGGTATGTTTAAAGGTTTACCCAACCCGCTGACAGTGTGCCGCTACCATTCTTTAATTGTTGAAGCACACTCATTGCCTAAAGAACTAGAAGTAACAGCATGGACACAAAGTAAAACTGGGCTGCGTGATGAAATTATGGGATTGTTGCATAACGAGCTTGCACTTGAAGGCGTGCAGTTTCACCCTGAAGCAATTTTGACCGAGCAAGGCTTAGCCTTACTTGATAACTTTTTAACGCGCTTCTAGGCTTATACCTGTAAGCTATTTTCCTTTTTTGCCTTAAGATAGAGTTTATGACCGATACATTGCAGCAACAGCGAATTGTTAACGTGCTACACCAACGAGCGCATGATTTGCTACTGGGTCATAGTTTTGCTAATCAGCAAATAGGCTTTATTCATACCTTAGACCTCAATGACGGTAAACCCGTTAAAAAGCGTACCTTATTAGAAGTTGAAGTGGCCGCTCAGCAAAAGCGTCAACAAAAAAGTACTTCACATCAAAAGTTACAGGCAAAAACCAGTCAAAAATTACATACGGTTATTGAAACCGTGATGGCCAAACGTCTTGAAGACATAGATTTAGTCATCAAAGACACTGTTGGTATAGATGATAATGTGCCCGCGATACTTGATATTCTTGCAACACGCGCGGCATCGGTCGGTCGTTTAGAGCCGCTAATTAACGATTTAAACTGGCTTGGACGAGAGCTGGTTACCTTAGTTAATTTACCTTTTTATCGTAAGCAACGCAGTAAAGGCACCTCAGTCAAAGTAGATACCCCAGCATTGGCATTACGTTATTTAGGCTTAGACAACCTGCAACTGGTAGTGCCTACTTTTGCAGTGCGCCATTGGATGCCAAACAGTACTGCACCATTTCCGCTATTAAAGCGCAGGTTAAAAGACAATACTATGTCATGTGCTATTGCGGCACAAACTCTAGCGCAGCTTAATGGGTTAAATCCCATGCATGCATTTACCTTAGGCATGTTATTAAATGTGGGGCAAATTGCCTTAGTGCGCTTATACTTAAAAGTGTTTGAGCAAGTATGGCAACGCAAAATACAGCGTGCTCGTGAAGAAGGTGACAAAAACCTACACACTGCGTTGTTGGAGTTAAAACCTGACCCGCTATTTTTAACGACATTGCTGAATGAAAAATCACTGCTTGTTAGCGCCAAGGTGATTGAAACCATGTCATTTAAATACTTACCCTTTAACACTGTTATGCAGCAGTTAGTGAATGGGACAGAAAAAGGTGAAAGCTTATTGCCATTATCGCAAGTAATTTTAAAAGCTCGCTGCTACTCTCAGTACTTAAATTTAAAAGAGCACCAGCTTATTGAAGACGATGAATTACAAAGCTGGTTTAGCTATTATAAGTTTACAAAAAAAGAGTTAGAGACCTTACAAACAGCTAATTTTACTAATTTGGCACTTCAAATCGATTAAATCTGTTAATTTTTTTCGACTATTCATTCACTTTAATTCTACTTATTCATGTGCAGTTGGTTTATAAGCGCTATGCTTTTTTCGTTGTAGAGGCGCTGACTAAGGTAAATGCACATCATTACTAGCTCTCAAATAGTTATTCACTATCTATGAAATAATATCTTAAGCCCTTTATTTTAAAGGGGTACATGAAAGTTTTTGAAGAGACATAACCCTAAATTTCTGAAATAATGAGCGCCTGAAAATTGAACCACAACGTAGTTTCAGGCAAATACATAGCTATTATTTTTTGCCGACACATTTGGTTATTAACAATAATCACACCCCTATTCTACTGCTTTGTGATGCACACAATTAAGAGGAAATAAAATGACAGTCAATCGCGAATTATTTGATCACGTAATGGTTCCTAACTACGCACCTTCAAGCGTAATTCCAGTTCGAGGCGAAGGTTCTCGTGTATGGGATCAACAAGGACGAGAGTTTATCGACTTTGCTGGTGGTATTGCCGTTAACTGTCTTGGCCACTGCCATCCTGCATTAGTGGGTGCATTAAAAGAGCAGGGCGAAAAAATTTGGCATTTATCAAATGTAATGACCAATGAGCCAGCACTTCGCTTAGCTAAAAAAATGGTTGATGCGACTTTTGCAGAAAAAGTTTACTTTGCAAACTCAGGCGCAGAAGCAAACGAAGCGGCACTTAAATTAGCGCGTCGTTTTGCGCTTGATAAATTTGGCGCAGAGAAGTCGCAAATTATCGCCTTTAATAAAGGTTTCCACGGTCGTACTTTCTTCACGGTTACTGTAGGCGGTCAAGCGGCTTACTCTGACGGTTTTGGCCCTAAGCCAGGCGACATTGTTCATTGTGACTACAATGACCTTGCCGCATTTGAAGCGTTGATTAGCGATAACACCTGTGCAGTAATGATGGAGCCAATTCAAGGCGAAGGCGGTATTATCTCACCAACTGACGAATTTGCTCAAGGCGTTCGTGATTTATGTACTAAGCACAATGCATTGCTTATTTTTGATGAAGTGCAATCAGGTGTTGGTCGTACGGGTGAGCTATACGCATACCAAGGCTTAAACGTAGTACCTGACATTTTAACTTCAGCAAAAGCACTTGGTGGCGGTTTTCCAATTGGCGCTATGCTAACAACCACTGAGATTGCACAGCATCTTAAAGTAGGTACTCATGGTTCTACTTACGGCGGTAACCCACTAGCCTGTGCAGTTGCAGAAGCCGCATTTGATACAGTGAACAACCCAGAAGTATTAGCGGGCGTTAAAGCAAAAGCGGCGTTATTTACCGAGCTACTTAATGCGATTAACGAAAAGTACCATGTATTTAGTGAAATTCGTGGCCAAGGTTTATTAATCGGTGCCGTAGTTAATGAGCAGTACAAAGGGCGCGCTAAAGAGTTTTTAGTAGCCGGTACTGAGCATGGCTTAATGTCACTTGTAGCGGGTGCTGATGTGGTTCGTTTCACTCCATCTTTAGTAATACCAGAAGCTGATATTCGCGAAGGTATGGCACGCTTTGAAAAAGCAGTAGCCCACGTTGTAAATGCGTAATTGCTAATTCAACTTCTTTAGGGGCAAACGTAGTTTGCCTTGCAGTTCCTATTTACCGTTATATATAAGGGAGTAAGCGGATTCATGATGATCCTTCGCCCAATCCAAAAAAGTGATTATGCAGCTTTAGTAACCATCGCCGACGAGTCGGGACATGGCTTTACTTCTTTGCCTAATAATGAAGAGTTATTACAAAAGAAGATAGCGCATTCAGTTAACTCATTTACAAAAACGACATCACAACCAGGTGATGAGGGTTACTTATTTGTTCTTGAAGATACTGAAACTGGTGAAGTAGTTGGTACTTCAGGTATTGAAGCGGCAGTTGGCTTAGATGACGCATTTTATCACTATCATTTGAGTAAAGTGATTCACTCTTCGCGCACGCTAGATGTATATAAAGCGGTAGATATTCTCACCCTTTGTAATGACTACACTGGGGCTACAGAGCTGTGTACGCTGTTTTTAAAAGACGGTTATCGTAAAAATTGTAACGGTAAGCTGCTTTCAAAAGCACGCTTTATGTTTATAAAACAGCACCAGCAACGCTTTGCACAAACCGTTATCGCAGAAATGCGTGGCGTATCTGACGAAAACGGCAGTAGCCCGTTTTGGCAGTGGCTTGAAGAGCACTTTTTCTCAATGGATTTTCCAACCGCAGATTATCTGACGGGAATTGGCCAAAAAGTGTTTATTGCTGAGTTAATGCCTAAATACCCAATTTACGTCAACTTATTGAGTAAAGAAGCGCAAGCGGTTATTGGTCAAGTACACGATAATACGCGCCCAGCTATTCAGTTATTAAAAAGTGAAGGCTTTACTTTTAATGGTTACGTCGACATTTTTGATGCAGGCCCAACCGTTGAAGCAAAAGTAGATAACATTGCTACTGTACGTAATGCACAAAACTTTAGTGTTGAAATTGGCGAAATGACAGGTGATACCATGGTATTGCTAGCCAATGATAAGCTTGAAGACTTTAGAGCAACCGTTGTTCCTATGGCATTTGATTCGCGTTCAAACAGCCTTGTGCTTACGCAAGAACTTGCTGATGCATTACATTTAAAATCGGGCGACTTTGTTACTGCTACCCCAGTTTAATTTAGGAGAAAGTATATGACTCATCCTGCACAATTTATTAATGGTCAATGGTCGCAAGGCCAAGGCACAGAATTTAACTCAGTTAATCCTGCAAATAACGACGTTATTTGGCAGGCATCAGCTGCAAGCGCAGAGCAAGTAGATAGCGCTGTAGCATCAGCACGTGAAGCATTTTACAGTTGGGCTGATAAAAGCTTTAGTGAGCGTTTAGAGATTGTAAAAACCTTTGCTGCAACATTAAAAGAGCACAGCGAAGATCTAGCGGTTGCTATTGCACAAGAAACAGGTAAACCACTTTGGGAAACACGTACTGAAGCGGGCGCCATGGTAGGTAAAATTGCCATTGCTGAAAAAGCATTTTTAGAGCGTACTGGTGATGTTGAAAACGCTATGCCGCAAGGTCGTGCGATGATCCGTCATAAGCCACATGGTGTTGTTGCTGTATTTGGTCCTTACAACTTCCCTGGGCACTTACCAAATGGCCACATTGTACCTGCACTTTTAGCCGGTAATACTGTGGTATTTAAACCATCTGAACTTACACCTATGGTGGCTGAGCTAACCCTTAAACTATGGGAAAAAGCCGGTTTACCTGCTGGGGTAATTAACCTAGTTCAAGGTGAAGTAGAAACAGGTAAAGCATTGGCGTCACACAAAGGCATTGATGGTTTATTCTTTACTGGATCTTCACGTACGGGTCATATTTTACATGAACAGTTCGCAGGTCAACCAGATAAAATTTTAGCGCTTGAAATGGGTGGTAATAACCCGCTAATCGTTAAAGATGCAGAAGATACTCTTGCTGTAGTGCACGATATTGTGCAATCTGCGTTTATCTCAAGCGGCCAACGTTGTACCTGTGCGCGTAAATTGTTTTTACCAACAGGCGCTAAAGGCGATGAAATTTTAGCGCGCTTAATTACAGCGACTAAAGCAATTAAAGTTGGTAACTACGACGACGCTGACCAACCGTTTATGGGTTCAATGATCTCAGCGGCCGCTGCTGCTGGTATGGTTAAAGCGCAAGACGAGTTAAAAGCCATGGGTGGTGACGTGTTAGTTGAGCTTGAGCATACAGCTAACACCGGTTTTGTTACACCGGGTATTATTGAGTGCACAAATATTAAAGACTTCCCAGATGAAGAGCACTTTGGTCCACTTTTAAAAGTATTCCGCTTTGATGACTTTGACCAAGCAATTGATAAAGCAAACGACACTAGCTTTGGTTTATCAGCAGGTTTATTAAGTGATAACCAAGCTGATTACGACCATTTCTTACGTCGTATTCGTGCGGGTATTGTTAACTGGAACCGCCCAATTACAGGTGCATCAAGTGCTGCACCGTTTGGTGGCATTGGTGCCTCAGGTAATCACAGAGCAAGCGCCTATTACGCTGCCGATTACTGTGCATACCCTGTTGCTTCTGTGGAACTTGAAAAAGTAACCATGCCAGCAACATTAAGCCCAGGCTTAAAAATAGATTAAGTGCTCTGAGCATTAGGGTCTGTTGACCTTTGCGGATTTAACCTTGTAAGGTCAACAGACCCTAGTTAAGTACGACTTAATTAGTATAAAAGCAGCTTCGGCTGCTTTTTTTGTATTGCAATCTCACAAAGCTAGCAATTATCAGTGCTTTCTGCTTAAATTAAGCAATCAGTATTTTTGAGGTAAATAAACGATGGTTTTAAACAGGCAAGGGTACGATGATTTAATAATGTACCTAACTCAGAACTTAGCGTTGTTTGAAAAGGCAGGTGAAATAAAGCCAGGTGCGCCAACCGTTATTGAGTTAATTGAAGATGTAATTGCCGAAAATGTCATACGCATTTGTCAACAACACCCAGACCTTTCTACAGAGCAACGCAGTCAAATTGTGCGCGAGGTTGATGGCATTGTTTACGATTTACAAGAAGTGCTTAGTAGTGTGACCTCTCACACTGTTACAGTAGAACAGCATGCTTTTATTGACGAGTTTGCTGGACTAGTTAAAAACTTATTTGATAACGCTATTAATTAATATTTCCCCCTTTAAAAACCACGCTTTATTCGCTATTTAATTTAAATGCGCGTGAGAGCCTGCGTGTAATGAATGCAAAATTAAACTAATGAGATAAAACAATGCAAGCAAATGTAAAATGGGTTGAAGGTAATACCTATATAGGCCGCTCTAATAGTAATCATAATGTGGTATTTGATGCGGGTAGTGAGGGAGCAGCACCAAGCCCAATGGAAATGGTGCTTATGTCTGTCGGTGGCTGTTCATCGGTTGATGTGGTAAGTATTTTAAAAAAAACCAAGCAAGACTTCTCATCCGTTGATGTGCAATTAACTGCTGAACGAGCAGAAACAGCCCCGCGCGTGTTCACTAAAATTAATTTGCACTTTGTTGTAACTGGTAAGAATGTATCTGAAAAACACCTAGAGCGAGCGGTTTCGCTTTCTGCCGAAAAGTATTGCTCAGTTGCATTAATGCTTGATAAAACAGTAGAAATTACCCATAGCCATGAAGTTGTTGAAGATCAGGAAAAATAACGCTTTTTCCGTGAGTGAAATTCGTATAAAATCCGCGAACTTTTCATTCTGCAGGTGCAGATTTCACTAATTTATAGGTTGGTTTATATGAACAAACCCTTCGATAAACTTAAACTTCATGGCTTTAATAATTTAACTAAAAGCCTAAGCTTTAGTATTTACGATATTTGCTATGCAAAAACAGAGCAACAACGTAAAGAATATATAGAATATATCGATGAGCAGTATAGTGCAGATAGACTAACCGACATTTTAGGTGATGTGGTTGATATTATTGGTGCCAATATTTTAAATGTTGCACGTCAAGATTATGAGCCACAAGGTGCCAGTGTAACTATTTTAGTTTCAGAAGAGCCTGTAGAAGAGCAGCAAAACTATGATGCTGACGAAGCACCAGGGCCATTACCTGACTCAGTGGTTGCACACCTTGATAAAAGCCACATTTGTGTTCACACATACCCTGAAGCACACCCAGATGATGGTATTTGTACTTTCCGTGCGGATATTGAAGTATCAACCTGTGGCATTATCTCACCGCTTAAAGCGTTAAACTTCTTAATTCATAGCCTTGAGTCTGATGTGGTAACGATTGATTACCGTGTACGTGGTTTTACCCGTGATGTAAACGGCGTTAAACATTACATTGATCATGCAATTAATTCGATTCAAAACTTCATGACAGAAGATACCAAAGAAGCGTACCAAATGATGGACGTGAACGTGTATCAAGAAAACCTGTTCCATACCAAAATGATGTTAAAAGAAACCGATTTAAATACGTATTTATTTGGTTTATCTACTGATGATTTGTCAGATGACGAAGAAGAAGAGATTCGCTCAAAGCTAACACGTGAAATGCAAGAAATATTTTATGGCCGTAACCTGCCAGATACAGAATAATAGCAATTAGATTAAATAAAAATGGCGCTCATTGAGCGCCATTTTTGTATGTGTTGTTTAATGCTACTTAACAAGTAATAACTGGGTTTGTCGGCCATTGAGGTACCACACACCGGTTTTATCAAACATAGCATCTTCTTCAAGCATTATTCTTATTTCTTTATTCCACGGTTTTATAAACACCGCATTGTTAAGCTCAATCGAGTACGCCGTGTTTAAATGCAACGGGTAATCGCCATCACCCGGCACACCTTGCTGAGCATCCCACATACCTAGTGTTGTACCAGCTGCATGACCATGATAGCCGAGCGGGTGAGTATAAATAGTGGGCTTTAACCCCTTTGCAATGGCTTTTTCGCGGGCGGCTTTTAATACCTGATTACCTGTTTTCCCAGCTGTAAATTCAGCCGTAAAAATGTCTTGTAGCTTATTGCCCTTTTTTAACGCATCAACAAGGTAATCGGGGGCTTTTGTTTCGTCTGGTTTTAAAACATAAGCGTGTTGTTGAGTGTCTGTATTTAAACGCAAATAATTAATACCAAAATCGATATGTAATAAGTCGCCTGCTTGAATAACATTATCGGCATAGCCGTTGGTAAAGCTGTCTTCGTGGTCGAACGATTTACTGTCGGCGCGTTGTATTGCAATACTAGGGTGAAACCACGTTTGCAGCTTAAGCTCCCTTACGCGCTCTCTAAACCACCATACTAAGTCGTCGCTGGTTGTTTTGCCCACCGTAATTACTTTATTTGAAAAGCCCTCAGCAATAATAGAGTGAGCAATAGCAACAATGTGTTTGTACATGTCCACTTCTTCTGGAATGCGTTGCTCTAACCATGCAACAGCCAGCGGCTCGGCTGAGGTTATTTTATTTTTATATATCGCAGGTAAGTTGGCCATTAAAGTGGTGTAATCGCCAAGCACTAGCCCATCGGCATGTGCCCAATCTGTAGATGTGTTGAGAGCAATATTTCGCGGTTGGTATTGCTCAATAAGCGTATTGAGCGCTTTCCACTGATTAGGCTGTGCTTGCTTATCCCAGACCTTTTTAAAAATACTCCCTATTTTGTAAGGCGCAATTGCAAAGGCGTCAACACCGCCTTGTTTGTTAACTGCAAATAATAAAATAGTGGTGCGCCTTGCCGAGAGCCATGTAGCAGGCAGCATGGTTTTTAATATCGGGTCTTCATTATATTCGCGGCTTATCATTAGCCACATATCTATACTGTGTTGCTGCATTAATGTGGGTAATAAAGTCTTAATACGTTTTTCGGTAATGCTATCGATAAACGCAGCCCTTTCTTTCATTGATAGAATAGTAGGGGGCTCAGCGGCTTTAATGTCAGGGCTTAGTAGTATGAGTATAAAAGTGAGTAAAAAAACGTATTTATTATTTTGCATGGCTGGCTTATTTTTTGGACGAATATATAAGCTAACATTGCACAAACAATAATATAAACAAATCATTTGCGATAAACCGTAGACACAAAAAAGCCCAGCAAAATACTGGGCTTTTGTAATAAATACTGCTTAGCCAAGCATGCTGTACAGTAACGCAAATACAGCTAATGAGCCAACAGCCAGTACAAATAAGGTACTTAAACGGTTACGGTATTTTTGTAAGCTAGGCACTTTGTAAACTGCAATCATTGGCATAATGAATAAAATCATAGCAATGATTGGGCCTGATAACTGATCCATCATATCTAGTATGCTTGGGTTTTTAACCGCGCAGAACCAAATAGCGAAAAACATCAGTACCGCACCCACTTTGTCAGCGACTTTAGGGCTCATGTTTGAGTGTTTAGTCACTAACCCAGTAAAGCTTTCGCGTGCCCCTAAAAAGTGACCTAAAAACGACGACATAATCGCAATAAAGGCAACCAAAGGCCCCAGCGTTGCAATAAATGAGTTTTCTGTAATATTAGCTAAATAAGATAAAACAGAGACGTTTGCCGCTTTTGCTTCAGCCATTTGGTCACCGGTAAGCGATAACACGCATGAGAACACAAATAACAAAACAAAGGTGATCAGTAATAAACTAGTACGCTTTAAAATCGCCTCTGACTTAGACGTTGCTAGGTCACCATAGTGACTGCGTTGCTTATTAACAAAGCTTGAAATAGCCGCTGCATGGCTAAACGAAAATACAATAATAGGAATCGATAACCAAAGTGTTTTACTAAAGCTACCTAGCTCAGGCAAGGCTGTATCGGGCATTTGCCAGCTTGGGATTAAATACAAAGACAAAAAGAATAAAATACCCACTAGCGGGTACACTAAAATAGCAAAGGCGCGCAGCATTAAGCGTTCACCGCCCATCATTAAGCCAATCATTAGTGCAACTAAAATACCCGATAAAGCAACGCGTGACGGCGACTCCATCCCTAACTGATTGACCATAAAGCTGTCTACCGTATTGGTTAAACCCACACCGTAAATAAGCAAAATAGGAAAAATTGATAAAAAGTATAATAAGGAGATCAGTCGACCCGCGTTTACGCCAAAGTGTTCTTCTACTACATCGGTAAAATCAGCCTCTTTATTTTTTGATGATAATACAAAACGCGCCAAACCACGGTGCGCTAAAAAGGTCATTGGAAAGGCTAAACACGCCATAATAATCAGTGGCCAAAAACCACCAATACCAATATTAATCGGTAAAAATAAAATACCAGCACCTACTGCGGTGCCAAAAAGGCTCAGTGTCCACTGCGTATCGTGCAGGTTCCATTTTGACTTAGACGTGTGTGCGTCTTGTGCTGGTGCATTTGAAAGCGTTGCACCTTGAGATGTTGTCATGTGTGTATCCATTATTTATCATAATAATTGCGCCGAAGAATATAGTTTTTAACCACACATTTCATGTGTTTTTATGTCTTGGATATAAATTTGTTGTAGCGTATTAGTTACTGACTGTCACGAATATGAAACAGTGTTTAAAAGCTGCGCAATTAGTGCAGGATTATGCTGCTAAATGCGTGAATAATCAGCAAAGATGCTATTGAAGGAGGGACATACAATCTGAAAAGTTATTTTCAAGTCAATGTGTACTTGGTATAGATTAACTCAGTGAATGATTGATAAGTGTGCTTATGAGAATTGAGAATACTTGCTCACTTTCTTGGCCAGTTAATTGATAACTAACAACTCAAAACGGGTTTTATCCTGTAATATTGCAGCCATTAATCGGAACTTCATAAGAGATTTTTTCTAAACTCCGTTATACTTTCTACAATTTAATCAGCCAACTGAAGTAAATAGGCCGCTAACTGCAATGAGCAAAGACATTCTTTTCCATACTATTTTTGTGCATGAAACCAGTAAAACATGGGTAGTATTTGTTCATGGCGCAGGGGGGAGTTCGGCAATCTGGTTTCGTCAGCTTAAAGCTTATAAAAAAGAATATAATGTGTTGTTGCTTGATCTTCGCGGTCACGGTAAATCGAATGATCTATTACAAAACTTTGTTGATAATAATTACTCATTTAATAATGTCTCTAAAGACATTATCGATGTGTTAGATCATAACAATATAACCAGCGCACATTTTGTTGGTATTTCATTGGGCACAATTCTTATTCGAAATATTGCAGAAATCGCCCCGCAATATGTTTCTAGCATGGTGCTAGGTGGAGCGGTTACTCGTTTTAACACTCGTAGTAATACCTTGGTTTATTTAGGCAATACCTTTAAACACTTGTTGCCTTACATGTGGCTGTATCGTTTATTTGCTTTTATTATGATGCCGAAAAAGCGTCATAAAGAGTCTCGACTTTTGTTTGTTCGTGAAGCAAAACGCTTGTGCCAAAAAGAGTTCATAAAATGGTTTAAATTAGCCATGGACGTAAACCCCTTAATGCAGTACTTCAAAGAAAAAGACATTGATATACCCATTCTTTACATTATGGGTAAAGAAGATCACATGTTCCTTGGCCCGGTTAAAGAAATGGTTAAGCGCCATAAAAATAGCGTACTGCAAACTATTCACCAATGTGGCCATGTTTGTAATGTAGAACGCCCAGATTTATTCAACCAGCACTCGCTTGCTTTTATCGCCCAACAAAATCGTTAGGGTTGTAGAAAGAATAACCCAATGGGATATAGAGCAGCTCGCGGCTCTAAGCCCGCAGCTGGTAGGTATATGTTGGGTTTCGCTCCGCTCAACCCAACTTACGCTAAACCAGCTCTTATTCTTCTAAAGCCGAAACTACAAAATATGGATTCAAATATTCATCTTTGGTGTTATAAATAAGCGGACTGCCATCAAGTTTAGTCACTTTTGCACCGGCTATTTCGGCAATGGCATGGCCTGCTCCGGTATCCCATTCACAGGTTGGGCCCAAGCGAGGGTAAATATCAGCACTGCCTTCGGCGACTAAACACAGTTTCAGTGAACTGCCTTTTGACACCATTTCAACCTCATCAAAGCGTTTTACAAATTCAGCTAAATCAGGGGAGGGGTGCGAGCGACTGCCTACAACACGAATAAGCCCTTTGTTAGGTTTGGTGGTGACTTTAAGCTCGATGCGCTCATCGCCTTTGTCTTTAAAAGCACCAATGGCTTCGGCGGCTATGTACGATACACCTAGCGCAGGGGCATCAACCACAGCTAAAACTGGTTTGCCATTTTCGATTAGGGCAATATTAACGGTAAATTCACCGTTCTTTTTAATAAATTCTTTAGTGCCATCAATTGGGTCAACCAGCCAATAGCTGTTCCATGTTTGGCGTACGTCCCAACCAATGTCGGCACTTTCTTCACTCAATACAGGAATATCGGGAGTGAGCTTTTTGAGCCCTGTACTAATGATTTTATGAGCTGCTAAGTCGGCGTCGGTTACGGGGCTTTCATCAGCTTTGTATTCAACGTTAAAGTCTTTGTTGTAAATCCCCATAATCGCGCTTCCCGCTTCGCGAGCGAGAATAAGGGTTTCTTCTAGCAGTTCAGTTTGGTTCATTAGATGGGCCTATAGTATATGCTGATGTTTTAGATACGTTATCAGTTGAGCTACCGATTGGTCTAGGGTGTTTTTACTGGTATCTAAAATTATTTCAGGATTAACCGGCGGCTGGTAAGTTGAATCAATCCCAGTAAAGTGTTTAATTTCACCGGCGCGTGCCTTTTTATATAAGCCTTTTGGGTCGCGACTTTCACACACCTCAAGAGGGGTGTCGATGAATACCTCGATAAATTCACCCTCATCAACTAACTCACGAACCATGTCGCGCTCAGCTTTAAAAGGAGATATAAACGCAGTAAGGACTAACAAACCAGCATCAACCATTAGCTTGGCGGTTTCGCCTACGCGGCGGATATTTTCAACGCGATCGGCATCACTAAAGCCTAAATCTTTACATAAACCATGGCGTACATTGTCGCCATCAAGTAGGTACGTGTGCGCACCTTGCTGATTGAGTGCTGCTTCTAGTGCATTCGCAACGGTACTTTTACCTGAGCCAGAAAAACCAGTAAACCATAAAATAGCCGGCTTATGCTTTTTTTGTTCGCTGCGCTGTACTTTAGTGGTGGCGTAATTATGCCAAACAATATTGTTATCCATTTGCTGTGTCTCTTTATGCTATAAGCGCGGGCATTAAAACGGAAATACCAGCGGGATCAAAGTCAGTACGGTGATTGAATAAATAATAGAAAGCGGTAGCCCCATCATTACATAGTCTTTTCGTCGGTAGTTACCTGCGCTATAAACCATTAGGTTAGTTTGATAACCAAAAGGCGAAATAAAGCTGGCTGAAGCGCCAAATGCTACTGCCATAATAAACGGCAAAGGTTCTACGTTAAAGCCAATGGCTAGTGAGTAGGCAACCGGAAAGGATAGCGCTGCTGCGGCATTATTAGTGATTAATTCGGTAAATAGTACGGTCATTAAAAAGATAGCGATAAACGCGCCATAAGGGCCAAAGTCGCCTAGCACTACAAACATGGCGTCTGATATTTGCCCAGCAAGGCCGGTGCCTATCATCAGCTTAGCTAAACCTATAGCACTGCCCACGACAGCAAGTAACTCAATAGGAAAGCGGCGCTTTATTTCGCTTAGCTTAATAGTACCACACAGCATTAGGCCAATAAGTAACACTAACAAGCCTTTAACCAGCGGTACTGCACCTAAAATACTTAATCCCAGCACACCTGCAAAGCTTAACAACACAATATTTGATTGCTTTGCACCGAGGTGGGTTTGTAAATCGAGCCCTGAAATATACACAAACTCGCGTTTTAAGTTAGTTAGGTCATAAAAGCTTTTACCAGGAGCGAGAATGAGTGAGTCACCTGCTTGTAATCGCACTTGTCCAAGCCCGCCTTGTAAACGGTCATGCCCACGGCGAATAGCAATAACGGCCGCATGAAATTGCTCTCTAAAGCGGGCTTCTTTTACCGTTTTGCCAATTAATTTAGACGACTGACTAACGACAACTTCAACGAGGTGTTCAATGTCTTTTTCGTGTTTGTCGTGCACCACTTTTAAACCATCAAAGCGAGTAAGCAAAGGCACTGACTTTATGTCGCCCACAAACAGCAGTACATCGTCTTGTTGAATAATATGTTGAGGGGTCACGGCGCAAATTCGGTTGCCGTCACGAATAATTTCAGCCAAAAACAAGTCTTTTAAATCGCGTAAACCGTTTTCTTCTACAGTGCAATTTATTAGCTTTGAGCCAGTTTGCACTTTCCCTTCTAGATAAAAAGGCACTACCTCTTGGCTATTTTTACCGTTGTCGGGCAGGCATTTTAGCATCACCAAAATAGTAATTAAGCCCACACTAAGAGCGCCTAAACCCACCAAGGTAAAATCAAAAAAGCCCAGTGGCGCCATGCCCGCATCTACTGCAAAGCCATTTACGATTAAGTTAGTAGAGGTGCCAATAAGCGTAATAGTACCCCCTAAAATCGCGGTGTACGACAAGGGCAGCAATAGCTTTGAGGGAGAGTGGTTTGGGTTATCCTTTATGGCGGTAATTAATGAGGCAACTACCGCGGTATTATTAGTAAACGACGATAAAAAGGCAGTAGACAGCCCTAGTTTAGTTACAGACTTAACTAAACTACCACTGGATAACGATTTGGCTAAGCGCTGAATAAGCGTGGTTTTTTCTATTGCTATCGACACTAAAATTAATAACACTAAAGTAATCAATGATGAGTTAGTGTAATTAACCAGCATGCTTTCTAAATCTATTAACCCGGTTAGGTAGCTGGTGCCTATGGCACTAACAAATAACCATGCAGGATTAATACGGGTGCCAAACAGGCACCCAACTAAAAGCAACATAATGCCTGTTAAAATGAGCTGTTCTACCATGCTTTAAATGTTCCTAACAGGCGTTCATTAACGTTATAGCTTTGAAATATCAAGTGCTTGCCAATGCGGGAAGTGCTTGCGTACAAGGGCATTAAATTCAACTTCAAAGTCGCTGAATTGTCCTGCGTTTTCTTCACTTTTCAGTACCTGTTCTATCATTCCTGCTGCAACCGTTAAGTTTGATAAACGATCAATAAGAATAAACGAGCCGGTTTCATGATTATGATGGTACTGATCGGCTAAAATAGTCTCGGTCAGCTCCAGTGTCACAATCGCAATTTCGTTTAACTGCAATGAATCTGCACTGCCATGCTCTAACGTGTTTACATCAATTGTGTGGTCAATTTTTGTGACCATTGCCGAGGTGTTTTTGCTGCCAAGTTTAAGGTTGTAACTTTTACCGAGCACCAATGGTGACTCGTGCATCCACACAATTTTAGCCTGTAATTGGTTAGTTACTTGCGCTTGCGAATTTGCAGGCACAATAACGTCTCCTCGGCTAATATCTATTTCAGTATTAAGTGTCACTGTAATTGCTTGGCCTGCCTCGGCGGTGTCGAGGTTGCCATCAAAAGTAACTATTTCTTTAATATGTGATGTTTTGCCTGAAGGCAGTACCTTTACTTCATCACCTACACGTAATTTACCCGATGTAAGCGTGCCTTGAAAGCCACGGAAGTTTAGATTAGGGCGTACCACGTATTGCACCGGAAGACGCGCTTCAAAACCAGTGTCGATTTCAGCGGCTGGTGAGTCTTCTAACAGCTCAAGCAACGGCTTGTCGGTGTAATAAGGAGTATGTGCAGAGCGGGTTACTACGTTATCGCCTTTAAGTGCCGACATAGGCACAAACTTAATATTTGATACGTTAAGTTGCTTGGCAAATTTTAAATAATCGGCTTTAATTTTTTCATAAACGGTTTCATCAAAATCAACAATATCCATTTTGTTAACCGCAACCACAAACTGCTTAATGCCTAATGAGTCACAAATAAAACTATGACGCTTAGTTTGTACCTGCACGCCATAGCGCGCATCCACTAAAATAATGGCAACATCACTGGTTGATGCACCGGTAACCATGTTTCGGGTGTACTGCTCATGCCCTGGGGTGTCGGCAATAATAAATTTACGCTTAGCGGTTGAGAAATAGCGGTACGCTACGTCAATTGTTATACCTTGTTCACGCTCAGCTTGTAGGCCATCTACTAACAGTGCTAAATCAAGATCTTTACCGGCGTTACCTACTTTTTCGTTATCTTTATGAAGCGCGGCTAGCTGATCTTCATAAATTTGGTGACTATCGTGCAGTAGGCGGCCAATTAAGGTTGATTTACCGTCATCCACACTGCCACAAGTCAGCATACGCAATAAGCTTTTATCTTGTTGACGTGCTAGGTAAGCGTCTATACCAATTTCTTTTACTTCATTAAATGTATCGTTATTTAGGTTAGACATTAGAAATACCCCTCACGTTTTTTCTTCTCCATAGAGCCTGCTGAATCATGATCAATCACTCGACCTTCACGTTCAGATGACGATGAAAGCAGCATTTCTTCAATAATTTCGGTTAGATTGCTGGCGGTAGATTCCACTGCACCTGTGAGTGGGTAACAGCCTAATGTTCTAAAGCGAACCGACTTCATTTGCGGTACTTCACCTTCATTAAGTGGCATGCGATCGTCATCAACCATAATTAAAGTACCATCGCGCTCTACTACAGGACGCTCTTTAGCAAGGTAAAGTGGCACCATTTCGATGTTTTCTTGATATATGTATTGCCAAATATCTAGTTCAGTCCAGTTAGACAGTGGGAATACACGAATGCTTTCTCCTGGGTTCACTTGGCTGTTATAGGTATTCCAAAGCTCAGGACGTTGGTTTTTAGGATCCCAGCGATGGTGTTTATCACGAAATGAGTAAACACGCTCTTTAGCCCGTGATTTCTCTTCATCACGACGTGCGCCACCAAATGCGGCATCAAAACCGTATTTATTAAGCGCTTGCTTTAGCCCTTGGGTTTTCATGATATCGGTATGTTTACCCGAACCATGTGTAAACGGACCTACACCCATTTCGATACCTTCAGGGTTTTTGTGTACGATTAAATCAAAGCCGTACTCTTTAGCCAAACGGTCGCGAAACTCAATCATTTCACGAAACTTCCAGTTGGTGTCTACGTGTAATAACGGAAACGGAATTTTCGCAGGGTAAAATGCTTTACGAGCTAAATGCAAAAGTACCGATGAATCTTTACCGATTGAGTAAAGCATAACTGGGTTCTCAAACTCAGCGGCGACTTCGCGCATGATTTTGATACTTTCAGCTTCAAGTTGCTGAAGGTGAGTTAAAGCCATTGTTGGTCGTCCTACTAAAATGATTAAATTAAAATCTGTTAAACTACGCTACGTCTGTAAGCGGTTGAGCAAAGCTACTGATCTGTGCTTTTTCGCCAAACCAGTTTAATTCTTTATGCAGCGAAGCCACTTCACCAATAATGAGTAATGCCGGTGAAATAATATCATATTGTTCAATTAGCTGCGCTAATTGGTCTAACTGTCCGGTAACTACGCGTTGATTTTCACGTGTGCCGTTTTCAATAATTGCTACTGGTGTTGTTGCTTCTCGCCCATGTTTTAATAGCTCGGCTTGAATATGCGGCGATTTAATCACCCCCATATAAATAGCCAGTGTTTGGTTTTTTTGTGCAAGCGACTGCCAATTAAGCTCTTGGCCTTCCTTTTTACAGTGACCAGTAACAAATTGAATAGCTTGAGCATGATCGCGATGCGTTAAAGGAATACCTGCATAGGCACTACAGCCTGCGGCCGCCGTTATACCTGGCACTATCTGGTAATTTACGTTATTGGCTGCCAGTACTTGTACTTCTTCGCCACCACGACCATAAATAAATGGGTCGCCGCCTTTAATACGACATACTTTTTTACCTTGTTGCGCTAAATCAACTAGCATCTTATTGGTATCTTCTTGAGCTACGCTATGATCGCCTAGGCGTTTACCCACACAAATTAAATCTGCATCGCGGCGCACTAACTCCATGATTTCATCAGAAACTAAGTAATCATATACCACCACGTCGGCTTGTTGCATTAGCTGCAATGCTTTTAGGGTGAGTAACTCTGGGTCGCCTGGGCCTGCACCGACTACGTATACTTCACCTTCAGGCTCTACTTTGGCATCTAGCATTTGCTCTAGTTGTTGCTCAGCGCCATGGGTATCACCGGTTTGGACTTTACTCACTACTGATGAATCAAACACGCCTTCCCAAAACTGGCGACGATCGGCGAAGTGTTTAAAGCGTTGTTTTACTTTGTGACGAAAACCACCGACTAAGTTGGCGAGAGGGCCAATATGCTGTGGAATAAGTGTTTCGAGCTTTTCACGTAAACGTCTTGCTAATACCGGTGCGGTACCTGCACTTGAAATCGCAATGGTAATTGGGTTGCGATCAACAATAGAGGGAAAAATAAACGTACATTTAGGTTGATCATCCACCACGTTCACAAACACATTACGTGCATTGGCGAGTTCAAAAACCGTATTATTAACTTCATCATTGTCGGTGGCGGCAATAATCAAAATTTTGCCATCAAGATGTGACTCTTCAAAATAGGCATCTATTAAAGTAACTTCATTGCTGTGCGCATGTTCTTTTAATTCATCACAAAACCACGGGGCAACTAAGGTTACTGCAGCACGTGCTTTTAAAAACGCGCGGCATTTTCGCAAGGCAACTTCTCCACCGCCAACCACCAATACTGGCTTGTTGTCGAGTTTGGTAAAGATAGGTAAATATTGCACTGAGTAACGCCCCTAAAAAGATAATAAAGTGTTTAATACACAGGCAGAATATAGCGGCTATTGATAAGTAAAAAATAATTAAATCTTAGTTGATATACTCAAAAGTTATATAAACTGTGTTTTTTAGGTCTAAATCTTATTTAGTAAGGGATAGAGTGCTGTTTAGTATAAAAAACGCGCTTATAGTGTTTGGTTATGAGCTATAGCAAGATTAAGCTATGATGCTTATATAGTTTAAGGTTTTTAAAATTTCATGGGCATAAAATGACAAATAATACTCAAAACGCCATGCTAGTTGTTAGTTTAATGGATTTAACCAGTTTAAACACCGATGATAATCAAGCTAGTATTAATGCATTAGTAAACAGTATTGATCTTAAGTTAGGCATACCCGCTGCAGTTTGTGTGTTTAGTGAATTTGTAGATGATGCAAAAATAGCGCTCGCTAATCGGCTATTGAGTCATGTAAAAGTGGCCACAGTAACCAACTTTCCTACAGGTGATGCGCCACTTAATGAAGTGCTTAATGAAACACTAATAGCCATAGAGCGTGGGGCCGATGAAATAGACTTAGTCATTCCTTATAAAGCACTTATAAAAGGCGAAGCCGATACAGTACTGGAATACGTGAGTGAAAGTAAAAAAGCATGTGGTAGTCGCGCTAAACTTAAAGTGATTATTGAAAGCGGTGAGCTAAAAACACCTGCGCTTATTGCTCAAGCAACCGAGCTTGCTATTCAAGGGGGAGCTGATTTTGTAAAAACCAGCACCGGTAAAGTTGCGGTTAACGCCACGCTTGAAGCAACTGAAATTATGCTTAATGCCATCAAAAAGTCATCAAAACCAGTTGGTTTTAAGGCCGCAGGCGGTGTGAAAACGACAGGTGATGCCAATGCTTATTTGCAGCTAACAACTGAGATTATGGGGCATGAATATTTAGCACCAGAGACATTTAGGTTTGGCGCTTCCTCGCTGTTAAATGACGTTTATAAGGTATTGCATGAAGCGCAGCAGTGATGCCGAAAAACAACAGCTAGAGCACGATGCAGCTAAGTTGTTTTTGCGTTGCTATGAGCAGCAAACCGGTATTCATATGCGCCATATTTGGCATAATAAACCAAATAGACCCGATGTAAGTTGTTATCAAGAAAATGAGCAACTCGATATAGAAGTGGCGCATTTATATGCCAGCGAAACCGAAGCAATGGCCGTGTTAGGTCGGCCATTATCAATACATATGCAACGTGATTTAGCTGACATGGCACAACAGCCCAGTGAAAACCGACTGCAATCAGCATTAGGACGATTGCTTAAACAAAAAGCGACTAAGCGTTATTACTCAAAACGTACCTGGTTGCTAATTCGTAACGCTAGCACTATTTGGCATAAGAGCGACTTTGAAGCGGCAATAAAAACAATAGTTTTTCCAAATACCCATCAATTTGAGCAAATATGGTTACTGTGTGATTTTTATCGCGGTGAGTTATTACGAGTAGATTAAAAGCGGCTAGGGGATAGCCGCTTTTTTTGATTTAAATGAATTGTGTTGGTTGCTTAGTTAAATTGAAACATGCTGCCTAAGCTTTCAAGCCCTGATTTTTGAGTTTTAGCTAAACACTTTGTGTCATCTAAAGATTTCTTTGTTGTTTCATCGGCAAGGCCTGTTACTTTTAAGCTCTTTTCTTGTTGATATTCGCGTAGTGCTAATACAGTTTGACGGTCGTATTTTACGTCTTCAGTCTCAAATTCTTCATAATCAGGTTGGTTTTTTAAATAGCCTAAGCAAACCAAGTTCATACGAGACATTGCTAAGTCCATTTTTTCATAATGTGGCATTCTATGATTTGGCACATCGACAGCAGCAGGTGCTACTTTTTTACTAGCGACCTTTGGCGGTGGTGGTGCTGTATAGCCTGCAGCAAGCGTGTTGTTTTGGTTATAGCGATAATAGGTGTCTGGGATTTTAGTTTCTAAAAACTCAACGGCTTTAATTATTACTTCACGTAGTGCTTTTTCTTTTGGTGTATCTGACCAACCACTAAGACTTCCTCCAACCAGTGCGCCACCAAAGTTTGTTGCTGCGCTTGTAAAGTTAAAATCTTTACTACCGCCTTCAACACTAGTTGCAGCTAAAATACGTGAAGTGCGCGTATCAATTAATCTTAGGTCAATAGCCATATGCGATCCAGAAAAGCCAGCTGAAACAGAGCTAAACACATCACCAATAAAACCGCCCGAACCAACACTTGCACCTGAACTGTCATCATCAAACTCAGTAACCGCTGCAACGACTACAATCTCAGCGCCTTCAATTTCGCCATACGCTGCACCCGATTGTGCACTCACTCTGCCCGATACTGCTAAATCTTGCTCCGAAAGCACAGCGTCTAGTGCTTGACGTTCTAATACAATAAAGCGATTAGTGCCAACAAGGGCGGTGGTAAGTTGATCTGCCATACCTTCACCAATTTCTTTTCGCCACCACCTTGAGTTATTTGATTTATCAGTGAAACGCGCTACGGCGATACGTGCTTTAGGGCCATTGTATTTTTGTTTACTTACTTCATTAATGTCAGGTGAATTTTTATTTGAAGTGACGTTGGTTGAAGTGCTTTGACATGCGCTTAAGCTCGTTATTAATGCTGTGGCAAGTAGCGTTTTTTGTATGGATGAGAGCATAGTATTTTCCTTAATTTATCTACTTAATTACATTTGTAGTTATTTTTTAGCAATGGCTAATTTAGGTTAATTTAAATAAATCAGCAACCTAAAAATAGTACTCAGGCGAAAGCTTTGAGTACAAATGCGAAGCTAATTACTTTTACATGGTTGTGCTTCTCTATATTGTTTAGGTGTCACTGTATATTTGGCTTTAAAGCAACGAGCAAAGTAACTTTGAGAACTAAAGCCGGTGTTATCTGCAACTAAACCTATGGTTAAGTCGCTATCAGCTAATAATTTTGCTGCATATTCTAGGCGGGTATTGCGAATGTAATCACTGGGTGTAATGTCAAAAAGTGCTTTCATTTTTAATTGCAGTGCACGAGGGCTCAAACACATTGCACTGGCAAACTCTTCGACGCTAAACAGTTCATTTTGATAATTGTCACGCAAAATTGTTTTTAAGCGTTCAGTAAACGTGTAATCTTTATTCTGCTCTATTTGCGCATCTAAGGTCACAGCATGTGCTTGAGCTGATAACTGTTTAACTAAGTGTTTATTTAACGCATCACGAATACCTAATAGGCCATGAATCCGACTCTTTAATAATGATGCTTCAAAGGGTTTACACAGGTAGTCATCGGCCAGTAAATCAAGTCCTTTTATTCTGCTGCGACTGTCTGCTTTGGCAGAGAGTAATAAAACAGGAATGTGGTTTATTGAAATGTCTGAGCGAATAGCGCTTAGAAGCTGATATCCATCCATCGTTGGCATCATCACGTCACTGAGTACCAAATCGGGCATTTGAGTTTGGCACAGTAAAAGCCCTTCTTCTCCATTATTAGCGCTCAGACAGGTGTAGTTATCACTAAACAATGAAACCAGTAACTCACGCATTTCTTCGTTATCTTCAACAATGAGTAGCTTTTTGTTGTTTTTTAGCGGCATAGTTTGAGAGGACGATAATTGTTTATCCGTTAATAAGTTATCTGATTCACACAATGGCAAAGTGACTGTGAAGCAACTTCCCTTGTTGATTTTACTAACTAATGAAATTTGCCCACCGTATTGCTCTACAAGCTGCTTAACCAGCGCGAGACCTATACCACTGCCTGTTTGGTTGTGTGTTGCAACACGAGTAAAACGTTCAAAAATAAGCGCTTGCTGGTGTTCTTCGATACCAATACCAGTATCAGATACCGTTATAACAACATTATTGTTTGTGTTAGAAAGCGTTAGGTTAACGGTTCCATCTGATGGGGTGTATTTAAGTGCATTGGTCAATAAATTATCAATAATAGATAAAGTATGCTTAGTTTCTAAATTTATATAACTAGGACTTTGCGTATTGTCTTTAAAGGAAAAACTAATATTTTTTTGAGCAAACAAAATAGCGAAGTCGTCTACTATTTGTTTTATAAAAGGGCTTATAGAATAAGCGGATACATATTCTATAGTCGCACTTGGGCGCTGGCTGAGCTGTAATAGCTCATTAATTAAATTAAGCAGACGGTGCCCGTTGCGTTTAATTATAGAAACTTGATGTTGCGCTTGAGCACCGAGTTGTTGCTGTTGTAAGTTTTCTACTGGCGCTAAAATTAAGCTCAGTGGCGTTTTAAGTTCATGGCTAATATTATCTAAAAATTGGGTCTTTAGTTGAGTAAGCTTTCTTTCTTGTTGAATGAGTTGCTCTGCGGTTTTAGCTCGATAGCGTGACGCTAAAATTAACCATGTAATAATCAAAGCTATTATAAAATAAGCCGCATACGCCAATTTCGTTTGCCACCAAGGAGGCGTTACTGTCAGCTTTAGCATAGTGTGAACTTTGCTCCATTGCCCGTATTGATCGCTAACTTTTAATTGTAATTGATAGTCACCTGCACTTAGCTGTGAATAGTTAACTTGTCGTTGGCTTGCATCGGTATAGATAAATTGCTTATCTAAACCACTTAGCTTGTAAGCATACTGGTATTGATTAGCAGATGAGGCATTATTAACGGCGGAATATTTAAAGCCAATGACCCCTTGGCTAGTTGGAAAAGAGAGTTTTTTAGTATGATTTATTAGTTTTGCTGGCTGTTTTTGATCTGTTAGATAGTTTTTTGTTGAACTTGCTTGGTTATAAATTAATAGCTCAGTTAACACTGGGGTTGGAGCTGAAGTACTCAATAGCAGTTTACTAGGGTAAAACTGATTAAAACCATTGATTCCGCCAAAAAATAGCTCGCCATCAGCTGCTTGAAAAGCGGCACCTAAAATAAACGAATTATGCTGCACGCCGTCACGAGGTAAAAAATGCTGCATAGCTTGATTCGTGGGATTATAGCGAGTGAGCCCTTGGTTACTGCTTAGCCATAAGTGGCCTTTACTATCATCTTTAATAGCAAAAATATTATCGTTTAGTAATCCATCATGTTCGGTAATGTAAGAGATTTTTTGTGTTTTTTTATCAAGGCGGTTTAAACCACCAAAGGTACCCACCCATAGGGTATCGTTATTTTGCAAGTGCAAAGAGGTGACCATATTATGGCTTAAACCAGTTTGCGATGTCTGATCCGAGGGGTAATGAGTAAATGATTCATCCGCCATACTTAGATAGTCTAAACCTGCACGCGTCCCGATCCATAATCCGTTCGCATTGTGATCATAGAGCACGGTAAATACGGTATTGTTAGCAAGGCTATTTACTGAGTCGTCGTGCTTGTAATGTTGAACCTCTAAAGTGTCGGGATTAAAGCGTGTTAAACCTTGGTTACTACCTAGCCATAAATTACCTTTAGGATCGCTCGTTATCGCATAAACTCGATCGCTACTAAGCTGATGGCTTTGCATTGTATAGGCAATAAAATTATCTTCAGCTGGATTGTATTGCAGTAACCCACCGCCATAGGTACCAACCCAAAGTCGCTGTTGCTTATCTTCATGCAGGCTAAATACATTATTATTAGTAAGGCCGCTTTGCAATTTTGAGTTAACTCTATAGCGCTTAAAGCCAGTGTCGGTTTGTTTGTTTAAGCCATCACGCGTACCAACCCATAACCGACCTTGTGAATCTTTAAGTAGAGCGCGAACAAAATTATGACTAATAGTAGTCTCATCATCGCTCAAGTGCTGTTGATGCGAAAATTGATTTTGCTTTTTATCATAACGTTGCAAGCCATAGCCATCAGTACCAATCCAAATGATACCGAACTGGTCTTGATAGACTGACAAAAGGTAATCATTAGCAAGCCCATTTAGTTGCTGTTTATTGTGCGTTATGTGCTCAAAGTTATTTTTAGATGTACTTTGCTCTGTTTTGTAAAATAAACCTTTTCCATAACTTGTAAGCCACAAGGTATCGGTGTCGTCAATTAATATATCGGTGATCCATACATCTGCAAATTGAGCAAACTCCGCAAAAGCCTCTGTTGTTGGAATAAATAAGCTAAGGCCTTGTTTGCTTGCTAGTAATAGCTGCCCTTGTGTATCTAAGTGCAACCGCCATAAATTTTTATGGCTCTTTGCTATGTGTTTAAACGTTTTTAGCTCGGGGTTAAATTTAATTAATCCCTCGTTGGTCGCTAACCAGATATTCTGTTGAGCATCTATGACAATATCTTGTATGACTGTATTAGCTTGCTCGGGGCTAGTATAGCTAAATGACTCTACTTCATTATTGACTATATTTAATCGTGTTAACTTTCCATGTTCATGGCCTAACCAAATATTATTTAGATTATCTGAAGCCAATGACCAAATGCGATTATCAGTAATAGCCAACTCAGTTTGCGTATTAAAAACCTTAAATTGACCGGTTTGAGTATCAAGTAAGTTTAAACCATTACTGGCTGTAGAAAACCAGATAGCATGAGGGCCGCCAGTAAGACAATCGGTGACCCAATTTCCTGAAATACTAGCCTCAGTAGGGTGAGACTTGAAGCGTTTAAACTCATAACCATCAAAGCGATTAAGACCGCCTTGTGTTGCAAACCAATGAAATCCTTGTTCATCAGTGATGCTGCATGTAATGGAATTTTGCGATAATCCTTGTTCACTCGAAAATGTATCTAAGTGAATAGGGCGGGCAATAAGGATGCTATGAAACAAGCAAAAAATACTCAAAATGAGGGTTTTGAATAGGGTTTGAAGTAAAGGCACGGGCTTCCTTGTGCAGGCAGTATTCCTAAAATTGAAACAATCATAAACTGCTTTTTGAATAATGTTAAGTTTGATTTTTTACAGCCGCCAGTGAGATTTTAAGTTATGGGTATCTTTTTACTCTTGTGTTAATGAATTGCGTAAGTATAATAGGCATCCACTTTGCAGGGGCGTAGTTCCAATTGGTAGAACAGCGGTCTCCAAAACCGACGGTTGGGAGTTCGAATCTCTCCGCCCCTGCCAATTTTTTACAAAGTGAGTAAAGTCTAGAACTAAAAATCGGTTTAAGTAAGCTTGTTTTTAAGTTTAGATTTTAATGGATTAACCCTGTCGACGTGCAGGGTTGTTGTGTCTGTAGTTAAGGTAATAATATTATGAGCACGAATATAGAAACACCATCGAGTGGGATGGAGTCAGTAAAGTGGTTAGTAGCAATTGCGCTACTTGCAGGCGCAGTCGTTGGTAACCATATGTTTGCAGATCAGTCTGTATTACTACGTGCCATTGGCGTTGTGGTTGCGATAGCTGCGGGTTTAGCTATTGCTTCGCAAACTTTCAAGGGACGTACATTCCTTGCTTTTGCAAAAGAAGCGCGTATAGAAGTACGCAAGGTAGTTTGGCCAACGCGTCAAGAGACAACGCACACGACATTAATCGTAATGGTTGCAACAGTGATTATGGCATTAATTCTTTGGGGATTAGATGGCATATTATTCCGCGCTGTAGGCTTTTTAACTGGATTGGAGATCTGATCCCATGTCGGATGAGAATAACGAAAAGAAACTACGTTGGTACGTAGTACAGGCTTTCTCAGGTTATGAGAAGCGTGTTGCTCAAACATTATTAGAGCATATTAAAATCAAAGGTCTAGAAGACAGCTTTGGTGAAGTATTAGTTCCTACTGAAGAAGTAGTAGAGATGCGTGCTGGTCAAAAGCGTAAATCTGAGCGTAAATTCTTCCCAGGTTACGTACTAGTACAAATGGATATGAATGATGCCAGCTGGCACTTAGTAAATAGCACTGAACGTGTTATGGGCTTTATTGGTGGCACATCAGACCGTCCTGCGCCTATTAGCACCAAAGAAGCTGATCGTATTCTTAACCGTCTACAAGAGAACGCAGAAGCGCCTAAACCAGCAACATTATTTGAGCCGGGTGAAGTGGTTCGAGTTACTGATGGTCCATTTGCAGACTTTAGTGGTGTGGTTGAAGAAGTTGACTACGAAAAGAGCCGCGTAAAAGTGTCTGTACTTATTTTTGGTCGTTCTACGCCAGTTGAACTTGAATTTGGTCAAGTTGAACAAGATAAGTAATTGATTTAAAGCGTTGTGTTAAAAATTCCTTAATTTTTGGCACGAAGCTTGAAAAAGGCCGCTGATTAACTTATAATCAGCGGCCTTTTTGTATTCAGGGAAAACGTTTGTTTAACTGTTTACTAAAAAGTGAGAAACCAATTTTTAAACTGGGAAGCCGCTAGAGTACGCGTCCTCGCGCGCACAAGGCTAAGACCCACCTAATGAGGTATTTATAATGGCTAAGAAAGTTGAAGCTCTAATCAAGCTACAAGTTGCTGCTGGTATGGCTAACCCTAGTCCTCCAGTAGGTCCAGCACTAGGTCAACACGGTGTAAACATCATGGAATTCTGTAAAGCGTTCAACGCACGTACAGAATCTATCGAAAAAGGCGCTCCAGTTCCTGTAGTGATCTCTGTTTACGGCGACCGTTCATTTACGTTTGACATGAAAACGCCACCGGCTGCTTACTTACTTAAGAAAGCTGCAGGTATCAAATCTGGTTCAGGCCGTCCTAACACTGAAAAAGTAGGCACAGTAACTCGTGCTCAACTTGAAGAAATCGTTGAGACAAAGAAACCAGACCTTACAGCTTCTGATTTAGAAGCTGCGGTTCGCACTATCGCAGGTTCTGCGCGTGCGATGGGCTTGAACGTAGAGGACTAAGATAATGGCTAAATTAACTAAACGTATGCGTACTATCCGCGAAAAAGTGGAAGTAACTAAAGATTACGAAATTAACGAAGCAGTTGCTCTTTTAAAAGAATTAGCGACAGCTAAATTCGTAGAAAGTGTTGACGTTGCTGTTAACCTTGGTATCGATGCTCGTAAATCTGATCAAAACGTTCGTGGTGCTACTGTACTACCTAACGGTACTGGTCGTGACGTTCGTGTTGCTGTATTCACTCAAGGCGCTAATGCAGAAGCTGCAAAAGAAGCCGGTGCTGAATTAGTAGGCATGGAAGATCTTGCTGACCTAGTTAAGAAAGGCGAGATGAATTTTGACGTTGTTGTTGCATCACCAGACGCTATGCGTGTTGTTGGTCAACTAGGTCAAATCTTAGGCCCACGTGGTCTAATGCCAAACCCTAAAACTGGTACTGTAACACCTAACGTTGCAGAAGCAGTTAAAAATGCGAAAGCAGGTCAAGTGCGTTACCGCAATGACAAAAATGGTATCATCCATACTACTATTGGTAAGGTTGATTTCACTGCTGAGCAGTTACAACAAAACCTTGAAGCTCTAATTGTTGCGCTTAAGAAGGCTAAACCTTCTCAAGCTAAAGGTGTTTACTTGAAGAAAGTAACTATCTCTACAACAATGGGCGCAGGTGTTTCTGTTGACCAAGGCACTTTAAGCACAGTTGTTGCTTAATTGAGTGTTTACATGGCGTGAAATTTGTACTATAATTTTGCGCCATTTTGCTGATTAATTTAGTTAATCGCAAAGTAAAGAATTCGGGTTGAAGTCCATAATTTCGAAGCGCCTTCGGGCAACGCGATAAATTGGGCTTCCGTCCAAGACCGTAGGCGGCTTCGGCCTTAATATTACCTACGTAGACGGTGTGAATCCCCAGATAGATTTTTCCTAATCTTCTGGCTCTCGCCGTAAAAAGCATCTCCATCTTTATTGATGGGGAAGAGTAAAACAGGGAAGCCGATGTACGGTAACCCATTAAACCAGGAGTAACACCCATGGCTTTAAATCTTCAAGGCAAAAAGGCAATTGTTGCTGAAGTCAACGAAGCAGCCACTGGTGCTCTATCTGCAGTAGTTGCAGATTCTCGTGGTGTAACAGTTGGTGCAATCACTGCCCTTCGTAAAGAAGCTCGCGAAGCGGGTGTTTGGATGAAAGTTGTCCGTAACACTCTAGCTAAACGTGCTCTTGAAGGAACAGACTTTGAATGCCTATCTGATTCATTTGTTGGTCCAAGCTTAATCGCTTTCTCATCAGAGCACCCAGGTGCTGCTGCGCGTATCTTTTCAGACTTCGCGAAAAAGAATGAGAAATTTGAGCTTAAAACGGCCGCTTTTGAAGGTAATGTAGTAGATGCAGCTATGCTTGCAACTCTACCTACATACGACGAAGCTGTTGCACGCTTAATGAGCGCTATGAAAGAAGCGTCTGCTGGTAAATTGTGTAAAACAATTGAAGCAGTACGTGTACAGAAAGAAGAGCAAGCTGCTTAATTTTAAGCTGTTTAATCCCTTTCGGTGTAAATTTATTTGGACCTTAGAGTCCGTTAATTATTAGGAAATTTGTAATGTCTGTAACTAAAGACCAAATCCTTGACGCAATTGCTGAAATGTCAGTAATGGACGTTGTTGCTCTAGTTGAAGCAATGGAAGAAAAATTCGGCGTAACTGCTGCAGCTGCTATGGTAGCAGGTCCTGCTGCTGAAGCTGCTGAAGAGAAAACAGAATTTGACGTAATCCTTACTGGCGCTGGCGCTAATAAAGTTGCGGCAATCAAAGCTGTACGTGGCGCAACTGGTCTTGGCTTAAAAGAAGCTAAAGCTCTAGTTGAAGCTGCTCCAACTCCAGTTAAAGAAGGTATCTCTAAGGAAGAAGCTGAAGCTCTTGCTAAAGACCTTACAGAAGCTGGTGCTGAAGTTGAGGTTAAGTAATCTAGCTTTTGCTAGGTTCGCTGCCTGAGAAATCAGGCAAGGGCTGGTGATTATTTAATCACCGGCCTTTTTGCGCTATAGAGCGACTATTCTTATATCGCAAATAAAATCTGATTTATTCTTTAATTTCAACGCTTTATAGTTTGCTAGTGTTGAAGTGGGATTAAGTTGGAACAACAGTTAATGTTGTACATCTTGGCATAGATGCCAGTTAAGTCTGTTCTTACAAGAACAGGTCGGGTCAAAGATCAGCAAGCTGAGGAACCCCATGGCTTACTCTTATTCTGAAAAGAAACGTATCCGTAAGGATTTTGGTAAACGTCCACAAGTTTTGGATATACCTTTCTTACTGTCGACGCAGTTAGAATCGTTTAAAAAATTCTTAGTCCCGGACGCTGATGGCGATCATGGTTTGGAAGCTGCCTTCCGTTCTGTGTTCCCAATTAAAAGCTACTCGGGAAATTCTGAGCTTCAATACGTAAGTTATCGTATTGGTGAGCCAGTATTCGATGTAAAAGAATGTCAAATTCGCGGTGTGACTTATTCTGCTCCACTTCGCGTGAAACTGCGTCTTGTAGTAATGGACAAAGAAGCTCCAGGCACAGTTAAAGACATTAAAGAGCAAGAAGTTTACATGGGCGAAATTCCGCTCATGACCGATACCGGTACTTTTGTAATCAATGGTACAGAGCGTGTTATCGTTTCTCAGCTACACCGTAGCCCTGGTGTATTCTTTGATAACGACCGCGGTAAAACTCACTCGTCAGGTAAAGTGCTTTATAACGCACGTGTAATTCCTTACCGTGGTTCATGGTTAGACTTCGAATTTGATGCAAAAGATAACTTATATGTACGTATTGACCGTCGTCGTAAATTACCGGCGTCTATCATCTTACGTGCACTTGAGTACACGAGTGAAGAAATCCTAGATATCTTCTTCGATACAACTGCGTTTGAAATCGCTGACGGTAAGGTTCTTATGGAACTTGTACCTTCACGTTTACGTGGTGAAACTGCCGCTTTTGATATCAAGAGCGAAGACGGTGAAGTCCTTGTTGAAAGCGGTCGTCGTGTTACGGCTCGCCACATCAAGAGCATCGAGAAAAAAGGCATTAAGCAATTAGAAGTACCACATGAGTACATCATTGGCCGTGTATTAGCGAAGAACTATGTTGATGAGTCAACAGGTGAAATCATTGCTACTGCAAATGACGAGCTAACGCTTGAAATGATGGCTGAATTGGTTAAAGCCGGTCACACGACCATTGATACACTATACATCAATGAAGTGGACAGCGGCGCTTACATGTCAAATACGTTGAATATTGACTCGTCAAGCAACCGTTTAGAAGCACTAGTAGAAATTTATCGCATGATGCGCCCAGGCGAGCCACCGACGAAAGACGCGGCTGAAGCCTTATTTGAGAACTTATTCTTCTCAGAAGAACGCTATGACTTATCAACAGTAGGTCGTATGAAGTTCAATAGCCGTGTTGGTTACGATTCAGACACAGGCCCTGGCACATTAAGCAAAGAAGACATCGTAGCGGTTATGAAAGTATTGATTGCTATTCGTAACGGTGTTGGCGATGTTGATGATATAGACCACTTAGGCAACCGTCGTATACGTAGTGTTGGCGAAATGGCTGAGAATCAATTCCGTGTAGGTTTAGTACGTGTAGAACGTGCTGTACGTGAGCGTTTAAGCTTAGGTGACCTTGATGCGGTAATGCCACAAGATCTTATTAACGCTAAGCCTATTTCGGCAGCGGTTAAAGAGTTCTTCGGCTCGTCTCAGTTATCACAGTTTATGGACCAAAATAACCCGCTATCAGAAGTAACGCACAAGCGTCGTATTTCTGCATTAGGTCCGGGCGGTCTAACTCGTGAACGCGCTGGCTTTGAAGTACGTGATGTTCACGTAACTCACTACGGTCGCGTATGTCCAATCGAGACTCCTGAGGGTCCAAACATCGGTCTAATTAACTCATTGTCTACGTATGCACGTACCAATGACTACGGTTTCTTAGAAACACCTTACCGCAAAGTGGTAGACGGTGTAGTAACTGATGAAGTTGATTACTTATCAGCCATTGAAGAAGGTCAGTTTGTTATCGCACAGGCGAACTCAAACTTAACTGAAACCAATGAGTTTGTAGATGAACTTATTCCATGTCGTCACAAAGGTGAATCAACCTTTATGGGTCGCATGGACCAGCAATATATGGATGTATCACCACAACAGGTGATCTCTGTAGCGGCCGCACTTATCCCGTTCCTAGAACACGATGATGCTAACCGTGCATTGATGGGTTCAAACATGCAACGTCAAGCAGTACCAACATTGAAAGCGGACAAACCGTTAGTAGGTACAGGTATTGAGTTAACACTAGCAAAAGATTCTGGTGTAACGATTGTTGCTAAACGTGGTGGTGAAGTAATGTATGCCGACGCAAGTCGCATCGTTGTTAATGTACATGAAGAAGAGCGCATCCCTGGTGAAGCGGGCATCGACATCTACAACTTAACCAAGTACACACGTTCTAACCAAAATACATGTATTAACCAAAAGCCGACTTGTATGGTTGGTGAACCGGTTACTCGTGGCGATGTGTTAGCAGATGGTCCTTCGACTGACTTAGGTGACTTAGCCCTTGGTCAAAACCTTCGCGTGGCATTCATGCCATGGAACGGTTACAACTTCGAGGATTCAATCTTACTATCAGAGCGCGTAGTTGAAGAAGATCGTCTAACGACTATCCACATTCAAGAACTACAGTGTATCGCCCGTGATACTAAATTAGGCTCAGAAGAGATCACAGCAGATATCCCGAACGTGGGTGAATCTGCACTAGGCAAGCTTGATGAATCAGGCGTTGTATATATTGGTGCTGAAGTTAAAGGCGGCGATATCCTAGTAGGTAAAGTGACTCCGAAAGGCGAAACGCAATTAACACCAGAAGAGAAGCTACTACGTGCTATCTTCGGTGAAAAAGCGTCTGACGTTAAAGACAGCTCTTTACGTGTACCTAACTCTGTAACTGGTACTGTAATCGACGTACAAGTTTTCACCCGTGATGGCGTTGAAAAAGATAAGCGTGCGTTAGAAGTTGAAGACATGCAGCTTCGCGAAGCGAAGAAAGACTTCAACGAAGAGTTCCGTATTCTAGAAGCTGGTGTTTTAGAGCGTGCTCGCAAGTTACTTGTGGCAGCTGGCTTCGATGAAGACAACTTAGCGTCACTGAATGCTGAAAAGTTACTAACTCAAAGCCTTGCTGAAGAAGACAAGCAAGCTGAACTTGAGCAACTAGCTGCACAGTACGATGAGCTTAAAGCTGAATACGATAAGAAGTTTGAAAACAAACGTCGTAAAATTACTCAAGGTGATGACTTAGCACCAGGTGTACTTAAAATTGTTAAAGTATACTTAGCTGTTAAACGTCGTATCCAACCGGGTGATAAAATGGCGGGTCGTCACGGTAACAAAGGTGTTATCTCGACTATCGTACCAGTAGAAGATATGCCATACGATGACAAAGGTCGTACGGTAGATATCGTACTAAATCCACTAGGTGTACCATCGCGAATGAACATCGGTCAGATCCTTGAAACACATATGGGTCTAGCTGCACGCGGTATTGGTGAGCGCTTAGAAGAAATGATGAAAGAGCAACGCGAGCTTCATGAGCTACGTGAATTCATCAAACAAGCTTATGAGATCGGTGAATCTCGTCAGGTTGTGGATATCGCTAGTTTCTCTGATGACGAAATTCGTCGTTTAGCTGAAAACTTAAAAGGTGGTTTACCGATTGCTACTCCTGCATTTGATGGCGCGAAAGAAGACGAAATCAAAGACATGCTAGAGCTAGGCGGCTACCCTAGAAGTGGTCAGGTTACACTTTATGATGGCCGTACTGGCGATCAGTTTGAACGTCAAGTAACTGTAGGTTACATGTACATGCTTAAACTTAACCACTTGGTTGATGATAAGATGCACGCGCGTTCTACTGGTTCTTACAGCCTTGTTACTCAGCAGCCGCTGGGTGGTAAAGCACAGTTCGGTGGCCAGCGTTTTGGTGAGATGGAAGTATGGGCACTTGAAGCTTACGGTGCTGCTTACACTCTACAAGAAATGTTAACAGTGAAATCGGATGACGTGAACGGTCGTACTAAGATGTATAAAAACATCGTTGATGGTAACCATAAAATGGAACCAGGTATGCCAGAATCGTTCAACGTATTGTTGAAAGAAATCCGCTCACTGGGTATCAACATCGAGTTGGAAGAAAATTAAGCCAATTAGATGCTGCAGTGAACGCTGCAGCATCTGTTATGGCTGAATAGAATGTAGGGACGAGAACATCCGTCCTCAAGATTAACTCCGACAGGAGAGCTAAGGTGAAAGACTTACTTAAGTTTCTGAAGCAACAAAATAAGACCGAAGAATTCGATGCAATTCGCATTGGTCTTGCTTCACCAGACATGGTTCGTTCATGGTCATACGGTGAAGTAAAGAAACCTGAGACTATTAACTACCGTACTTTCAAGCCTGAGCGCGATGGCTTATTCTGTGCCCGTATTTTCGGCCCAGTGAAAGATTATGAGTGTTTATGTGGTAAATATAAACGCCTTAAACACCGTGGTGTGATCTGTGAAAAGTGTGGCGTTGAAGTAACACTCACTAAAGTGCGTCGTGACCGTATGGGTCATATAGAACTGGCAAGTCCAGTTGCGCATATATGGTTTTTAAAATCATTACCGTCACGTATCGGCTTAATGCTTGATATGACGCTTCGTGATATTGAACGTGTTCTTTACTTCGAATCATTCGTAGTAACTGAGCCTGGTATGACAACGCTTGAGCGTGGTCAGCTATTAGGTGAAGAAGAATACCTAGATGCACTTGAAGAGCACGGCGATGAGTTTGAAGCGAAGATGGGTGCTGAAGCAGTATTAGACTTGCTTCGTGAACTCGATCTTGCTCAATTAATTGCAGAGATGCGTGAAGAGTTACCAACAATTAACTCTGAAACTAAGCGTAAAAAGATCACTAAACGTCTTAAGTTAATGGAATCGTTCCACCAATCAGGTAATAACCCTGAGTGGATGATCATGACAGTACTTCCAGTATTGCCACCTGACTTACGTCCATTAGTACCACTAGACGGTGGCCGCTTTGCGACATCTGATCTAAATGACCTTTACCGTCGTGTTATTAACCGTAATAACCGTCTTAAGCGTCTACTAGATTTAGCTGCACCAGATATTATCGTACGCAACGAAAAACGTATGTTACAAGAAGCGGTTGATGCGCTACTTGATAATGGTCGTCGTGGTCGTGCAATTACAGGTTCTAACAAACGTCCACTTAAATCGCTTGCTGATATGATCAAAGGTAAGCAAGGTCGTTTCCGTCAGAACTTACTTGGTAAGCGTGTAGATTACTCTGGCCGTTCTGTAATCACGGTTGGTCCTACACTTAAGCTTCATCAGTGTGGTCTTCCTAAGAAGATGGCATTAGAGCTTTTCAAACCATTCATCTATGGCAAATTAGAACGTCGCGGCATGGCTACGACAATCAAAGCAGCTAAAAAGATGGTTGAGCGTGAAGTAGCGGAAGTATGGGATGTACTAGACGAAGTAATTCGTGAACATCCAGTATTACTTAACCGTGCACCAACACTTCACCGTTTGGGTATCCAAGCGTTTGAACCTGTGCTTATCGAAGGTAAAGCGATTCATTTGCATCCATTAGTATGTGCGGCTTACAACGCCGACTTCGATGGTGACCAAATGGCGGTACACGTACCGCTAACAATTGAAGCGCAGCTAGAAGCTCGTGCGTTAATGATGTCTACAAACAACATCTTATCGCCTGCTAATGGTGAGCCAATCATCGTTCCTTCACAGGACGTTGTATTAGGTCTTTATTACATGACGCGTGACCGCATTAACGCCAAAGGCGAAGGCACCGTATTTAAAGATCCTAAAGAAGCAGAAAAAGCATACCGTAGTGGTAATGCCGACCTTCACGCAAAAGTGAAAGTACGTATTAGCCAATCAGTAGCTAATGAAGATGGTGTTGTAGAAGATACAATTACTATCATTGATACTACAGTGGGTCGTGCAATTCTGTCTCTTATTTTACCTAAAGGTATGCCGTTTGAGTCAATCAACCAAGCTCTAGGTAAAAAGCAAATTTCTAGCTTATTAAATGAGTGTTACCGTCGTCTTGGTTTAAAAGACACAGTTGTGTTTGCTGACCAAGTTATGTACACCGGTTTCCACTACGCAATGAAGTCAGGTGTTTCAATTGGTATCGATGACTTAGTTATCCCACCAGTGAAAGCATCAATCATTGAAGCAGCAGAAGCTGAAGTAACTGAAATCAACCAACAGTTCCAATCGGGTCTTGTTACGGCTGGTGAAAAGTACAACAAAGTTATCGATATCTGGTCACGTGTAAATGAAAACTTATCACGTGAAATGATGGCGAACTTGTCAAAAGACACCGTAGTGAATGCGCAAGGTGAAGAAGAAGAGCAACCGTCATTTAACTCAGTGTTTATGATGGCCGACTCAGGTGCTCGTGGTAGTGCCGCTCAGATCCGTCAGCTAGCAGGTATGCGTGGTCTAATGGCACGTCCAGATGGTTCAATCATCGAGACGCCAATCACGGCTAACTTCCGTGAAGGTCTAAACGTACTTCAGTACTTCATCTCAACGCACGGTGCGCGTAAAGGTCTTGCCGATACAGCACTGAAAACAGCGAACTCGGGTTACCTAACGCGTCGTCTAGTAGACGTTGCACAAGATTTGGTAATCAATGAAGACGATTGTGGCACAGAAGATGGCTTAACAATGAAACCGCTTATTGAAGGTGGTGACGTTGTAGAAGCACTTCGCGAACGTGTACTAGGTCGTGTTGTTGCTGAGCCTGTTGTTATCCCTGGTACTAATACAGTACTTGTAGAACGTAACATCATGCTTGACGAAAAACTGTGTGACCTTTTAGAAGAGCACTCAGTTGATGAAGTTCGTGTACGTTCAGTTATCACCTGTGATAACGACTTTGGTGTTTGTGCTAAGTGTTATGGTCGTGACCTAGCACGTGGTCATATCATCAACGCGGGTGAATCAGTAGGTGTTATCGCGGCACAATCAATCGGTGAGCCGGGTACACAGCTTACGATGCGTACATTCCACATCGGTGGTGCGGCATCAAGAGCGTCTGCTGAGAATAATGTACAAGTTAAAACTAACGGTACATTAAAACTTCACAACGCTAAGTATGTATTAAATACAGACGGTAAGATTGTTATTACCTCACGTTCTACAGAAATCACTATCATTGATAGCTATGGTCGTGAGAAAGAGCGTTATAAAGTACCTTACGGTGCGGTATTAACAGTGCAAGACAATGCAGAAGTTCAAGGTAACGACATTGTTGCTACTTGGGACCCGCATAGTCACCCAATCGTTCTTGAGCATAAATCAAAAGTATCGTTCAGCGATATCGATGATTCAAATACTGAAGCACAGACTGACGAACTAACGGGTTTAACTCGTGTAGTTGTTAAAGATCTTGCTAAAGCGAATGCGAAAGAGCCGAAACTTATCATTGAAAGTGATGAGCGTGGCTTGCAAGAAACACGTCTTCCTTCATTCACTACGATTGAAGTAACAGACGGCGCGACTGCAAACCCTGGTGACGTACTAGCACGTATTCCGCAAGAAGGTTCGAAAACTCGTGATATCACGGGTGGTCTACCACGCGTAGCCGACTTATTTGAAGCGCGTAAGCCGAAAGATCCAGCTATCTTAGCTGAAATCACCGGTACGATTAGCTTCGGTAAAGAGACTAAAGGTAAGAAACGTTTAGTTATTACTCCAGCTGAAGGCGATCATTACGAAGAAATGATCCCTAAGTGGCGTCAACTTAACGTGTTTGAAGGTGAGCAAGTGTCTAAAGGTGAAGTTATCGCCGATGGTCCAGAATCACCGCATGACATCTTACGCCTACGTGGTGTGACTCATGTTGCTAACTACATTGTTAACGAAGTGCAAGAGGTTTACCGTTTGCAGGGCGTTAAGATCAATGATAAGCACATTGAAACTATTATTCGTCAAATGCTACGTAAATGTATCATTCTAGACGGTGGTGATACTGAGTTCTTAGCCGGTGAGCAAATTGAAGTGGCACGCGTTAATATCGCAAACCGCGACCTTGAAGCTCAAGGTAAGATCCCAGCTAAGTTTGAAATCCAGTTAATGGGTATCACTAAAGCATCACTAGCGACAGAATCTTTCATCTCAGCAGCCTCGTTCCAGGAGACAACTCGTGTCCTAACAGAAGCCGCTGTAAATGGTAAGAGCGATGAGTTACGAGGTCTGAAAGAAAACGTAATTGTGGGTCGATTGATCCCAGCCGGTACCGGTTTTGCGTATCATCAAGATCGTATGGCTCGTCGTAAGCAAAAAGACGTTGTTGAAGAGCAAACGGTAAGTGCAGAAGAGGCGACTCAAGCACTGACTGATGCCTTAAACGCGGATTTATCTGGAAATCAATAAACCGAATCTAATCAATGGATTAGAGTTTAGCAAGGTAGTTATCTACTGCCTTGCGAGCGGTTTAGGTTGACAGGTCAATCTTTGCTCATTAAAATTCCGCCACCCATTTACTTGCACGTTTAATACATGCTCGTAAAACAAGGGCGGATTTTTTATTTTTTTCAGTAGTAATTTTAATTTCAGGAGCTATTTAAATGGCAACTATTAACCAGCTAGTGCGTAAGCCACGTCGTAGCAAGGTTACTAAAAGTAACTCAGCTGCGCTTAAAGCGTGTCCGCAAAAGCGTGGTGTATGTACTCGCGTATATACAACTACACCTAAGAAACCAAACTCGGCGTTACGTAAAGTAGCTCGTGTACGTTTAACTAACGGTTTCGAAGTAACTTCATACATCGGTGGTGAAGGTCATAACCTTCAAGAGCACAGTGTAATCCTAATCCGTGGTGGTCGTGTTAAAGATTTACCAGGTGTGCGTTTCCACACTGTACGTGGTGCACTTGACTGTGCAGGCGTAAGCGACCGTCGTCAAGCTCGTTCTAAATACGGTGCAAAACGCCCTAAAGGCTAATTGTATTCCGTTAGTAAGGCCAAGCACTAAATATTATTAATTATTGTTTTGGGTTATTGTTCCAAAAGGACAAACCTGAATAAACCGGAGATACAAAATGCCTAGAAGACGCGTAATAGGTCAACGTAAAATTCTTCCAGATCCTAAGTTCGGATCGGAACTTCTTGCAAAATTCGTTAACATCGTAATGTTAGACGGCAAGAAATCTACTGCTGAAAAAATCGTTTATGGTGCGCTAGACGTGGCTGCTGAGAAATCAGGCAAGTCGCACCTAGAAATCTTTGAAACTGCACTTGATAACATCCGTCCACAGGTAGAGGTTAAATCTCGCCGTGTTGGTGGTTCAACTTATCAAGTACCAGTTGAAGTACGTCCAGTACGTCGCAACGCATTAGGTATGCGTTGGTTAGTAGACGCTGCACGTAAGCGTGGCGAAAAATCTATGGGCTTACGTTTAGCTCAAGAAATCGTTGACGCTGCTGATAACAAAGGCACTGCGGTTAAGAAACGTGAAGACGTTCACCGTATGGCTGAAGCGAATAAAGCATTCGCTCATTACCGTTGGTAATCTGTCCTTAACCTTTAAGAGGATTTTATGGCACGTACAACTCCACTTGAGCGTTACCGCAATATCGGTATTTGTGCTCACGTAGATGCAGGCAAAACCACCACAACAGAACGTGTTCTGTTCTACACAGGTCTTTCTCATAAGATCGGTGAAGTGCATGATGGCGCTGCAACTATGGATTGGATGGAGCAGGAACAAGAGCGTGGTATCACAATCACTTCTGCTGCAACAACGTGTTTCTGGAAAGGGATGGACGCTCAATTTGACGACCATCGCATCAATATTATTGATACCCCAGGGCACGTAGATTTCACTATCGAAGTAGAGCGTTCTTTACGTGTACTAGATGGTGCGGTAGTTGTTCTTTGTGCTTCATCGGGTGTACAGCCGCAAACTGAGACAGTTTGGCGTCAAGCGAACAAGTACGAAGTTCCGAGAATGATCTTCGTAAATAAAATGGATCGCACGGGCGCTGACTTCTTAACGGTTGTAAGTCAGGTGAAATCTCGTCTTGGAGCAACGCCTGTTCCAGTCCAGCTGCCTATTGGCGCTGAAGACGACTTTAAAGGTGTTATTGACCTTATTAAAATGAAAGCCATTAACTGGAATGATAAAGACCAGGGTATGACTTTCTCTTATGAGGCAATACCGGCAGAACTTCAGGAATTAGCCGAAGAATGGCGCTCTCACTTAGTTGAAAGCGCTGCTGAAGCTACTGAAGAACTAATGGATAAATACTTAGAAGGTGAAGAGTTAAGCGAAGCAGAAATTAAAAATGCTTTGCGTCAACGCACATTAGCGAACGAAATTGTTCCCATGACGTGTGGTAGTGCATTTAAAAACAAGGGTGTTCAAGCTGTGCTTGATTGCGTTGTTGAATATATGCCATCACCAACACAAGTGAAACAAATCCAAGGTATCTTAGAAAATGGTACTGAGGAAGAGCGTCCTGCTGATGATAAAGCGCCGTTTGCTGCTCTTGCATTCAAGATTGCAACAGACCCGTTTGTTGGCACTTTAACCTTTTTCCGTGTTTACTCTGGTACTGTTAAACAGGGTGACGCGGTATATAACCCAGTAAAAAGTAAGCGTGAGCGTCTTGGTCGTATCGTTCAGATGCATTCAAACTCACGTGAAGAGATCAAAGAAGTCCACGCAGGCGACATCGCGGCGGCTATTGGTCTCAAAGACGTAACAACAGGTGAAACACTGTGTGATCCGAACTCTATTATTACGCTTGAGCGTATGGAGTTCCCAGAACCAGTTATCTCTGTTGCGGTTGAGCCTCGCACAATCGCTGACCAGGATAAAATGGGTATCGCGCTAGGAAAACTAGCTGCAGAAGATCCATCTTTCCGCGTACAAACTGACGAAGAATCAGGCCAGACTATTATCTCTGGCATGGGTGAACTTCACCTTGATATCATTGTCGACCGTATGAAACGTGAATTCAGTGTTGAATGTAACGTTGGTAAGCCGCAGGTTGCATACCGAGAAGCTATTCGTTCAACTGTTGAAGTTGAAGGAAAGTTTGTACGTCAATCAGGTGGTCGTGGTCAATATGGTCACGTCTGGCTTAAACTTGAACCGATGGATATTTCGGATGATGAAGCCCCAATTTACGAGTTCGTAAACGAAACCGTAGGTGGCTCAGTGCCGAAAGAATACATCCCTGCGGTAGACAAAGGTATCCAAGAGCAAATGGCTCAAGGTGTACTGGCAGGCTACCCATTACTTGGTGTTAAAGCGACTTTATATGATGGTTCATTCCATGATGTGGATTCGAATGAAATGGCATTTAAAATAGCAGGTTCACTGGCTATGAGGCAAGGTGCGCTAGATGCAAACCCTGCACTTTTAGAACCAGTAATGAAGGTTGAAGTACTCACTCCTGAAGCAAACATGGGTGATGTAGTTGGCGACCTAAACCGTCGTCGCGGCATGATCGAAGGCATGGAAGATGCACTTGGTGGCCTTAAGCAAATTAATGCTGTGGTACCACTATCTGAAATGTTCGGTTATGCGACTGCTTTACGATCTGCAACACAGGGCCGTGCCTCATACTCTATGGAGTTTTTGAAGTACGCTGAAGCCTCTAAGCAGGTTGCAGATACAATAATTTCAGCTCGCGCTGTTATATGATTTTAGCTTGTCTGGCTCAATACTGAGTCAGGCTTTAATTTCTTTATTAGGAATTTTTTAAGATGGCAAAAGAAAAGTTTGAACGCGTAAAACCGCACGTAAACGTTGGTACAATCGGCCACGTTGACCACGGTAAAACTACACTAACTGCAGCAATCACTAACGTACTTGCAAAAGTATACGGCGGTGTTGCTAAAGATTTCGCATCAATCGATAACGCTCCAGAAGAGCGCGAGCGTGGTATCACAATCTCAACTTCACACGTTGAGTACGATACACCTACTCGTCACTACGCACACGTAGATTGTCCTGGTCACGCCGATTATGTTAAAAACATGATCACTGGTGCTGCTCAAATGGACGGCGCTATCTTAGTAGTTGCTGCGACTGATGGCCCTATGCCACAAACTCGTGAGCACATCCTACTTTCTCGCCAAGTTGGCGTTCCTTACATCGTTGTGTTCATGAACAAATGTGACATGGTTGATGATGAAGAGCTACTTGAGCTAGTAGAAATGGAAGTTCGTGAACTTCTTTCTGAATACGACTTCCCAGGTGATGACTTACCACTAATTCAAGGTTCTGCACTTAAAGCACTTGAAGGCGAAGAGCAATGGGAAGCTAAAATCGTAGAGCTTGCAGAAGCACTAGATTCTTACATTCCAGAGCCAGAGCGTGACATCGATAAGCCATTCATCATGCCTATCGAAGACGTTTTCTCAATCCAAGGTCGTGGTACTGTTGTAACTGGCCGTGTTGAAGCTGGTATCATCAACGTGAATGACGAAGTTGAAATCGTTGGTATCAAAGAGACTACTAAGTCTACTTGTACTGGTGTTGAAATGTTCCGTAAGCTTCTTGACGAAGGTCGTGCTGGTGAGAACATTGGTGCACTTCTACGTGGTACTAAGCGTGAAGACGTTGAACGTGGTCAAGTACTAGCTAAGCCTGGTTCAATCAACCCACACACAACATTCACTTCAGAAGTATACGTACTTTCTAAAGATGAAGGTGGTCGTCATACTCCATTCTTCAAAGGTTACCGTCCACAGTTCTACTTCCGTACAACTGACGTAACAGGTGACGTACAGTTACCAGAAGGCGTAGAAATGGTAATGCCTGGTGATAACGTTAAGATGACAGTAACTCTAATCGCGCCAATCGCGATGGACGAAGGTCTTCGTTTCGCTATCCGTGAAGGTGGCCGTACTGTTGGTGCTGGTGTTGTTGCAACTATCGTTGAGTAATCAACTGTTGTAATGCATTAAGCATTAAAAAAACCCGAGCTTAGTCTCGGGTTTTTTAATGCCTGAAGAAAAGTGATTAGCTATCAGCTTTTAGCTGCTCGGTGCTAATGTAAGCTAAGTAGCCTGAGTTAGTATCAACTCCGAGTAGAAGCCAGCGGTTTAAGAACCTCTGAATATCTATAGTTTAATATTTGAGCGCTGTTTTTTCATAGAAGGGAATATGACTATACGCTAAAACTCAGTAAAGACATGTCTATTCATTGAATAGCTATCGACTCTTATAGACTATTAGCCTAAGCTAAAAATAGCTTAAATTTACAACAGGAAATGGGCGATGAATAATAAAAATAATTATCCGCAAGGTATATTTTGCTGGGCTGAACTGTGTACTCATAATTGGAAAGATGGAAAAGCTTTTTATACCTCGTTGTTTGAATGGGGGAATGACGACCAGCCAATTGGCGAAGATGAATATTACACAATGCTTCAAAAGCAAGGTGACGATATTGCTGCCATGTACCAAATGCCTAAAGAGCAAGTGGACGATTCCACACCTAGCTACTGGCTTACCTATATTGCAGTAGATGATGTTGATACATGTGCAATTAAGGCGCAAAAGCTAGGCGCGCAAATTATAGCAGGGCCTCACAATGTTATGAATGCAGGGCGCATGTTAATGCTTAAAGACCCAACCGGCGCCATAGTGGCGTTATGGCAAGGTAAAGAGCACATAGGATGTCAGCGCCCTTGTGAGCTCGGCACGCCTTATTGGCACGAAATGGCAACGCGTGATAGCGAAGCGAGCCGTCACTTTTACTGCGAATTACTAGGTTGGCAAAGTGAAATAAAGCCTATGGAAGGTATGGATTATACCTTGTTCTTAGTTGCAGGTAAGCCTGTAGCGGGCATGCTACAAATGAATAATGAGTGGCCAGAAGACGTGCCTCCCCATTGGATGATTTACTTTGCCGTGGATAACTGCGATAGCTATGTAAAAAAAGCGGCGATCCTTGGAGGGCAAGTGTGCGTACCTGCTACAGATATCCCTGATGTAGGGCGTTTTAGTGTTATTTGCGATCCTCAAGGGGCTGTTTTTTCTATTATTGAATCGGCAATGGATGATATTAAAGCTTAGTAATTGGTAATGCTTAGGATTAATTTTAGGCTTTAGTATGGTTATTTAGTCGCAGTAATTATGTGCTTTTTTGCTATAATGGCGGTAATTACACCGCCAGTCAGCAAGAGAGTCCAATGGAACTTGAACAAGATAGCAATTTAACCCTCCCTTTATTTATTCTAGATGAGACACTAAGTACCCGTGACTTAGCGCAGCCTGACGTGGAAATTTCAGTTATTTTAAGTGATGAGCTACTGACTCAGCTATGTCAAAACCCCAGTGCTGACAGTAGTATTGGCATAAGCATTACGGACTATGAATTGAATGTCATCAATTCAAGCTTTTCAAGTGTAGTGCAAAGCGAACATGACGCTCAACTAACGCTCACTCAAGGCCCTCTATTAAGCGCTGTAGTGACTACAGTTGGTGAGCTGACATTCGTATCACCTCAAGTTGATATGATGCCCACGTTCGATTTGGGCGATGAGGCAGAGTAATGAAAAAGATCATTATAAGTACATTTGTACTAATTATTTTAAGTGGCTGTGCCTACCTCGGAAATGCTCATTATAACGAACTGTTTGGTCCCGAAAAAACACAAGCGCGTATTGTTGACGCTAATAGTGGTGATGGCGCCGAATTTCTTCAACATGTAAAGCCTGTAATAGATACTCGCTGCGTGGTTTGCCATGGTTGTTATGATGCGCCTTGCCAGTTGAAGTTGTCGTCTCCTGAGGGAATAGATAGAGGGCTAAGTAAAGAGCTGGTGTACGACGGTACTCGGTTGTTAGCCTCAACGCCGAGCCGACTATTATTTGATGCAACCACCACTGAGCAATGGCGTGAAAAAGAGTTTAGCCCGGTATTAAACGAGCGAGCACAAAATGAAGAAGCCAATTTAGCCGGTAGTGTGTTATTTAACACGCTGGTATTAAAGCAAAGTTCACCTTTGCCAGAAGATGAAGTATTAGATGAACGCTTTGATTTTTCGCTTAGTCGCAACCAAAGTTGTGCGACCATGGGTGAGTTTGACCAATTAGCGGATGAGCAACCGCATGCGGGTATGCCTTATGGCTTACCAGGGGTGTCGGCTGCTGAATTTCAGCACCTACAAAATTGGATTAAAAAAGGCGGGAAAATGGCGCATATCAAGCCGCCATCAGCTGCTGAGCTTGCAAAGGTAAAAAACTGGGAAGCATTTTTAAATCAAGATGGTTTGAAGTATCAGTTATCAGCGCGTTATATTTATGAACATTGGTTTTTAGCGCACATCTATTTTAGTGATGCGCAATCACCAAACTTTTTTAAGTTGGTACGCTCAAGCACCCCTCCGGGTGAAGATATTAAGTTAATTAGCGCTCGTCGCCCTTATGATAACCCAAATGTTGAGCGTGTTTATTATCGACTGCTTCACGACCGTTCAACTATTTTGTCAAAAACGCATTTGCCACTTAAGTTATCGGATGAGAAGTTAACGCGCTTATATCAGCAGTTCATCGCACCAAAATACACTGTATCTAGCTTACCAAGCTATGAGCCAGCACTTGCATCAAACCCATTTAAAACTTTTGAAGCACTGCCTATTGATGCTAAGTATCAATTTATGCTCGATGAAGCTGAGTTAATTATTATGGGCTTCATTAAAGGGCCTGTCTGTCGTGGTCAAATAGCACTGAACGTGATTAATGACCATTTTTGGGTGGCATTTGCCGATCCTGAAAAAGTGGCGACTCCAGAGGTTGGTAAAATGCTAATGCAACATGAAGACGCATTAGAGTTACCAGCAGCCGAGGAGAGTAATGCGTTACCTATTTCTAACTGGGTAAAATACTCAGTTCGCGAAAAACGCTATTTAAAAGCCAAGGTAGAGCTAGCTAATAAAATGTTCAAAAATGGCGAGCACTTAACTACTGATTTACTGTGGAAAGGGGAAGGGCATAACCAAAATGCGGCGCTGACAATTTTTCGTCATTTCGATAGTGCAACAGTTGTAAAAGGACTTATTGGTCAGCAACCTAAAACAATGTGGGTACTTGACTACGCATTGTTTGAGCGTATTCACTACTTACTGGTGGCAGGCTTTGATGTGTATGGCAATATTGGCCATCAATTGATAACACGTTTATACATGGATTTTTTACGCTTTGAAGGTGAGCAAAACTTTCTTGCGTTATTACCAGAGTCACAACGCGAAGCTATTAAGCAAAGCTGGTATCGTAAATCACCGCCAAGTCTATCGACCTTTTTCGAAAATAACCGTGAGTTTAGTCAGCCAAGCGGTATTAATTACCAAACTGATAAGCCACAATCAGAGTTATATGGATTAATTAAACAAACGCTTGAGCCGGTATTAAGTCCTCGTTATGACTATAAAAAAGTACCCGCACCATTAAGTGCAATTAACACCATGCCCGCTAAAGCAATTAACTTACTCCCGCAGCTATCGTATGTGTTAGTAAAAGAGCAAGATGAGCACAAGGCTTATACGATTATTCATCATAACGCGCATTATAATATTTCGAGCTTATTAAACGAAGACGGCCAGCGTGCCTATGAAGAAGATACCGTGACAATTGTGCCAGGTTTTATTGGTGATTACCCATCAGCAATTTGGTATTTAAATAACCCGCAACAAGTTGCTGCATTTGCAGAGCAGCTACCGCTTATGCAAGTAGAGGCGGATTATCGGGCTTTAAAGTCTAAGTTTGCGATTCGTCGAACGCACCCTCAGTTTTGGCAATACAGCGATATATTACATCACGTTGCCCGCCAGTATCGAGGGGTTGAATTTGGTATGTTTGATTATAACCGCTTAGAAAATCGTTAATGATATTGTAAGTAGCCCAGCTTTTTAGTTGGGCTTTTTTATATCTAATAATTAGTGAATTAACTAATTAACTTGCTACAGTTAGACTAAAGTGAAAATAAAAAGCAGCTTGGTTTATGTTTAATATTGTAAAGAGTATTCGCAAACGTTATCGGTGGGCATTAATTGCTATTGCCTTGCTGATCAGCGTATCCGCACTACTCATGCAATACTTCTTTTCTGTGCAAAAATACGATGCGAAAATTATCAATATAGCGGGTAAGCAACGTATGCTGTCACAAAAAATAGCGTGGCATAGTAATGCGCTAATTAATCAAACAGCTAACAAAGAACAGCACCTGAAATCGTTAGCCCACTCACTTGGGCTATTCGAGCAAGGACATACTTTTTTACTCACTAAAAATAAGCAAGGTGAGGCGATTTATTTAAATGCTGCTTTAGTTGATTTATATTATGCCGGCCCAGGTAACCTAGATGCCGAGGTATCTAGTTTTATAAAGCAAGCAAAAAAATTACTGACCCAACAAGAACAAGCGAATCCCGTGATGTTTTCTGTGGGCGAGATTGAAGCATTATTAAAAAAATTAGACACCGCGGTGAGCTTATTTGAGCAGCAAGCGGTGACAAAGGTTAATTGGGTAGCCAATATTGAGCTGTTGTGTTGGTTTTTGACTCTAGCGTTATTGCTTCTAGAGTTAAGATTTGTGTTTATGCCAATGGAAAGGCAAGTTTTGCAGACTCTGCTTGAGTATCAACAACAAAAAGAATTTGCCGAGCAAGTCAGTCAGAATAAAGAACATTTTATTGCACGCGCCAGTCATGAGTTTAGAACCCCGTTACAGGGATTAATTAGTTCTATAAATGAATTAACCATTCCCAGCTCGCAACAACAAATTAAGCGTCAAGCTCAGTACTGTTCAACTCGGTTGCTAGCAATGCTAGGTGAACTTCAAGATTTACAGGCGCTTAGTTTAAATCGCTGGTCGTTAAAGCCAACCTCAGACAACCTACTAACAACTTTAAACAAAATACTGGCGGTGTATCAATATGGCTGTACTGAGAAAGGGTTAAAGTTAATTACCGAGTTAGCGCCGAGCTTAGATTGCGCGGTGATTATAGATCACGCACGGCTACAACAAATTGTTTCTGAACTACTTAATAACGCATTAAAGTTTACTGAGCAAGGAGAGGTCACCGTCATTGCTACGCTCAATAACCATCGGTTAGAGTTAAGCATAAAAGACAGTGGTTGTGGCTTTAGCCACCCGGTTGGTCAGCTCGAATTAGATAACAATCAACAAAGTAACCATTTTCAAGGCCTCAGAACAGGGCTTACCCGCGTACAATATATTGTTAATGCGCTCAATGGCGACATTCGTTTTGAGAATAATCATCCACAAGGCGCCATTGTATTTTTAAGCCTACCATTAGAGATGGACACAAGCGAAACTAAGCCAACGCGCTTGCCTGATGATCTTAAGTGTTTAGTGGTTGAAGATAACCCGCTCAACATGTTGGTACTAACAAAGTTATTAAGTTCTTTGAACATACAGGTTGAATTGGCTGAAAATGGCAAAGTCGCTTGTGAAATGGCGGCTGAAAATAGCTATGATGTTATATTTATGGATTTAAATATGCCGGTTATGGATGGCTTTGAAGCCACAAAGCTGCTGCATGAAAAAGACAAAACACGACCCATTATTGTGGTTACCGCAAACACTTCTGATAGTGATATAGCTCGCGCTAAAGCTTGTGGAGCAATAAGTCATATTCATAAACCCATAGATCAGCAAAGTATAATAGCGGCACTAAACGATGCTCTTCTAACAGAGGTTGATTAAATCTCACTTGCCTAATTGTTATTTTGTACGTTAATTTGAATTTTTAAGACTTATTTTGGTAGCTAGTGTGAGCTCAATTTTACTTCAGCAATTTAATGGTTATTTATCCACCGGTGGCAGTAATCGCTATTATATTAAGGATTTAACTTGGCAAGTAAAACAGGGGGAACACTGGGTATTGCTTGGCGGCAATGGCGCCGGTAAATCTGCGCTTGGGGCTACGCTTATTGGTGAAGCCAAGCAACAAAGTGGGCAACGCCATAGTACTTTTAATAATCTACAGTTAGTTTCAAGTGATTTACAAAAGCAGTTATTAAGCGCTAATCGCAAAAGTGATAAACCACAAAAAGTAACCGACATACTCTTTTCTGCGCCTGAAATAAATAGCGATTTATGCCAACAGCTAATTACGGCTCTTAATTTTGATGCCTTACTTAATCGTAATTTTACTGATTTATCGACCGGTGAAACACGTAAATTATTATTGATTAAAGCACTGTCTGCTAATAGTGATTTAGTTGTGCTTGATGAACCATTTGATGGCTTAGACACTGAATCGGCTAGGCAGTTAAACCGCCTATTAAAGCAACTGAGTACGCACACTTGCTTTGTGTTTGTACTAAACCGTGTTGATGAAATTCCTGCGTTTGTTGATCACTTTGCTTATGTGAGCAAGGGTCTTTTACAACATAGCTTAGCAAAACCGTGCGCAGCAAAACGAGCCGATTTGTTTAAGTTACTGCATTTAGAACATACATCTATAACTATTCCAGGTTCACCCGAGCCTACTTTTATTTCAAATGTAAACGCGCCACTCGTTAAGCTTACTGATACGCATGTACGTTATGGTGAACAGACTATTTTTGAAAACTTAAACTGGACGATTAAGCAACACCAACATTGGCAACTTACCGGCAAGAATGGCTCAGGAAAAACCTGTTTATTAAATTTAATCACCGGTGATAACCCTCAGTGTTATAACAATGAGATTGAGGTGTTTGGTTTCAAGCGTGGCACAGGAGAGAGTATTTGGGATATAAAACAGCATATTGGTTATATCTCTAATACCTTGCATTTACAGTATAGAGTGAGTATTTCGGCGCTCAATACTGTTATCTCTGGGTTTTTCGATAGTATTGGTTTATATCAACAAGCCAGTGAGCTACAAATGCGGTTAGCGAAACAGTGGTTGGCATTAATTGGCCTAAGCGATAAAGCTAATTGCGCTTTTACTCAACTATCGTATGGCGATCAGCGCCTATTACTTATTGTACGCGCAATGGTCAAACACCCCGCCTTAGTTATTTTAGATGAGCCATGTTTAGGGCTTGATGAGGCAAATCGTCAACGCGTTTTACTGCTAATAGAAAAGGTGTGTGCGGCAAAAACGAGTACCGTTATTTATGTAAACCATCATGCAGCAGATACCATTAAAGGGATTGAATACACCCTAAAAATGGAAGATTTTAAACCAACTTACTATGAACAGCATACGGATCATAGTGAGTCGATTATATAAGCTTGTTTATAACTGAGTCACCGTGAATCCTTGGTCACGCAGTTGTTTAATTAAGCCATGTTGCTCAACTAAATGCAGAGCACCTACAGCTATAAAAATATTGCCTTGTTCAAGTTTTGGGGTGAGCTGAGTGACCCAATTATTATTACGCTCAATTAGCATCACTTGTTCGCTTTGTTGGCCGTATTGGCTGTTATCAAAACTGGTGTGGTAGTAGCTGGTTAGGGTTTTCATATCACCCTGTTTCCATGCATTTACTAGAGAAATAAAGTAGGTATTAATATCACTGAGTTGTTCAAAGGTTTCTGCCATCATAGCGTTGCTTAATGACTCTAACCCATTAAACATTTGTAGTTGCTGCTCTATGGTTTCAAGCTCTGCAATTTTAATATTATGCTGTTGGGCATAATCTAATATTTGCTTATCAATGCCATTTTTATCTGAATATCCTGCGTTTTGAAACTCAATTTGCATCATGGTTAACATCACAGCCCAAGGTTTAAAGCTGTTGAACATGGCAATATCAATCGACTTTTTAGCAAAGTAGTCTTTCAGGAGTTGATAATTTTCTGTCGACAGCTCACTCTGTAGTGTGCGCCCGTTATTAAGCAGCATATACGGCATAGAGCGTTGCTGCATTTGTAAAGGTGATAGTTTACTAATATCCACTTCAACAACCACTTGCTTGCTGTTATCCAGTGCGTGAGTCACTTTTTGTGGTAGCCCTTTCATGCTGGCATCACCTACATGCACGGTGCCAAATAAATACGAACTAGCGCCTTGTTTTTCTATTTTGAATAGAGCTGGAGCTGCATAGCCATTCACACTAAATGCTAAAAAAACGAACGCCATCAATATATGACTGATACGCAATGACACTTTCATAAAGAATCCTAACCAAGTTAAAGTTGTTTTATAAATACTAACTTAGTTTACTTTATAGGTAACGTAAAAATGCCAGATTAAAAAGCGCTATTGATACCAATTATTGCTGTAGGCCATGTTGCCAAAATTAGTCAAAACGCGTTCACTTTGTTATGAACTCAAGGCGATTCGTGAAAAGCTTCATAGACTGAGAAAAAACACCACCATGACCTACAGCAGCACTAATGCTTTTTTTTCCTTGGCTAATTAAGCCCATAAAACAGACCACCAAAGCAGAACGGTGATGAGCATGGCGATAAAGACACTGGCAGAAGCGATGTCTTTAGCTAGGCCTGATAGTTCATGATATTCGCTACCGATGCGATCAACCACCACTTCGACTGCGGTATTGACCAACTCAGCAAATAACACAAACAATAAGCTGGCAATCAATATTAATTTGCTACTTAAAGTAATTTCTTGCAAGCAGGCAAATACGCCTAGCAAACTAAATAAAACCAACTCTTGCTGAAAAGCAGCCTCAAATCGGCTCATCCATTTTAGACCATTAAAGGTATGGCTTAAGGTAAAAATTAGGCGCATTAGACCTTGGCGTTTTATAACGGTTTTATTATTCATATTTTAGTTTCGCTATGGTTAATCGTTTGACATGACGCGAGTAAATCTTCAGAGGTTTGGTAGGTTTTACTCGCAACACCGGTTAGGTTTAAAAGGGTATGAAAAATAGCATCGTGTGATTGCGCTAAAGTGCTATTTAAATTGTTGAGACACTTGGCTGTAATGCGCTGATTATGCTCATCAGCCCAGATGTAAAGAGGCACATGGGTTTGAGCTGTTGGTGCAAATGCATAGGGGAAGCCATGTAAGTACGCGCCATTTTTACCGAGCGACTCGCCATGGTCCGACACATACAGTAATTGCTTATCAATATTGGCTGGTAGTGCCTTTAACTGTTCAATAACTTGAGCGTTGATAAAATCACTATAAGCAATTGTATTGTCGTAGGTGTTAACCAGTTCTTCAGCGCTACAGTTTTGAATATCGCTGCGGTCGCAGGTTGGGCTAAACAGTTTAAATTTTTCAGGGTAGCGCTTAAAGTAAGTAGGGCCATGTGAACCCATCATATGCAGCACTATAAGCGTATTAGCCTGACTCAAGTTAGCAAGCTTGTGCTTTAGTGGGGCTAGCAACGCTTCATCAAAACAGTATTTACCATCACATAGTTCAGATGCTTTGGTATCAATATTAATGGTAGGTACGCGCGAGCAGACGTTTTTACAGCCACTGTTATTATCAACCCATAAGACATCTGCGCCTGCTTGTTGTATCAAATCAATCACGTTTTGCTGATTATCACTGTCTAAACGAGAAAAATTGGCATGAGTTTGCAGTGAGAACATACACGGAACTGACACTGCTGTGGCCGTGCCACACGACGATACATTATCGAAATAAGTGACATTATGTTTTTGTGTGTATTGGTTGGTATTACGCTCATAGCCTTGGTAGGAAAAATTTTCAGCTCGTGCGGTTTCACCTACTACTATGACAGTAACTCGTGTTGTACTTGGCGATGCTAAAGTTGGTGTGGTATCAATATTTTTAAATTTAATATCGCTGTAAAGCAACTGATCACGTGCATACTTATAGCCACTAGAAAGGTATTGAAATGGAATGATTTCTTTTTTCAATATACGGTTATTTCGACCTGTTGCCGCGTAATCGGCGTAAAAGTTTACTACCACTAAAGCAATCAAAGCACCGCATGCTAGTAACAGTTTAATACGACTGAGTATTTCTTTGTGTGGGCGGGCACAGTTTACGTTTATACGACTCAAAACAAAGGCAGGTAATGCGCCAAAAAGCAGTAAAAAGCCAACAAGTTGCAAGTTTAAATAGCTTAACGCTTCACTAGAGTCCGTCTCTGCTGCGTTTTGTATCATTGAGTAATCAAATACCACTCCATAGTTTAATGAGCCGTAAAGTGCGGCACTTGAGAGCACGAGTAGTAAGTAGTTGATGGGTTTTAATAGCCCTCGAACAGACACCAAAGAAAAAAATATAACTAATAAACACACAAGTAGTAGCGGTACAGAGAATAGAAATAACCACGAAAATGTGTGCAGCGAAGTAATAGCGCTAAACGCACCATGCATAAATGGAATATTAATGATTAAGCCATAATAGCATGCCATTAAAATAACAAATGCATTAGCGCTGCAGTTAAAGTAAAAGCGCTTTTTGGTGTTTGCTTGCGATTGCTTACTGAGTTTGAAAATTGAATTCATAACACATCTCTTTTTAGTGAACGTTGTTATGCTAGGTCGTCACACTTAAGAAACACTTAAGAAGTCAATTTATTTTATTTTGTGAGCTATAAAATACAGCGGTTTGCTAAAAATTAATCAAACCATAATTCACCGTTATAAGAATAGTGAATTTCCTGAGTTGAAATGAAGGGATAAAAAATTCACTTTGTTTAGGTTGTTTGAATTTTAAAACCTAGGCCTGCGTGTTTTTATAATTATTTTGGATTGAATTTGATGTTGACTTAGCGCCCTGAGCGCGGTACTAATATAAAAAGACAGCGAAACAAGAGTTTCGTAATTACAGAAATTAAATGGTATTAAATTTTATGCTTAACAATGCACTTAACCTAGTCCTGATTATTATCGTGGTGATTATTCCCGCGAGGGCTTCGTAGTGCTTTAAAAAACTAAGCATTGAAAAGCCCTCCGCACTTAACCGTCCGGGGGGCTTTTTAGTTTTAAGATTAAATTTTAACGGGTTGTCACACAGGAATGAGGATTTACTAATGACAGGCGCAGAACTAACAATTGATTTACTCGCCAAGCACGGCGTAGATGAAGTATTTGGCTACCCAGGTGGTGCTATTATGCCCATTTACGATGCCTTGTATGGTGCGCCTGTAAAACATTACCTCACTCGCCATGAACAAGGTGCAGGATTTGCAGCCGTAGGCTATGCACGCAGTACTGGCCGATTAGGTGTATGTTTAGCAACATCAGGTCCGGGGGCTACTAACTTAATTACCGCATTGGCTGATGCCATGATGGACTCAGTGCCTTTACTTGCCATCACCGGGCAAGTACCAACCGCAGCTATTGGTTCTGACGCCTTTCAAGAAATAGACGTGTTGGGTATGTCGCTTTCATGTACAAAACACAGTTATATGGTTGAGCGAGCAGAAGATTTAGCCGAAATATTACAAGAGGCGATGCATTTAGCACAAAGCGGTCGACCAGGCCCTGTTTTGGTTGATATCCCCAAAGACATTCAAATGGCGCAAGTGCCTTTTAAACCTTGGTTAGCGGTAGATGAATATTTGCCTCAACTAGATCTAAATCAAGTCGCTATTGCTAATCAATTACTCAGTGAAGCCAAACAGCCTGTTGCCTATGTTGGTGGCGGGGTCCATGCCGCTGATGCGCAAGCGCAGTTAATGCAATTTTTAAATAAAACGCAAATGCCAGCGGTTTCAACCCTTAAAGCATTGGGCAGTGTATTACCTGATTACGAATATGATTTAGGCATGCTAGGTATGCATGGCGGTCAAGCGGCTAATTTAGCGGTGCAAGAATGTGATGTCTTAGTGTGTATTGGCGCACGCTTTGATGACCGTGTAACGGGCAATTTAGCTAAGTTTGCTGCAAAAGCAAACGTAATTCATTTAGACATAGATGCAGCCGAGATCGGAAAACGTAAACCCGCAAAAGCGTCATTAATTGCTGATTTAAAAACTTCTCTCCCTGCACTTGAGTGCGTGGTTACACCAAAAGCGTGGTGCGATCATAGTAAACAAATGAAGGTCAAACACGCGTGGCGCTACGACTACCCTGGTGAAAAAGTATTTGCTCCTTACTTACTTAATCAACTTAGCCAGCGTATGCCAAGCACTAGTGTGGTGTGTTGTGATGTAGGCCAGCATCAAATGTGGGTCGCCCAGCACATGAAGTTTAGCCACCCTTGTAACCACTTAAGCAGTGGTGGTGCAGGCACTATGGGGTTTGGTTTACCTGCCGCCATAGGTGCACAAATCGCGCGTAAAGATGACTTTGTGATCACCGTTTCAGGTGATGGTTCAATCATGATGAATATTCAAGAGCTTGCCACTATACGTCGTAATAATTTACCAGTAAAAATACTGATACTTGATAACCAGCGCTTGGGCATGGTGCGCCAATGGCAAGAACTATTTTTTGAAGGGCGTTACAGCGAAACTAACCTGTCAGACAACCCTGACTTTGTACAACTTGCTGCTGTGTTTGGCATTCCTGGGCAAACAATTACCCATGCCAACCAAGTGGATGATGCAATCACTGCCTTATTAAATAGCGATGGACCCTATATTGTTCATGCTTGTATCGATGATAAAGAAAACGTATGGCCACTTGTTCCACCTGGGGCTGCTAACGATGAAATGATGACGGAGAAAGCACAATGAAACACAGTTTAACTATTGCCTTAAAAAGCCAAAGTGTCGCAATCGAGCGCTTTTTACGTGTGGTGCGTCATCGTGGTTTTGATTTAACTCACTTACAGCTCAATATGGACGATGGTCAATATAATATGGCGATGACGGTTGATAGCGATAAGCCAATTTACTTGCTTACCAGCCAGTTAAATAAATTGGTTGATGTGAAACATGTAACGCTACAAAGCTTACAGCAACAGGCTGTATAAAATAAATTTAACGAATTTTACGAGTAACTGAATATTTGGTTATTCATCAATTTTTAGAATGAGGAATGCCCGCATTAATTGCGGCAAACACTGAGGTAACTATGGCTAAATTAAGAAGTGCAACTACCACTGAAGGGCGTAAACGCGCAGGCGCAAGAGCATTATGGCGTGCAACAGGCATGACTGATACCGACTTTGGTAAGCCAATTATTGCTGTTGTGAACTCATTTACGCAATTTGTACCGGGGCATGTGCATCTTAATCAGCTTAGTGAACTGATGGCTGAAACCATTACTCAGGCCGGTGGTGTACCAAAAGAATTTAATACCATTGCTATCGATGACGGTATTGCCATGGGTCACGGCGGTATGCTTTATTCACTGCCATCGCGCGATTTAATTGCCGACTCAGTAGAGTATATGGTGAACGGCCATTGTGCCGATGCGATGATTTGTATTTCTAACTGCGACAAAATCACCCCTGGAATGATGTTAGCGGCGCTGCGTTTAAATATACCCGTTATTTTTGTATCGGGCGGCCCAATGGAAGCAGGTAAAACCAAATTAGCGAATATCGATATTAAGCTCGATTTGGTTGATGCTATGGTTAAAGGCGCTGATGAATCGGTAAGTGATGCCGACTCGGAGCAAGTTGAGCGATCTGCATGCCCTACCTGTGGGTCGTGTTCAGGGATGTTTACCGCCAATTCTATGAACTGTTTATTAGAAGCAATTGGCCTTGCGCTGCCTGGTAACGGGACCACGCTTGCGACCCATAAAGACCGCAAACAACTATATGTTGAAGCGGGTGCACGTATCGTTGATTTATGCCGTGAGTACTATCAAAAAGATAACCAAGACGTACTGCCTCGTGCTATCGCTAATAAAACCGCATTTATGAACTCTATGGTGGTTGATATTGCTATGGGCGGTTCATCAAATACGGTATTGCATTTACTCGCAGCGGCACAAGAAGCCGGCGTTGATTTTGATATGTCACATATTGATGAACTTTCACGTAAAACCCCGTTTTTATGTAAAGTTGCTCCAGCTACAGCGCAATACCACATTGAAGACGTACACCGTGCTGGTGGCATGATGGCGATAGTTCGCGAGCTTGGAAAGGCAGGGTTAGTTGATTTATCGGTTAACCATGTTGCTGGTATGACAATGGGTGAACTGGTTAAAAAGTGGGATGCAACCGATCCGAATAACGAAGCTGCACAAAAGTTTTATCGTGCTGGCCCTGCAGGTATTCGTACCACTAAAGCAATGAGCCAAGATTGTCGTTGGGATGAGGGTGATAACGACCGTGAAAACGGTTGTATTCGCAGTGTAGAACATGCATTTCGTCAAGATGGCGGTCTTGCCGTACTTTCAGGTAATTTAGCAATAGATGGCTGTATCGTTAAAAGTGCGGGTGTTGTTGATGAAATGCTGCACTTTGAAGGTACTGCTGTGGTATACGAATCACAAGATGACTCTGTAGAAGGGATTTTAAATGGCGAAGTAAAAGCCGGCGACGTGGTGGTTATTCGCTATGAAGGGCCTAAAGGCGGCCCTGGTATGCAAGAAATGCTATACCCAACTAGCTATTTAAAATCAAAAGGTTTGGCAGAGCAATGTGCATTAATTACTGATGGGCGTTTTTCAGGTGGTACGTCGGGTCTATCGATTGGCCACGTATCGCCGGAAGCTGCCAGCGGTGGCGCAATTGCTTATGTTGAAAACGGCGATAAAATTATCATCGATATTGCCACTCGAGAAATAACGCTGGCGCTAAGCGATGAAGAGCTTGAAGCTCGCAAGCAAAAACAACTGGCTCGTGGTAAACAAGCGTATAAACCGCTTAATCGTGATCGTTATGTATCATCTGCGCTTAAAGCGTATGCGCTACTTGCAACCAGCGCAGATAAAGGTGCAGTTCGCGATTTAGCCAAACTGGAGGAGCTTAGCTAGGTATGGTTTCTCAAGAACTCGATTATTTTCGCGCGATTATCCAAGCCAATATGGAGCCTTTAGCCAAGGTGACTGAGGTAAGTGAAATGGCCGAATTGAGTGCACGATTAGGTAATCATGTTTGGTTAAAACGTGAAGACCAGCAACCCGTGTACTCGTTTAAATTACGCGGTGCTTTTAATAAATTAAATAAGCTGCCTAAAGGCTCGGTTGTGATCACCGCATCTGCAGGTAACCATGCCCAGGGTGTGGCACTAAGTGCCTCACACTTAGGGCACAAAGCCACCATTGTGATGCCCGTGACCACACCTGAAATAAAGGTTAATGCGGTAAGGGCATTGGGTGGTGAAGTCGTATTGCATGGCCATCAATTTGATGCCGCAAAAGCGTATGCGCTGGAATTAACTGAGCAGCGAAACGGCGTATTTGTACCGCCATTTGATGACCCTGATGTGATTGTTGGTCAAGGTACGGTTGCCCGTGAATTAATGCAACAGCTCAACGATTTAGATGTGGTATTTATTCCTGTTGGCGGCGGCGGCTTGCTGGCAGGTATGGCGGTATATATTAAGTCGCTGCGCCCCGATATCAAAGTGATAGGGGTTGAGGCGAATGAAAGCGCCTGCTTAAAAGCTGCTTTAGCAGCAGGCGAGCCGGTAGAGCTCGATCGCGTTGGCAGTTTTGCCGATGGTGTTGCCGTTAAAATAATTGGTAGCGAAACATTCAGACTGGCACAAAAGTTTTGTGATGAAGTAGTTACCGTATCAGACGATGAAATATGTGCAGCCATGCAAGATATTTTTGTATCAACCCGTGCTATAGCTGAGCCTTCAGGAGCGCTTGCAACTGCAGGGCTTAAAAAGTGGTCTCAGCAGTCGGGTTTAAAGGGGTTAAATTTAGCCGCTATTTTGTCTGGTGCTAATTTAAACTTTGATCGCTTACGTTATGTGGCTGAGCGCACTGCGCTGGGTGAGAAAAACGAAGCTTTATTAGCCGTGACCATTGATGAAAAGCGCGGTAGTTTTAAGCAGTTTTGTACATCTTTAGGTGGGCGTGCCATTACTGAGTTTAACTATCGTTATGCGGGGCCTGGCGAGGCGCAAATTTTTGTTGGTATTGCGCTACGTCAAGGGTTAGCAGAACTTGAAGAGCTTAAACAAAGTCTAACAGATAACAAATATACCTTTTGCGATTTGTCAGATAACGAATTAGCAAAGCTGCATGTACGCTATATGGTTGGCGGTAAAGCGCCAGAGCAGTTACATGAACGCTTACTAAGGTTTGAGTTTCCAGAGTACCCAGGCGCATTGGCGCGCTTTTTAGATACGCTGGGTAGTAACTGGAATATCACTTTATTTCACTACCGCAATCATGGCGGGTCAATGGGGAATGTATTAGCAGGCTTTGCTATTGAACCAAGCCAATATGAGATGTTTAATGAGCACTTAAATCGGCTAGGTTACAGTGTCCAAGACGAAACCGATAACCCCTGTTTTACTCAGTTTTTAACTACCCAACCTCAAGTAGAAAAGCTTGAAAAAATCGCTCTAGCCTAACTCTATCCTAAGCAAGCATCTTATCCCGATGCTTGCTTTATTAGCTGTTTTACATATAGTTATAATTAATTATCATGTTTATGGAAGCCTGCTTTGCTACTTAAAGGAATAATAATTAGCACCTGCTTTTTTTGTAGCCAGTTAACGGCGCAGGAATCAGTCACGTTACAATTAAAGTGGACGCACCAATTTCAATTCGCTGGCTATTATATGGCCAAACAAAAAGGCTTTTATAATGAGGCCGGTTTAGACGTCAATATAGTTCCTGCCGATCCAAAACGGCCAAATAGTTTTGGTGCGGTAGAGCGAGGAGAGGCGCAATTTGGTGTAGCACATTCAGGTATATTAGAACGCCGTATTGCCGGTGAACCCTTTGTAGCCATGGCTGCCATATTACAGTTTTCTCCTTACTGTTGGATGGTAAAAGAAACTTCAGATATTTTTCATGCTCGTGATTTTATTAACAAGCGTGTAAGTGAAGTCAGCAAAGAGAGTAATTCTGAGTTACTAACTATGCTTAAGCGCAGTGGTATTGATACCGAAAAACTGGCTGTTTACAAAGGCGATGAATTACAACAAGCATGGATGGAAAATAAATTAGATGCCATAGAAGTGTATGTTACCGACCTACCTTATCATATGGATCAGCAAGGGGTTGCTCATAGGCTTATATGTCCACAACGTTATGGGATGGATGTATACGCGGATATTTTATTTACCAGCGATAGTATGGTTAAGTATCACCCCGATACGGTAGAAAAGTTTTATCAAGCAAGTTTAAAAGGGTGGCGCTACGCGGTAATGAATATGGATGAAGCCATTGCCATAACCCAACAGTTTTATGCGCCTGATCGCAGTTTTCATCAACTGGCCTATGAGGCTGAGGTACTTAAAGACTATATTGCTCCACCGAGTACTACTGTGGGTAATATGTCGATGGCTAAATGGCGTTTAATTGCTGACTTATATGAGATTGATCAAACAAAGTTTGATGAAGTAAAAGCTGATTTTATTTATAAATATAAAAAGCAAGAAACACTGCAGCTTTCTTGGATGCTAATTGCGGCTATTATAATAAGCATTATTTCTATCCCTCTGTATTTACGTTTAATACTTAAATCGGCTAAACAAAAGCGGGTATAAGGTTAAGCAATTCCCTTGCTCTGCGAGGTTAAAAAAATAACCGCTTAATTAGGTGCTATTGTGCTGGTATAATTAAGCGTCTTTTTTATATCCTAAGCTGTTATGACCTTAACTGAGCAATTTTCTGCCCTCAACTCTTTGCTAATGAATACTCGCTTGTATTGGCAGTGTACTGCATTTGATTTTGACGCTTTACCTTGGCCTGAATTACATGCTCCTTTGAGCGCTTTATCCGATCAGGCGGTTGCTGAATTAGACTCTGATCAAGAGCAGCTCTATCAGTTTTTTTCATCCTATATTCCCGCTGTTGAGCAACTTAGCCGATTAGTTTCATTACCTGCCATTACCAACACTCGGAAGGAGTACCCATTTTGGATCAGTAATGGTATTAAAGGTCGAAAGTTTACTCAGCTACAAGATTTTGTTGGCGCATTGCCCACTAGTAATCAGCCTGTATTAGAGTGGTGTGCAGGTAAAGGCCATTTAGGGCGAATGTTAGCTTTTAATGGTGCGCAGAGTGTACACAGCGTTGAGCTACAATCTCATTTGTGTGAACAAGGGAAAAAAAGTGCACAGCAGCAGGGACTTGCAATACAATTTAGCCAAGCCGATGTACTTAAGGATAGCATTCAGGATTTTTTTAGCCCACACACTCATGCCGTCGCTTTGCATGCCTGCGGTGCGTTACACCAAACTTTTATGCATCAAGCCAGTGCAGCAAAAGTACCACAAATTAGCTTTTCACCTTGTTGTTATCATTTATTTACTGATAATAATTACCAAGCGATGAGCGAGCATGCTCAGCAAAGTCGATTAAACTTAACTCACAGAGATTTAAAGCTCGCCCTGCAAGAAACTGTTACAGCTCCTTCGCGAGTAGGCAAAGTGCGAAAAACAGAAGTGGAGTGGCGACTCGGATTTGATGCCTTAAGAAAGTCACTTACTGGTGAGTTAGGGTATGTCAGCGTCCCTTCAGTGAATAAAGCGATATTTTCAGATTCGTTTGCAGCATTTTGTAACTGGGCGGCAGACAAAAAAGCCTTAAAACTGCCAAAAGATATTGATTACAATAAGTTTTTATTGATTGGGCAGGCGCGAAAAAAAGTAACAGAGCGAGTTGAACTGGTTCGACATGTGTTTAGAAGAGCAATAGAAGTTTGGCTTGTGCTCGATCGTGCTTTATATTTGCAGCAGCAAGGCTATGACGTCAGTGTTAATACATTTTGTGAGAAGCAATTAACACCCCGTAATATTTTAATTTTAGCCAGTTTAAAAACGCCCTCAACCTAAAAGAGATGTAATGAGAAATTTAAATAACTTACTAGAAAATAATAAACGCTGGGCATCTAGAACGAGCGAAGCGAACCCTGAATTTTTCAAAATTTTATCGATGCAACAAAACCCAGAATACTTATGGATAGGTTGCTCTGATTCACGGGTGCCAGCTAACCAAATTGTTGATTTATTACCGGGTGAGTTATTTGTGCACCGTAATGTTGCCAACGTGGTTGTACATACCGATCATAATTGTTTATCGGTTATGCAGTACGCGGTCGAAGTATTAAAAGTAAAACATATTATGGTTGTTGGCCACTACGGTTGTGGTGGTGTGCAAGCGGTACTAAACGAGGACCGCTTTGGCTTTATTGATAACTGGCTCCGCCACGTTGGTGATGTAAAAGAAAAACACCTAGAGCAACTTAATGCTCTGCCAGAAAAACAACGTCTTGATCGTTTAATAGAGCTTAATGTGATTGAGCAAGTGCGTAACGTATCTCGCACTAGCATTGTTCAAGATGCATGGTTAAGAGGCCAGGAACTCACGGTGCATGGTTGGGTATATGGCTTAGAAAATGGTCATTTGCATGACTTAGAATCGGTAGTTAGTTGTGCTGAAGAAGAGTGTGAAAGCTATAAAAAAGCAGTACACCATGTACTAAATAAATCTGCGGACAGTCACCTTTAATATGGCCAAAACGGCGCTAATAATCGGCAGTACCGGCTTAGTTGGCAGCCAGTTATTACAACAGCTGTTAGCATCTTCTTGCTATTCAAAGGTAGTGAGTTTATCGCGCCGCCAATTAGATTTTTCTCATCCTAAATTAATTAGCCATGTTATTGATTTTGAAAATTTGACGCATCATGTTGAATTGTTCAAAGGTGACGTATTCTTTTCTTGCTTAGGGACCACATTAAAGCAAGCGGGCAGTGTGGCTGCACAACGTAAAGTTGATTTTGAATACCAATTTATTTGTGCGCAAATGGCGGCCAATAACGCTGTTCCGCATTATTGTTTGGTATCGTCAAGTGGCGCAAATGCGCATAGTATGAGCCGTTATTTAAAAATAAAAGGAGAGCTTGAGCAGCAGGTGAAGCAGCTTAGCTTTGCACGCTTGAGTATATTGCAACCGTCTTTATTAGTCGGCGAGCGTTCAGAGCTTAGAATTGCAGAAAAGCTAGGTGAGGTGGTACTTCCACTGCTAACGCGTTTTGGTATCCTCAAACGGTATAGACCCATTACCGGTGAGCAAGTAGCTAATAAATTGCTGAGGGTAAGCATAGAGCAGCAACAAGCAACGGGTTATTATGTGCTGGACGAGCTATTTGAATAACTGAGTGATTAGCGCCATAAAGCAGGTTCGTCTATGGCGTTATATTTATTATTCAGCGTCTGTTTTTGCCGATAATTGCTGTTCAAGTATTGCCACTTTTGCTTCTAATTCAGTTAGCTTTTCACGTGTGCGGATCAGCACTTGGCTTTGAATATCAAACTCTTCACGGCTTACAAAGTCCATTTCGGCAAGCTTATTTTGTAACACTTGCTTAGTTTTACCTTCAAGTGTGTCAGCCAGATTTTTTACACCTTGTGGCATGTTATTAGTGATCTGTTTCGCAATTTCTTCAAGTTTTGCTGGGTTAATCATAGTCGTCCCTTGCCTGTTGCCTAAAATGATAATAACTAATATTACCTTATTGGCTAGGCGTATTGTAGTGATTACGTTAAAATTGCCCGTCTTTTTGCAATCAGCTGGTCGTTATGAAACTCAATCCTAAACAAGATGAAGCGGTAAAGTACATTAGTGGTCCTTGCTTAGTATTAGCCGGCGCAGGCTCGGGTAAAACGCGAGTTATCACCAACAAAATTGCTTACTTAGTACAAAAATGTGAGTATCAAGCGCGTAATATTGCGGCGGTTACCTTTACCAATAAAGCGGCTAAAGAAATGCGCGAGCGGGTTTTGCAAACCTTGGGAAAACAAGAGTCTAAAGGTTTATGGGTGTCTACCTTTCATACGCTTGGGCTTGAAATCATTAAAAAAGAGTTAAAAACACTGGGTTTTAAACCCGGTTTTTCGTTGTTTGACGACCAAGATACGAATCAATTACTCGGTGATTTAACCGAAGACGAGCTTAAAAAAGACAAAGACTTACTAAATCTACTTAAAATGCAAATTGGTAGTTGGAAGAATGAGCTTATTTTACCAGAGCAAGCTATTCGCGAAGCCAGAGAGCCGCAAAAGGCATTGTTTGCTCAGTTGTATGCGCGTTACCAAAATCAATTAAGAGCGTATAACGCGCTGGATTTTGATGATTTAATTATGATCCCCACGCTGCTTTTAAGTAGTAATGCCACATCACGTGAGCGATGGCAGCAGCGTTTTCGTTATTTACTGGTGGATGAATATCAAGATACCAATACCAGCCAATATCAATTAGTGAAATTGCTGGTAGGCGAACGAGCACGCTTTACTGTGGTGGGAGATGACGATCAGTCAATTTACTCTTGGCGTGGTGCTCGTCCACAAAACTTGGTGTTATTAAGTAAAGATTACCCTGGGCTTCGATTAATAAAACTAGAACAGAACTATCGTAGTGCTGGGCGCATTCTTAAAGCGGCCAATATCTTAATTGCAAATAACCCCCATGAGTTTGAAAAAAAGCTCTTTAGTGAGTTGGGCTATGGTGAGCAAATTAAAGTCATTGGCTGTCGTGATGAAGAACATGAATCAGAACGTGTGGTCGCAGAGATTATTTCTCATAAATTTATGAAACGCACCAGCTATAAAGATTACGCTATTTTGTACCGGGGTAACCATCAAGCGCGGGGCTTTGAAAAGTCGTTAATGAGTAACCGAATCCCGTATAAAATTAGTGGTGGAATGTCGTTTTTTTCACGTTCTGAAATTAAAGATATCATGGCTTACTTACGTCTTTTAGTGAATCAAGATGATGACAATGCTTTTTTAAGAATTGTGAATACCCCACGTCGTGAAATTGGTACAGTCACGCTTGAAAAGCTTGGCACCTTAGCTAATGAAAAACACCAAAGCTTATTTGCGACCTGCTTTGATAACGACTTAGGATACAGACTAAAAGGACGTGGTTTAAATGCACTAGCTGGGTTTGCCCGGTGGGTGGTTGAGCTTTCAGATAACGCAGTGCGCAGTGATACACTGGAGGCGGTGAAGGATTTAGTGCGTAATATTAATTACGAAGCTTACTTGTATGAATCATCGCCTAGTGCCAAAGCCGCTGAAATGCGGATGAAAAATGTGTCCGAGCTGTATCGCTGGATAACAGACATGTTAACAGGCGATGCCGATAATCCGCCAATGACACTGGCTGAAGTAGTTAGTAAATTGACCCTTCGGGACATGCTAGAGCGAAACGAAGAAGAAGATGAAGCTGATGCCGTGCAATTATTAACTTTGCATGCCTCAAAAGGACTCGAGTACCCCTATGTATTTATGGTCGGTATGGAAGAAGGGTTGTTGCCACACCAAGTAAGCATTGATGAAGATAATGTGGATGAAGAGCGCCGCCTTGCCTATGTAGGTATTACCCGCGCGCAACAAGAGCTGACTTTAACCTATGCTAAAATCCGCCGTCAGTTTGGTGAAACATCACAAACAGAGCTCAGTCGATTTGTGCAAGAGTTACCGCAAGATGACTTAGCCTTTGAAAACAAAAAAGCGCCTAACACCCAAGCTGAACGTATGGAAAAAGGCCAAGCTCGGGTTGCAAATTTAAGAGCAATGCTGAAAAAGCCACAATAAGGTGTGTTTAGCGCTATTTTAATTCTGAGTTTTTAAGTGTAGCTGGTATAGCGCTGGTTAGTGGGTGCTGTTTAGCAACGAATAGGTTTATGCCGTGTTTATCCAAAAGAGCTCTAAAGTTTAATATTGATGGGCCTTTAGCTATCACTTTTATCTGTTTAAGCTTAGTAATAGCCAACACCCCCTGCAACTGTAAATCGTAGCTTTCTTGTTGTAATACTCGTTTACTGAAGGTGGAGCTAAGGAGTAAATAATCACACTCTACTTCAGTCACCAAATTAAGCTCGCATTTGTCTTTTGCGAAATTGTTTAAGCCAATCGAATGACCGAGTTTTTTAAGCTGTTTTAAGTTCTCTAATTGCTGTGCGCTGGCATAACGCAGCTCCTGCTCATCAAACAACAAGCAAAGCTGTTCATTGTTTACCGGTTGTTTTAGTGTAGCTTTTAGTAAAGAAAATTCATGCTCTTCTAACAGTAAACTGGAGCAAGGCAATAGCGCAACGGCTATTTCTGCATTTTGTGCTTGTTGATAAGCTTGTTGGATGAGTTGTAGTTCAACTTTGGTATGTTGTTCTTTATCATTCGCAAATTTCTTTAAAATATCAAAACTGGTAAAGCCAAGGACTGGGTGTTCACCAAAAGCCTCAAATAACGATGCACTCTGATAATGCTCATCCAAGGTGATAATATCTGAGCTACGAAACGTCATAGGCAATACATCAAGGTGATGCAATGTTTGTGACTCATGTTGCAACATAGGCTCAGTGAGCAGTGGATGAAATAACTCAAAGCGGTTTTTACCTGAATTTTTAGCATAATACATAGCAGCATCGGCGTCGCGAATGATTTCATCGGTATGTTTATAGCTTTGCTTTGAATAGGTAATCCCAATACTGGCGCCACTTTGTACACACACGCCTTTAGTACAAAACGGCTTTTGCATAATTTTAATTATGCGATTGGCAACATCTTCTGCCTGGTTTGGCTCAGTCAGGTGGGTCAGTAATACTACAAACTCATCTCCGCCTAAACGCGCTAATAAGTCATGTTCACGAATACATTGTGAGAATAATTTACTAACACTAATTAAAAACTCATCACCGGCATGATGCCCGAGCTGATCATTGATATCTTTAAACTTATCAAGGTCAATAAACAATACAGCAAAGTGCTCATTTGGATTGCGTTGATAATATTGCAGGGTTTTTTCTAGTTGAGTTAAAAATAAATTCCGATTTGGTAAGCCTGTTAGTGAGTCATGGTGAGCATCGTGATAAAGTTGTTGTTCTATTTTTTTACGTTCATCAATTTGCATTTGCAAATGTAAATTTGTTTGGCTCAATTCTTTAGTTTTTTCATTAACTCGTGAGGCAAGTTCTTGGTGGCTCTTTTTTAGTGCCTGTGAAGCTAATTTTGTTTGTAATACCGTGGCAATTTGATGCGATACAAAGGTGATTAGCTCTGCATCATCATGTGTAAAAAGGTGTTCATTATTATAAGCTTGGCAAACAATTAACCCTATAACGCCTTGCGAAGTTTTTAGCGGAGCGCCCAGCCAGCTGGTGGCTCTCTTGGATTCATCAATTGGTTTTTCACGCTCTACAATGCCACTATTTAATAACTCTTGTGCTCTTTGCGGATGAATTATTTGTGTTTCTTCGGTGCTTATAACCAGTTCACTGTAGCCTTTTGCAAAGCGCCGTGGTTGAGTGCTGCCTTGGAATTCATCGACACTGTAGGGAAAACTGATCCAACCTGATTCTTTATCATACAAGGCAATATAAAGGTTTTTTGCGTAAGTAATGGTTTTTATTATTCCGTGTATTTGAAAATAAGCATCATCTAAATTTTTGGCTTGGGTTGTCAGCTCTGAAATTTTGAATAATATTTGCTGGCGTTGTAGGGCACCTTTTCGCTGTTGTATTTCAACATTTAAAGCGTCATTACTTTGCGTTAATGCTCGGGTTCTTAATTTTACTTCTGATTCGAGTAACTCTCGTTTTTTAACCCGTTCAATTGCGGTGGCTAAATAGAGCGACATGGCCTCAAGCAGGTTTATTTGTTGCGAACTGTAACCTTGTTCTGTGTCATAACTTTGCGCGGCTAACACACCAATAATGTTTCTTTCTTGATAAACAGGAACGCCTACCCAGTGTTCTGCAGGTGTACCCAATGCTTTAAATAAGCCTTGCTGGGCAGCATCATGCATTTGCTGTTTGGTAAAGTAAGTGGTTTTCCCTTGCTTGAAGACATAACCCGTTGCGCCTTCTTCAAAATTATTATCTCGATTAAGTGGTACTGCAATGCCATCTTTTTCATCAGAAAAATAAGATAATTCTAACTGTTGTGACTGGGGATCAACCAGCACCACATAAAAGCTTTTACTCGGAACATACTTTTGTAAAATGTCATGAATAGCAGGGTAAAGTAAGGTTAGCTCGGCAACAGTACTTGCTTGCTCTGATAATTGTATCAGGGCATTGTGGAGGTGGTAGGCATGTTTGTACTTTTTTAATAGTGCTTTTAGTCGTTTATTTTGGCGCACTACGCTATTAGGTACAATAAGTTTATCTTCCAATGATGTTTAACCAGTTATAATTTTTTGTATAGTTATTAATCATTATAGTTCCACTTTTAACATTTTGCGTCAAGTAGATATTTTTCTTAATTATGTAGCTAAAACTCATGAATTAGAAACAAAAAAGGCTTACTAAAACGTAAACCTTTTATTTAAAGCATTTTGACTTGGCTAATTTTAGTTAGCGGTCATGAAATCAATTGCTGCGCTTATTTCATCATCAGAACAATCCATACACGTTCCACGCGGTGGCATGGCATTAAAGCCATTGATCGCATGATCTAATAAGGTGTCTTTTCCTTTAGCGATACGAGGAGCCCAATCGTCAGCTGATTTAGGAGCGCCTAAAGCACCAGTGCCGTGACAAGCAAAACAGGCTGCTTGATATACTTGCTCGCCTGAACGAGGACCTGTTGGTGCAGCAACCGCTACTTTCTCACCTTCAAGGTAAACAGCACCAATAGGCGCTAAACGTTTTTTAATTGCATCTTCAGTCATAGAGTTATCATATGGCTGTGCGTATGCGGTGGTTGCTAGCACAAGTAATGCTGCAGCTGATAGTTTTTTCATTTTGCCTTGCCCACTTCAATTTGAACGTGATCAATCACGATTTTAAATGACGGAATTTAGACCAATTATAACTCCACTCAGTGATTTATAAAATGCTCAGAGTCGATTTTATTTATAAATACGACTAATGATTGTCTTAACTCAATAAATTACCTAAATAAAACGGGATCATTAGACATCTAAATGCGATCATAACCCTTACGACTAACTCATAGCCAATACGTTACGTACTAGTTTTTCGATTCCTGCATCGGCATCCATAATTGATTGTGCCAACATATAAGCAGGTGTTGTAACCAGCTTATTATTTTTATCAATAACAATATCATCCACTTTACACTCAATATGCTCAGCGCCTAATGTGGTTAAAGCATCGGCCGTGTCGCTATCATTACCAATAGTGAGCTGTGGTTTATTATAAATGAATGGCAATAAAGCGGGTGCAATACACATATAACCGGTGGCTTTATTTGCTTTTGCAAATGCTTTACAAGCGCTCAGTACTTCGTCATTTACTTTCGCGTTAGTGCCATTAATAGCAAAGTCAGATAAGTTTTTAGCTACACCAAAGCCGCCAGGAATAATTAAAGCGTCAAATTGTGTAATGTCTAATTCAGCGAGTGACTTTATATTGCCACGGGTGATTCGAGCTGATTCCACTAATACATTACGCGACTCTGCCATTTCTTCACCAGTAATGTGATTAAGAGTATGGTACTGCGTAATATCGGGTGCAAAACACTGATATTTCGCGTTGTTTTTTTCAATGTGTAATAAAGTAAGCACTACTTCATTAATTTCACTGCCATCAAATACGCCACAACCTGCTAAAATTACCGCTATATTTTTCATATTATTTTGCTCCATTGAAGTCATTTTAATAAAGTTTAACACGACGAATCAGCCTATCTAAAAATTTATTTGCTGGTTTTTTAGCCGCAAAGTAAGTTGTTATGCGCTATATGCCATTTGATAACTAGTAAGGGTAAAAAAAATTATAAAGGATCGCTATGATCTTTGATCCATTATGCTAGAATGCTCATCCAGTTATTTAAATGGACGTAAATAATCAAAGTGGGTTACAACACCAGTAACGGTTTAAATGCCTTTTCCACATTGATAGAAGAATAATAAAAAAGAACCTCGAATTATCTTTTTTTAAACAAAACAATAAATTACAAACTAATCTAAGCATTTTACTATGTTTCGGATGGATAGTTTGTGGGTGTTATCTACATAGTTATCCACAAGTTGCTAAAAATGTAGCGCCCTTAATCACATTAATTCACAGTCGTTTTATTTACTGCCTTATGGCATGCTTATACTTATATTACTTTTTTGTATTTAGGATCCAATTTTACCATGGCTCAGATCCCCGAAAACCCGCTTATTCTTGTTGATGGCTCTTCATATTTGTTTCGTGCTTATCATTCTCCACCTCATTTAACTAATTCTAAAGGTGAAGCCACTGGCGCCATTTATGGCGTGGTAAACATGTTGAAAAGTTTGATCAAACAATACGATCCCTCACATATGGTGGTGGTGTTTGATGCCAAAGGTAAAACTTTTAGAAATGACATGTACAGCGAGTATAAAGCGAATCGTCCGCCAATGCCTGATGATCTGCGTACCCAAATAGCGCCGCTACATAGCATTATTAAAGCGATGGGCTTTCCATTAATTAGTATTGAAGGTGTAGAAGCCGATGACGTGATTGGTACATTTGCGCGCATTGCTTCTGAGCAACAACGCCATGTATTAGTATCAACTGGCGATAAAGATATGGCGCAGTTGGTTAATGAGCATGTTACTTTGATCAATACCATGACTGATAGTATTTCAGATCCCGACACTGTGGTTGAAAAGTTTGGTGTTGGACCTGAACTTATTATCGATTACTTAGCCTTAATGGGCGATAAAGTAGATAATATTCCAGGCGTTGAAGGGTGCGGGCCTAAAACAGCGGTTAAATGGTTACAAAAGTACGGATCGCTTCAGGGCGTAATTGATAATGCTGCTGATATCAAAGGTAAAATAGGTGAAAAGCTTGCAAAAGCGATTGATCATTTACCATTGAGCTATGAGCTTGCCACTATTAAGTGTGATGTGGAGGTTGAATCTGATCTTGATACTTTTAAATTGCAAACACCGAATAAGGACGAATTAATTGCCTTATACGGTGAGTGTGAATTCCGTCGCTGGTTAGCTGAATTACTAGACAATCCAAAAGATGCTGACACACATTTAGCGGTCCCAACCCAAGAGAATGAGTTGCCAAAAGTTGAAGATGCGCACTATGAAACGATTTTAACTGAGGCCCAATTTAATACATTGATAGAGCAGCTCAATGAAGCTGAGCTATTTGCTTTTGATACTGAAACAACCAGTTTAGAGTATATGAAAGCGCAGTTGGTAGGGATGAGTTTCGCAGTAAAAGCAGGGGAAGCCGCCTACTTACCGGTTGCACATGATTACCCAGGTGCGCCTGAACAGCTAAGCCTTGAATTTGTGATGCAAAAGCTTGGGCCAATATTAGCTGACGAAAATAAAGCTAAAGTTGGTCAAAATTTAAAATATGATAAAAGTGTGCTTGCCAATGCTGGCTATGAATTAAATGGTATTAAGTTTGATACTATGTTGGAGTCTTATGTTTTTAACAGCGTAGGTACTCGTCATGATATGGACTCATTAGCACTTAAATATTTAGGCCACAAAAATATTAGCTTTGAAGACATTGCTGGTAAAGGTAAAAAGCAGCTCACGTTCAATCAAATCGAACTTGAAAAAGCGGCGCCTTATGCCGCAGAAGATGCCGATATTACTTTGCGTTTACACCAAGTACTATGGCCGAAACTTGAAGCGGATGAAAAGCTTAAATCGGTATTTGAAAATATAGAAATGCCACTAGTAAGCGTTATTTCTGACATTGAGCGCACCGGTGTTGCTATCGACAGCAATATGTTGGCCACGCATAGCCAACGCTTAGGTGAACGGTTACTTGAGCTTGAAAAAGAAGCGTTTGAAATCGCAGGCGAACCGTTTAACTTAAGCTCGCCAAAGCAATTACAAGTACTGTTATTTGAAAAGCTAGAATTGCCCGTTATCAAAAAAACACCCAAAGGCGCGCCTTCTACAGCAGAAGAAGTACTGCAAGAATTAGCACACGATTACCCATTGCCTAAAGTGATTATTGAGCATCGCGGTTTATCTAAGCTTAAATCAACTTACACAGATAAATTGCCACTGATCGTGAATGAGCAAACCAAGCGTGTGCATACTTCTTATCATCAAGCGGTAACAGCAACGGGTCGATTAAGTTCAAGCGATCCTAACCTACAAAATATTCCTATTCGTTCAGAAGAAGGGCGCCGTATTCGTGAAGCCTTTATTGCTGCCGATGGATATAAAATTGTGGCGGCCGATTACAGCCAAATAGAGCTGCGTATTATGGCGCATCTTTCACAAGATAAAGGCTTGCTCAATGCCTTTGCAAATGGCTTAGATGTGCATAGCGCTACAGCTGCTGAGGTATTTGGAGTTGAGCTTGAAGAGGTTACATCTGATATGCGCCGTAAAGCTAAAGCCGTTAACTTTGGCTTAATTTATGGCATGTCGGCATTTGGTTTGGCACGTCAACTTGATGTACCACGCCATGAAGCGCAGCATTATATTGATAAATATTTTGAGCGTTTCCCAGGTGTTTTAGAATACATGGAAACAACCCGTGAAAAAGCAGCAGAAAATGGTTACGTAGAAACTATTTTTGGCCGCCGTTTACATTTACCAGAAATAAATGCCCGCAATGGAGCACGCCGCAAAGGCGCTGAGCGCGCAGCAATTAATGCCCCTATGCAAGGCACTGCTGCTGATATTATTAAAAAAGCCATGTTAACAGTACATGCATGGGTTAATCAGCAAGCGCCTAATACGGTTAAGCTACTTATGCAGGTACACGATGAATTGGTATTTGAGATTAAAACAGAGTGCACTGAGCAATACACTCAGCAAATTTGTGAGCTGATGTCACAAGCGGCACAGCTAGATGTACCACTTATAGTTGAAGCTGACGAAGGTGATAACTGGGAACAAGCGCACTAATTTGGTATGCCAAGGATGCCTTGTCTTAGGTAAACACAACAGTTAAAAAGAATTATTTAAAAGCGCCAATAGGCGCTTTTCTTTTAGCTTGCAGGTTAAAAAAAAGTTAAATTAAACAGCAGTTTGTATTAAATCGTTAGAGGTTCGTCAATTCGCTTCGAATATCGATAATATGCTTGTATTTTTACGCTTGCTTTTGGTAAAGTGCCGCCCGTCCTCATCCTGTAGGACATCCTGTTGATGATGCATCGTAAGATGCAACGTATTGATAGCTTCTCCCCAGTTTGCTATATCGGCCTATCATATATTTGATGGGCCGTTTTTTATAGCTTTACTCCTAAGCGTTAAATTTATTCTCTAATTGCACTTAGCGTTTCAAGTGATACCATCAGTTTACTGTGCGTTTTCTTTTTAACTCAGCGTATTAGTGATTTTCAATTTGACTGATCAAAGTATTATTTTTTCGGGTATAAATCTTTTATTTTAGGAGTGCATTATGTTTAAAACGTTAGCTGTAGCAGGTTTATCTTTATCATGTTTACTAGTTTCAGGTGTTGCATCGGCAAACTGGCAGTTACTCAACGATAAAAGCCAATTAAGTTTTGTCTCAATTAAAAAAAATAGCATTGCTGAGGCAAGCCATTTTACTCAGTTATCAGGGCAATTGAGTGAGCAAGGTCAGTTTAGCGTAAATGTTGATTTAACCTCAGCTGAAACGTTTATTCCTATTCGTAACGAGCGCCTAAGCAAAATTTTGTTTGAATCTGACACATTTGCAAATGCAGTATTAACCGCTGACTTATCTGATAAATTGTCACTTATTAAGCAGCCTGGTCAGTACGTATTAAAAGGTGTTAGCGCCGAGCTAGACTTTCACGGTCATAAAAAGCCACTTGCAGTTGATGTACTTGTTAGTAGTGCGGAAAACGGGAATTTAAGCGTAGCATCATTCAAGCCTATTATTATTAATAGCGATGACTTTAAAGTCACCGAAGGGATAATGCAGTTACAAAAACTAGCCGGCTTACCTTCGATTGCTACTGCGGTACCGGTTACTTTTGCACTGACCTTTAAAAAACAGTGATTTCTCTTAACGAACTTAGTAAGCAACTAAGCGAGCCAAGTAAGCCTTTTGAACAATGGCAGCCAGCTCATTGCGGGCAATTGCCACTGCTGATTGACGAGCAAGGTAAATGGTTTTATGCGGGTAGTGAAATTACCCGCCAAGCCATGATAAAGCTGTTTGCTAGTGTGTTGTGCCGCGAAGATGGACAGTTTTATTTAAAAACGCCAGTAGAGAAAATTGTGATTGAGGTTAAGGATGCGCCATTTATTATTGTAAGTTGGCTTCGTAAGTCGACCTCTGATGGTGATGTTATTTGTTGTATTGATAACCTACAGCGTACCTGGCTACTAAGTCGTACTGAGCCGCTATATATTAATAATTACAAAGGCGCTGCAGTGCCTTATATGCAATTACCCTATGGTTGTTTTGCGCGAGTTGCCAGAAATGTGTTTTATCAGTGGGCTGAAATAGCCGAAACAGATGAGCTCGGCTATTTTATTACCTCCGCGAATGAGAGGTTTTATTTAGGGTAATTACTCTGTGTCAGCAGGTGGAATTGCTACGATTGGACCTAAGTACCACTCATCTAACTTTTTAGCGACTTCTGGTAAGCCTGTGCCTTTAAGTGATGAAAAAGCATGAACTGTTATATCGCCATCTAATTCACTCAATTCACGACGAACACTAAGTACCTGTGATTTACGTGGACCTTGCTTGAGCTTATCTGCTTTAGTTAATAGTGCCAATACTGGAATTTCACTACCTACAGCCCAATTAATTAAATCACGGTCTAAATCTTTTAATGGGTGACGAATATCCATCAACACCACAATACCTTTTAAGCTTTGACGTTTTTGTAGGTATTCGCCTAGCGACTTTTGCCATTTCTTTTTCATTTCAATTGGCACTTTCGCAAAGCCATAACCTGGTAGGTCAATTAGGCGCATGTTATCTACATCGGCAAGTTCAAATGTGTTGATCAGCTGAGTACGGCCAGGTGTTTTACTAGTACGTGCTAACTTTTGATCGGTAAGGGCATTAAGCGCACTTGATTTACCTGCATTTGAGCGACCGGCAAACGCGACTTCAATTCCCGTATCAGCAGGTAATTTAGTGATGTCTGGCGCGCTTGTAACGAAAGACGCAGTGTTATACTTGATACGAGATTTGAGCACAGGCTCTCCTAAAACTAAAAAAAATAACATTGGGTAAACCAAATTCACCCGTGGCGCGTATTTTATACTATAAAGTAGCTATTAAAAAGTATCTTCGAGCATGTAAAACCGTTGCTGATGGTACATTTTAACTGGCTTAGCGATTAATTTTACTCAAAACCCTATAATTTATAGGTTTAATGTGTGTAGAAAACGTGCCAGAGAATTTAATATCGTGTAGAATATAAAAATCACAACATCCATATTGTAGATGATACAGGGTCGGAAACAGAGAATTCACCATGAAAAAAATAGCACTATCTTTAACTATATTGCTTGGTGCGTTGTCAGCAAGCAACGCAACAGCATTTGATGGCGATGTAAACGCAGGTAAAGAAAAATCAGCAACGTGTGCGGCTTGTCACGGCCCAGACGGTAATGCGCCGGTTAACATCTACCCAAAAATTGCAGGCCAACACGCAGATTACATATACAAACAACTTACTGAATTTAAATTAGGTATGACTTCGGGCGGTAAAGAAGGTCGAATGAATCCAGTAATGAGCGGTATGGCAATGCCATTGAGCGATCAAGATATGAAAGACTTGTCTGCTTACTTTGCTTCTTTGAACATGTCTGAAGGTGCTACACCTAAAGATGTTCAAGAAACAGGCGCCATGTTGTACAAAGCGGGTGACGCTGAACGCGGAATTCCATCATGTGCGGCTTGTCATGGTCCACGTGGTAATGGCTCTTCACTAGCTAAATTCCCAAAAATTTCTTTCCAACATCCAGAATACATCAAGTCACAACTTGAGCAGTTCAGAGATGGCACTCGTAATAACGACCTAAATGGTGTTATGCAAGATATTGCTAAGAAACTTACAGATAAAGACATTGAAACATTATCTAAATACCTAGGTGGTCTACACTAAAGTCGTATTTATTTAGATATTGTTAACATAATACAATGTTAAATAGACAAAAAGCAGCTTTGGCTGCTTTTTTTGTTTCTGAAATGACCGATAAAGCCCCTTCACTTGTAAGACATTGACCATACTTTAATGTAAGAAAAGTCTCATTTTATTTTTATTTTTTAAGTTAACTTATTGTAACTTATATTTTTTAACCTTTTTTGTTATGTTTTACACAAGAAAAAAGATATAAATTAGTTGTAACAAAATTATTAACGAGTAAATTAACCCCTGTCGCAACAATAATAACAAATAGGAAAACGTTATAAGGATCGTAGCGCGGCACGACTAAATAGCACATTGAGAGTGCTACTAAAGGAAATAACAAAAAAGTGTCAGGAAAGACCGAAAATAATAAAAACTCATGGAAGTTTAATAATAAAAACAAAATGGAATGCTACACGGAAGATAAATAATAATAATACGGATAAAGAAATAATAATAAAAATAATAAAGACTAAAAAGTCGAAGGGAGAAGTGTCCATATAATGGCGCTCAGATTAGCAGGCGGTAGAGATGTTTTCTCTACCGCCTTTTTATTTGTCCTGTTACAATACCCCCGTTTAAAAAAAGCATCTAAATATGCTTTGGCGTATATAGAGAAATCCAACCTCTAAAACGCAAACCGAATTCTTCTGGCTAGGCCAGCATCGCGATGCCCATTGAGTTGCGCCTCGCTCAAAACCTCTTAAGTGAGACGATCAAGATATGAGTAGAAAGAAAAAGTCACGTAAAATTCCATCAAATGGACCCGTTCGTTTAAGCCAAGATAAGCTTAAAGAAATGCGTGCATTGAAAGAGCAACGTGTAAAGAAAACCAAAGGCGCTAAGCCAGGTTCACGTAATGCACCTGATGCATTGAGTAATGACACTCAAAAAACAGGTTCGGCTGCTAAAGACAAACGTGTTGGTAGTAAAAAAGCAGTACCATTAGTTGCCCCAGCCGCTGAACCAAAAGTCGAAATGAAACGTAACCTTAAGCCTGTAGCAGAGCTTAAAAAGGCGATTGAGCCTGAGTTAACGCCTGAGCAAGAATTAGAGGCGCTTGAAAATGATGAGCGCTTGCTTAAATTAGTTGAGCGTCACGAGCAAGGTGAAATGCTAACGGGTAAAGATGCTAAATACTTTAATAGCCGTATAGCGCGTCACCAAGTGCTGTGTAAGTTATTAGGTATTGAAGATGAAGAAGAATTTGAAGATGACTTCAGTGATGAAGAAAGTAATTCAGATTTTGATCAATACCTATCAAACGACCTAGCTAATGAATGGCTAGATGACGACGAAGATAAGTAATAAGGATACGCAATGAGTACAGCAGTGATCTTAGCCTTAGTTGTAGGTGCTGCTATTATAGCGGGCTTGGCATTTTATGCGGGTCAGTTGCTCTACAAGCTAAATGTGCAAAAAAAGCTAATTAGCAAACAACAGGCAGAGCAACAGCAAAAACTTAAGCAGTCGCGTTTAAAACGTAATGCAAAGCTAGCCGATAGTATTCATTTAATTGCACGTGCGATGAATGAAAAGCAGTGTGATTACTCTGAGGGCTGTTTACGTATTTGGGTGCTGATGTCGCAATATAGTTTTGATACTGAGCGCGACTTAACAACTGCATACCCAGGCATTTATAAAATGTACGACGTGGTAAAAGAAATGCCAACTCACGATTCGCGCAAAAAGTACGCTAAAAAAGAAATTTTTAAGCAAGATACCGCACGCTGGCGCGCAGAAGAATCACTGAGTGATGAAATTGAAGCTGACTGTAAAAAAATCATTGTTGAGTTTAAAGCAGCCCAAGGCAGCGAAAACGTGGTTTTTAACTAGCACTTAGATTTTACAGCATAAAAAAAGCAGACCTAGGTCTGCTTTTTTTATGCGCGCTATTTTTTAAATTATATAACCCGTGAGAAGCGAGTGGCATTTATTTGTTTTTGTAAGTGCGCATCAAAGCACATACAAATAATACGAATAAATAAATTCCCTTTTGGTGTTACACTAATTAGGTTGTTTTCTATTGTTACCATTTCATCGGCAATTAATGGTGCGAGTGCCTCTAAGGCATCTTTAAAGTAGTCATTAAAGCTGATTTTATGCCTGTTCGCGAATACGCTCATATCAAGCTCAAACTGGCAAATAAGTTGTTTAATTGCATCCGCTCGAATAAGGTCATCTTGGGTTAAATGCATGCCTTTATTAATGGCACTGCCTGCTTGCTCATCGATTGTTTGGTAATAGTGTTTTAGCTCTTTTTTATTTTGTAGTATGGCTGTGCCTATTTGCGATATTGACGAGACCCCTAAGCCTAGTAAATCACATTCTCCATGGGTAGTGTAACCTTGAAAGTTACGATGAAGTTGGCCGCTATTTTGAGCAATAGCCAATTCATTATCAACTTTTGCAAAGTGATCCATACCTATAAATTGATAGCCCGCTTGGGTCATTTGCTCTAGAGTGTTTTTAAACATAGTGAGCTTATTATGGGCACTGGGTAAATCAGCATCTTTTATTTTACGTTGAGCGGCAAAACGATCAGGTAAATGAGCGTAGTTAAATACTGAAACACGGTCGGGGTCTAAAGCAATCAGTTGCTCAATAGTTTGCTTAAAACTCTCAGGTGTTTGTAGAGGCAGGCCATAAATCATATCTGCATTAATTGATTTAAAGCCTAATTGTTTTGCTTGGATAATTAACTGCTTTACCTCATCAACATGTTGAGGGCGGTTAACAGCTAGCTGAACTTGATCATTAAAATCTTGAATACCAAATGACACACGATTAAATCCCATCTCGCTTAAGTCAATCAGCATATTGTCAGCCAGTGAGCGAGGGTCTATTTCTATACCGCGCTCACAGGTATCGCTAAAGTTAAAGTGTTGCTCTAGTAGCTTTACTAAGCGAGTCATTTGGGCTGCGGTCAAAAAGGTTGGAGTACCGCCTCCTAAATGTAATTGCTCAACCCGATAGTCTTGAAATAGCGGCGCTTGTGCCACGATTTCTTTAGCTAAAAAATCTAGGTAGGTATCAGCTTTAGATTGATGGCGAGTAATGACTTTATTACAGCCACAGTAATAGCAAAGCTGGCTACAAAAAGGAATGTGAATATATAAAGACAAAGCACGGGTTTGCGATGATTCAATAGCGCTAATCAAATCTTGTTGCTGATAGCCGTCAGCTAACGAAAGTGCTGTCGGGTAAGACGTGTAACGCGGGCCCGATACATTGTATTTGTTTATTAAAGTTTGATCCCATTGAGGAAGTTTAATCATCACGCGCACCTTATCTTTTTAGTTGCTGCGTATTGTAAAAAAGGAAAGGGGAAGGGGGTTTGATCTACAACAAAAAAAGGTGCCGTAGCACCTTTTTAGTATGTAACGTGGCTGCGTTACATTATGGCGTCTTTTAAATACTGAAATAGCTCTTTGTAGCCTCTCGCAGGCTTTTCTGCTTTTACTTCTTTGGCCGCATTACGCACCAGTTGGCGCATTTTTTGGCGCTCAAGAGCTGGGTATTGTTCAATTGTTTCGTTGATTAAGTCATCGCCTTGCTCAATTAAATCACTGCGCAGCTGCTCAATCTTTTTGATCATAACCTCTGCTTGGTTATTTTTATTAAGCATTACATCAATGATCGCTTTAATTTCTTCAATGTTTTCTACTGTACGAAGGGTTTTTGCTATGTAATTTAAGTGGCGGCGGTATGCATCACTTTTATTACTAATTTTATCGGCAACAACCATTGCTTCTTTTAAGTCATCATTAAGCGGTAAGCGTTCGCGCTGCTTTTTACCCATTTTGGCAATTTCAGACCCTAACTGATGAAACTCTTGCGCTTCGCGCTTAAGTTCACTTTTTGATACATATATAATTTCTTCTTCAATTTCAGCAGGCTTGCCTTTTTTCTTCGCCATGGGGTGCTCTTAAGTAAAAATAACTTTATCTATTATACGCGATTCTTTTAGTGATTAATATTAGCTGATGTGGTGCAGTGAGTGTGTTAGCATTTAAATATAAAAAATGTGTGCAACATTGCCTTCTGGGCTCAGGACAGAATTTATGAAAAGCCAACACCAAGATCCAATATATTCGCAAATTTCTCAAGTAAAAGATGCCGTTTCTGAAGTACTCGAACATGCTAAAAAACTAGGCGCTACTGCTGCTGAAGCTGCTATGTCGAGCACATCAGGGCTGTCGGTAAGTACGCGTATGGGCGAGGTAGAAACCATTGAGTTTAATCAAGACGGTGGTTTAGGTATTAGCGTGTATGTTGGTAATAACAAAGGCTCCGCCTCTACGGCTGACTTAAATCCAAAAACATTGCGATCTGTGGTCGAAAAAGCCATAGATATTGCTAAATTCACCTCAGATGATCCGTGTAATGGTATTGCTGATAAAGAATTACTTGAGTTTTCGCCTAAAGATTTAGATTTATTTCATCCTTGGGATGTAAGTCCCGAGCAAGGGATTGATTTATGTCATGCTGCTGAGCAAGCCGCATTAAATGCGGATGAGCGAATTGTGAATTCAGATGGTGCTAGCTTTTCTTCACACCAAGGGCTGCGAGTGTATGGCAATAGTCATGGTTTAATTGCAGGCTACCCAAGAACACGCCATAGCATAAGCACTATGGTAATAGGCAAAGAGGGCGAGCATATGCAGCGCGACTCAGCCTACACAATTTCCCGCGATCAAGCAGGGCTAAAAGATGCTGCAAGTGTTGGGCTTGAAGCCGCTGCAGAAACCCTAGCTAAACTAAACAGTCAAAAACTAGGTACCATGAAAGTGCCGGTTATTTTTAGAGCCGATATTGCTAACTCATTGTTTGGCCATTTAGTGTCTGCAATCGGCGGTGGCGCACTGTATCGTAAATCCAGTTTTTTACTGGATAGCTTAGGTACACAAGTGTTCAGCAAAACCGTTAATATTTCAGAGCGCCCACACCTACTAAAAGGGTTAGCATCATCACCTTTTGATAGCGAAGGGGTTAAAACTCTAGACAGAGAAATAATACACGGTGGTGAATTGCAAACATATTTATTAGCGAGCTACGCAGCGCGTAAAATGAATATGACGCCAACAGGCCATGCCGGTGGTATTCATAACTGGTTGGTTGAGCAAACCCATCAGGACTTAGCTACACTATTGAAAACCATGGGCACGGGTTTGTTAGTCACTGAACTTATGGGGCAGGGTGTAAATACCGTGACTGGTGACTACTCTCGTGGTGCAGCTGGTTTTTGGGTTGAAAATGGTGAAATACAGTACCCAGTAAGTGAAATAACTATTGCTGGTAACTTAAGAGATATGTTTAAAGGTATTTCAGCTATTGGTGGCGATATAGAGCGACGTGGTGGTATTCAAACAGGTTCAGTGCTGATTGAGCAAATGCAAATTGCGGGTGCTTAATACCCATCCACAATAATACTTAATTCAGCGAATTGGTATACACCCACTTTGTTTGCTTAAATTAAGCTTAATTTAAGCAAACTTTCCTTTGAGGTTTTTAAGGTGTGATATGGCTAAAGATAGATATGCGCCAAAACCATTAACCGACATTATGGCCGGGCTAAACAACCGTTTAGCAGCCTATGCGGGAAAAAGCCAAGCATTGGATACACAGCAACAACTGTTACGCGATTTTTTAGGGCCTAAGCTAGGCGATAAATGTCGAGTAAGTAATTATCGTGACGGCACACTGATGATAGAAGCTGTTTCAGCTCCTATTGCTCTTAGGCTTAATTATTTAAAAATGGATATGCAGTCTCATTTTAGAGCCGCAGGTATGGCAGAGCTTGGACAAATAAAAATTACCGCCAATCCACAAGCAACTCAACGATTAAGTAATCGTCCTAAAGCGACAGATAGCCAAGCGACTAACTCTCTTAAAATGAGTGAGCAAACGGCTGATTATTTGAATGCGATCGCCGATTCTGCCCCTCCTTCATTAAAAGAAAAGCTGCAGCGCTTAGCATTACATGGCAAAAGTAAGCCCTAGCTAGCCCTCATGCTAGGCTCTTTTTCACGCTTTGAACAAACGCAAAATACTTTGTTACATATTCGATTTTATTGTTATTTAAATCAGGTTTATTATGCTTAGCTAGTGCTTCCTAAATTAGGTTGTAGCTGATGCGTATTTCATTAAGCAGGTAATAGACTGCATCCTATTGTTGTTTTTTTTGAGTTATCAAATCTTAATGAAATGCGTATTTATTCTAATTAATATACGGAATTCTTATGAAAAAAATAACAATGACTGCCGCCAGTATTGCACTGGCGTTAGGTTTGGTTGGCTGCGGCGAAAAGCCACAACAAATGAAAGCAGAATCAACCACAGTAACTGCACCGGTGGCGGCTCCTGGTGCGCTAGGTGTTGATTTACAAAATATGGATAAAAGTGTTCGTGCACAGGATGATTTTTATTACCATGTTAATGGTCAATGGTTAGCAAAAACTGAGATTCCAGGCGACAAGTCTAACTATGGGTCGTTCTCACAGTTATATGATGAATCGCAAAAAGCAATGAAAACAGTGCTTGAAAACGCCAGTGCTAATAGTAGTGCAAAACCAGGTTCAGATGAATATAAGATTGGTGCATTTTATTCTAGCTATATGGCTGAAAATGCTCGTGAAGAGTTAGGTATTTTGCCACTTGAGCCAGCTATTAAAAGCATTGATACAGTGAAAGATAAAGCCGCGTTGGTCACACTGATGGCACAACTACAAGTTAAAGGCGGCGATCTTCCTTTTGGCTGGTATGTTAATAATGACGCTAAAAACTCAAGTGAAAATGCGCTTTATGCCTATCAAGCGGGACTTGGTTTACCTGATCGCGACTACTATTTAAAAGATGATGAAAAATTCACAAAAATTCGCGCGGCTTATCAAACGTATATCACCGATATTTTAGCTAAAGCTGGCGTTAATAATGCCGCTGATGCAGCCAAAGCGATATTAGCACTTGAAACGTCACTTGCTGATGCACAGTGGAGCCGAGTGCAAAGCCGTGATGCAACTAAGTCATACAATAAAATGACGGTAGCTGAAGCTAACTCGCTAATGGGTGAGTTTGATTTAAATGCCTATTTCGAAGCAGTTGGCGTTGATGCTCAAGAGTTAATTGTGCGCCAACCAAGTTACTTTGAAAAATTTGCAGAGATTTTCAACAATACTGACTTAGCTGTTTGGCAAAACTATTTAAAATTCCATTTTGTTAGTAATTACGCGCAGCTACTTAATAAAGATTTAGTGGATTTGAAGTTTAATTTTTACAGCACCACGTTGCGTGGTGTTGAAGAGCAAGCACCACTTTGGAAGCAAGCCGTTGATGCATCAAACAGTGTACTGGGTGAAATTTTAGGTAAAGTCTACGTTAAAGAAAACTTCCCGCCAGAAGCGAAAGCGCGTATGGAAGAGTTAGTTGATAATGTAATTAAAGGCTATTCCGTGGCAATTGAAAATCTTGAATGGATGAGCCCTGAAACAAAAGTGGCGGCGCAAGAAAAGCTCAATAAGTTTACCCCTAAAATTGGTTACCCTGATAAATGGAAAGATTATTCAGATTTAGCGATTAACCCTGATGAACTGGTAGGTAACTATATTCGCTACAGTGAATGGGCTTATGCAGATATGATTGCTAAATTAGGTAAGCCAGTTGATCGATCTGAGTGGCATATGACGCCACAAACAGTGAATGCTTACTACAATCCAGTGAATAATGAAATAGTATTCCCTGCGGCGATTCTGCAGCCTCCTTTCTTTAATTTAGAAGCGGATGATGCAGTTAACTATGGTGCTATTGGTGCGGTTATTGGCCATGAGTTAGGCCATGGCTTTGATGACCAAGGGGCAAAATACGACGGTGATGGCAATTTACGTAATTGGTGGAGCGAGTCAGACCTTAAGCAGTTTGAACAGCGAAGTGCTGCCTTAGTTGCACAGTATAATCAATATAAACCGTTTGAAGATGCCAGCGTTAATGGTGAACTCACATTGGGTGAAAACATTGGTGACTTGGGCGGCTTAACCGTTGCTTATAAAGCGTATCAGCTATCGCTGGGTGATTCGAAAGCGCCCATTATTGAAGGTTATACGGGTGACCAACGCTTCTTTATGGGATGGTCGCAAATTTGGCGTCGTAAATACCGTGATGAGGCATTACGTAATCGTTTAATGACGGATTCACATTCACCGAGTCATTATCGCGTAATTGGTATTTTGTCGAACATGCCAGAATTTTACCAAGCGTTTGATGTTAAAGAGGGCGATAAAATGTATATCAAGCCTGAAGATCGCGTAAAAATTTGGTAATTTGAGCTGAAATTAGCTTAGAGCTATTAATCGCAAAATAAAAAGCCAGTGAGCATCATGCTCACTGGCTTTTTAGTTACTTATATGCCTGATGATGAAACTAGCTATATTTCGTTTTTATGGCGCTGATTATCTCAACATTAGCAGCAGGAAAATCATAGTTATCAAGTTCGTCTATGCTGACCCATTCGCTTGGTTGTCCTTCTGCGCCATGAGCTTGACCATTAAAGTTACTGACCACATGCACATTAAGTCGTACGCATTTATCGCCATAGTCATGCTCTATAGTGATAAGTTCGCTTGAACTATGAATAGTCAGCCCTACTTCTTCTAGCAGTTCACGTTTTAGGGCTTGAAACACACTTTCTCCAGCTTCAACTTTGCCACCAGGAAACTCCCATAGCCCACCTTGATGTTGCTCATCTGCACGTTTACAAATAAACAAATTGTTATTTTTTTTAATTACACCCACAGCAACATTGATGATTACTTTAGTCATTACCTCTCCCTTAAACAGCATAAAAAAAGCGACGCAAGCGTCGCTTTTTATCTAACGTAACAAAGTGGTGTTATTTTAATTTACCACAACATTGTTTGTATTTTTGGCCTGAACCACATGGACATGGATCGTTACGGCCAACTTTTGGTTCGCTACGTGCCATAACCTGAGCGCTTTGCGGTGCTTCACCACCTACGTGTTCTGCTTCTTCATGTTGATATTCGCGAGGGGCATTTTCACTTTTACGGTGTTGCTCTTCTACTTTTTCAACATCTTCTTCAGCGCGAACTTGCACTTTACTTAAAATACCGACCACATCGACTTTTAAGTTTTCTAGCATTTCAGAGAATAACTCAAACGACTCACGTTTGTATTCTTGCTTAGGATTCTTTTGTGCGTAACCACGTAAGTGAATACCTTGGCGTAAGTGATCCATTGCAGCAAGGTGGTCTTTCCAATGTTGGTCAAGACTTTGAAGCATAATGGCTTTTTCAAACTGACGAAGTACAGAATCGCCGACCATTTCTTCTTTTTGCTTGTAAGCTTGTTCAACCGCGTCTTCAATACGCTCACGAAGTTTTTCTTCGTACAGTTTATTGTCATCAGCTAACCACTGAGTAATTGGTAACTCAATTAGGAAATCTTGCTTTAAGCGCTCTTCAAGCCCTGGGATATCCCACATTTCAGCCAAGCTTTGTGGGGCAATGTATTGATCAATTACACCCGCGAGCACATCACCACGGATAGCGGTAATCGTTTCTGAAATATCACCTTCTTCAAGCAATTCGTTACGTTGAGAGTAAACAACACGACGTTGGTCGTTTGCTACATCATCGTACTCAAGTAGCTGTTTACGCACATCAAAGTTACGTGCTTCTACTTTACGCTGAGCGTTTTCTATTGCGCGGTTAACCCATGGGTGTTCAATCGCTTCGCCACGTTGCATACCTAGTTTACGCATCATGTTAGTCATGCGCTCACCAGCAAAAATACGCATCAGTGCATCGTCCATCGATAGGTAGAAACGGCTTGAACCGGCATCACCTTGACGGCCAGAACGACCACGTAATTGGTTATCAATACGACGTGATTCATGACGCTCTGTACCAATAATGTGTAAACCGCCGGCATCAATTACTGCGTCATGGCGAATCTTCCATGCGGCTTTAATTTCGGCAATTTGTTCGTCAGTTGGGTTTTCAAGTTTTTCAACTTCACTATTCCAATTACCACCAAGTACAATATCGGTACCACGACCGGCCATGTTGGTGGCAATGGTGACTGTGCCTGGTAAGCCCGCATCAGAAACAATGTCTGCTTCTTGTGCGTGGAATTTAGCATTAAGTACGTTGTGCTTAATTTTTTCTTTACGTAAAAACTGCGACAAGTACTCAGAGCTTTCAATTGAGATAGTACCTACAAGTACTGGCTGACCACGTTCTTGACAGTCTTTAATGTCTGCTAAAATGGCTTCGTACTTTTCTTCTTGCGTTAGGTACACCAAATCTGCGCGATCATCACGGATCATTGGCTTATTGGTTGGCATAACAACTGTGTCTAAACCGTAGATAGACTGAAACTCAAATGCTTCTGTATCTGCTGTGCCTGTCATACCTGCCAGCGTTTCGTACAAGCGGAAGTAATTTTGGAACGTAATAGAAGCTAACGTTTGGTTCTCGTTTTGAATTTTCACACCTTCTTTTGCTTCTACGGCTTGGTGTAAACCTTCTGACCAACGACGTCCTTCCATAGAGCGACCTGTGTGCTCATCAATAATGATAACTTCGTTTTCTTTAATAACGTAGTCAACATCTTTTTGGTAAAGCTTGTGTGCACGAAGAGCTGCATAAACGTGACTAAGTAGCGTGATGCTCGCTGCTGAGTACAGTGAATCACCTTCTTCAATTAAGCCGCGCTCTGTAAGTAGCTCTTCAACTTTTATTTGCCCACGCTCAGTTAGGTGAACTTGCTTAGATTTTTCATCGATAGTGAAATCGCCATCACCTTCAATCCCTTCCTCATCTTCTTTTTCTTGTAGTTCAAGTAAAGGAACAATGGTATTTATTTCAGTGTAAAGCTCTGAGCTGTCTTCAGCTGGGCCTGAAATAATAAGCGGCGTTCGCGCTTCATCAATTAGGATTGAATCCACTTCATCCACTACGGCATAAAATAATGGGCGTTGAACGCGCTCATCAATGCTAAATGCCATGTTGTCACGTAGGTAGTCAAAACCAAACTCGTTATTGGTACCGTAAGTGATGTCAGCTGCATAAGCTTGTTTTTTCTGTTGTGGCATCATGCCCGGAACATTACAACCAACGGTTAAGCCTAAAAACTCAAATAGTGGACGGTTGGTTTCAGCATCACGCTTAGCCAAGTAGTCATTTACGGTAATGACATGAACGCCTTTACCTGTTAAGCCATTTAAATAAGCAGGGAGCGTTGCTGTTAGGGTCTTACCTTCACCAGTACGCATTTCTGCAATACGGCCTTGTTGTAAAACCATACCACCTAATAATTGCACGTCGAAGTGACGCATACCGTTTACACGCTTTGACGCTTCACGTACCACAGCAAATGCTTCTGGTAGAATATCGCCTAAGCTTTGTCCGTTATCGTAACGTTCTCTAAACTCAGCTGTTTTAGCTTTTAAATCTTCATCTGAAAGCGCTTCTAGTTGCGTTTCAAGTGCATTGATCAGTGCGACCGTCTTTCTTAGGTTTTTAATAGTGCGGTCATTGCGACTACCAAAAATCTTGGTAAATAAATTAGATATCATGATAAAACCGTTACAATGTGTTTTTTTGCTAGCCGTGCATCGGCTAACCCATTTTTTTACAATTGATAATTAATGTATTCTTTAAATTAACCTTTAGGACACATTAATTAGCAATTTTGTATTAAGCTGCTTAAAAAGCACTGTTTATTACCTGCGCTACTATACCAGACTCTGCTAAACATCAAACTACCTCTATAAAAAGATCTTCATTTAAAACAGAAAAATGAGATCTCGCTCATAAAAATAGCGTTATGTAACGAAACTTGATTAAAACTGCAGATAAACAGACTCTGAAGATATGGTGTTGAATAAATTAAAAACAAGGGTGAAACGCCTAAATTTTACCCTTAAATGCTTTGCTTGCGGTCATCGCTTTTTAACTCTTAAATTGCACAATCTTTTTATTTATTACTCTTCGTAAGTCACTTAAGCCATACGGTTTATCGGCAGGTGCATATACATGGTAGCGGTATCATTAAATAAGCTACTAATCGCAAATGAAGCGTGTGTTAATATCTTATGCAATCAGCGTTTGCTAATATTATTTTTAGTAGTATAGAGTTCATCATATTTTTTGTTGCTATAAAACGCGTTGATTGAGTTTTAATAAAAGGGAAAATAAAGTGCAAACCAACAAAGATAACTTAGTAGTCCTTGGCGCTGGCTGGCTTGGCCAAGCCTTATGTATTGATGCACAAAAACAAGGTTGGCAAGTGCAAGGAACTCATCGTAGTGACACTCATCAATTTGATTTTGAGCGTCAGTTTGTTTTACAAAACGGCGAGCTGCAGCATCAAGTAGATTTACAAAATGCGTATTGGGTATGTGCTATACCGCCGCGCAGTCGTGACAGCGAAAGCAATTATTCGCAAGTGCTGGAACAGGGGTTAAAGCTGGCAACTGAGCTTAATTGCAAAGGTTTTTTATTGTGCTCATCGACTGGAGTGTATGATCAAGAGCCTGGAGTTTATAGTGAAAGTAGCGATATATCTAGCACTAACGAACGACAAATAAAGCTCTATGATGCTGAAGAGCAAGTTCTTGAACAGCAAGGTAAAGTACTGCGCTTAGCTGGGTTGTTGGGGCCAAACAGAGAGCCGGGTCGGTTTGTGGCGGGTAAGGAACTCAACACCTCTAGTCAGCAAGTGGTGAACATGGTGCATCAACAAGATGTGATCAATGCCATTTACGCGGTACTTAACAATTGGTCACAAGGGCAAAGCATTTATAATGTAGTTAACCCTGCGCACCCGAGCAAAGCAGATTATTATGCACAAAAGTGTGAGCTGTATGGCACACAAATGCCAAGTTTTAGTAGTGATGAAGTCGCTGAGCGCAAAGTTATTGGCTCAGCGATAGAGGCGCTGGGTTTTAGTTATCAGTATGGTATTTAACAAGAAGGTAAGGGCGAATTTTTTATAAAGTCGCACAACTTACCTTCACTTAGTAGTCTGTTAGCCGCTTCAATATCGGGGGCAAAGTAGCGGTCTTTATCGTAATAGCTAACATGTTGGCGTAGCAGTGCTTTCGCATTTTCTACCTGCTCACACGCATGTAGCGGCTTTCTAAACTCTAGCCCTTGAGAAGCACTCAGCCACTCAACAGCTAATACACCTTGCGTATTATTAGCCATATCAACTAAGCGCCTAGCAGCAAAAGTTGCCATAGAGACATGGTCTTCTTGATTAGCTGAGGTTGGTAAGCTATCTACCGAAGCTGGGTGTGCTAGTGACTTGTTCTCAGAGGCGAGCGCAGCTGCGGTTACTTGAGCAATCATAAACCCTGAATTTACCCCACCGTTTTCAACTAAAAATGGCGGCAATTTTGATAAATTAGAGTCAATAAGTAAGGCAATACGTCGCTCAGCTAAGGCGCCAATTTCGGCAATGGCAATCGCAAGATTATCAGCGGCCATAGCAACGGGCTCAGCATGAAAGTTTCCGCCTGAAATAATATCCCCTACATCGGCAAAAACGAGTGGGTTGTCGGTTACCCCGTTTGATTCACATATTAATACCTCGGCGGCTTGGCGTATTTGGGTTAAACACGCACCAAGTACTTGCGGTTGGCAGCGCAGGCAATAAGGGTCTTGTACTTTTTCACAATTAATATGTGAGTCACTAATTTGTGAGTGGGTGCTTAATAGCTCTCTAAATACGTGCGCGGTATCAATTTGCCCTTGTTGACCACGAACCTCATGAATACGTGCATCAAATGGTGCGCGACTGCCCATGGCGGCCTCAATACTGATAGAGCCAATTACACAGCTTTGTGCGTACAAGTCTTCGGCTCTAAATAAGCCCTGCAGTGCAAATGCAGTAGAGGCTTGCGTGCCATTTAATAAGGCTAAGCCTTCTTTGGCGGCTAATGTCAGTGGCTCAAGCCCTGCAATTTTTAACCCCTGTTCTGCGCTTATTAGCTCTCCTTGGTAGCGCATTTTCCCTTCACCCAATAAAGGCAGGCACATATGAGCAAGGGGGGCTAAATCGCCCGAAGCGCCCACTGAGCCCTTTTTAGGCACGCATGGGTACACTTCATTTTTGAGTAGCTGTATAAAAAACTCAATGACTGCTAAACGAATACCAGAATAACCCCGTGATAAAGAATTTACTTTTAGGGTGATCATTAATCTGACGGTGCTGTCATCCATTAATTCGCCAATGCCCGCAGCGTGTGAAAGCACAATACTGCGTTGTAATAGTTCTAGCTCATCATTCGCTATTTTAGTATTGGCTAATAAACCAAAGCCGGTATTAATACCATATACAGTACGCTGCTCGTTTATTACGTCTTGAACGGTTTGCGCGCTGGCTGCTATTTGTGTGGCGGACTCAGTTGCCAAAGTTAAATCTACGGCCGATTGATTAATTTTTCTTAAGGTATTTAATTCAAGCTGACCCGGTGTGAGAGTGTATGAAATCATGACTTATCCTTGTTAAGCATAGGTAGGTCTAGGTTTTGTTGTTGTGCACAATTTTTTGCAATGTCATAACCTGCATCGGCATGGCGCATTACACCGGTAGCAGGATCATTCCAAAGCACTCTTGCAAGGCGTTGCTTTGCTTCATCGGTACCATCGGCAACAATAACTACACCTGAATGCTGGCTAAAGCCCATACCTACACCGCCACCATGATGAAGCGATACCCAAGTAGCACCGCCTGCGGTATTGAGCAGGGCATTTAATAAAGGCCAATCAGAGACTGCATCGGAGCCATCTTGCATGCTCTCTGTTTCACGATTAGGACTAGCTACTGAGCCTGAGTCAAGATGATCGCGGCCAATAACTACCGGTGCTTTAAGCTCACCGTTTTTAACCATTTCATTAAAGGCAATCGCTAGACGCGCTCGGTCTTTTAAGCCAACCCAACAAATACGTGCAGGCAAGCCTTGAAATTGAATTCGCTCACGCGCCATATCAAGCCAGTTATGCAAATGCTTATCATCAGGAATGAGTTCTTTTACTTTTGCGTCTGTTTTGTAAATATCTTCGGGATCGCCTGAGAGTGCTACCCATCTAAATGGGCCAATGCCTTCACAAAATAATGGACGAATATAAGCAGGTACAAATCCAGGGAAATCAAATGCATTTGCTACGCCTTCTTCGAGCGCCATTTGACGAATATTGTTGCCATAGTCGGTAGTTGCTGCGCCTGCATCTTGTAGTGCCAACATCGCTGTTACTTGAACTGCCATTGACTGTTTGGCCGCTTTCACCACTGCTTGTGGATTATCGATTCGCATTTTTGCAGCATGCTCCATACTCCAACCTTGTGGCAGGTAGCCGTTAAGCGGATCATGGGCTGAGGTTTGATCGGTGACTATATCGGGAGTAATACCACTTTTTACTAAGGTACTAAAGACATCAGCCGCGTTACCAAGTAAACCCACAGAAAGCGCTTCACCTTTTACGCAGGCATCGGTTATTAATTCTAATGCATGCTCAAGGTCTGTGGCTTTTACATCGACGTACCCTGTTTTTATTCGAAAATCGATACGGCTTTCATCACATTCCACCACTAAGGCACTAAAGCCTGCCATAGTTGCAGCTAATGGTTGTGCACCGCCCATTCCTCCCAGGCCACCTGTTAACACCCACTTACCTTTGGCATCGCCTGAAAAGTGTTGTTTTGCCATAGCTACAAAGGTTTCGTAAGTGCCTTGCACTATGCCTTGAGAGCCAATATAAATCCAAGAGCCAGCGGTCATTTGGCCGTACATCATCAAGCCTTTTTTATCTAACTCGTTAAAATGTTCCCAGTTAGCCCAATGCGGAACAAGGTTAGAATTTGCAATTAGTACCCGCGGTGCGTTGCTATGAGTTTTAAATACCCCCACCGGTTTACCTGATTGCACTAATAGGGTTTCGTCATCGTCAAGGCGCTCAAGCGTCTCAATTATTTTGTCGTAGCTTGGCCAGTCACGGGCAGCACGGCCAATCCCGCCATACACCACCAAAGCTTGAGGGTGCTCGGCAACATCAGGGTCTAAATTATTCATTAGCATGCGTTTAGCTGCTTCGGTTTGCCAGCTTTTAGTAGATATTTGATTACCATGCTGTGCGCGAATTGTGCGTTGTGTGTCCAGTCGATGATCCATTATTCACTCCTGTTAAATTTAAGCGTTATGGGCTTTATTATTGTTTTTAAATGTTAATTGTCCGCCCAAGCGGTACTTACTGCCTGGCGATATAAGTCGTGCAAAACTAACAATTCCGTTTACCGACCAAGTACGGCGTATTACTTGTAAACAGGGCTCTTCATTATATAAATTAAGCCATTGGCACATTTCACTGTTTGGCGTAATAGCCTCTACCGTATGCCTCGCTTGCGTTAAAGGAGCAACTGTTGATAAGTATTCGTGCGGGGTAAGGGCGGTAAAATCTTGTTGTAAATAATCTTTTGCAAGGGGTGGATTTACAAAGCGCTCCTCTACTTGCAAGGGACTGTCGTTTTCATTATGAATAATGACACTGCGATACACCACGCTATCTACCTCTACACCTAAAGCAATTGCAATTGGCGCGACGGCATTAATCGATTCTAATATTTGCACTGTACAGCTGTAGTTTCCGTTTCGCTCTTTTACTTCATTGGCGATGTTTTTTATTTCAAGTAATGATGACTGTGACTTGAAGCTTGCTACAAACGTACCTAGGCCTTGGCTACGGGTTAAAATACCTGCATCAGTGAGTTCACTAAGTGCCCGACGTGCGGTCATTCTGCTTACTGTAAACTGTTTGGCTAGTTCGTTTTCTGAGGGGACACGTTGGTTTTCAAGCCAAAGCCCACTGCGTATTTTGTCCACAATAAACTGTTTTATTTGCGTAAACTTAGGTGTTGGCATAAATATTTTTAGTATATTAAAAATAAACAATACCTAGTAAGATGGCACAACCACCTTGTATATACAAGATGTGTTGTTAAACTTGTTGAACACTATCGCGGAGAGACTTATGCAAGCCACAGAATCCACAGAACAGTTAAATGATATCGATTTATTACTCACCGATGCCAATATTGCCACCATGGATAACAACATTGATGCACCTTATGGAGCGATAGAAAATGCGGCTTTAGCAATTAAAAATGGCAAAATAGCATGGTTGGGTGAGCAAACTGAGTTACCTGATTTTGATATATTAGCCACTCCGGTAGTAAGTATCAAAGGGCAGTGGTTAACCCCGGGCTTAATTGATTGCCATACTCACTTGGTGTTTGCCGGTTCTCGTGCAAAGGAGTTTGAGCAGCGTTTACAAGGGGTAAGCTATCAGCAAATTGCCGCGCAAGGGGGCGGAATTGCAAGTACCGTTAAAGCAACCCGAGAGGCTGACCACGAACAATTATTTGTAGCAGCAAAAGATCGTTTAAATGCACTACTAGCTGAAGGCGTAACTACGGTAGAAATTAAGTCAGGTTATGGGCTTGATATAGAAAATGAGAAAAAAATATTAGAAGTTGCTAGGCTGTTAAATCAACATCACCCTATTGAAGTCATTAATACCTTTTTAGGCGCGCATGCATTACCTTTAGAGTTTAAAAATCGTAGTGATGATTATATAAATTTAGTGTGTAATGAAATGCTCAACACCCTTGTTGAACATGATTTAGTCGATGCGGTTGACGTATTTTGTGAGGATATTGGCTTTAGTTATGCGCAAACGCAGCGAGTATTTGATGCGGCTAAAAAACTGGGGTTAGCAATTAAGTGCCATGTTGAGCAGTTATCTAATCAACAAGGTGCTGCGCTGGTGGCGCAATACAATGGTTTGTCGGCCGATCATTTGGAATATCTTGATGAAGCCGGTGTTAAAGCTATGGCAAATGCAGGTACTGTGGCGGTATTATTGCCCGGTGCTTTTTATTTTTTAAAAGAAACGAAATATCCTCCAATTGAACTGTTAAATAAATACAAGGTTCCCATCGCAATTGCCAGTGACTTTAACCCAGGCACATCACCGTTATGTTCTTTGCAATTAATGATGAATATGGCTTGTACATTATTTAATTTTACTCCAGAACAGGCATTAATGGGAGTCACGGCACACGGAGCTCAGGCTCTTGGTTTTACTGATAGAGGCGTATTAAAAGTAGGTGCTCGCGCTGATATAGCACATTGGCAAATTGAGCATCCAGCACAATTAAGTTATCAGTTTGGAGTAAATAAACTGTTAAATTTATGGATATTGGGTAAACTTAGCTAATTATAAGACTTAACTCTTAAACCCATGTTTTATTTAATGTCAGTGAGTACCTCAGCTATGGATGGAACGTTATTGAGCTACAGTAATTTAGCTATATTTTTAAGTGGTGCGCTTTTAATGGCAATGGTTGCTGTATTGTTAACCGTTAAAAGTAACGTAATAAGACTCATCCTTTTATGCACCGGGCTGATTGGTTTAGCTATGGTTAGTACTGCCATTCCTTGGTTTGTTGTGTTATTGGCTCTGGGGTTTGGTTTTCATTTATATCAAGCGAATTTACTAAAGCAAAAACTCCCATTACTTGTTAGTGCCTGTGCAACAGGGTTACTTGCTTTATTATTTATTGGTTACCTCTTTTTTACGCTACATTTAGCGTGGTTACTTATTCCAATTTTACTGCTCAGTAGCAGTGGTTTTTTAATGGATAATGCACCACAGATTGCTCCACCCTTAAAGCCGCAAACCGACCCTGAGGTGTATGTTGAAAACTCACCTTTAACTAGCTTCCCTGATAAACAACAGTTACGTCAAAAATATAATGAACTCAATGATAAGGATTCATTTACAGCAGCAATCATCGTACTGAGGCTAGAAGGTTTTGCTCAAGTTAATCAACATATTGGCCGAGATTTTGGCGACTTATTATTATCTCAGTCGGCCAATCGAATAAAAGATTTATTAGATAGCGATGAAGTTTTTTTTCTTGCTGAGCATGCTAAATTAGCGCACTTGGGTGGGTTAAACTTTGCATTTATTTGTGATTTACAAAATCATAATCATTTACATCAACAGCTTATAAAGCAAATTATTGGCGCTACCTTAAAGCCGTTCAATGTAGCTAATTGTACGATTGAAGTAAAAGTAAGAGCCAGTTATGTACATTGTAATAAACAAAGCAGCAGCTTTGATGAGCTAATTAGTCATGCTTACTTGGCGCTTGATAGTCGGCCAGCTAAACAAATTGTGGCTTATCATCAGCAAATGACGACTGATCATTTAGAGCAGCAAGCGCGATTAACTGAGCTGGCGAATATCAGCTTTGCTGATGAGTTCGAATTGTTTTTTCAACCGGTTATTCGAAATGAAGATGGCCAAATTGAATTTTTAGAATTGCTATTACGCTGGCAGCATCCAACCCAAGGGACTTTATCGGCGAGCCAGTTTATCAACGATATTAGAATTGCAGGGCTTGGTTACTCACTTGCGACCTTTGTTATTGAACGAGCTGGAGAGCTTGCCATGGCACTGCGTATGGAAGGAATGAGGGTGCCTTTAAGTGTTAACTTATTTGGCCCAGAAATGCTCAACGAAGAGTTTGTTGATTTTGTTTATGGGGTTATCGGTGAGCACCAACTTAGGCCTGGTGATTTAATTTTAGAATGTCCGCTACACATTTTTACTAGCCTAGATGATAAAGGTAGAGCCATGATAGCAAGACTTAACAGCTTAGGTTTAAAAGTGTGCGTTGATGGTTTAGGTGATAATCCTGTATTACTTTCTAAGTTACCTAGTTTAGCGGTGGCATACATTAAAATATCGCCTGCATTAACTGCTGACTTTAGTAATCAAAATAACATACGTAGTTTAGTAGGTGGTATGGTTGAAATGCATAACCAGCAACAGACGAAAGTTATTTTTGAAGGTGTTGAAACACTCGATCAACTAAAGTTTGTAAAAAGTCTAAAAGCCTACGCTTCACAGGGATACTATTTTGGACACCCATTGAGCAGTTTAGGATTAATGAGTTGGTTTAAGCAATGGTTAGAAGCACAAGAACTTTAAGTGTGTTTTAAAGGCTTAGTTTTGTCTGTAAATAGGTATTAACTAAAGCACTGATCACTTGGCCACACTGTAATTTACCTGCAGTTATAGAATGGGGGTGTTGTGAAGGTGCTGCTTCGCATAAGTGTAAATAAGCACTGCGGGGATCGCTTGCAGCTAAGTAAACATAATGCTCACCATCGCTGACATCAAAACCACAATAATTAAAGGCACTTGCAGGCATATAGGTTAAGCTATCTAAATCAACCTCTACCCCTAGCGGTGCGTTATCAAACTCTTTGAGTGCATGGGCAGTTGCTTCAGTTAAGTTTATTTCGCGCTTCACGTTTATTGTTTGGTAGCTTGTATAGCTAAAGTTAGCGCTCTGCATAGCATCAAAAATAGGCTGATTGTTTTTTAGCTCATGTAAGCCAATAACATGGTAATTCTTGAGCAGCTGCTCTTGGTAAGCGTAGCGAAACCCATTACCACTGTGCCTACCTTCACACTCACGAAAGTCGGCATGAGGATCTAGATTAATCGCGTTAATTGCGCTATGGCTATGTTTGGCAAGCGAGCGAATAATACCCAAACAGTTATTGTGTCCGCCGCCAATAATAATAGGTTCAAGGCCCGCTTTAAAGACCATGTCTAAAATTGCTTCAACTCGCTCATCGACTTCAGCGCACAGCTTACGCAATTGAGCTAAGTCGTTTGGATTATGATTATCAAGCGGTTGGGCTTGTTGCATTAAATCATCGAGGTTGACTTCGCCAAGCAGTAACACTTTTTGCATAGCGATGACATTATTGTGAGGTTGGTTTAAAAAGCGTTGTAAAAACGCAGGCCAAGCATGCTGTGCGCCACCATTTCCTAGATTGGCTCTCGGGCCAATGTCTTCACAAATCCCGAGTAAAACAAAGCGCATACCAAATTGTACGGCATCAGCAAGTGCTTGTTGAATATTGTCGCGGGCATCAAGTAATGCCATCGACTGCCATGCTTTTAGCTCTCCAGCACGGTCAGAGCAAATTTCCTTTACCGTGCTTTCGTCGTATAGTTTAAGGTGAACGGTCACGCTACAGTTCTATTATTTCTAGCTCTAATTCTTCAGCTGAAAGCACAATACCGGTACTGTCAGCATATACAAAGTCATCATCAAAAAATGATACGCCAGCGAAATTAACCCCTATACCGCTTTCGCCCGCGCCTTCACTGTCTGCTGCAACAGGAATTGACGCAATAGCTTGAATACCTAAATCAAGTTCTTCAAGCTCATCAACGTGACGTAATGCACCATATACGATAATGCCTTGCCAATTGTTTTCTAGTGCCAGCTCAGCCAGCTCAATGTCGATTAATGCTCTGCGAGTTGAGCCGCCACCATCAATAAGTAAAATCTGATCAGTACCATCTTGAGAAAGTAATTGGCGGATCAGTTCATTGTTTTCAAAACATTTTACCGTTTTAATGCGGCCACCAAAACTGTGTCGACCACCAAAGTTGATGAACATAGGTTCAAGCACGTCAACCACATCAGCAAAGTGGTCGCATAAATCAGAAGTGCTGTAATCCATTATTTTATCCTCAAAAGATACATAAGTTAGTGACTCAGTATACCCTCCTTATATGCAATAACAACGACTTAATCGCAGTAAATTTAGCCATAATTAGAACTAAATCAACTATAAGAATAATAATTCTTTCATAAACTTGTCATTTCCCCACAACAAGATTATAAACAGGTGTATTGCATCCATGATGCGGCTGAACATTTTCACCTTCAGTGGCAAGAGTTGTAAAATTGAGTAATACTGTGGTTAGGCCAATGGTTTTATATTGTCCATTTGTTTAAAAGGAGTTTGTTAATGGTTAGACTTTACCGGCGACCCTTTTTATTTGTTCAAACTTAATGAGTTAAATGAAAGAAAGCATCACTTTATACTGCGCTGGCAAATTTAATATAGGTATTTACAATGAATTTTCTACAAAATCTGACGATAAAACGCCGTTTGCAACTAAACGCCTTAGTTGTAGGTTTAGCAATGATAGTCATGCTATGCATCATAATTTATGAAGCACGTGTGATGCTTAAATTAAATGAAACAATTCAATACGCCGAAGAGCTTGGTATGCATGAGCTTTCGATGCGTAAATATGAAAAAGACTTTTTATTTTATAAAGATGAAAAAAGCTTAGATTTATTCACTAATGAATATAAACAGCAGCAGCTCAAACTAGGGAAACTATCTGTTTTATCAAAAGATTTAGATATTGCCATTGATCAGGTTAACCAATTTGAGGTGCTTGCAAAGCAGTATTATGATGACTTTCAAATTGTTGTTAATTTGCAACGGAAGATAGGTTTACATCCTAAAGATGCGCTTTATGGCGAACTGCGTGAGTCAGTACACAACATTGAAACATTATTGAATCAGCAAAATGATTATAAATTACTGACCACCATGTTGCAGCTACGCCGCGCTGAAAAAGATTTTATGTTGCGTTTAGATACCAAATATTTAGACCGATTTAATAAATTAGGTGATGAGTTAAAACAACAAGTAAATACCTCAGAAATACCTAGTAATATACGCAATCAATTAACTTCATTAATGACCAATTACCAAGGCAAATTTACCGCACTAGTTGAAGCACAAATCGCTTTAGGGATTGATTTAGATTCGGGTGCACTTGGGAAAATGAGAGTTAGTGTTAAGAAAAGTGATGATGTGGTTACTGCCATTACTACGGCCACTAAAAAACAAGTTGCTGAGACGGCCCAGCAGGCGCAATTATTAGCAATAGCCATATTTATAATTGCCAGTGTGATTGTGATGGTTCTTGTGTACTTAACGAGTCGCTCAATTATTCAGCCTATTGAGAGGGTTTATCAAACTATTGACAAGATAAGAAAAAACAATGATTTAAGCTTGTTTATAGAGCATAAAGGGGAAGATGAAGTAACCAGAATGACCATAGACTTTAATAGTTTAATTAGCGACTTTAAAGATCTTATCTATGAAGTAAATACTGCACTGACAACGCTTAATATAGCAACGGGCAACCTATCTGAAACAACCTCAGCGACTAGCTCAGGCATGCAAGAGCAATTGCATGAGGCGGATATGGTGGCAACTGCAGCCACAGAAATGCAAGCTACCATTCAAGATATTTCACATAATACAGAAGCTGCTGCTAAAAAAGCTGAATCAACCAATTTAAGTGCGCAACAAGGTCAGGTTGAAGTAGAATCAACCATTAAACATATTAATGCTTTGTCTGATTCGCTTGGTAAAGCCTCCAGCGTGGTGTCACAGCTAGAAAAAGATGGTGAAACCATTGGCTCTGTACTTGATGTAATTCGTGCCATTGCAGAACAAACTAATTTACTTGCCTTAAATGCGGCCATTGAAGCCGCGAGAGCGGGTGAACAAGGTCGTGGTTTTGCGGTTGTTGCAGATGAGGTGCGCTCACTTGCACAACGCACGCAAGAGTCAACTAGCGAAATTGAGGGTATTATTAACACCTTACAACAGCGTACCCAAGAGGTAGTGAGTATCATGCATCAGTGTCGTACTCAAGGTGGTGAGAGTGCAACACAAGCAACAAAAGCGGGTGAATTGCTAGGAGCTATCACTGTTGATGTGCAAACGATTATGGAAATGAGTACGCATATTGCTACTGCTATTGATGAACAGAGTCAGGTAGCATCAGAGGTTAATAAAAACGTAGTCCGTATTCGAGATATTGCTGAAGGAGCTGCCGCTCACTCACAAACTAATGCACAAACTAGTGAAGAGGTGTCTGAGCAGTCAAGGGTGCTTCATCAAGCAATCTCAAAATATAAAGTTTAATTATCCATAGAAACAAGCGGCTTAATTGCCGCTTGTTTGTTATTAACGAAGCAGAAGCATCATAACTGACGCTAAGGTACAAATTTTATTGGTACGCTATCTTTGTTATTTTCATGTTGTTTAACACGTTCTAAATAAGTGTCCCACAACTTAGTATGTTCGGCTTGTAACTTAGCCAAATATTGCCAGCTAAACAACCCGCTGTTGTGCCCGTCGTCAAACTCTAAACGCAACGCGTAATGCCCTACGGGTGTAATGGTTTTAATGCCCACTGTTTGTTTATTAAGTACTAACTTCATAGGCTCAGAGCCATGGCCTTGCACCTCGGCTGAGGGAGAGTGAACCCGTAAAAATTCAGTACTGAAGGTTGCGTCTGAATGATCATCAAAAAACACATCTAAATTTTTACTTACACTATGATAGTGCACTTTAGTTACTTGTTTCATCGTCATCTCACTTACAAAAAAGCCTCCATGCTGGAGGCTTTTAGTATACATTAAACGGCTGTTAAAGAATAAAGCGGCTTAAGTCTTCATCTTCAACCAGCGCACCTAGGTGCTTTTCAACATAGGCAGCGTCAATAACTAAACTTGAACCCGCTTTTTCAGAAGCATCATATGAAATTTCTTCCATTAATCTTTCCATAACAGTATGCAGACGGCGAGCACCGATGTTTTCGGTTTTCTCATTAACCTGCCAAGCGGCTTTAGCAATTCGCTCAATTGCATCGTCGCTAAATTCAACAGCGACTTGCTCTGTTTTGAGTAGCTCGCGTTGTTGCTCCGTAAGTGATGCGTGTGGCTCAGTTAAAATGCGCTTAAAGTCATCGGCTGTGAGTGCTTCAAGTTCAACACGAATAGGTAAACGGCCTTGTAACTCCGGGATCATGTCTGATGGTTTAGACATCTGGAATGCACCTGAGGCAATAAATAGCATATGGTCAGTTTTAACCATGCCATGCTTAGTATTAACCGTAGAGCCTTCAATAAGCGGTAATAAATCACGTTGTACACCTTCACGGCTTACATCTGGGCCTGAAGCTTCACCACGCTTACAGATTTTGTCTATTTCATCAATAAACACAATGCCATTTTGCTCTACCGCAAAAATTGCTTGCTCTTTCAATTCTTCAGGGTTGACTAATTTACCGGCTTCTTCTTCGGTAAGTAATTTAAACGCTTCTTTAATTTTAAGCTTACGTTTAGTGCGTTTATCACCACCCATATTTTGAAACATACCCTGTAGCTGGTTGGTCATTTCTTCCATACCAGGAGGAGCCATAATTTCAACATTCGGTTGAGCTTGGGCTAAATCAATATCGATTTCTTTGTCATCTAGCTGGCCTTCGCGTAATTTTTTACGAAACGATTGACGTGTCGATGAGCTTTCATCGCGCTGAACTTCCCCATACTGATCTTTCACTGGAGGTAGTAATACATCTAAAATACGCTCTTCAGCGGCTTCTTCTGCACGGTGTTTAAACTTTTTGGTTTGTTGTTCACGGGTCATTTTGATTGAAACGTCGACTAAATCACGGATGATAGTTTCAACTTCTTTACCTACATAACCTACTTCTGTGAATTTAGTGGCTTCCACTTTAATAAAGGGGGCATTAGCCAGTTTTGCTAATCGACGCGCAATTTCCGTTTTACCTACACCAGTAGGGCCAATCATTAAAATATTCTTTGGCGTTACTTCTGCACGTAAATCTTCGTTTAACTGCATACGGCGCCAGCGATTACGAAGGGCAATAGCAACCGCTTTTTTTGCTTTTGCTTGACCAATAATATGTTGGTCTAGCTCATGAACAATTTCTCTTGGGGTCATATCAGACATAGCGGGTTCCTATTACAATTCTTCGATAGTTTGGAAGTTATTCGTAAATACACAGATGTTGCCAGCAATTGTAAGACTTTTCTCTACAATTTCATGGGCACTTAAGTCGGTATTTTCTAATAAGGCGGTTGCAGCAGATTGTGCAAAGTTTCCGCCGCTGCCAATTGCGATCAGGTCGTTTTCAGGTTGTACGACGTCACCATTACCAGTGATGATCAATGAGGCAGTTTCATCAGCGACAGCTAGCAGGGCTTCAAGTTTGCGTAAGGCACGATCGCTACGCCAATCTTTAGCCATTTCTACAGCCGCTTTAGTTAGATTGCCTTGGTGCATTTCTAATTTGCTTTCAAAACGTTCGAAAAGGGTGAAGGCATCAGCAGTACCGCCAGCGAAACCAGCGATTACTTTGCCATTATAAAGACGTCGAACTTTTCGGGCATTGCCCTTCATTACAGTATTACCAAGAGAGACTTGGCCGTCACCACCAATAACAACTTTGTCATCACGGCGTACACTTACGATTGTAGTCATGTTATTCCTCATCATCGCGCTGCAAGGGGGCAGCGCGTAAAAAACGATTATGAAGAGGTTATATGGGTGAATGGTTTAAATTCAAGTCCAGCCCCAAATTCCGCAGCCAACGATATTAATTCGTTTTAGTTTGTTCTTATCACTTTCTGCTTGGCGCTTGGTTTCATAAGGCCCTAAACGCACCTTATACCAAATACCATTAGTACCTGTAGTTTTTTTGATCTCTGAAATTAGCCCTGCAAAGGCTATTTTAGCCTTTAAGGTTTCAGCTTGTTGATGCGTTTTAAATGAACCACACTGCATAACATAAGGGCCTTTTTGTTCAAGCTCTTTCACTTCAACTTGAATTTCATGCTCTTTAATTTCTTTAATAAATTTAGGTGGCCGCGGTTTAGCTATTTCTACTTGTTTTTCGGCTGTTGGGTTTGCCTGTTTTTCAACAAGATCAGGATCGGCATTATTTTTAACAAACCAGAGTCCATATGCGAAACCACCCACAAGTACTAGTGCAATGAAAGTTAATAACAGCGGAAAAGGTTTTTTAGCCGGTTCTTGTTTGGTGTTTTTTTTATTCTTTGGTTTTTTATTAATATAATCGTGCTGTGCCATGGTGTTATGTGTGGCCTTACCTAAATCATGTCTGTAGGGTCGACATCTAAACTCCAGCGAACTTTTTGAGCAAGTTTGCTGGTGCTGAGATAATCAACCATTTGTGCAAGATACGGGTGTAAAATGCGTCGATCTTGCGCTTGAATATGTAATTGAAAACGATACATCCCTGCAATTTTTTCTAAAGGTGCTGGGATTGGTCCAAGCAATTGTATACCAGATACCCCATTGACAGGAACCAAATCCGTTAGAAAGTCGACGACTTGCTTAATGTTATGTCCTTGTGCACGAACTATCACCATACTGGTGATAGGCGGCAGTTGCGCGTCACTTCGCTCAGTGAGCGCAAAGCGGGCAAAATCTTGATAGCCGTTATTAACTAAATCTTGTAATAATGGGTGCTCAGGGAAGTGCGTTTGTAATAATACTTCACCGGGTTCACCAGAACGTCCTGCTCTACCTGCAACCTGTGTCACTAATTGAGCAAGGTGTTCTGTTGCCCTAAAGTCACACGAATATAAACCACTATCTACATCTAAAATAAGTACTAAGCTTACATCCGCAAAGTGATGACCTTTAGCTAGCATTTGCGTACCGACTAAAATGCGTGCGCCGCCTTGGTTTATTTCATCCAATGCTTTTTCAAGGCTGCCTTTGCGCCTCGTAGAGTCGCGGTCTATTCGGCTAATTGGAATGTCTTTAAATTCAGTACTCAAAAATTCTTCTATTTGTTCGGTGCCTTTGCCGTTAGGAAATATCTGCGTGCTTCCACAGTCAGGGCATTGATGCGGTACTTGATATTGGTCACCACAATGGTGGCAAATCATCTGTCCGATGGCCTTATGAAAGGTCGCACTTGTACTGCAGCGATTACATTCACTTAACCAACCACACTCGTGACATATTAAAGTAGGCGAAAAACCTCGGCGGTTTAAAAATACCATTACCTGCTTACCTTTATTCAGGTGCTGGCGCATTATCGCTAGGCTCGCATGGGCAATACCAGCTTGATCAGGCTGACCTTTCATGTCGAGAAGTTTAAATTGATTATCGGTGGCAGTTTGTGCTCGCTCACTTAATGTGAGTAACTGGTATTTGTTATTAATTGCTTTGTGAAGTGTTTCTAATGCGGGAGTCGCACTGCCTAAAATAAGCGGAATGTTATGCTGATACGCACGATACGCTGCTAAATCGCGTGCATGATAGCGTAGAGTATCTTGTTGTTTAAATGAAGCATCATGCTCCTCATCAACCACAATCATCCCGAGTTTTAAAAAGGGTAGAAAAATACTCGAACGAGTACCTATAACGATAGCACAACTGCCTTTTTCACAAAACCGCCATGTTTGCAGACGCTCGTTATCGGTGAGCGCTGAATGCCATAGCATAATTGGCGTGTCAGGGAAGCGACGTCTAAAACGATTCACTGTTTGTGGTGTTAAACCTATCTCAGGAACAAGTACTAACGCTTGCTCTCCACGCTTTAACACCTCTTCAAGACACTGTAGGTAAACTTCTGTTTTACCGCTACCAGTGACACCTTCAAGTAAAAAACTATTAAAACCAGCACTTTGATTTATAGTAGTGCAAGCAATTGCTTGTTCTTTATTTAAGCGAGGCTTAGTGCCCACAGTAGGAGAGGCATGTTGCCATTGATTGTCATGTTCAATGGTTTGCACTATCAGTTCTTTTGCTAATAGGCTATCAATAGTCTTTTTATTAAACCCGAGGGCTTTTAGTTCCGTTAATGATGATTTACCCGATGCAGATAATTGCTTAAGCAAGTTAAGCTGTGTTTTAGCTTTTAAAGATGGTAAAAGCGCCCCTTTATCAGTTAACGTCAGCATATTTATACTGGTTTTATCAGGGCATTCACCTTGGCGCAGCGCATTGGGGAGTGCAATATGAATAGTTTCACCTAGTGGATAACAATAATAACGCGCAGTAAACTTCAGCAGCTCCAAATGTTGCGCAGATAACACCGGCGAATTATCAATTACTTCAATAATAGATTTGATTTTGCCTTCAGGAACTTCTGTATCGGTTTTTAAACTAAGGATAACCGCTACTTTTCGTTGATTGCCAAAAGGGACGAGTACGCGCATGCCAGGCTGCAATTTAGTCAGCGGTGTTAATTGCTCATCCACTTTATAATCAAAGGTGCGAGGTAAGGGGACTTTTATTGCAACTTCAACAAAACACATAACAACTCAACTAAGAAACCTAATAGCCTAATGTACTAAAAATAGTATTAAAAGCCTACCGACAAATCAGTAATCAATAGGTGTTTGCAGACTTTTTAGTAAAAAGAATAATTAAAGCTTGTGTGCGTGCGGGTTGTTGGATAAAATTCGCGACCAATAAATTTGTTTTAACGACGTATGGTGCCAGACTTCGGGTTTGGAGAGCGATGCGGCCTTAACTAGAGGTTCCTATGAAAGAAGGTATTCACCCTAAGTACGAAGTAATTTCTGCAACTTGTTCATGCGGAAACAAATTCGAAACTCGTTCTACTTTGTGTAAAGACATTCACTTAGACGTATGTTCTGCGTGTCACCCGTTTTACACTGGTAAGCAAAAGATTTTAGACACTGGCGGCCGTGTTGATCGCTTCAACAAGCGCTTCGGTGCACTTAGCAGCAAAAAATAATTTTTTGTTTCTATGTAAAAAAAGCACCTTAGGGTGCTTTTTTTGTGCCTAAAATTCACTTATCCCTCCATTTTATAACAGTTTTGTATTTATTATTTTTGCATAACTATTTCCTGTTCTTATTCCGAATATGCATAAACATTTGCAGACAAAATTGCCAATATTATCTATATTTTTATTTGTTACACTTTAAATATGGTACTTAAATGTAGTTAACGTGAAGTTATTTGTATTTAAAGTTAAACAAAGTTCGGTATTTCACTATTTTAATTTAAGACTGAAAAGAGTATTTCATAAATATTGAATAAGGGTAAAAACGACCTGTAATTTTCATTTTTATGACGAATTTATATTTTAAAAATGTCAGGATAATCTAGGGAAGTTGCTGATAAATCACTTAAAATTAAGAGTTCTAGCATATAACAGGATAGACCTGATATTGCTTGGAATTTAAAAATAATAAAGGTATCGTAGAATAAAACTACCTCTCACTTTAACTTAAATTGCAGGATATAATCGCGTTATGTCAGATTTTCGTGAACAAGCACTACATTACCATGCCCATCCCGTTCCAGGTAAAATCAGTATTGAGCTGACCAAGCCCGCTGAGACGGTTAAAGACCTCGCGCTCGCATATAGCCCAGGTGTTGCAGAACCTGTTCGTGAAATTGCCGCTGATCCAGCAAATGCCTATAAGTATACTGGTAAAGGAAATATGGTTGCGGTTATTACTAACGGCACCGCAATTTTAGGCTTAGGTAATTTAGGCCCACTGGCCTCAAAACCAGTAATGGAAGGCAAGGCATTATTATTTAAACGTTTTGCAGGTCTAGATTCAATTGATATAGAAGTTAAGCACCGCACAACCGAAGACTTTATCAACACGGTTGCGAATATTGCAGACACGTTTGGTGGTATCAACCTAGAAGATATTAAAGCGCCAGAATGTTTTGAGATAGAAAAAGCACTTATAGAACGTTGCAGCATTCCTGTATTTCATGATGACCAACATGGTACGGCAATTGTAACGGCTGCGGGTATGCTAAATGCGCTAGAAGTACAAGGTAAAGCAATTGAAGATGCGATTATCGTGTGTTTAGGTGCCGGCGCTGCAGCTGTTGCCTGTATGGAGCTTTTAATTAAGTGTGGCGCACTGCGTGAACATATTTATATGTTAGACCGTAAAGGCGTTATTCATACACGTCGTGATGACTTAAATGAATATAAGCAATTATTTGCAAACAATACGGATAAACGTACTTTACAGGACGTAATTGAAGATGCCGATGTGTTTGTTGGTGTATCAGGCCCTAATTTATTAGCCGCCGATGATTTGAAGTTAATGGCTGACCGCCCAGTTGTATTTGCATGTTCAAACCCCGATCCTGAAATTGATCCGCAATTAGCACATGCTGCACGCAATGATCTTATTATGGCGACTGGCCGTTCTGATTATCCGAACCAAGTTAACAACGTACTTTGTTTTCCATTTATTTTCCGTGGCGCACTAGATGTACGCGCAAGTGAAATAAACGATGAAATGAAAATAGCTGCTGTAGAGGCAATTCGCAGTATTGCTAAAGAGCCAGTTCCGGCTGAAGTACTGACTGCTGCAGGTATCGATAAACTAGAGTTTGGTGCTAAATATATTATACCAAAACCTATGGATCCGCGCTTATTGCCTCGTATCGCCAAAGCCGTTGCTCAAGCTGCAGTTGATTCGGGTGTGGCACAAATTGATATGCCAGAGAACTACATGGCGTAATTTTAAGTGTGAATTAACGCAAAAAAAACCTCAGCATTTTGAAGTGACCCCATAAAGTTGGACTCATTTCTAAGCGGCTGCCAAGGCCTGATTTCGATACTGTATCGGACTCAGGCCTTTTAGTTTCAGTTTAATACGCTCATTGTTGTAATAGTGGATATATTCTTTAATGTTTTCAATAAGATCATTCACGTCTTTAAACGTTTCGTTGTGGTACATCTCACTCTTCAATATGCCGAAGAAGTTCTCAGCAACCGCATTATCTAAACAATTTCCTTTTCTAGACATACTTTGTTGCAATCCTTTTTCCTTAAGGTGATTTTGATATTGTTTGTTTTGATATTGCCACCCTTGATCTGAGTGTACAACTGGCTTTTCATTTGGCTTCAACCTAGCAGTTGCTGTTTTAAGCATGTCAGTTACCAAAGGGAGTGCAACGGATTTTCTGACTTCGTAACTGATTACCTCTTGGTTGAATAGGTCAATCATAGGTGATAGATATACCTTCTCATTATCCACTTTAAACTCCGTCACATCCGTCACCCATTTTTGATTTGGCTTCTGCGCAGTAAACTCGCGGTTAAGCGTATTTTCTGCGATTTTACCCACTTCACCTTTATAGGATTTATAGCGCTTAGGCCTTACTTTTGACTTGAGTCCTAACTCATTCATCAACCGTTGAACGCGCTTATGATTAACAAGTACTCCCATTGCTCTCAGGGCACTCGTAATTCTGCGATAGCCATATCGCCCTTTATGCGCGTGATAAATATCACGTATTTTTACCAGTAAATCATTGCTTGCACAGGGTTGCTTACAAGTAGTGCGATGATAATAGTAAACACTCTTTGGCAGCCCTGTAGCCTTTAAAAGGTGTCGTAAGCTATGCTTTGCCTTGAACTCTTCGACGACTATCGTTTTGTCTTTGCTTTTTTCTTTCTGGCTTGAGCCAAGGCTTCTAACTTTTTTAGCACATCATTCTCAGCTCGTAAGTATGCTAGTTCTTCTCGTAACTCCTCCTCAGTCATTTGCTCTACTAGTTTTGATGAAGAAGAATTATTTGTCATGAATGGCTTACCTTTTCTCTGTGGTTTAAGACGTGATATACCATCACGAGCATAAAGCTTTTGCCATTGAAAAAGAATGCCTGGGGACGATAAATCGAAGAAAGCACTGGTATAACCGAGTGACCAACTGTTTGCTGTCATCGTTTTTAACACTTCAGCCTTAAATGCTAGAGAATAAGGTTTGTGAACAGACCTGAAGCTTTCAGCGCCATGAATTCGATAAATAGCGGTCCAATATCGGACCTGCCTGTCTGTAACATTAAATCTGTTACTTACCGCCGAAGAGCTTTCAGACAAAGCGAGTTCAGCTATTTTGAGCTTGAAAGCTCGGTGATGTTTGGACATAAAAAGACCCCCAGTAATTGGAATGTCCAACTATTGGGGGTCACTTCATTTGCTGAGGTTTTTTTATAACACAGATAAAGAAATTTAATCTTCATTTAAAATAGGCACTTCTAGTCCCATTTCTTGCATTATTTTCTTCACCTCTTCAGGTACTTTTTCTGCATTGTCTTTACGTAGATCATCATCATTAGGCAGCGGTTGCCCTGTAAATGCATGCAAAAATGCTTCGCATAAAAGCTCACTATTTGTTGCATGGCGCAAGTTGTTTATTTGACGACGAGTACGTTCGTCAGTTAATACTTTTAATACATTTAGCGGGATCGAAACGGTGATCTTTTTTACTTGTTCGGATTTTTTCCCGTGTTCTGCGTATGGGTGAATATATTCACCATTCCATTTAGCCATAAGATGTATCGTTGCCTCAGATTATAAATTGCTCACACAGCATCAAAGCGTGTAAATATGCGTGAAATTCTATCGGTTTAAAAAAGATAGTCAAATACTAGTTATTTAGCTATCTAGACATTTAAATGTTTTGACATCTTAAACTGCATGCGCTACCTTTTAGACGTCTAAACTTCCAAAATAGTAAAGGTGACGAAAATGAGTGAAAAAAATAAGGCAACAATTGCTGTTCGTAGTGGAATAGAAGCCGACAAACAGCATGGTGCGGTTGTTCCACCGCTTTATTTATCAACAACTTACTCATTTTCTGACTTTGATACCAAACGCCAATATGATTATGGCCGCAGTGGTAATCCTAACCGTGACATTTTGGCTGAGGCGCTCACTGAACTTGAAGGCGGGGCTAAAGGCATTATTACTGCAACGGGTATGGCGGCAGTTCACTTAACAACTCAATTATTAAATAGTAACGATACGTTAATGATTCCTCACGATTGCTATGGTGGCAGCTATCGTTTATTTACCTCACTAGAAAAACGCGGCTTGTTAAAGCTAGAAGTGGTCGATTTCACTAAAAGCGAAAGCTTATCGCAAATTCTTGCTATTAAACCTAAGCTGATCTGGATTGAAACACCGAGTAATCCAATTTTACGATTAACTGATATTAAAGCAGTTACCGATATTGCTAAGCAGTGCGGTGCTCTGGTTGCTGCCGATAACACATTTTTATCGCCGGCTTTGCAAAATCCGATTAAATTTGGTGCTGATATTGTGGTTCACTCAACTACTAAATATATCAATGGTCATTCAGATGTTGTTGGGGGGGCGGTTATTGCAGCAACCGCTGAGCTTGGTGAAGAACTGGCATGGTGGGCAAATAATATTGGCATTACTGGAGCGCCATTTGATAGCTATTTAACTCTCAGAGGTTTGCGCACGTTAAACGTGCGTTTGAGGCAACACCAAGAAAATGCACTCGCTATTGCACAGTATCTAGAAAACTCCCCGTTTGTTGCTCAGGTTTACTATCCAGGTCTTGAATCACATCCACAACATGCGCTTGCTAAGGCGCAACAGTTTGGCTTTGGTGCAATGGTTAGTTTTGATATCAAAGGCGATATAAACGATGCTGCAGCGTTTTTAACGCGCTTAAATGAATTTAGTTTGGCGGAATCATTAGGCGGAGTTGAAAGTTTGATTTGTCACCCCGCAACCATGACCCATGCAGGCATGGAGGCGACTGCCCGTGCAGAAGCTGGGGTGGGTGATACGCTTATTCGTATTTCGGTGGGTATTGAAGATGCAAAAGACTTACTTGCTGATTTAGACAGGGTATTTAATTTGGTTCGCCCCGGGCAAGCAGATAATGCTTTAGCTGCAAAAAATGGTGCCAGTGAGTCATTTGGCTCAGCGAAACTAAACGCGGCGCATCCGGCGTTATGGTAGTGCCTACCAATTTTGAAAATATAAAACATGAAGTCGAGTTGGTATTAACATGGTAAATCAGGTTCATAAATTTGGTGGTTCGAGTTTAAGCTCAGCGGATCGCTTTAAAAGTGTCGCAAATATTATTTTAACTCATGCTCAAGCCGGGGATTGTGTGGTGGTATCTGCTGCCGGTAAAACCACCGATACCTTGGTTAAATTGTGGCAAAGCTTTGAACAGCAAGATACCCAAGCGATTGCTGACATTATTTTATTAATAAGTAATCATCAATCTTCGCTAATTGAACAATTGCTTATAGCGGGTGCTAAGCATGAAGCACTCAATATACTTGCCACTGAGCTAAGCATTATTACTCAGCAGGCTAAGCAAAACATATTAACTGAAGCGTGGCTATTAGCTCATGGCGAATTATGGTCTGCAAGGCTATTAAGCGCTTACTTAGGGCAACTTAACGTTAGTGCTTGCGCTCTGGACGCTAGGCAATTATTTACGTTAGACGCAGGGCAGCTACAGCATGCTAATAATCAGCAGCAGTGCTTAAAAGCCATAGATACAAGCAAAATTAATGTCGTTACAGGGTTTATTGCGGCTAATTTACAACATGAAACCGTGACCTTGGGACGTAACGGCAGTGATTACAGTGCTACTTTATTAGCACGATATTGCAATGCTAAAAAAGTGTCTATTTGGACTGACACTCAAGGTGTTTTTAGTACTGATCCGCGTAAGGTAGCTAATGCGATTAAGTATGCGCGGGTGTGCCGCGAACAAGCTAATTTATTGGCTAGATTAGGTAACCCCGTACTACATGCTAAAACATTATCGCCATTAAAAGGGACCGATATAGAGTTAATTGTTCGCAGTAGTTACGATCTTCAAGGCAGCCATACCGAAATAGTTAAATTAGGAATGAGTAAACAAAAGCGCTTTTTAACCACGATTAACAATGTGGATTTACTTACTGTTGATGATTTGAGTGAAGGCGAGGTAGCGCATGTTAGTCAGCTTATTCAGCATAGTTTGCATCACTTCGAACATGCGGGCGAAATTTACTTGGTAGTCCCTGCGTCGGCGACATATCAGGTGGTTAATTATTTTGCTGGCCGCGCCAACATTAGTGAGTCTAACTTAAATGGGGTTGCAATTATTGCATCAGAGCAAGATATAGCGATGCTCAGTGAGCAAAGTGCAGCTGTACTTCAAGCGCAATCAATCCATCCTAGGTTTACTCATTTTGGTGACGGTTATACGTTATTATTAACCGATCAGGTACTTGAGAGTGATGTGCTGAGCTTACTGCATGATAAATTGATCAATAAAGCGCAAGAAATAGCTTTAATTATTGCAGGGCTTGGTAATGTGGGTACCGAATTTATGCGCCAACTACCAGCACAACTAGCCCGTTTATCATCAGGTTTTAACATTAAGTTAGTAGCATTACTACGCTCAGAGCAGATGCTGGTTAATGCCAATGGGTTAGACTGTGAGAGCTGGCAACAGCAATGGGAAAACCATGCAAGCCCCTATCAGCAAGCTGATTTGCTGTCATACATTGATACGCTTGAGTATGAACATAAGGTAGTGATTGATATTACCGCCAGTGAATATTTTAGCCAGCTTTATAGCAAATTTGTGGAATTAAATTGTCACTTAATTAGTGCTAATAAATACGCAGGCACAGCTCCGCTGAGCTGGTATCAAGCATTACGTGAAGATTTGGCACAGCGCGGCTTACATTGGCGTTATAATGCCAGTGTGGGAGCCGGATTACCGATTAACTTTGCACTGGCCGATTTGCAAAACAGTGGCGATAAAATAACGCGTATAGAAGGCGTGTTTTCTGGCACGCTGTCATGGTTATGCAGTATGTATGATGGCAGCAAGGCATTTTCAGATTTAGTGCTTGAAGCACAAGCTTTGGGGTTCACCGAACCTGATCCGCGAGAAGATTTATCTGGCCGAGATATGCAACGCAAGTTGCTTATTTTGGCGCGTGAATTAGGTATTGAATTGGAACTTGATGACATTTCTTTATCCGCATTGATGCCCGATGAGCTAAGTGCGGGCAGTTGGGATGACTTTGTTGATAACAAGGCCAGTTTAGATGCGTTTATCAAGCAGCACTTCGAAGCGGCTTTGCAACAAAGTGCTGCACTGTGTTATACCGGATTGCTGGAGTTTAAAAACAGCAAGCTAAACGCTAAGGTAGGAATTGCCTATGTACCAAAAAGCGAAGCGGTTGCTAATTTAACATCTGGCGATAATATTTTTGTGATTAATACTCAGTGGTATAATCAAAACGCATTAGTGATACAAGGCCCCGGTGCGGGTAAAGAAGTGACCGCAGCTGGCGTGCACTCTGACTTATATTGGTTGGTACAAAATATTACCTAGACCATCAAAAAGGCCGCTATTCAGCGGCCTTTTATATATTAGCATTGTTTAAAAGAGCTCTTCTTCGGTTTTAGTGCTTTCTTCAAATACATCATTTGGCTGTGCTAACACATATTTTGTAGGTGCGGTCCCTTTCTCAAAGTACTCAAAACGGCTGGTATAATCGTTTTTATGACTTAACAGCCCCGTTTCTAAGTCAATACGAATAGAAACTAAGCCTTCAGGTGGTTCGATAGGTGCCGCAGGTTTACCATCCAGTGCAACTCTCATAAAATCAACCCATGCAGGCTGAGCTGTTTTAGCACCTGACTCTGCGCCTGATATTTGGCCACTTCCTAAGTTATTGTTATAGGTTGAGCGCCCCAGAGTATTTCCAGGGTTGTCAAAACCAACCCAAACAGAGGTCATCACATCGCGATTAAAGCCGCTAAACCAAGTATCTACAGAATCATTGGTAGTGCCTGTTTTACCTGACAGATCGCGACGTTTTAGCGCTTGTGCACGCCATCCTGTACCACTCCAACCTGTTTTATGAGACCAGCTACCACCCCCCCAAATTGCGCTGTTCATAGCACTGGCAATTAAAAATGCATTTTGTTTAGATATGATCTGCGGCGCGCAGTTTGGTGCTACTTGCTCACTTAGCATTAGCGAGCTAGGCGTTGTTGCTTCATCATCACAAATTACAGTCGGGTTAGTTTTAAATAAGGTGTTGCCCATGGCATCTTGAATTTCAGAGATAAAGTAAGGTTCGATTAAGTGGCCGCCATTGGCAAAAGTACTCATACCACGAGCTAACTCTAGTGGAGTAATAGATGCGCTACCTAAAGCCAGCGATTCACTGCGATTTATATCTTCATCTGCAAAGCCAAATTTAAGTAAATGATCGGCTGTACGTTGCAAGCCAACACCACGTAATAAACGTACCGAAATCACATTTTTTGATTGTGCTAAAGCACGGCGAATGCGAATAGGGCCATTATAAATGGCAGGGCTATTTTTAGGTCGCCATGCGACACCTTGGCTTTTATCCCATTGATTTATAGGAGCATCATTTAAAATTGACGCTAAGGTGTAGCCTTTTTCAAGTGCAGCAGAGTATATAAATGGCTTAATATTAGAGCCAACTTGGCGTTTAGCTTGCACTGCACGGTTATATTGGCTTTGTTCAAAGCTGTAACCGCCTACAATGGCTTTTATACGCCCGTCTTGTGGGTCTAAAGACACAATGGCGCTTGCAGCTTCAGGGATTTGACTCAAAATATAGCTGTTGTCATCATTTTTACGCAGCCATATTTGCATGCCAGGCGTTAATATATCGCTTGCTGTTTCAGGAGCAAAGCTTTGGCGATAACGGGTGATAAACTTACGCGCCCACTTCAGATTATCCCAAGTCAATGTTGTGCGTTCGCCGCTTTTAAGTATTACTTCCGCGCTTCTGTCGGATACATTTAAAACTGCAGCGGCTTTTAGAGGGCCTAGTTCATTGGCCTCTTTCAAAATGTTTAATAACTTAGAATCAGAAGGTGTGGGCTCTGTTTGTGGATCCCATAAAATGGCTTCAGGGCCTCTAAATCCATGGCGCATATCATAGGCATGTAAATTGTTAACCAAAGCCGTTTGTGCCGCCTGTTGAATATTTGACTCAACAGAAGTATACACTTTAAATCCTGAGTTATAGGCTTTATCTATACCGTAGCGCGACACCATTTCAGCACGTACCATTTCTGAAATATATGGTGCATATAAGTCAATTTCAGCCCCATGAAAATAAGCGGTAATTGGTTGGTTCGTGGCTTCATTATACTGCGCTCTAGAAATATACTTTTCATCTAGCATTCGTCCTAACACTACATTTCTTCTGGCTTTGGCTCGCTTTGGGTTACGAATAGGGTTAAGTGCTGAAGGCGCCTTGGGTAAACCGGCAATCATTGCCATTTGCGCAAGAGTAAGCTCTTTTAGCTCTTTACCATAATAAACCTGAGCGGCTGCACCAATACCAAAGGCGCGGTTTCCTAGCTCTATTTTATTTAGATAAAGTTCAAAGATTTCATCTTTTGAAAGTAAATTTTCGATATGGATGGCAATAAATATTTCTTTTACTTTACGAATATAGGCTTTTTCTCGCGTTAAAAAGAAGTTACGAGCCAACTGCATGGTGATTGTACTGGCACCCTGCTTTTTTTCACCGGTAGAAATAAGTACTAGTGCTGAGCGAACAATACCAATTGGGTCGATACCGATATGGTCATAAAAACGGTTATCTTCTGTTGCTAAAAAAGCCTGTAATAAAGGTTCAGGAATTTGATCTATAGTTACAGGGATACGTCTTTTTTCACCAAATTGGTTGATTAAAAGCCCATCTTTGGTAAATACTTGCATAGGCGTTTGTAATTGAACGTTTTTTAAAACTTGCACGCTTGGGATATCGGATTTAACGTAGTAATAAAGGCTGAGCAATGTAATTAGTGCAAGTAATGCACAAATGATCAAAAATTGTAAAGTTCTTTTTAATAAAATCACTGATATTTCCCTAAACGGACTCCCAATTACAGGTTGAGACTGCTAGTATATATTGATTAAAAATTGAATAATATTTTTTAAGATATAAATTATAACTTGTTTATTATTAAAACAAAGGCAAAGTTGCAAACATGCTAAGTCAATTGATAAAAAAACCATCACCTATGATGGTGGGTATTGATATAGGATCGCACTCTATCAAGGCCGTGCTTTTAAGTGAAACAGAAACCGGGCTTCGATTAGAAGCTCTTGCAATTGAACCTATGCCTAAAGGCGCTATGAGCGAGCGCAACATTCAAGACATTGAAGCAATTGGCAATGTGATAACCAAGTTAAAACGAAAGCTTCCAAAGTCACTAAAATTTGCAGCTGTTGCTGTTTCAGGGCAAACAGTGATTACCAAAGTCATTTTCATGGATGTTTCCTTAAGCGACGCTGAATTAGAATCACAGATTGAAATTGAAGCCGATAGCTTGATCCCCTATCCATTAGATGAAGTCAGTTTAGATTTTGAAAAACTCTCTACTAACAGTGCCGACCCGAGCAAAATTAATGTTCTACTTTCTGCAGCGAGAACGGAAAGTGTGGAAGCGAGAGTAGGCGCACTTAGTGCTGCCAACTTAACTGCAAAAGTTGTGGATGTTGAAAGCTATGCATTAAGCCGGGCTATGGATGTTTACTACCAACAGCTACCATCAGACGCGTTTGATAAAACCGTTGCAGTAGTTGATATAGGTGCGGTGCTTACCTTGGTCAGTGTAGTGCAATTTGGTGAAACTATTTACACCCGCGACCAAGTATTTGGTGGTGACCAATATACAAATAGTATTGTTGCTTACTACAACAAAGGCTTTGATGAGGCTGAAATTGGTAAAACAACGGGTGATTTACCGCCTAATTATACATTTGAAGTGTTAGCGCCTTTTCAAACCTCATTATTGCAGCAAGTTCGTCGTGCTGTGCAAATGTTTTTAACAACAACAGGCAAAGAGCAGTTGGACTACATCGTACTGACGGGCGGATCAGCGATGATTAAAGGTGTTGATAGGTTATTAATCGAAGAATTAGGAATACACACGGTTGTTGTTGAACCATTTGATAAAATGGAAATATCACCTAGAGTAGATCGTAATATAATACAGCGCCACCGCACTCAGTTTGCGATTGCAACTGGTTTGGCGTTGAGGAGTTTTTCATCATGCCACATATAAATTTACTACCTTGGCGTGAACTTCAGCGTGAGCAGTCTAAAAAGAAATTTATAACATTGCTGATGGCAGTGGTTATTGTTTGTTTCGTAACCATGTATGCGCTGAGTGCATTTTATAGCGCTCTAAAAGAAGGGCAAATGCTTAAAAATAACTATCTCAGCTCAGAAATTACAATGCTCGATCAGAAAATTCGCGATATACGCGACTTAGACATGAAAAAAGAAAATCTACAACAACGGATGCGTTTAATTGAAGAGCTACAAAGTAGCCGTAATTTAGGTACGCAAATAATGGATGAAGTGGCAAAAATAGTGCCTGCTGGAGTTTATTTAACTAAGCTTGAGCGTAAAGGTAGCCAAATTCATGTGTTAGGTAAAAGTGAGTCTAATAATCGTTTGTCTACTATGCTTCGACAGGTGCAAAGTTCTTATCTTTTAGAGCGCCCGACTATGCAAGGCATTGTTGCAGGCGATCAATCCTCTCGTTTACTCAGCGATTTTAATATGGAGTTCTACGTAAAACCATTTGGTAAAATAGGCGAGGTACCTAATGAACCTTGATTTTAAGTCGCTTACAGAAATAGATTGGAATGAAATAGAGCTCGATAACATAGGTGAGTGGCCTGTTATTGTAAAAACAATATGCGGCGCATTTGTTGCCTGTCTCGTATTGTTTTTTAGCTATAGCTTATTAGTGTCGGATGAAATTGAAAGCTACCATAACGCAGTGGCCAAAGAGATAGAATTACGCACAACCTACCGAACTAAATATGCAGTTGCCAGCAAGCTCGATATTTATCGTGAACAAATGGTTGAGATGGAAGATGAGTTTTCTCAGCTATTAAAACGCCTACCTACCTCAAATGAGACGCCAGGATTATTAGATGACCTTTCCTATGTGGGTACAACCAGCGGCCTAACATTTTTAAAAATTGGTTGGCTACCAGAAGTTGAAAAAGAGTTCTATACCGAGCTACCCATTAAAATTGAAGTAGTAGGCACTTATCATGAGTTCGGTGAATTTGTAGGAAAAGTGGCTCAATTGCCGAGAATAGTAAGTTTGCACGACTTTTCTATTTTATCATCTGGCGAAAAGCAGCTAACATTCAGTGTAGTAGCAAAAACTTATCGTTATGAAGAGGGGGTAAGATGATGAAGCAACTTCCCTTTTTAACTGTCGTAATATTGTTGCTCAGTGGTTGTAATGAAGATACATCTGAGCAAAAAGAGTTTATTGACCAGGTTAAGGCAAACACTACAGCACGTGTTGAAAAAATACCTGAGTTAGTTAAGTTTGAACACTTTGAATATAACGCCAAAGATATACGTAGCCCTTTTGTAGCACCAGAACCAGAAATTATACAAAATAAGCTAACACAAGTTAAAAACTGTCTTCACCCAGATCCAGAGCGTGTCCGTCAGCCTCTGGAGAAGTACCCATTAGATAATTTAGCAATGAAGGGAACGATAGGGTCGAACAGTAATACATGGGCGCTCATTACAGCTGCTGATAACACCTTACACCGAGTATCTATAGGAAGCTATTTAGGCACCTATGATGGAAAAGTAAGCAGTGTTAATAGTGACTATATTGAATTAGTAGAATTAATCCCTGATGGGTCAGGTTGTTGGAAAGAACGTTTGACCAAATTAGAAATGTTAGAGGCGGCAACTAATGGCGCAAATTAATAAGAAAAATGGTACTCCCTATATGCATAAAGATGAGTGTTCGCACCACCGTATTTTAACGACGTTGCTATTTGTATTTTTATTACTAATGATGAAAACGGTCAGTGCAGCTCCTTTACTCTACGACGTTCGATATAACCCATTACTTAAAGGTGAAACCGAATTACAGCTGGTATTTGATGAAGAATTACAGCAACAACCTGATGTACAAGTTTTTAATAATCCGGCACGGATAGAGTTATTATTTAATGCAGTTGAACTAGATGAAGGGTTGGCAAATATTGTTATTAACCAAGCAGGGATAAGTAACATTAGTAGCATGATGACTAGTGCAGGTTTAAAAGTAACCATTAACTTGGAGCGATTAAAAATTTATGAGGCAGAAGTTAATAACAACCTATTTTCAATAAGAATATCTGATAACCCTCTAGCAAAACAAATCGTAACAACCAGTGAAGATGCACCTGCTCGTGCCTCTAATTATATCAATGGCATTCAAGCAATTGATTTTCGCCGCGGTGAAAAAGGTGAAGCAAAAGTACTTGTTTATCTGCAAGATACACAGGCTGCTATCGAGGTTCATGAAAGTGGCGGGAAAATCATTGCAGAGTTTCACCATACCGATATTTTAGATGACTTATTGTATGAATTAGACGTACTCGATTTTGGTACTGTGGTGAGCAGTATAGAAACGTTTAAGGAAGATAATCTGACACGCATTGTAATTGAACCTAATAAAGCTTTTGCTTACACGTATCAGCAAATAGAAAATATTTTTACCTTAACGGTTGAAAAAGACGAGACTCAAAATGGATTCTTAGATGGAGGTAAAGAGTACTTAGGCCGTCCTATGACGCTTAACTTTCAGGATATCTCTGTGCGTGCTGTATTACAGATTATTGCGGGCTACAATGACTTTAACTTGGTAACTAGTGACTCAGTGACTGGCAACATTACCCTTCGCTTAGATGGTGTTCCTTGGGATCAGGCGTTAGACGTAGTGCTAAGAATAAAAGGTTTAGACAAACGTATGGATGGCTCTATTTTAATGGTAGCGCCATCTGAAGAGCTTGCTGCCCGTGAAGCAAAAGAGTTAAAAGCAAAGCAACAAGTGGAGGATTTAGAGCCACTATATAGCGAATACATCCGTTTAAATTACGCCAAAGCAGAAGATTTTGCCGACTTACTAAAAACAGATACCAATAGTATTATTACAGCGAGAGGCAGCGTGTCTGTTGATCAGCGAACCAATACGCTACTAATGAAAGACACCGCGAAAAGTATTGAAAGTGTTCGCCGCATGGTCGAAACCTTAGACATCCCCGTCAAACAAGTGGTTATAGAGGCGCGCATGGTAACCGTTCGTGATAATGTAACCGAAGACTTAGGCGTTCGTTGGGGGTTCAGCGATCAGCAAGGTTCTGATGGTGTTTCTGGTACATTAGAAGGTGCTGAAACAATTTCTAATGGGAATATTCCGAGTCTTACAGATCGACTCAATGTTAATTTACCTGTAGCGAATCCATCGGCAAGTATTGGTATGCATATAGCTAAACTAGCCAATGGAACATTAATTGATTTAGAATTAACCGCGCTCGAAGAAGAGAATAAGGGTGAAATTATTGCGAGTCCGCGTATCACTGCTGCTAACCAGCAAAAAGCACGCATTGAGCAAGGTACCGAGATCCCCTATGTTGAATCTGCTTCGAGTGGCGCAACAACCGTAAGCTTTAAAAAAGCAGTGTTGAGTTTAGAGGTGACACCTCATATCACACCAGACAACAAAGTTATTTTAAACTTAATAATTACTCAAGACACCCGTGGTGATACCGTTCAAACAGGAACTGGCCCAGCTGTTGCCATTGATACGCAACAAATTGAGACTCAAGTTCTCGTTGAGAATGGACAAACGGTAGTGTTGGGTGGTATTTTTCAACAGCAAATTATTAATTCGACCAAAAAGGTACCTTTATTGGGCGACCTTCCTTACGTAGGAAGACTATTTAAAAGCACAAGCGAGTTTAATGAAAAGCGCGAACTGCTGATTTTTGTCACACCTAAAATTCAAATAGACTAATTACCTAACCTGAATTCTGCAGAGATAGATTAACTCTTCAGGGCTCAGGTTATTCAAACTATCTAGGCTGAACAACAAACTAGACGGTTTTGGCATGTTATTTAGTTATCTTGGTGTGAACACTCCCTGTAAATGTACAATTAGGCAGTATATAATTTTTATTGTGTACTGTACTGCGGATGCATTTTAAGACTGCGTTAATGTTGCTTGTAACTGAGCTTTTTGTGAAATTACTATGCAAAAGCGTTTACCAAGTAACACGTAGTAGCCTTTAATTGCATAAATTTTAACCCTAGAAGATAAATTTGCCTATAATAAGGTGCTTTTTTGTTAACCAATGGGTAATTATTTAGTTTAATTGCTCGTTATATGGCTTTTTATCCTAATTGACTTGAAATACCCGACCGATTACTGAGATAATCCCTTTCTTAATTTTGGGGCCAGGTCGTTAGGCGGGGTTTTATTTCAAATTTTAGAGTTCGTTTGTACTAAAAGATATGGCTGAGAAACGTAATATATTTCTAGTTGGCCCCATGGGGGCTGGCAAAAGCACGATTGGTCGTCACATCGCTGACCAATTACACCTTGAATTTGTTGATTCTGATCAAGAAATCGAACGTCGCACGGGCGCAGATATTGCCTGGGTATTCGATCTTGAAGGTGAAGAAGGCTTTAGACTTCGTGAAGAATCTGTTATTGGCGATTTAACCGAGATGCAAGGTATTGTTCTTGCTACTGGTGGTGGCTCAGTAATGAGTAAAGAAGTTCGAAACAAGCTTTCGGCTCGTGGTATTGTTGTATACCTAGAGACACCGATTGAAAAGCAAGTTGCACGTACGCAACGCGACAAGCGTCGCCCATTACTGCAAACAGAAGAAGCACCTCGTGATGTACTTGAGCGCTTAGCAGAAGAGCGTGAACCATTATACAAAGAAGTAGCTGATTTTGTTGTACGCACTGATGAGCAGAGCGCGAAAGTTGTTGCTAACCAAATAATCGAGAAATTGGATTTTTAAAAGCCAGTATTAAAAGGACTAACCCAGCATGCTTGAATTAACTGTTAATTTAGACGAGCGAAGTTATCCTATTTATATTGGTCAATCTGCACTTCAAGATACAGGCCGTCTAATCCATCACATTGGTGATTGTCGGCCTATCATCATCACTAATGACACTATTGCGCCGCTCTATCTTCAGCAGTTGCTTGACTCATTATCACAGCAAAACCCACTTCATTTTATTATTCCAGATGGCGAGCAATATAAATCACTCACCTGGTTTGAAAAAATATCAGCATTCTTACTTGAAAATAACTGCGGTCGTGACACCTGTTTAATTGCATTAGGTGGTGGCGTAGTTGGCGATTTAACTGGTTTTGTTGCGGCCTGCTATCAGCGCGGTGTGCCTTTTATCCAAATTCCTACCACGTTATTATCTCAAGTAGATTCCTCCGTTGGTGGTAAAACAGCAGTAAACCATCCGCTGGGTAAAAATATGATAGGGGCTTTTTACCAACCACAAGCTGTGTTTGTAGATACGCGTTCGCTACATACTTTACCTACCCGTGAGTTTGCTGCAGGCATGGCTGAAGTTATTAAATATGGCCTGATTTACGATACTGAATTGTTTGCTTATTTAGAGCAAAATATCACTCAATTACAACAATTAGATGAAGCCTGTTTACAGCATATTATTTTTAGATGCTGTGAAATTAAAGCACTCATCGTTGCTCAAGATGAGAAAGAGCAAGGCTTGCGTGCACTATTAAATTTAGGACACACGTTTGCCCATGCAATAGAAGCACAAATGGGGTACGGCGTGTGGTTACATGGTGAAGCCGTAGCGACAGGTATGGTGCTTGCTGCCAAGCTTGCTCATACTCGTAACGATTTAACACAGCAAGACCTAGAGCGTATTACTACATTAATAGCAGCGTATAATTTACCAATCGATATCCCTAACGATATGACCAGTGAGCAATTTTTACTGCATATGCGCAAAGATAAAAAGAATAAAAAAGGGACTATCCGATTTATTTTACCCACCGAATTTGGTCAATGTGCATTAGTTGATGATGTATCAGATGATCAAGTTAGAGCATTGATTGAGCAATAAATGCAGTCACAAATTTTACCAAGCCGTGCAGCTTTGGTGGATAGAATCGCATTACAATTTGAATATGGTCAAAACTTAATTGTTTTATTAGGCACCTCTGGTCTAGGTAAAAGCTATTTGCTTGAAACCTTCATTACTGATAAATATAACGATTTTAATAAAGCATTTGTGCAAGTCGGTGCCCAGATGACTGATGTGCAGTTAATGACTCAGTTATTAGAGCAAAGTTTTAACGCCCCTTTAATTGATCATAATCTAAGCTTATCGCAAAACTATTATCAATTAGCGAAACAACAACAATGTGGGGCGTGCTTGTGGGTTGTTGATGGCGGCAGGCACCTATCCGAAGAGCTAATCGCAGAGCTTGAGCTACTATCAAAAAATGCACCTAATGTGCTTTATATTATGATTGCATCACAGTCTAAACTACCCTTTAAAGATGCAGTAAATATTCATTTAGAACCATTAAATATAGCTGAAAGTAAGCAGCTTATGGGGTGGTACTTTACGAGCCTACCCTATGATGAAGATCCTGTCTTTCAAACTTTTTTAGTTGAAGCTCAAGGTAACCCAAGCCTGTTATTAGCCTGGCAGCCAAGCGAGCAGGTTGCAGATATTGTCGTTAAAGATAAGGTATCTTGGCGATTACAGCTGCTCACATTGTTATTAATAATTATGCTGTTGATTATTGGCCTTGTGTACAAAGCCGATATGACCCAGTGGTGGGAAAATGCTAATCGCCAAATTGATGAGCAAGTGCTATCAACCGCCATTACAACTGAGCAAGCTATTGAAAATAAACCACAGAAGCTAGTGCCTTTAAGTAGTGAGCCGCCAGCAGCTGACCTTCAAAAGCCCACCCAAAACACCAATAACAATGTTCCAGCGATTGTTGGGAGCTTAACGGAATCAACGAGTGTTGTTGAACAGGAAAAGCCGGCATCAAAACCCGTTGAAGAAAAACCGGTTACTAAACCTGCACAAACAAAGCCGCAAAACCCAATAGTAGAAACACCCAGTAATTGGTACTTACAACAACCTGAGAATAATTTTGTTATTCAACTCTTAGCTGTAACTCAGCAGCAGGTAGGAAATGAGTTTATTGTTGAACATGAGCTAGAAAATATCACTAATACCTACCAAACTAAACGAAATGGTAAAATGTGGTGGGTAGTAACTACAGGCAGCTTTGTTAGCTTAAATGAGGCAAAACAAGCACTGCAAGTACTTCCTGCTGAGGTTAGAAAAAATAAACCTTTCTATAAAAAAATTAGTAAAATAAAACAAGAAATTGCACGAGTTGATCAGTAAACTCAGTAACTTTAGTGTAAAATCGCGCAACACCGAATTGAAGTAAAGAGCCAATGCAGCAAAAGAGTAGAGCCTTCCTTAAATGGGCTGGCGGAAAATACAGCCTCGTTGAAGATATTAACGCGCGACTAAATCAAGCAAGTAAGCATGCTGATACCTTGGTTGAACCTTTTGTTGGTGCGGGCTCAGTGTTTTTAAATAGCAATTTTAAACACTATGTACTCAACGATATTAATGCTGATTTAATCAATTTATATAAAGAGCTCAAGCGTTCGCCTGATGAGTTAATTAGTGATGCTAAAAAGCTTTTTGTTGATTTAAACAACCACTCAGATGCGTATTATGATTATCGTGTGCAGTTTAATCAAAGCAGTGATGTGTATGAGCGAGCCATCTTATTTTTATATATGAACCGCCATGGTTATAACGGATTATGCCGCTATAATTTAAAGGGCATTTTTAATGTACCTTTTGGTAAATATAAAAAGCCTTATTTTCCTGAAAAAGAAATGTACTTTTTTGCTAGCAAAGCGCAACAAGCTACATTTACTTGCCTAGGATATGATGATGTATTCAAGCTGGTGCCTAAAAATGCAGTGATTTACTGCGATCCGCCGTATGTGCCATTAAGTAAAACTGCATCTTTTACCTCGTATGCAAAAGGCGGGTTTAATTTGGATGATCAGGCTAATTTAGCGAACTTAGCTGAGCAAGCAGCTTTTGAGAATAATACGCCAGTCCTTATTTCAAATCACGATACGGTATGGACACGCAAAATTTACAGCCAAGCTTCTTTGGATAAAATTCAGGTTAAACGCACGATTAGCCCAAAAGGCGGTTCACGAAATAAAGTAGATGAGCTAATGGCTATGTACTTAGCACCGTAGTCACGGTTGCGTAAATAGCCAGTACAAATAAAACAAAAAGTATCACGGCAATAGCTATTAATGTAATAGGGGAGTGGTGTTTAAAGTCTGTTTGACGCTTATCTTCAGATTGCACACCAAAAAATGCCGCTAGCACACTTTGTAACGCGCTTAAGAAATGCTGCATTAATTAAAATAATGGTTTGATTGAAGATGGCTTGTGGTTGTCGTCAGTACCTGTTAATAACTCTAGGAAATCTAGGTAATGAAACTGGGCACTGCGGCTATTGCCGGTTAGCCAAGAAGCCCAAGAAGAGTCTTCTTGAATTTGAATGCAGCGATTTGCGCTATGATTAATAGCGTTAGTTTGATCTTTATGAAGACAAGTGTTGGCTGAACTTAATTCTTGCTCAGTATTTGAAGAAAGCGACGCAGCTCCAATAATGACACTTACCGACGTGATTAATAATCCAATTTTAAAAACACGCATAATATAAACCTAGTAATTTAGTTCTCCACCAAGCATAACAAACTTGCTTAAATAATACACTTTATTTTTAGCTATACTCAAAGCTAGTCATGCCGCAAAATTTGTTTATAAGCGTGATTTATCCTTTTAGCTCACGCGCTTTGTCGTTGTTATAGTTAATAACAGTTAGTCGCTAGCGTTGCTAATTTAGCGTTATTTTTAAAGGTGTTACTTGGGTAACATCGTTAATTAAGTTACATTAACGCCATAAATTATTCATTAATGGATTAGCAATGCTCAATTGTGAACAAAAATACTTAATAGCGCCCTCAATTTTATCCGCAGACTTTGCACGCCTTGGCGAAGATGTTGACAGAGTCTTAGCTGCAGGGGCTGATGTTGTCCATTTTGATGTAATGGATAACCATTACGTACCTAACTTAACAATAGGCCCAATGGTGTGTAAAGCACTTCGCGATTACGGTATTAAAGCTCCTATTGATGTTCATTTAATGGTGAAACCGGTAGATAGTTTAATTCCACAATTTGCCGAGGCGGGGGCGTCAATTATTACCTTTCATCCAGAAGCCAGTGAGCATATTGACCGCACTTTACAATTGATAAAAGATCAAGGTTGCCAAGCAGGTCTAGTTTTTAATCCTGCAACGAGTTTAAGCTACCTTGATCATGTAATGGATAAAATAGATGTTATTTTATTAATGTCGGTGAACCCCGGATTTGGTGGGCAAAGTTTTATTCCACAAACACTTGAGAAACTGCGAGAGGCAAAGCAACGCATTATTGATTCTGGGCGTGATATTCGCCTAGAAGTTGATGGCGGTATTAAAGTAGATAATATTGCAGCGGCAGCTGAAGCGGGTGCTGACATGTTTGTTGCAGGCTCTGCTATTTTTAATCAGCCTGACTATAAAAACGTAATTGATGAAATGCGCCAACAATTAGAAAGTATTAAGTAATGAAATATGATGCGGCACTATTTGACTTAGACGGCACGCTAGTTGACAGCGTGTATGACTTATATATGGCCTTAAATCTTACGCTAAGTGATTTAGCGTTTCCCATTGTCAGTCAGCGATTAGTTGAAAGCTGGGTAGGTAATGGCATTGAGGTGTTAGTAAAGCGAGCTCTTTGCGGTGATATACAAATTAGTGAACACCTTGATGAGACTCTGAGCGAGCGAGCCATTAAGCTTTTTTATCAACATTACAGTGAGCTGGTTGGTGAATACAGCGTATTATATCAGCATGTTGAAACGGGCCTTGCTGCTCTCAGTGGTATGCCCAAAGCACTTATTACCAATAAAGCACGCTGTTTTACTGAACTACTTTTAGATAAACTGGCTATTCGCAGTCATTTTGAGGTGATTGTTTGCGGTGACGACATGGCAAAAAAACCGTCACCTGAGCCACTCTTATTTGCTTGTAATGCATTGAATATTTCGCCAGATAAAGCCATTATGATTGGTGATTCAAAGAGTGACATACTGGCAGCACAAGCCGCCAATATTGATGTGATAGCTCTTACTTATGGGTATCATCAAGGAGAGCAGCTCGGGGATTATAATCCACAGTACCTATGCGATAACTTCTTAGCTATAATACCCACACTTACACAGCGTTAAAATTTTTAATCAATTAAACACTAAAGGAAAATCATGAGTAAACCAGTAGTTTTAAGTGGCATTCAGCCAACCGGTGGTATGACAATAGGCAACTATGTTGGCGCTATTAACCAGTGGCTAAAGCTACAGGAAGACCACGAAAGTTTCTTTATGCTTGTTGATTTGCACGCAATTACTGTTCGCCAAGAGCCTGAGCTTCTTCGATCTCGTGTGTTAGACGGTATAGCCTTATATGCAGCGTGCGGTATTGACCCTGAAAAGTCTGCGCTTTTTGTGCAATCACAAGTGCCTGAACACGCACAGTTAGCGTGGGTATTAAATTGTTACGCACAAATGGGTGAGCTTAACCGCATGACTCAGTTTAAAGATAAGTCATCTAAGCATGCTAACAATGTAAACGTAGGTTTATTTTCGTATCCAGTATTACAAGCAGCAGATATTTTATTGTATCAAGCTGACCAAGTGCCAGTAGGGGACGATCAAAAGCAGCATCTAGAGCTAACGCGTGATATAGCTACTCGCTTTAATAACTTGTACGGCGACGTATTTAAATTACCTGAGCCATATATTCCAGAATTTGGCGCACGCGTAATGAGCCTTCAAGATCCGCTTAAAAAGATGTCTAAGTCTGATGAAAACCCAAATGGTTACATCATGCTATTAGATGAGCCTAAAAAGATTGAGAAAAAGCTTAAAAAAGCAGTAACCGATTCAGACGAGCAAGCACGTATTTACTTTGATCGTACAGAAAAGCCTGGTGTTTCTAACTTACTTACTTTATTAAGCGTAGCGACTAAGCGCTCAATTGAAGATTTAGTGCCAGAGTACGAAGATAAAATGTACGGCCACCTGAAAAAAGACACTGCAGATGCGGTAGTGAATATGATTGAGCCAATCCAAGCACGTTTTAAAGAGATCAGAGAAGATCAAAACCTACTTGATAGCATCATGAAATCAGGTGCAGAAAAGGCCAGTGTACGTGCAGAAAAAACACTTAAATCGGTATACGATGCACTAGGATTTATTCCTCGTACATAATTTGATTTATTAGAATAAGTGTAAAAAAATGCCGCTAATTTAGCGGCATTTTTGTGTAACTTTTAATAAGTACTTTTTTATAATTTATATTAAAGTAATGGTTTTAAGTAGTGCCCAGTATGTGAGCGCTGACATTCCGCCACTTCTTCTGGTGTACCTGCAATCAGTATTTCACCGCCGCCAGCACCACCTTCAGGGCCTAAATCAACGATCCAATCGGCAGTTTTTATTACATCTAAATTATGCTCAATTACTACAATGGTATTGCCATGATCGCGTAGACGATGAAGCACCACTAATAACTGTTCAATATCAGCAAAATGAAGTCCCGTTGTTGGCTCATCAAGAATGTACAATGTTTTTCCAGTATCACGCTTAGAGAGCTCACGTGCTAACTTAATTCGCTGTGCTTCACCACCAGAAAGTGTTGTAGCGGCTTGGCCTAAACGAATATAAGAAAGTCCAACATCCATTAGGGTTTTAAGTTTACGTGCTATAGCCGGTATTTTATCAAAGTAGTCATGGGCATCTTCAACGGTCATGTCGAGCACTTGGTTGATGTTTTTGCCTTTATATTGTACTTCTAAGGTTTCGCGATTATAACGTTTACCCTTACATACATCACACGGTACATATACGTCTGGTAAGAAGTGCATTTCTACTTTAATAACACCATCACCTTGGCACGCTTCACAACGGCCACCTTTAACATTAAAGCTAAAGCGACCCACTTTGTAACCACGTGAACGGGCTTCTTGAGTACCCGCAAACAGCTCACGAATACCGGTGAAAATACCAGTATAAGTGGCAGGGTTTGAACGCGGTGTGCGGCCAATAGGACTTTGGTCAATATCAATTACTTTATCAAAGTGCTCAAGTCCTGCAATTGACCCATAAGGAGCTGCTTCAGCAGTAGTTGCGCCGTTGAGTTCTGTGTGGGCAAGTTTAAATAAGGTGTCGTTAATGAGTGTAGATTTACCCGAGCCAGATACGCCGGTAATACAGGTCATTAAGCCAAAAGGTATTTTTAAATCAACATTTTTTAAGTTATTACCAGTAGCACCAAACAGCTCTAGCCATTTATCGTTAGTAGCATGGCGCTCTTTAGGCACTTCTATTTTACGCACGCCCGATAAAAACTGGCCGGTAACCGAGTCTTTGCTTGCTAAAATATCATCGCGTGTACCTTGAGCAATAACATGGCCGCCATGTACGCCAGCACCTGGGCCAATATCAATAATATGATCAGCGGCACGAATGGCGTCTTCATCGTGTTCTACAACAATAACGGTATTACCCAAATCGCGTAAATGAACCAAGGTTTTCAATAAACGGTCGTTATCACGTTGGTGCAAACCAATTGAAGGTTCATCCAGTACATACATAACACCCACTAACCCAGCACCAATTTGACTCGCTAAGCGAATACGCTGTGCCTCACCGCCTGAAAGTGTGTCGGCGCTACGCTCAAGTGATAAGTAATTTAGGCCTACATTAATTAAGAACGATAGACGATCGCGAATTTCTTTTAAAATTTTCTCGGCAATTTGGCCTTTTTGCCCAGTTAGGTGTAAGCCTTCAAAAAAGCCCATCGCCTCACCAATACTCATATGCGTAATGGTTGGCAAGTTAGTTTGACCAATAAATACATTGCGTGCTTCTTGGCGCAAACGTGAGCCTTTACAACTAGGGCAGGCTTGGCTGGTTTGATACTTGGCTAGCTCTTCGCGTACTGAGTTTGATTCAGTTTCGCGGTAGCGGCGGTTCATATTGTTTAACACGCCCTCAAATACATGATTACGTGTAATTAAATCACCGCGGTCATTACGATAATTAAATGCAATTTTAGTATCACCAGAGCCATCTAAAATAATTTTTTTATGTTCTTTTGCAAGCTCTTGATAAGGTACATCTAAATCAAACTCGTAATGCTGCGCAACCGCTTGCAACATTTGATAATAGTAAAAACTGCGTTTATCCCAGCCTTTAATTGCCCCGCCGGCTAAGCTTATTTCAGGGTTGTGAACCACGCGATTCGGGTCAAAGTATTGTCTTACGCCTAAACCGTCACAGCTTTGACAAGCTCCTGCAGGGTTATTGAACGAAAATAAACGCGGTTCAAGTTCGGTCATCGCATAGCCACAGGTTGGGCAGGCAAAATTTGCTGAAAACAGCATTTCTTCAGCACTGCTATCATCCATAAAAGCAATGTTAGCAACGCCGCCTGACATTTCAAGTGCCGTTTCAAAAGACTCTGCAAGACGTTGCTGTTGACCCTCTTTTACTTTAAAGCGATCCACAACGACTTCAATAGTATGCTTTTTATGTAAATCTAGCGGTGGTGGATCGGATAAGTCGCATACTTCACCATCTATACGAGCACGAATGTAGCCTTGACTGGCAAGTTGCTCTAATAGTTTTACATGCTCACCTTTACGATCTTTAACAACAGGGGCAAGTAGCATTAACTTAGTGCCTTCAGGCAGCGCTAATGCGGTATCGACCATTTGGCTAATTGTTTGCGCTGCGAGTGGTAAATCATGAGTTGGACAGCGAGGTTCGCCAACGCGTGCAAACATTAAACGCAGGTAATCGTAGATTTCAGTAATGGTTCCCACGGTTGAGCGGGGATTATGCGAGGTTGATTTTTGTTCAATGGAAATAGCAGGGGAAAGGCCTTCAATATGATCGACGTCAGGTTTTTCCATTAATGACAAAAACTGCCTTGCATAAGCAGAGAGTGATTCAACATACCGGCGTTGCCCTTCTGCATAAAGCGTATCAAATGCAAGTGATGACTTTCCTGAACCAGATAAGCCAGTGATAACAATTAGTTTATCACGTGGGATGGTTAGGCTGATGTCTTTTAAATTGTGCGTGCGGGCGCCTCGGACTTCAATGTTTTCCATGCTATCTCGTTTATTGCCAAAATTATTTGTTCAGTATCGCATAATACGCTGCAATATTAATCCTTGATCATTGAAAAAATCCTTAGTTATAGACGATTAATTATTGCCAAGCTTGTGATAGAATCCTTGCCTAATTTTTTCACACAGTAAGATCACGCAAATAATGACCGCATCTTCACTTAATTCACGAGAGAAACGCGCCGCCGTATCGTTAGCGAGTGTGTTTGCATTTAGAATGCTCGGCTTGTTTATGCTGATGCCTGTTTTAGCTATTTATGGTCAATCGCTTGAAGGCTTTTCACCTTTATGGATAGGTTTTGCAATTGGTGCGTATGGTTTAACGCAGGCCGTATTACAAATACCTATGGGGCGACTGTCTGATAAAATTGGCCGTAAAAAAGTGATTGTAGGTGGTTTGCTTGTATTTGCCTTGGGTTCAGTAGTTGCGGCTTTAGCTGAGTCCATACAAATGGTAACGGTAGGGCGTGCCTTGCAAGGTATGGGCGCTATCGCCAGCGCATTGTTAGCGTTTGCATCAGATTTAAGTCGTGACGAACAGCGACCAAAAGTAATGGCAGTGATTGGCATGAGCATAGGTATGAGCTTTGCCTTCGCTATGCTACTTGGACCTATAGTGGCAGCTTCATGGGGTATAGCCGGAGTGTTTTGGTTAACTGCTATACTGGCTTTATTAGGTATTTTTATTGTCACTATGCTGGTACCCAGTGCAATAAATAAAGCCCCTAAAGGCGATACACTTGCCAGCTTTAGTGACATTAAAAAGCTAATTAAACACCCGCAGCTTGCGCGTCTAAATGCAGGTGTATTATTGCTGCATTTAACATTGACGACTATTTTTGTAGTATTGCCAAGTCAACTAATTAAAGATGGACTTGTGGCTGAAAACCATTGGCAGCTTTATATTCCTGTTTTATTTTTAGCGTTTTTCTTGATGGTGCCAGTAATGATAGTGGCAATTAAAAAAGAGAAAGAAAAACAGGCGTTTATTGGTTCAGTGATGGTCTTAATAATAAGTATGTTAAGTATGTCGATATGGGCCAATAGCGTTGTTGGCATTGCGGTTTGTATGCTGTTATATTTTGTTGCTTTTAACTTTTTAGAAGCCACTATGCCGGCTCTTGTATCTCGCATTGCGCCTGCAAGCCAAAAGGGCTCCGCTATGGGTGGGTATTCATCTAGCCAGTTCTTAGGGGCTTTTTTAGGCGGTATGTTAGGCGGGTATGTAGCACAAACCACCAGTACGCAAGCTGTGTTTGCGGCGGCGGCACTTGTTGGGGTAATATGGCTTATTATTGCGTGGAAAATGCAAGTCCCACCGAAAAGCAAAGTTATTAGTTTAATGACCCAATTAGATTCTGAAGAGCAGGCACAAACATTAGCTTCTCAGTTAGTTGCTTTACCCGGCGTAATAGAAGCAACCGTAGTTCGCGATGAAAGTCGAAGCTACTTAAAGATTAATGATAAAGAATTTGACCTAGACCAAGCCCGAAGAGTGGCTGGTTTAATCTAACGTTTATAGGAGATGGTTCCATGGCACGCGGTGTGAACAAAGTAATTTTGGTTGGTAATTTAGGGCAAGATCCTGAAGTTCGTTACATGCCTAATGGTAATGGCGTAGCAAATATTACCTTAGCAACTTCAGACAGCTATAAAGATAAAAACACTGGCCAAATGGTTGATAAAACTGAGTGGCACCGTGTGGTATTTTTTGGCAAATTAGCTGAAATTGTAGGCGAATACTGCCGCAAGGGTTCACAAATTTACGTAGAAGGTAAACTTCAAACTCGTAAATGGACTGACCAACAAGGCCAAGAAAAGTACACTACAGAAATTGTTGTTGATGGCTTTACTGGTCAAATGCAAATGTTAGGTGCACGTGGTGGCGACCAACAAAGTGGTGGCTATCAAGGTAGCCAAGGTGGTCAACAAAGTGGCGGTTATCAAGGTAACCAAGGCGGACAGCAAAGCGGTAGCTATGGTCAAAATAACCAAGGCCAAAATAGTCAGCAAGGCAGTTATGCTCCACAGCAACAATCTGCACCTGCCCAGCAGCCAGCGCCGCAACAAAACAACCAGTATCAACCACAGCAGCAAGGTGGTTTTGCACCTCAGCAAAATAATGCACCACAACAGCAAGGCGGGTTTGCTCCTAAGCCGCAAAATGCACCGCAAGGTGGCGCATCAAATCCAATGGAACCAACAATCGACTTTGATGACGATATTCCGTTCTAAATTTCCAACTTTTTAGTTTAAAAAGTATTAAAAAAGAGCCCTGAGTAATCAGGGCTTTTTTTATTGATAATAATTACTATCCCTCTCGTTTATCCTCAGCTGAGTGAGTAAATACTCCTCATTAAAAAGCTGTAAATAGCTTTAAGGTTTTCAAAGCAGGGCGGCACTCCCATTTATGCGCACAAAGATGAAGCCATTACTAATTTTGTTGACCACTAAATATAATGTTTATAAACATTAAGTATTAACAATAAAACAGCTACTAAACTTTTATTATTGGCTTGTGCAATTGCAAATAGTAGACAACACTTTAATAACTTATTTAATGAGCGGGTAAGTTATGAAAGCCAGTCAGTTTCAGTTTTCCAATTACGTTAGTGCCTTATTTTACGCTCTGTGTTTTATGCTATTTATTATTTTTAATAGTGGTTTAAATTTAGTTTTACAACATCAAAATAAGCAAACAGGTATAGAGCTCGCTAAGCAACTGCAGCAGCCGTTAGCCAATGAGCAGCAACTTTTAGCTAATACACCTTTTACCCTGGCTCCAGATAAAGTTTCTGTTTATATAAAGCAGAAAAAGCACTACTTCAGCGCTAATTCAAAAGGGATTCTGTTATATTCATGGCCTACTTGGTATGCCTATAACTACCTATTTATAATAATGAATATGTTTATTTTGGCCATTATTTTTGCTGCTAGGCGCTTTATATTGTTTAAAGCGACCAAAAATAGTTCAGTGACGTTGAAGCGCAAGCAAAACGATGGTTATAAAAAGGTATGCCATACGCCTAGAATAAAGCCTACACAACCGGTATTAGAAAACGTAGTCAAGGAGCAGAAAATAATTGGCTATAATATATTTGCGCTCATTCAATGCGAATGCCATTTTGATACAAACACGGACTTACCAGCGACTCTTAAAGTATTGCTAGCAAAAGACTTTACCAATACTGCTGTAATATCCGTTAAGCAATTAACAGCGGGTAAGTTTGCTTTTACTTTCACAGGGGTTAGTGCAATTGATAAAAAAAGTTGCGCTAAATACTTACATCAATACATGCTTAATGCAGCCCATATTTTAGCCCCTAGAGTGGCTGACGAGAGTATAAAGTTAGGTTTGTGTACTTACTACTCGAATGCTGATCAGGTGATGGTGTATCAGCTTGCCAGATCGTCACTCACACTATCAATGCAAAGTAGAGTGCAGCATTATCATCAATTGGCAATCAATTGCAGCCATCTTCAAATGCTTAATAAAAACCCTGTTATGCAGCGAGTTGAAAAACAAAAATTAGCGATTTTATTTCAACCTGTATACGAGTTGGATAGCGGCGCTATTATCAAACATCATGTTTTAATTAAAAGTAGCGATAAGGCAAATAAACAATTATTTAATCAAGATTATATAAGCCAGTTTTACAATGAGGATGAGGCGTTACTACTTGACCAAGCGGTTGTTATACAAGTTAAAAAGTTGCTGCTAGTAGAAAAGTCATCGTCTGTTATTAGTATTAAATTGCATCCTAAAAACTGGTTTAATAGTGAGTTTTGGTGTTGGCTAAGTAAACATATGAGTGAGTTGAAAAGCCTTCATACGTTACAGTTTTTGATAAATGAGGCTGATTTCTTAAATAGCCAAGATCGATTGCAGGCTGCTTTTTCGACCATAACAGCGCTCAACTTTAATATCGTTATTGATGAGGTTAGAAGTAGTAAGAGCATATTTAACTTCACCCATAACAAGCAAATAGCGGGGCTTAATTTGGCCCATGAACTTGTTCATGGCATAGATCATAATTATTTACAGCAGAAATCTGTCAGGGGAATTGTGCATATTGGTAAATTATTAAGTTTGCCAGTGGTGGCCTCGAGTGTAGAAACGTATCAAGAATTGCAATTTTTAAAAGTGATAGGTGTTAGTACTGCACAAGGAGGGTATTTCTCTGGATTACTACCCGACTTCACTCAAGTTGCATTTCATTAGCTAGTTAAACAAGTCCACGATATTTTAGCCCGTCCAAACCTTGCAGCCCTCCTGTATGAACAGCAATAATTTTGCTGCCAGGGGGAAAGTAGTCGTTGTTAATGAGCTGCCAAAGTGCATACATCATTTTTCCGCTGTAAATAGGTTCCAGTGGTAACTGATATTGCTGCCGCATGTACTGGCAAAACTGCCATAGCTCAGTAGTAAAGCGACCATATCCGCCATCATGGAACTGTGTAAGTAACTGCCAATTACTTTGTGATTTTGCTTTAGGACTAAGAGCCCGTATTTCATCTCGCAGGTAGTCGGCTTGCTTTAAAACTGCAACACCTAATACAGTGCTTTTACTTGAGCTGCCCTCTATTAAGCCTGCCAAGGTTCCACCACTGCCAGTAGGACAGATTAAGTAGTCGTGCTCAGGTAAACTTTGGGCAAGTTCTTTACATCCTTCTATAGCAAACTCGTTTGTGCCTCCTTCAGGTAGGATATATGCATTGGGGAATCGTGCCTGTAATGCTGTTAAATATGCTTTCTCATTTCGTTGTCGGTACTCTAATCGATTCACTACATTTAATCGCATGCCACATTGCTTTGCAAATTTTAACGTTGGGTTATTGAGATCAAGTTCAGGGCCTCGAACAATTGCGTGGGTTACTAGGTTAAATTCTTTCCCCGCAGCTGCACACGCATGAATATGATTTGAAAAAGCCCCACCAAAGGTCAGTAATTCTGTTTTACCTTGTTGTTGCATGCGAGCTAAATTGTATTTGAGCTTACGCCATTTATTACCACTAATAACAGGGTGTAATAAATCATCACGCTTGATGTTTAACGTAATGTTTTTTTCTGCTAGCAATTTGTTATTAATTGGTTGTAAATAACTATGTTCATTAATACTGAATGGTATTGGCATTATCACTCTTTTTTACTAGTTACATGGTGAATGTGCTGTTTAATAGCGTTATTTTGACTCAAATTTTATTACTTAAGCAAATTAAAAAATATGTATGCGTCGCTAAATTGGTATCTTTTGGGCGTAAAAGGCAGATAAATCTCGGTGTTGTTAAATAAATTAGCTATTTAGTACAAATGAAACGGTTATTTACTGGCATGAAACGGGATAATAGTTGTAAACTGAGATAATAAATGAACAAAGCTTGTGTTTTGTGCTTCAAGTACATAGCATAAGGTTTTATTATAAAAAATAATAATAACCAAATAATTGCCGCTTTTTTGGGACTGGAATATATGCGAATTGCTCCTTTATCTCTATTAATTTCTGCTAGCTTTTTTGCCAGCACAGTATTTGCACAAGATACAACTACTGTAAATAGAATTGAATCAGAGATTAATACGAAACAAACAGAATACACTCGTTCAACAACGATGCTCGATAAATATTTACAAGAAGAGAATCAGCTTCAAACCCAGCTTGAACTGCTTAGAGCGCGTTCAACACAACTTGATAAAGAAAAAAATCAAGCATTGGATGCGATGAATGACATGTATCGACGCTTAATTAATAATCCATCGCTTGATATTACGCAGGCGCAATCTCGTTATCAAAAAGCCGTTGTTGACCAAGAACAAAACAAAAATGATATCTCTATGCAATTGGCGGCAATTGCATCCCATCTAAAAGATATTGAGCAAATTCGCGCTGATAAACATGCTCTTCAGAACACTATTGAAAGTTTAAAAGTGCAATACACCACTGCGCGTGTAGAGCGATTGCGCAACGAATTTACCCGTGAAGGGACACTTGAAGTCGACCACACCCTTAATTGTAAGCGTACTGAAACACTAGCGGCATGTGAGCAACGCGGACAGCAGATGGGGCTGAAAAAGGCGACTAAGCGCTTTTTAGATCAAATATTTGAAAACCTTACCGAAAAACGTCTTGTCGAACCCAAGCGAGATATGGCAGGAGCGCAAGTACAGATTTTAAGTAGCCATGTGATTAAGAGCGCATTTAGCGGGCAAGGTGATTACAACGTCAATTTAAGCGTTACTATGCGTGGAGATGTAAACAGTAGCCGTTTGTGTCACTTATTAAGTGTAAATAACAGTTTTTGTTCAGAGTATGGTACCCCGCTGACAAATACTTATCAGCCTGCTTATAGCACTACTTTTTCAGATAGTCAGTTAACATTCAGCGATAATGCGGATAATAAAGCGGTCGCTGTTGTTGCAAAAACAGCTAACAAAAAGCCAAAAGTGGTCGCTGAGCAAAAGAAAGATCAGTTAATCCAGTTAACTTTGCGCTCAAACGTGCATGGCGATGAAGTTTTTATTAACGACATTCGTGTTGGCTCAACTCGCTTAGTAACAAGGTTACCGCGTGGTTTACACAAATTAGAAATACGCAAAGACGGTTATGTTCCTTACAAAGCACGTATTGATTTAAAGAAGACACGTACACTTTTCGCTAAGTTGAAAAAAAAGTCAGAGTCGATTGCTGCACCGACTAAAAAGCGAGAGCAAATAATACAAGCAGATTGCCCTAAAGGAATGGAAGTAGACACACGACCACCTATGGTCGATTCGTCAGCGGTAGTAATCCCTGCTGGCACATTTAAAATGGGCGATATTAACGGCAATGGACTGGAAAACGAGCGTCCCGTTGTTGAAAAAACGATTAGTGAAGCGTTTGTTATGCAAAGTAAAGAAGTCACTGTCGGCGCATTTGAGAAGTTTGTAAACGAAACGCAATATAAGACTGAAGCTGAAAAAGGCAAAGGGTGTGCTTATTATCTAAATGGCGAACCCGTTTGGGAAGCAAGCTTAAACTGGCGAGCTCCTGGGTTTGAGCAAACTAGTGATTTTCCAGCTGTGTGTTTGACAAAAAATGATGCTGTAGCTTATGCAGAATGGTTTTCTGATAAAACAGCGCAAACGTATCGCCTACCTACAGAGGTTGAGTGGGAATATGCAGCGCGAGCAGGTACAGATACTGAATACCCTTGGGGTAACGAAATTGGTAAAAACTTAGCAAACTGTGGCTGGTGTGGTAGTGAGTGGTCGAATAAACGCACTGCACCGGTAGGGTCTTTTTCTGCAAATGCATTTGGTTTATACGACACCGTGGGCAATGTATGGGAGTGGACGGGTAGCACAGAGAATAAAAAAAATGCAGTGGTTCGTGGCGGTGCATGGAATTTTGCACCTAGCCTTGCTCGTGCCTCAACGCGTTTAATCCTAGCGCCAGACTTTAGAGCTAATTACATTGGCTTTCGCTTAATGAGCGAACAATAATATTTAATGAGGAAGCAAACGCTTCCTCTTTTTAATGATTACAAAGACGGCTGCGCTTTATATTGCTCATTACATTGAGAATGTTAAAGTAAGCGCAACTAAAATAAGAACGAATTTCAAAGGTCATCCAGCCTCATGTTTAAAAAACTCCGTGGTATTTTTTCAAACGATCTATCGATCGATCTAGGTACAGCCAACACACTAATTTATGTAAAAGAAGAAGGGATCGTATTAAACGAACCTTCAGTAGTTGCTATTCGTCAAGAACGTGCTGGTGGACCTAAAAGTGTTGCATCTGTAGGTACAGAAGCTAAGCAAATGTTAGGACGTACGCCTGGTAATATTAAAGCTATTCGTCCGATGAAAGATGGTGTGATTGCTGATTTTTATGTGACCGAAAAAATGCTCCAGCATTTTATTAAGCAAGTGCACAACAATAACTTTATGCGACCAAGCCCACGTGTACTTATTTGTGTACCTTGTGGCGCTACACAGGTTGAAAAGCGTGCAATTCGCGAATCAGCGATGGGTGCAGGCGCTCGTGAAGTTTACTTAATTGAAGAGCCTATGGCTGCTGCAATTGGTGCTGGCTTACCGGTATCAGAAGCAACGGGTTCTATGGTTGTTGATATTGGTGGCGGTACAACCGAAGTGGCTATTATCTCACTCAATGGTGTTGTCTACTCGTCATCTGTACGTATTGGTGGCGACAAGTTTGATGAAGCCATTATTAATTATGTTCGTCGTAACTTTGGTAGCTTAATTGGTGAAGCCACGGCTGAGAATATTAAACATCAAATTGGCTCTGCATTTAAAACAGACGAACCAGTAGAAATCGAAGTGCGTGGTCGTAACCTTGCAGAAGGTGTTCCTCGTTCGTTTACACTTAATTCGCATGAAATTTTAGAAGCATTACAAGAGCCGCTAATGGGGATTGTAAGTGCAGTAATGGTTGCACTTGAACAGTCACCACCGGAGCTGGCATCTGATATTTCAGCGCACGGTATGGTATTAACTGGCGGCGGCGCGTTACTAAAAGATTTAGATCGCCTACTCATGGAAGAAACTGGTATTCCAGTGGTTGTTGCTGATGATCCACTTACCTGTGTTGCTCGTGGCGGCGGTAAAGCGCTTGAGATGATTGATGTGCACGGTGGTGACGTTTTTAGTTACGACTAATGAAATCAATGTTTGAAAAAACAATCTCTTTGCAACTGCGACTTTTTGTCGCAGTGCTTTTGAGTATCGTATTGATCCTTGGAGATAAATACACAAAGGGTGGTGAAAATATTCGCACCAGTTTGAATACCTTAGTCACCCCTCTCATTTATGTTGCCAACCTGCCTTACGAAGTATTTAGCTTTAGCGCCAAGAGTTTGCATACCCGCGAGCAGTTGCTTACTGAGAATGAAGCCCTGAAAAAAAAGCAAGTATTGCAGAGCGAACAAATCCAGCAATATGAATTCTTAGCAAAAGAAAATCAAAAACTAAGAGCATTAATGGGCTCGTCTTCAAAACATACCAATCGTAAAATTATTGCTCAAGTACTTTCTGTTCACTCAAATCCTTATAGTCATCAAGTGGTGATAAATCGAGGAACTACCGATGGTTTAAGTGAAAGCCAAGCAGTAATTGATGATATGGGACTAGTGGGGCAGTTGACTAAAGTGGGCTCAACCACGTCACGAGTGTTATTAATTACCGATACCACCCACGCCACTCCTGTGCGTATTTTGCGTAATGATGTGCGAACAGTGGTTGAAGGTATTGGTAAAATTAACGTACTGAAGCTGTCGCATGTGCCGCATAGTTTAGATGTACGTATAGGCGATGTACTGGTTACATCTGGCCTTGGTGGCACATTTCCTGAAGGCTACCCGGTTGCGGTGATCACAGAAATAACCCGTGATGAAGGTCAACCTTTTGCGCAAGTATTTGCTGAGCCGATAGCTCAATTAGACAGAATTCGACTATTAGTCGTGTTATGGCTAAATCAGCAGGAGTTGATGGGAGATGATTAACCGCCAAACGTTATTAATTGCGTTAAGTATTTTCTTTGCATTGGTAGTGGCATTGATGCCATTACCTTTTTCACTTGAACCATTCCGTCCTGACTGGGTGTTGTTGGTGCTTATGTATTGGTCTTTGGCTTTACCTCACCGCTTAAATATAGGCACAGCTTGGGTTGTTGGGTTATTGATTGATTTAGCGACTGGTTCTTCTTTAGGTGTAAACTCATTAACCTACTCGGTATGTATTTTTGTTACGGCAAGTAACTTTCAAAAAATTCGCAATTTTTCATTGTGGCAACAAAGCCTTTTAATTGGCTTATTTTTAACGCTTTATCATTTAATGCAGTTTTGGTTAAATCACTTTTTACTTGGCGTTTATTTTAGCCCACATTACTTATGGCCTGTATTAACAGGCATGTTGAGTTGGATATGGGTATTTTTATTACTTAGAAAATACCGTAGACACTTTAGGATCAGATAATGACTTGCGCAGTATATTTAGCTTCCGCGTCTCCCCGTCGTAAAGAGCTTTTAACCCAATTGGGTGTCGAATTTTCACAATTTAGTGTTGATGCTGATGAAAGTCAGCTTGTTAACGAACTCCCAAATGATTATGTCGAACGCTTAGCGCGTTTAAAGGCGCAAATGGGGGTCGAGCAAGGGTATACCGACCGCCCCGTTTTAGGCAGCGATACTGTAGTCGTGATTGACAATCAATCATTATGCAAGCCACGAGATAAACAAGACTTTACTCACACCTTAAAGCGTTTATCAGGAAATACTCATCAAGTGTTAACTGCTATCGCTTTTGCCACACCAGAAAAAGTACTTAGCTGTGTTGTCAGTACTGATGTTACTTTTAAAATACTCAATGATGCAGAAATCGACGCTTATTGGCAAACGGGCGAGCCTCAAGATAAAGCCGGTGGTTACGGTATCCAAGGGTTAGGTGGACGCTTTGTAACGCATATTTCGGGTAGCTATTTTGCCGTTGTAGGCTTACCTTTATATGAGACAGAACAATTATTAAATACATTCTTAAGAGGGTAGCATGAGTACAGAACTACTGATCAATGTCACGCCAAGTGAAAGTCGCGTTGCCCTAATAGAAAACGGTGTATTACAAGAAATTCAGCTAGAGCGTATTGGTAATTTAGGCATAGTAGGCAATATTTACTTAGGTAAAATAAGTCGCGTGCTACCGGGAATGCAAGCTGCTTTTGTTGATATAGGCTTAGAGAAAGCCGCCTTTTTACACGCCTCAGATATCGTCAATAGCGCCTCTATTGTTGAAGGTGTTGACGACGAGCCAATTAAAAAAGTCCAAGATATTCGTGAGCTTGTTCGTCAAGGGCAGTACATTATGGTGCAAGTGGTTAAAGATCCACTGGGCAGTAAAGGTGCTCGCTTAACCACTGATATTACTATACCGTCACGCTATTTAGTATTTATGCCAGATGCGACGCATGTTGGTGTGAGTCAGCGTATAGAAACGGAAGAGGAACGCGCTAGACTTAAAAAAATTGTTGCTGAATATGGCGACGAAAACGGCAGCTTTATTGTTAGAACTGCCGCTGAAGGTGCAAGTGAAGCTGAGCTTCGTCACGATGCTGCGTTTTTAAAAAAACTGTGGGATAAAATAGTTTCTAAACGCCGTAAAACCAGCAAAGCGAGTATTTTGCATGAAGATCTTACGCTAGCTTTTAGAACGTTACGTGATTACGTGGGCGAAGATATGGAGCGCATTCGTGTTGACTCTAAGCTGACCTATCAAGAGCTTAAGCTGTTTACTGAAGAGTTTGTGCCGTTATTATCGCAAGTGCTTGAGTATTATCCGGGTGAGCGCCCCATTTTCGACTTATTTGATGTAGAAAGTGAAATTCAAAAGGCATTGCATCGTAAGGTGACTTTAAAGTCTGGTGGGTACCTGATCATAGATCAAACCGAAGCAATGACCACGGTTGATGTTAATACCGGTGCATTTGTTGGTCACCGTAACCTTGAAGAAACTATTTTTAATACTAATGTTGAAGCAACCTCAGCTATTGCCCGTCAACTAAGGCTGCGTAATTTAGGCGGTATTATTATTATCGACTTTATTGATATGGTCAGCGATGAGCACAAACGCCGAGTAATGCATTCATTAGAATCTGCGCTTTCTAAAGATCGTGCCAAAGCTAATATTAATGGTTTGTCGGCATTGGGACTAGTTGAAATGACCCGCAAGCGAACTCGCGAAAGTTTAGAGCATATACTGTGTGATGTATGTCCTGCATGTTCAGGACGTGGTTCACAAAAAACGGTAGAAACTGTGTGCTATGAAATCCTTCGTGAAATAGTGCGTGTTAATCGCGCTTATGCTGCTGATAAGTTTGTAGTTTATGCATCCCCAGCAGTATGTGAAGCGCTATTAAATGACGAGTATCATAACCTTGCAGAGTTAGAGTTATTTATTGGTAAGCAAGTTAATATTCAAACAGAGAGCTTATACAGCCAAGAGCAGTTTGATGTGGTAATGATGTAATGAAGTTTAAAGCGGCCTGTTTCTTTTGTGTACGCAAATTATGGCAAATAAGTGCTGTAATTTTGGTGCTACTGGCCGTTATTGTTTCTATTTTAAAATACACCTTACCTTACGCAAATGATTATAAAGGCGACATAGAAAATTACCTTGATAGCAAGTTTGATATCAGCTTATCGATAGGCGCTATATCGGCAAGTTGGCAAGGTAATGGCCCAGCCCTAGTGCTCGAAGAATTATCATTTAAAGACAACCAAACCGCCCCTATTTCTTTAACTATTGCGAAAACCAGTTTAGAGCTAAATCTTTGGGAAAGCTTAAAGTCTCTTCAACTTAAGTCGAATTACTTTGTCATTAATGGTTTTCATACCAAGGTTAATGTCGCGAATTTATTTGTCGGCAACCAAGATGATGTGTCATTTGAACAAAAAGAATTAATAGAAGGGCTATTTTTAGGTGAAACCGGTCATTTTGCAATAGAAAACTCCAGTATCAACTTTGTATTAGAAGATAACAAAGAACGCAAGCTGTTATTAGAAAACATTGTATGGCAAAACCAGGATAAACAACATCTTGGTAGTGGCAGTCTAGCATTACCGGGTATTTCGGTGGGGAATTTTGATGCACGCATTGCCCTTAAGGGTGAGACCTTAGAGCAAATGGTGGGTGATTTGTATGTGCAGGCTAATCAGGTTGATGTGTCAAATTGGTTAGCGCAATATATTAATACTCAAAAGCAGCAATTGCATAGCGATTTAAATTTACAAGCTTGGCTTAGATTAGAGCAAGGCCTAGTGAGTGACGTAAAAGTTCAGTGGTTACCGAGCGCGGTAAATTGGCAGCTCAATGAGCAAACACAAAATGTAAGCCTAAGTGAAGGGGGATTTCATTTATACCCTGAGCAAAATAGCTGGCGATTAAAAAGCACAGGCTTAGCATTTAGCACCGGTGAAACCACTTGGCCAAGCCTTGAATTTGAAGCCTTATTGGGTAAGCAAAATAAAGTATGGCTACAGCAACTTGATTTAGCGCTATTGAGTGATTTAGCTGAGTTGACTAATTTTACCGATTTAGCGCCCTTTTTAGCACGCCAACCTAGCGGACAAATAAAGACTGCGTACCTTGAGTTTGCCGATGCAAAGCAATGGCAATTATGGTTTGATGCTGATGAAATTAGCTGGCAAGAAAAAAACGCTGTACCTGCCGCTCAATCTTTAAGAGTTAATGGGCTGGTTAATCAGCAGTATGGTCGCATTGCGATTTTTGGTGAGAACAGCCATTTAATTACAGGCGCTAGCTTTAGTAATAATATTGATTATAACCAATTAAATATTGAGCTAGATTTAGCTAAGCGCTCAGGCGATTGGTACATCAGCAGTGATAACCTTTGGCTTGATAACAATGAGGTGACTTTAAGCGCACAAATGCAGCTGAGTTTGGGTGATACGCCACGCTTAGATTTATATGCTGAAGCGTTTGCACCAGATGCCAGTATTGCTGGTCACTATTTTCCTTTAACATTAATGAGCCCTGACTTGGTTAGTTATTTAAATGGTGCAATAAAAGCAGGCGAAGTATCAAATACTCAGGTGTTATTTTCTGGTCCACTATCAGGCTTTCCATTTGACGATGGTTCAGGGCAGTTTGATGTAATAGCACAAATAGACAATGCCACCTATCAATTCGATCCCGATTGGCCAGCAGTAACTAATGCCAATGTAAAGCTGCATTTTGCTAATGAGCGAATGGACATATATAGTCAGCAAGGCCAACTGGTAAACCTTGACGTTGGCAGTAGTGTCCATGTAAGTATTGATGACTTAATGGGCGATGCGCCGTTGGTAGTTAGTATTGATAAGCAAGCAGAGCTTGAAAAAATGCACGATTTTTTTGCCGCTACGCCTTTAGCAAATCCATTAGCTGATATTTTTAATGTTGTGCAAGGACAGGGTCTTGCAAGTGCAAATATTGAATTGCTAATAGGTTCACAATTTGAGGGGGGAGCCAGTGTCAGTGGTAAGGTTAATTTACTCGACTCACCTCTCTACATTTCTGCGCCTGGTATTTCTCTTGAGCATTTAAAGGGTGAACTTAGCTTTAATAATCAACAAATAAACCTTACAAATGCAACGGCTACATGGCTTGGTATGCCACTAACTATTAACTACAATAGTGACGCAAACGAAGAGGATTATCGCGCTAATATAAATATAAATGCTCAGCTTGATGCACAAACACTCATAAACCATGGTCAAGGCATTTTAGATGGTTACTTAAGTGGGCAAAGTGATGTTGATATTGCTTTGGAGCTTAATTTTACCGAGCAAGGGTTTAACTATCGTGCCCAAGTTGAATCGCCACTTATTGGCTTAAGTAGTTCTTTACCTGGAGCATATACAAAAAACAGTGAGCAAGCTTGGTCACTGAGTGCGGTTATTCAAGGTGATGATATATCTAATTTGATCACCGCAAACGTTGATCAGCTAGTGTATTTTAATGCCATTCTAGACAATACTAAATCACAGTTTAATAACGCCCACTTTATAATTGGCAACAAAGATTTAGGGCTTAACGCGCAAGATTTAGCGGTAAGTATTAACTTAGCGCAAAGTGAGTTATTACCTTGGATTGATTTAATTGATCAAATTATTAATGCAGCTAAAGCGCAGCCAGAGAGTGAATCGCCAGGTATTATGCCGCCTTTGTATGAGGTTGTTGCGAATATTAACTCTTTTAATGTGAGTGGCATGCAGTTTAATGATTTTGATATGCGTTTATCGCCCTTAAATAATAACTTGCAATTAAGGCTCAATGCTAAAGAATTACGAGCAGAAGTGTTCATTCCCAGCGAGCAATCAAGTCAGCCGATTCGAATAAACAGTGACTATTTAAGGCTTAATTTTTTAGAGGCTGAAACAGAGCAACCGAGCGAAAAATCATCTCCTGAACAACTTGCATGGCTTACAAATTTGCCTGCTATTGAGTTTGAGTGTGCCGACTGTAAGATTAGCCATTATCAGCTAGATAAAGTCAGCGCCTCATTGTTAGGCGATGGTAAAAAACTGCTTATTTCTGAGCTAGTGGTGGATAAAGGCGATCATATATTGCGCACTAAAGGGCAATGGCAAAATGGTTTAACGGCAATGAGCGGCGAACTTAAAAGTGATGATATTGGCGCCTTATTTAATGAATTTGATATTACCACCACTATTAAAGACTCAAACGCCAATCTAAATTATCAATTAAATTGGCAAGCGGCACCTTATAACTTAGATATTGCTAGTTTAGACGGTGAAATTAGTTGGGATCTAGGCGAAGGCCACTTAACTGAGGTGAGTGATGGGGGCGCACGGGTATTTTCATTACTAAGCCTTGATTCATTAGTGCGTAAGTTAAAGCTTGATTTTAGAGATGTATTTTCTAAAGGTTTTTTCTATAACAGTATGAAAGGCACGATGCAGATAGATAAAGGCATTGCCTATACCCAAGATACTAAAATGGATGGGGTACCTGCCGATCTCTCTATTAAAGGGTATGCAAATTTAAATACTCTCGAAATTGACTACGACTTAGCAGTAGCACCGCAAGTAACCTCGAGTATTCCGGTGATTGTAGCTTGGATGGTGAATCCCGTAACGGGGCTTGCAGCCTTAGCAATTGATAAAGTGATTCACTCTGCGCGAGTGATCTCAGAGATCAACTTTAAAGTGACGGGCAAAATGAACGATCCTCAGGTACAAGAGTTAGATCGTAAGAGCCGAGAGGTGACTTTACCGCAAGCAGCACAAAATCAGCCGCAAGCATCTTCAGAGTTAAAGCTTAAAGATGCTGAGGTGAGCGCAGCGCAATGAGTAAATCACTTATAAGTACAACACCTGCGATTATTGCATTACAAATGTGCTCAGGCTTAAATCCTGATGATAACATTGCCACCTTAAAGCAAGCCTTAGCTGAATTACCAAGCCGGCGACCTTTGTTAGTATGTTTACCAGAAGCGTTTTTAGTGTTTAGTAAACACGCTGGTGATACGTTGTTAGTGTCTCAGCGTATTGAACAATATAAACAGCAACTTAGTGAATTGTGCCGTAAACACAATATTTGGTTAAATGCTGGCACCATGCCAGAGCCCTATAACCAACATAAATATTACGCTGCCTCACACTTGTTTAATAACCAAGGCGATATTGTTGCAAGTTATAACAAAATACATTTATTTGATGTTGAGGTAGATGACCAGACCGGCAGTTACCGAGAGTCTGACTTTACTCAAGCGGGCGATGAGATTGTGGTTGTTGATTCTCCCTTTGGTAAAATTGGTTTAACAGTATGTTATGATTTGCGCTTTGCTGTTTTATTCAATGCCTTAGCTCGTAAAGGCGCAGAAATTATATTAGTACCCAGTGCGTTTACTGTTCCAACAGGTAAAGCGCATTGGCAGCCGCTACTTGCAGCACGTGCCATAGAAACTCAGTGTTATGTTATTGCTGCAGCGCAATATGGAACACATGAAAACGGTAGACAAACTTATGGCTACAGCCTGATGTTATCGCCTTGGGGTGAAACATTAAGTGAAAAACCAACAGGGCTTGGTTTTATTAGTTGCACCTTAGATTTAAACCAGTTACACAAAATTAGACGAGATATGCCGCTGCAATCTCACCAACGATTTAGAGAGCCATTATTATGAATTCGGTTGAACAGCATTTATTACACGACAGCCAGCTAAATCGAGAAGAACTCGAAAAAACATTAGCTTATATTCACCAGCACAAAGTTGATTATGCCGACCTTTATTTTCAATCGAGTCATCATGAGTCTTGGGTATTAGAAGACGGCCTTGTTAAAGAAGGCTCTTATAACGTTGAACGTGGTGTTGGCGTACGGGCTGTTAGTGGTGAAAAAACCGGTTTTTCGTATTCAGATGCAATCAATCTTGAAGCGTTAAACAAAGCAGCCACGGCTGCACGTAGTATTGCCGATGCCGGTGAAGATAAAGCGGTTAAAGTATTTAGTGATGTGGCTGCAAAACAGCAGTTTTCACCGCATCAACCAATTTCTAGCATGAGCGATACCGATAAAGTTAATTTGTTACGTGAGCTTGAAAATTATATCCGCGAATTAGCCCCTGATGCTGAGCAAGTTATTAGCTCAATGTCTGCGGTATACGAAGAAGTATTAATTGCAGCCAGCGATGGCACTTTTGCTACCGATATTCGCCCACTGATCCGTTTAAACTGCTCTGTATTGCTAGAGAAGAATGGTCGCCGTGAACGTGGCGGTGCTGGTGGCGGCGCACGCCTAGACTATGGTTACTTTAAAGAGCTTGTTGATGGCAAGCCGCGTTGGATGGGCTTTGCAGAAGAAGCCGTTCGTCAAGCTAAGGTAAACTTAGAAGCTATTGATGCCCCAGCCGGTACTATGGAAGTAGTATTAGGTAATGGCTGGCCAGGCGTGTTGTTACACGAAGCAGTCGGTCATGGTCTAGAAGGTGACTTTAACCGTAAAGGCGCATCTGCATTTAGCGGTAAAGTAGGTCAAAAAGTTGCTTCAGAGCTATGTACTGTGGTTGATGATGGTACTATGGCTGATCGTCGTGGTTCACTTAATGTGGATGACGAAGGCACGCCTGCAGCCTATAACGTACTTATCGAAAACGGTATTTTAAAAGGCTATATGCAAGATAAAATGAACGCGCGTTTGATGGGGGTAAACCCAACAGGTAACGCACGTCGTGAGTCATACGCGCATTTACCAATGCCACGTATGACCAACACTTATATGTTAGGTGGCGAGCATAGCCAAGCTGATATTGTCAGCACGGTTAAAAAAGGCGTGTTTGCCCCTAATTTTGGTGGTGGCCAAGTGGATATCACCTCAGGTAAGTTTGTATTTAGTGCCTCAGAGGCCTACTTAATTGAAAATGGCAAAATTACTCAGCCTATTAAAGGGGCAACATTAATTGGTAATGGCCCTGAGGTTATGCAACAAATCTCTATGGTAGGTAATGATTTAGCGCTTGATAAAGGCGTAGGTGTTTGTGGTAAAGACGGTCAAAGTGTACCAGTAGGCGTTGGCCAGCCAAGCCTGAAAATAGATAACCTAACAGTAGGTGGCACGGCTTAATTTTTATAACTGCCAAACGTTATAAATAAAACCTTGGAAGTGCAAACTCTCAAGGTTTTATTTTGTTGGCTGTTTATTGTTAAATTTGCTGCTGAAAAAAATCCATAAATGCGACAACTTGTCGTGGCTGAAATTGCCTTGATGGGTAAAGAAACTGTAAGCCAATCTGTTGTTTATCTTTATTACTAAAACCGAGAATATAGTCATCAAGTAGTGTCACTAAATGACCCTTTGTCAGATCATCGCTAATATCTACCATTGATTTTAGAGCAATCCCGGCACCATCAATTGCCCATTGTCTGATCACCGCACCATCACTGCTACTCATAGCCACAGGGACGCGAATTATTTGATCTTTAAAATGCCAATCATTCATCGATTGACCAAATCGCTCCATTACTAGGCAGCGATGATTTAATAAATCGCTTGGCTGCAAAGGTTGGCCATGTATTTTTAAATATTCAGCTGAAGCACATAACACACGTTGATTGGCCTTGATCATTCGGCTAATCAAATTGCTATCGGGTAAGTTTCCAAAGCGAATAGCAATATCAATACCTTCTTCAACTAGATTAACTAAGCCATCGGTTAAATGCAGGTGTGGTTTTACTTGTGGATTCAGTGCTACAAATTTAGCTATTGCAGGGGCAACAAACTGTTTACCAAAGTCAGAGGGTGCGGTTACTTTGAGACTACCCGAAAGAGTATTTTTACTAAGCTGAATACTTTGCTCTGCGGCATCAATTTCAGCAATCACTCTTAAACAGCCTTGAAAAAAGTGCTCTCCAGCCTCGGTTAATTTAATACTTCGAGTATTACGTATTAAGAGTCGGGTTTGATAGTGATTTTCAAGCTGGTTGATACGTGCCGTCATACTCGCAGGCGATAAACCAATTTTTCGCCCAGCTGCAGCAAGCCCGCCAGAGCGCACTACATGAACAAAAAGCTGCATATCATCAATCTTAGCCATCGTTCCTCACTCTTTATAATTCAGTATTAATGAATAGTGTTTTTGATATTAACTCAATTATCAAATTTAAGTAAATAGTTAAACTGGTTGTACTCATTATCAACAGAAAAAGTTTATGCGTTTAGATCATGTATTAATTTCTAGTTGTGATTACCAGGCGATGCGACGGTTCTTTATTAATTCAGTTGGGCTAAGTGAAGGGTATCGTCCGCCTTTTCCTTTCGAGGGAGCGTGGTTATACGGCAGCGATAACGTTGCTTTGATTCATCTGGTTAATGCCGCTGGTAATAAAGCGCAACAGGGTTACTTATCAGCATTAAACAGCAAAACCCAAGGCCGAAGAGTGGTAGATCACATTGCCATTCGTAGCATAGGTTATCAAGGATTGAAAAGTCGCTTAGCGCAAACAGGTATAAGTTATTTCGAGCGAACCGTGCCAGAGCTCCTAGAGCATCAAGTATTTATATCTGGGCCTGAAGAGATGAAAGTCGAAATGCTATTTAGCAGTGATGAAATTTAATTTAAATCCAGATAAACATTATTTATAAGAGAGTTAGTTATGTCTATAGAATCCTTATTTGAAGCTAAAACCCTCGGTGGCATGGTTACGCAAAATAGAATTGTGATGGCACCTATGACCCGTTCGCGAACTGCGCAACCGGGCGATATTCCTACTGAACTAATGGCCACTTATTATGCGCAGCGTGCTACTGCAGGACTGATTATTTCTGAAGCAACACAAATTTCTGCTCAGGGCAAAGGTTACTCATTTACGCCAGGTATTTACACGCAAGAACAAATCGAAGGTTGGAAGCAAGTAACACAAGCTGTGCATAAAGAAGGCGGTAAAATATTTTTACAACTTTGGCACGTTGGTAGAATGTCGCACTCTTCATTTCATCATGATGGAACGCCAGTTGCCCCATCTGCACTTGCCCCAGATGCACAAGTTTGGGTGGTAGGCGATGATGGAGAAGGACGGATGCTTGACTGCCCAACCCCACGAGCCCTAAGTGTTAAAGAAATTAAAGAAATAGTAAATGATTATAAGCAAGCGGCAATTAACGCGATTGAGGCTGGTTTCGATGGCGTTGAAATACATGGAGGTAACGGGTATTTAATTGATCAGTTTTTAAGACGCTCAGCAAATAAACGCACAGATGAATATGGCGGTAGCCAAGAAAACCGTATTCGTTTTGCCTGTGAAATTATTGGCGCAATTAGTAATGCCATTGGCGCTCATAAAGTGGGTATTAGATTAGCGCCTTTTATCACTCAGCGTGGTATGGGTGATAGTGAAGCAATTGGCACTATTTTATTGGCAGCAAAGCAATTTGAGCAAATTGGTATTGCGTATATTCATCTTGCCGAAGCGGACTGGGACGATGCACCTACCGTAACACCAGAGTTTAGAGTCGCACTTCGTCAGTATTTTAGTGGCGCAATTATTGTTGCAGGTAATTATACCGAGCATTCAGGTGCGCAGCTTATTGAACAAGGTCTTGCTGATTATATTGCATTTGGTCGCCGTTTTATTGCTAACCCAGACTTACCGTATCGTATTCAAGAGCAACTGCCACTAAACACCATTACCGATGGGAGAACATTGTTTGGAGGTACAGCCAAAGGTTATACCGATTACCCAGCGTATCAAAAGTAACTTTCGTTTTAACTGAAAATATAAGGACTGAAAATGGTTAACTTTTCAAACTCAGCAGTTACTTTACTAATCAGCGGGCTGTTTAGTAGCGCCAGTTTTGCGGCTGAATTTAGTTTATCGAGCCCTGACTTACAGCCAGGGCAGGCAATAAAGAGTGAGCAATATTGGAATAGCTTTGGTTGTCAGGGGGGTAATGTTAGACCACAACTTAAATGGCAAAATGCGCCTAAAAAAGCCAAAAGCTTTGCCGTGACAGTGTATGACAATGACGCACCAACTGGCAGTGGTTTTTGGCACTGGGTAGTACATGATATTCCTTTTACTAGTAACTCATTATCTTCAACGACTTTGCCCAAAGGAGCCATTGAAGGTTATACAGATATGGGTAAGCCGGGATACTTTGGACCATGTCCACCAGAAGGACGCAAGCATAGCTATACCTATAAAGTGTATGCATTGGATGTAGAAAAATTAGCTGTTCCACAAGGAGCAACAAGTGCACTTACAGGGTTTTTCTTACATCAGCACTCTTTGCAAACAGCCGAGATCACCGTAACGGCAGGACCGCGTTAATTAGCTTAGGAGATAAAAAATGAAGGCTTTACCTTTACTCACTGTTTTAATAGCACTGTGTAGCAGTAGGCTGTTAAGTGCGGCCCCATTATCTGATGAATCAGGCTATTGGCCTGATGATGCACAATTAGTGATTTCTATTTCAATGCAATTTGAGGCAGCAGCACAAGATAGCTCTGACGAAGATGAAAGCAATAAGAGCACGGTGAAGTCGACTTGTCATCCAGTGAAAACGCAGTCTGAACTTGAACGAGATATAAGAACGGGTGGTTGATAGAACAAAATAAAAACCCACTTTGAAAAGTGGGTTTTTATTTTAAGAATTAAAGCTCAAAGGGAGCAACACCGACAGCTTGCATTTGATAACCCACTTGGGCTATTTCGCCAGACCAAGTTTGCGTTTTAATAACGCCCGTTACAACAATCGCATCATATAAGCTATCGATGGGCACACCGCCTTTAATAGTTACATGAACCAGCTGGTTTGGCGGTGGGGGTGGCACATGAATACAGGCACCAAAGTAAGGGACTAATAAAAACTCGGTAATAAGTTCGCTGTCACCTTCAAGTGGCACAACAAAACCAGGTAAGCTAACAGACTGCCCATCAAGCGCTTTAACAACCGGTGCGTCCAAATCAGGTTGCACCCAGTTTTGCTCACTGCCTTCGTGATTAGCTTGTGCTTGGGTATCTATTTGCACATGCCCTTGTGGGATCAAGTCTTCCCAAAAAATTTCCTTCGGGGGATTTGCAATGCTAGCAAAGCTAATTAGTACTGCACTTAATAGCATTAAAGAGTGTGTAGTTACTTTAAACAACGTCATGATCATCCTAAAGTTTATATTTTTATACTCATACCATCACTAAGAGAATAAAAGTAAGCGCGTGTAGCAGGGATCAAGCCAATAATGAATCCCGCAGCCATAATAACGCCAATCAAAGTGAGTTCATAGTCAGAGAGCATACTGATATTAATGCTCACTCCAGTTTGGCTTTGTAAGTAACCCGCGGTTGTGCCCATAAGCGCATAAAATAGAGTACAGCCTACTAAGCAACCTAAAAAGGTAGTGAGCAGTGATTCTATACTGATCAGTGAAAATAATTGCCAAGGGCGGGCGCCCACAGAACGTAATATTGCCAGTTCTCTGCGGCGTTGATTAAGGTTAGCCAGCAGTGTGGTTAACATGCCGAGCAAGCTAATAATGACCACCACAAATGAAAATAGCAATAGGATCTTTTCTATTATTGCCAGCATTTCCCAAAGCTCTTTTAGTGTGACTGTAGGCATAATCGCTAATAAAGGCTCTGGCTTAAATTGGTTTATGTTACGCCTAATTTGTAGCGTATAAAGCGGTGAGTCGAAGCCCATTAAAAAGGCGGTAATTTGTTTTGGATGGCCAACTAGTGCGTGACTCGAGTGGTCATGATGATCGTCATGATCATGATGGCCGCCACCATGAATCAATTCAATTGCCGCCAGCGGCACATGCAATGTTTTATCAACAGGGGTGCCAGTAGGCTTTAAAATACCAACAACTTTGAAGGGGTTATCGTCATGATGATGAAAGCTAGTATTGCCCATACCATGAGAAATAACGATTTCATCACCAATTTTATAGGCCAGTTTACTTGCAACCTCATTCCCTATAACAACTTCATTGATGCTAGAAAAAGCCTGTCCTTGTGTAAATGCTAAGGGCTGTTTTTTAGCAAATCGATAGTGCTTAAAATAATCAAGTGTGGTGCCTAAAACTGCTTGGCCCTTATGGCTATCACCAAGGCTGATAGGAATGCTCCATTTAACCCCGCGTTGTTTTGTTATGTATTGATAGCTTTGCCAGCTCACCCCATTATTAGTGTGGCCAATTCTAAACACCGAGGAGAGTAGTAATTGAATATCGCCAGTACGTGCGCCAACAATTAAATCGGTACCCGAAATGGTATTACTAAAACTACTTTTAGCATCTATGCGAACGCGCTCAATACTGAGTAATAACATGACGCTAATCGCAATAGTGAGCAATGTCAGTAATACACTGGCACGTCTATTTAGCAAACTTTTATAGGCAAGTTTAAATAAAATCATACATCACCTTGTAAATTTACTAAGTCGATTGTGCGGCTAAAGAGTGGCTTTAATGTTTCATCGTGACTGACAAAAACAAGCGTACTTTTACTTTTTTTTGCTTGTTCAAATAACAACTTAATAAAGCTTTCACGATTTTGCGTATCAAGTGCTGAAGTAGGCTCATCGGCAATGATAAGTTCAGGACTGCCTATAAATGCGCGTGCTGCGGCAACTCGCTGTTGTTGCCCAATACTTAAAGTGGCAACATTTTGATTATGAAAGTGCGGCTCTAACCCTAGTGCGTTGAGAAGTCGGGCAGCTTCTTTGGTTAAACTCTCAATTTGGTTGAGCACGTGTTGCTGACGCTTTTTCGAAAATTGGCACCCTAAACATACATTTTCTAATGGGGTTAAATAAGGTAGTAAATTAAAGTTTTGGAAAATATAGCCAATATGATCCGCTCTAAATGCATCGCGCTGTGCATTGGTGAGCGCACTTAGATTTTGGTTTAAAACACAAAGTTGGCCGCTAGTGGTTACATTAATGCCTGCCAGTAGTGCCAGTAAGGTAGATTTACCACTGCCGCTTGGCCCATGTAAAAAAACATGTTCACCTTCATCGATGGCGAGTTGCTCAATAGTGAGAGTGGGGCTGGCTGCTTTTTTATGCCATTTAAAAGATACATTCTCAAGGTTGATCATAACGTCTTACCAACTCCAATAGTTAAGTCTTTTGCGCATTTTAAATTGTCTAATAAGATTAAGTGGTTTAGCTTTGAGCTTTTCATCACTATGCAACAGTTCATTGGTTGCGCAAAGTACTCGTTGGCTTGACTTGCCATCTGTGTATGGGTGTAATTCTTGGCAAAAAGCTTCAATATTATCCACCAGTTCTTTTGGGTAAGTTAGTGCATAGTCTATTGCGGCTTCAATGTTATTTTTATCTGTAATATCAAGTAAGTGTTTTTCAGGTGCTTTATTACAAAACGTTACAACCGGTTTTCGTTGTACTAAAAACATCAGTAGTATGGATGAAGTATCGCACAGCATTACATCAGCAGATTGTAATAAAGGAATAACATTGTCTGTTTCAACAAAGGTTAGATTATCATTACTTAACGCTTGGTATTTATTAACCCACTCTTGCGGCATTTTCGGATGAAACTGAACTAATAGTCGCCATTTACCGCTTTCACTAAAGTGTTTTATTTGTTCATAAAGTTTAGGTGCAAGAGATAAGCGTTTTGAAAATGTAGAGCAGATCAATACCGTTGGGCGAGAGTCTGTTTCATCGATATGGCTAGGCTTTGAGTTACCGTTAAAGAATTGATCTAGGGGAGGCCAACCTGTTTCTACTACCTTAAAATAGCCCAGTTTTTTTTGTAACGCCGTAAACGGAGCCGTCGTATTTGGGCCTTGCGTACAATATAAATCAAAACATCCCCGAACTTTAAAGTGATCGTTTTGGCCTTTTTTGTTTAGCTTTCCTGCATCAAAGCCGTGAAAAACAGCTACTTTCTTTCCTGGGAAAAATGTAGGGATAGAGTTCGCTGGTGCAAAGGTTGCGTCAGGCGCCCATTGGTTTATCTCATGAATAGAATTTAGTGTTTTTTCATCACTTTTCAAAAAGTCAGGGTTAACATTATCACCCTCTAAGAACCATTTAACTTCCCCTCCTTGAGCTAATATTTCTGCTTGCAATGGCCTTAAAATAGCATAGGAATAATTTTGAGAAATATACATTAGATATTTCTTATTCTTAGTGGCAGTTAAATAGTTCAAGCTAGCTCCTTAGGGCAAGTAATCATGCAAGTTTACCCCAATGCGTCAGCTAGATAAATATTCTGAGATGATTTGTTTTTAGCCTAAGATTGAGCTTTGTGGTTGCCTAGATTATTATAGAGCGCCTAACCCCAATTCCATACTTTGCTCTTTGAGCATGCCAAACCCCGGAGATAGCATGACTAGCTATAAAGTTTTAGACGTAAACGATGACTTACCCATTCGTACTAAAGGTAAAGTACACAGTGGCAAAGTGCGTTCAGTTTATTGGTTAACTGATGCAGATAGCAAACGCTTAATAAATGAAAAAGGCTATAACGTTCCTGCCGATACTGAATTAGCCATTATGGTTATTTCAGACAGAATTTCTGCTTTTGATTGCATATGGCAAGGTGAAAATGGCCTAAATGGCGTTCCTGGTAAAGGGATTGCATTAAACTCAGTGGCTGCTCATTGGTTTAACATGTTTAATGAAGCCGGTTTGGCGGGTAATCATATTGTTGATATTCCTCATCCATACGTATGGATTGTTCGTAAAGCCAGTACAGTTAAAGTTGAAGCAATTGCTCGTCAATATATTACCGGCAGTATGTGGCGCGACTACGCCAAAGGCGAAAGACACTTTTGTGGTTTGCAACTTCCAGAAGGCTTAAAAGCGAATCAAAAGCTTGAGCAAGTACTTATAACTCCTTCTACTAAAGGTATTATAGAAGGGGTTGCTGATATTCCTGCCGTTGATGATGTAAACATCACTCGTGAAAATATTACAAACAACTTAGATGTCTTTAATTTTAAATCGACTGACGATGTCACCAAATACGAAAAATTATTGGTAGAAGGATTCGAGTTAATCAGTAGTGAGTTAGCTAAGCTAGGGCAAATTTTCGTCGATACTAAATTTGAATTTGGTTATGTAGAAGATTTAAATGGTGTGCAGCAACTTATTTATATTGATGAAGTAGGGACACCAGATTCATCGCGTATTTGGGATGAAGCATCTTATAAGAATGGCAAAATTGTTGAAAATTCAAAGGAAGGTTTTCGTCAGCTGTTAATTAATAACGTACCAGAGAGTGATGTGTTATTAAATAAAGACCGTATGGCTGAGCGTGAGCAGCTAGCAAAAGATTATATTTTACCTGAGTCAGTAATGCTTGAAGTGTCTGACACTTATGTGGGTATTGCTAGCAAAATTGTCGGTAAAGAGATCGTTATACCCAATGATCCGCGCCAAGAAGTGATTGCAATTTTAGATACTGACTACGGTTTAATTAATCACTAACGAGCAAATTAATCTTAATGATAAAGCTTGTTTCAACTAGTGAAAAAGTATTTATTTTTAGTAACTGAGCTATAATTCTTGCAATTAGTGCTCGTCTCTAATTAACTTAACCTATGGCGAATATTTAGGTGTGATTATGTTAGAGCGAGCAATGCAAGTTATTGCAAAACGTCGTTATTTATTAGTACTGGGTTCATTGTTTAGTGTGTCGGCCTTTGGCAATACCATTAATTTGGTTATTAAAGATCAGCATGACCAAGTATTGCCTAATGCTGTCGTAGAAATAAATCATTTACCTTCCTCAAAAACTACGGGCAATTTACCCACGGCGGTAATGGATCAAGTTGATAAACAGTTTTCACCACAGCTACTTATTGTGCATCAAGGTCAGTACGTTAACTTTCCAAATAGCGATAATATTCGCCACCATGTATATTCTTTTTCAAAAGCAAAGCCCTTTCAATTAAAGCTCTATTCTGGTCAGCCAGAAGAACCCATTAAGTTTGATAATCAAGGTGTTGTTGTTCTAGGCTGCAATATCCACGATTCTATGGTGGGCTATATTTATGTCGCTAATAGTAATCATGTGTATACCAGCAACGAGCAAGGCCAAATAAAGCTACAAGTCGACTCTTTTCCTGTGCAAGCCAGTATCTGGCATTCGCTGCAAACAGCGACTTTGGATAATAAAAAAATGTTTGATATAAAATCAACCAGCCCGGTATCAATCACTATAAATACGTCTACGCCTGCACCACGTAACACCTTTGGCAGTCAATTTAGGGAAGGTAATGGGCAATAATTTACGTAGCCGTATAACAACGTTATGCGTTGGCTTGGTGTTACTTACAACTTTACTCAGCTTAGTGAGTTTTTGGTGGTCTACGAGTAAGTTTCAGGCAGAAAAAGTACAGCAAAATATAACGGTTGCGCAAAGCGTTTATAAGCAATATTTAAAATCAAAAGAGAGCTTGCTATTAACTGCTGCAAAGGTGTTAACCGCTGATTTTGGTTTTAAGCAGGCAGTTGCTACTCGCGATGCAGCCACCATTAGTAGTGTATTATACAATCATAGCCAACGGATCAATGCCGATTTAATGCTGTTGCTCGATTTATCGGGGCGGTTAGTGTCTGCTAATGTGAATGCACAAAATTTTGCAGATAACCTACAGCCCTTGATGGATGAATTATTAAATAATTCTGAACAATCGAGCTTTGTAGTGTTAAATAATCAGCTCTATCAAGTAATATTATTGCCAGTTAAAACCCCCAGAACCATCGCTTACAGTTTAGTCGGGTTCAAAATCACATCGGCTGTGACTACTGAGCTGAAAAGCTTAACCGGTATGGAGGTTAGCTTTGTTGCGCAATTAGATAGTTTTGCAGCAAGCTCGTTTGCACCTCAACCTGAAAAATTTCAACCTATAGAGTACTTTGAAAATAAAACTACAGCTCGTTTTTTTGCTGAATATTTGGCCTATGAAAATCAACAAATAGGTTTACCATCTTTGCAATCACACCCGGTCACCTTACTACTAAGTGCTGATTTAACCTCAAGTTATCGAGATATTGAGCAGCTATTACTAACGCTAGTTACATTGGCCGTATTAACCATGTTATTTGGTGTGATCACCAGTAGTTTGCTGGCCAATAACTTAACCACCGGGCTTACACAGTTAGCGGTTATTGCAAGGCAATTTGCCAAAGGCGACTACCGTTTTAAATTTGAAGGTAAAAAACAAAGTAGCGAAGTAGAAACGCTAGTTAGTGCGTTTAATAACATGGGTAATGATATTAATAAGCGTGAGCAGCAAATCAGTTTTCAAGCACATCACGATACCTTAACAGGGTTTTATAACCGTTCAGCTATGTTAGATTTATTGGCAAAGCAGCTCACTAAAGATAGATGCTACACGCTTGTTGCTATTGATATAAAAGGCTTAAGACACATAAACGACAAGCTTGGTCCGCAAGTAGGAGATGAGTGTTTAATTGCGGTGGCAAACCGTATTCGTCAATTCTCTGATGAGCTTGGTGGATTTCATGCACGAATTGGCGGCGATGAGTTTCTAACGGTTTACCCCAGTGTGGAGGCTGACCAAGTAAAATGTGCTGTAGCCGATTTGATTGAGCAATTACAGGCACCTTATCAGATTAAAAGCTTAAAAATAAGTTTGCGTTTTAACGCTGGGATTGTGCAGTACCCTGGACAAGGCGTTAAAGCGGACGATTTAATGCGGCGTGTACTCATTGCTGTTGATGCGGCTACAACAAGCCAACAAAGCTTACATTACTACCAAGATGGTGAAGATGAGGCGCACTTAGACCGTTTAATCATGCTTGATGAGCTCAAACAAGCGATTGATGATGATAACGGGCAACTGTTTATGACTTATCAGCCTAAGTTGAATATTAAAAGTCAGAAAATTGATAAGGTTGAGTCACTTATTCGTTGGCAACGTGATGATGGGAGCTGGGTTTCGCCTGAAGTGTTCATTGATTTAGCTGAGCAGTCAGGATTAATTGTGGAACTAACTGCCTGGGTTGTCGATACAGTTATTGCGCAAATAGCCGATTGGTATAAAAAAGGGATTCACTTACAGGCAGCCATTAATGTGTCAGCCCAAGATATTGCGCATGCGGGGTTTCATAATTTGTTGGTCGCGACCTTAAAGAAATATCATGTAAGCCCAAGTTCTGTCACTATTGAGTTGACGGAGCGCGATATGATCGAAAATGAAGCTCAAGGTATCAAAGCGTTAGAGAACTTAAAAACTATCGGTGTTAAAATATCACTAGACGATTACGGTGTCGGGCAAACATCATTGGGGCGATTAAAAATGTTACCTATTGATGAGCTTAAGCTAGATAAATGCTTTATTTTAACTTTGCATGAGTCACAAAAAGATCAATACATAGTGCGCTCGTCAATTACACTTGGGCACCAACTTGGGTTTTCAGTGGTGGCCGAGGGCGTAGAAACGGCAGCGTCTTTATCATTGCTTCACGAAATGCAATGCGATCATGCACAAGGTTACTACTTGAGTCGTCCTTTAAAAGCACAACAACTAGAACAATGGTTAGAGGAATATCAGGGTGTACATTAAATTTTTACTGAGCATGACACTCTTACTTTGCAGTACGCTAACTGTAGCTGCAACGGGAAAGCTATTAGCAACACCGGGCGTGTCTCAAGTTGAAGGCAGTGCAGGAGGAGGGTTAGTTCCTTGGGCGCAGCTAGCAGGTTATGCTAGTGAGGACGAATGGGCTGTTAATGGCTTTTGTAGTCGTGCTGATGTAACAGATTACCGCCTAGATGCCTGTGGTGTGCAGCTTAACCTATTTAATCGTGTTGAACTGAGTTATGCAGTGCAGCAGTTTGATGTGCCTGCGCTCAATACAGAAATAGAGCAGTCAATTTCTGGGGCAAAAATTCGTTTATATGGTGATATAGTATACAGTAAGTGGCCCCAGCTAAGCATGGGTGTACAGCATAAATCACTGGATGATGGCACAGTTGCAAAGTTGGTTGGCGCAAAAAATACCAGTGGTACAGATGTGTACCTAGCAGCCAGTAAATTACATTTGGGCGCACTTGCTGGATACAACTGGTTTTGGAATGTGACCACCCGTTACAGTAAAGCCAATCAGTTAGGGCTTTTAGGATATGGAGGGGCTAATGAAGGTAGCCATATTTTACTAGAAGCAAGTAGTGCGGTGTTTGTAAGTCGTGAACTTGCTATTGGCATTGAGTATCGACAAAAAGCCAATAACCTAGGGTTAGGCGAACAAGATTGGCGCGATTTATTTATAGCGTGGATGCCTAATAAACATGTCAGTGTAACGGCGGCCTATTTAGACTTAGGGCGGATTGCTGGTGTTGATAAACAAACCGGCTGGTATTTATCGGTTACGGGGTATTGGTAATGAAACTGAGTGTATTTATTTTTTGTTGTTTAAGCTTACTTTCAGGATGTACAACACAACCTAACACTTCTCTGTATCACCAACTTGGCGAGCGAGCTGGGCTTGAAAAGTTAACTGACAGTTTTATTGCCCAAATAGGCAATGATAAACAAGTGTTTCATTACTTTGAACACAGTAATATTAGCCATTTTCGACAAGGGTTTATTAGTCATTTATGTTCGCTGGTTGAGGGTCCTTGTGAATACAAAGGCGACTCGATGGTTGCGATTCATACAGGTATGAATATAAATGAAAAAGACTTCAATCACGTTGTCGATTTATTAATAAATGCAATGAGCGAGCAAAATATCCCACATACAGTGCAAAATGAAATTTTAGCTAAAATGGCGCCATTGCGTGGCGAAATTATTAAGATTTAATTTTTATAATCAAATGCATACATGTAAAAATATACTGGGTATTACTCACTTGTAATTTTGGCAAGATCCGCAGTTTTATATCGTCTTTGCATATGAATACTCGATCTATGAATTAAATTTCTGATAAATGTACTGCGGTTGGAATGAGAGCCTGCATTAGCGCTTGTTATTTCACTAATAAAGCTTCGATCTTCGGCAACAGGATAGGGTTTTATGCCTATCATATTTAGGCCTACTTCAGTGTGAAACTGCATATCGACATCCACCGGTCTAAAAAATGGTTTTCTTTGCAGTAGCTTTTTAGCGCCGCTTAGTGAAATGATGTAGCCTTGAGTGCCATTAGGTGCCTTTTTATAGTTGCCAACTGTTAGGCTGTTTTCTAATAACGTACTGTCAATAAATGGAAAGTTTCGATTATCAGATAGCTTGATTAAATCCCAGTTTTTTAATTTAAGCGCCGCATCAACAACATCTTTAAGTGAAGCTTCAATGAAAAGGTCATCCTCCAATACAACACAATAAGCGATATTTTCATCGACCATTTTTTGCCAAAGGCGCATATGGCTTACATAGCAACCAATTTCACCTGCAGATAGGTTGCGATTGTAGCGTTTTTTATTTTTTTTCGGGCAATACCACTTGAGGATTTCTTGTTCACTAAGGTTTTTGCCAATGGTCGCTTCAAAACGTTCAGCATTTAAGTGCAGGCTGGTTAGTCGCTTTAGGGTTGTTTCCCAGCGGTCTTCGCAGCCTTGCATATTGATAATGTAAAAAGGGATTGGCATAATTTCACTTTATTTAGAAATATCAAAGCGGTTATTTTAGCATTATTATAATTTGTAACCAGTCTAAATTCTGTTTATAAACAGGCTGTAATAATATATAGCTATTTCATTTCCTCAAATTTGGCAAGATGATGAAAAATATAGTCAGTGCACAATGGTTACATGCGCGTTTAGAGCAAACTAACTTAGTTATTTTTGATGCAGGTATGCTACGCCCCTCAGCTGCAGGGGAGTATTCGCCAGTTGCTATGCTACCTAAAGCACAACGATTTGATATCAAAAAAGAACTCGCAGATACCTCAAACCCATTACCCAATACCTTGTGTAGTGCAGAGCAATTTACTCAGGTGATGCAAAAAGCACGAGTGAATCACGATTCACTCGTGGTGATTTATGAAGATGCAGGGTTATTCAGTGCAGCTAGAGCCTGGTGGATGTTTAAAGCCATGGGATTTAGTAACGTTAAAGTGCTCAGTGGCGGTTTAGCCAAGTGGCTTGAACTTGGGCTTGTGGTTGAGTCAAATTATACACAAGCATCACTAAAAGGCGACTTTATTGCTCATTACCAACCTGGTTACTTTATTGATAAAAAGCAGGTACTAAGTGCTACTGAGGATGCCAATACGGTCATTTTAGATGCGCGTGCTTATGAGCGCTTTACGGGTAAAAATAAAGAGCCAAGAGCGGGTATGCGCAGCGGCCATATTATTAATAGCTACTCGCTACCTTTAAGTAGTTTATTAGAAAATGGCGAGGCAAAATCACTCGACTTTATACAAACACAGTTTAGTGAATTAGTCGGTAATGCAACCCAGATACAGTTTAGCTGCGGTTCGGGGGTTACTGCCTGTGCGCTTGCACTGTTCGCTGATGAATGCGGATATAATAATTTAAGTGTTTACGACGGATCGTGGAGTGAGTGGGGCGCTGATAGCTCACTGCCTATTGCAGTGGGTGGCTAATTTAATTATAGGGACAATTTTTACACCCGTTTTTGCAGCAAGTACCACGTTTTAAAAAATACCACTTACTAAACACCATGTAATTATTCTGCATGATGTAATCTAACCCTTCAATTAAATTATCATGGCTTCTAAATTGTTTAGCAAAAGCGATTTGAGCTTTTATTGGTTGAGTGTATATAGTCTCTAAATAGTTATTTATTTTAGCAAGAGTACATAAGCGGCATAAGCAGCTGGTTGCTGTATCATCGAGTGGTAAAATAGCAGGTAACTGATAACACCAACATGCGGTTATATCATTAACATTACAGTTAAGCGTTGTATTACATTGGCTGCAGTTTATCTGGGTCATTTTAGGTCTTATTAACAGTAGAGCAGCAAGAATAACAAACATTATGAATATACAAAAAGCATTGGCTGAATTTATTACATTTGGCGAGCAAAGAGATAGTGCCATTAGTGTGATTGTTTCAACCGCAGCAAGCAATAAAATCTACCTGTACACACTCACAAAGCCTGTACTAATTAATGTACTTACGCGTTGTTTCAATAAAGAAATTGATATTGACGATTTACAGCTGTGGGCAAATGTTATTGAGTCGCGAGATGACATAAATTGCGCTGAGCATGAAGGCGTTATTTACGCGCTAAGTAATAGCGAGCAAATGGGCGAGTTGACTCATCAAAAGCTCGCACAGTTGTTAAAGCTGCTACAACAGTAGCAGGTGGTTATCAGAAAGTATGAAAGGTTTTAAGCAACAGGTTTCAGATGTTAGTAACCACTACAGGGCTTATCTCTAGCTGACAACTGAAACCTAAAACCTGTTCTTAAAGTTTACTTATGATAGCTCAAGCAAGTTTCCACTTCGTCTTTAGAGCCTAAAATAACCGCAACTCGCTGATGGATAGCATCAGGCTGAATATCCATAATACGCTCAGTGCCTGTTGAAGCAATACCACCTGCTTGCTCTACTAGCATTGCCATTGGATTTGCTTCATATAGTAAACGTAGTTTATTAGGTTTATTAGGATCTTTAGTGTCAGTTGGGTAAGTAAATAAACCACCACGGCTAAGTACACGATGAACATCGCCAACCATTGCAGCAATCCAACGCATATTGAAGTTTTGAGCGCGAGGGCCTGCATCTCCGGCAAGTAAGTCATTAATGTAGTTTTGCATCGCTGGTTCCCAGTGGCGCTGGTTAGAGGCATTAATTGCAAATTCATTAGTTTTAGCAGGAATAGCGGCAAAATCTTGAGTAAGTAAAAAGCTACCTTGGGTTTTATCTAAGGTAAACATGCGTGTACCTTTACCCGTTGTTAGCGCAAGCATAGTTGATGGGCCATACAGTACGTAACCTGCAGCCACTTGTTGGTGCCCAGGTTGCATAAAAATCTTTTCATCAGCAGCATCTGAGCCCACAGGTGCTTTCATAATAGAAAAAATAGTACCTACAAGTGAGTTAATATCGGTATTTGACGAGCCATCAAGTGGATCAAATGCAACAATGTACTCGGCATCTGGGTTACCGGCAACAGTATAATCTTCTTCTTCAGAGGCAATCGCTTTAACTGTGCCTGACTCCAGCAATATATCTTTTAATAACTGATTAGACAGTACATCGAGTTTCTTTTGTGTTTCGCCTTGAATATTTTCATCGAGGGTTGAGCCTAATACGCCCGATAATTCACCTTGACCGACGCGAAATGAAATTTCTTTACATGCCGCTAAAATAGTACGAATTAACGACAAAAGTTCTCTTGAACAGCCATCTTCTAGTAATACTGGTGGGAGTCTACGCATTCTTTTTTCCTGATAACGTGTTAAAACTAATCATAATGTGAGAGAGATTAGTTTAGAGCGCTGAAATTCGTCTTAAATAACTGTATTGTATAAATAACCCCCTATAATGGGGTACCTACATCGCATTTAAAACGCTAATAACAAAGATAAGATTATGCAAAAAATATCACGATTAAGTTACATACTCTTTACTGTGCTGCTCTGTATGATAACTCAAGCGCACGCAGCAATTAAGTCTATTGACGAATTTACTGAAAAAATGAACCATTTCCCTGGTTATTTTTCTTTCTTTTACGATACCCAAAACGGCAATGTGTATTTAAAAGTTGATAAACTTGAGCAACAATTTTTACTACAGCATAGCTTGCCTTATGGCGTTGGCTCTAACGACATAGGTTTAGATAGAGGCCAATTAGGCGGTACCTATTTGGTACAGTTTGAGCGCTTTGGCAACAAGGTGATGTTACGTGCCGTAAATACTTACTACCGTGCAAACACGAATAATATAGCAGAGCAGCAAAGCGTTAAAGAAGCGTTTGCATCCAGCATTTTGGCGGGTTTTAAAGTTGTCGCTCAAGATGACAATGCTGCATTAATAGATTACACCCCTTATTTACTGAGTGACGTACACGGCGTAAGCCGTACTTTAGCTGCGCGCAAGCAAGGGCAGTTTAGCCTTGATGAGTCACGCAGTGCGGTATTTATGAATCGCTCAAAAGCATTTTTGAAAAATACTGAACTTGAAGCCATTCTCACCTTTAAAGGGTCTAAACCAGGTAAATACGTTCGCCAAGTGAGTGCTGATCCTTACGCTTTGAGTGTGCACATGCACCATTCACTTATTCAACTGCCTGATGATAATTACACGCCACGAAAATTTAGCCCGCAATCGGGTTATTGGAGTGTGGAGCATAAAAATTATGCAGCAGGGCTCGATGAGTCTATGTATGTGCGTTACATTCCGCGTCATCGTTTAGCAAAAAAAGATCCAAGCCTAGCAGTTAGTGAGCCAGTAGAGCCTATTGTTTATTACTTAGATCCAGGGGTACCTGAACCAGTAAAAACGGCTTTATTAGAAGGCGGGCAATGGTGGAATGACGCCTTTAATGCAGCAGGCTATAAAAATGCCTTTAAAGTTAAAGTGCTACCAAGTAATGCAGATCCTATGGATGTGCGCTACAACGTTATTCAATGGGTGCATCGTGCAACCCGAGGTTGGTCTTATGGCAGTTCAATTATAGACCCACGTACAGGTGAAATTATTAAAGGCCATGTGACACTAGGGTCGCTGCGAGTGCGTCAAGATATCCTTATTGCTGAATCACTCGCTGCGCCTTATTTAAAAGGCAATGAAGTGGCAGGTACTTTACATGCAATGGCACTTGATCGTATTCGTCAGCTCAGTGCTCATGAAATTGGTCATACACTGGGTATTGCGCACAACTTTGCTGCGTCAGTAAATAATCGAGCTTCGGTGATGGATTATCCGCATCCGTTATTGAGCTTTGCAGATAATGGTCAGTTAGACGTATCTGATGGTTATGCTAAAGGTATGGGCGCATGGGATACGCAAGTGATCAAATATGGCTACAGTGACTTTACCGGCAAAGATGAAAGCGAAGCACTCGCTGCTATTTTACAGCAAAATAAATCGCTAAGTTTGGCGTTTATTTCTGACAGTGATGCCCGTGCCAAAGGTGGAGCGCACCCTACAGCGCATCTTTGGGATAATGGTGGTAATCCAAGTGAAGAATTACTTAGAGTGCTTGATGTGCGAAAGCAGGCGCTTGGGCAGTTTGGTATTAACAATATAAAAACTGGGGTTGCACTGTCGCAGTTAGAAGAAAAGCTAGTGCCACTTTACTTGTTCCACCGTTATCAAGTTGAAGCGGTTGCAAAGCTTATTGCGGGCGTTGATTATGACTATGAAATTCGTAGTGACGCACCCGTCAAAGGCGCCCAAGTTGTAGCTAAAGAGGCTCAGCAACAAGCAGTTAACGCTATTTTAGCCACCCTAAAAGCAACTAATTTAACGCTGCCAGAGTCGATACTGTCTTTGATTGTACCAAAGGCGTATGGCGAGTCTAAATCACGAGAAAGTATAGTGGGTCGTACCGGCTTAACTATGGATGCACTTGCATTGCCTGAAGTGGCAGCGCAGCATAGTCTATCGCTATTACTTAATGCTCAACGATTAAATCGATTAGCACAGCAGCAAGCACGTGATAACCGCTTTTATAGCTTAGATGAGCTACTTAAACAGTTAAATAAGCAAGTGTTTAATGTATCAGCGCCTGCCACTATGACAGGAAAAGTAACACAACGAGTACAGTACCTAACGGCAAAAACCATGGCTGATCTTGTGGCTAACGACGGTTTAAGCCCTGAAGTGCAAGCGCAACTACATTTCTATTTAAGCAAGCTTGCTGATGAGTTTAATCAGCATTCTTTGCTAGGCCATCCTGAAGTGGGTGACAGTGCATTTAAAAATTATTTAGCGTCGCAAATTAATCAGTTTTTAACAACAGGGCAGTGGCCTGACAATTTTAAAGCCCTGCCAATACCACCAGGCTCACCTATTTAATAGTACAAGCCAGAGGATAAAGGCGCTGTGTAAACGTTACGTTTCATGGTGCCTTGTTTTTAGGGTGTTACTTTTGCTTGCATAAAGTTGGTTTTTTGTTAATCTAGCCACCCCCTATTTTAGTCTTTTTGAGGTGTTTATGGCGTTTTTATCTCGTTCGATATTGGCGTTATCAATGGCACTTTTAAGCTCCAATGCAATCGCACAAAAACAATGTGATGTTGAACTTCGTCATGGTTTAATTATTACCGATGATGTGATCCGTATTGTTGATAAAGGCCAAACTAGGGTGCAAATTAACAATAATAATCAACTGTTTATTCGAGGCTACTGGGTCGATTTAAGCACCGATGAAAGCAAAGTGCTAGAACAATTTAGCAATGGTATTCGTCAAACAGTTCCTGAGCTGGTTGATTTAGCGACTGATGGCGTTAACCTAGGACTCAGTGCTATTGAGCATGTTGTTGAGGGCATGTCAGATAAAGAACCCGAAGTGCTAAAAACGCAATTACAATATGTAGAGCGAGCACTCATGGATAAGTTTAAGCGTGGCGATGACTTCTTTTTTATAGCCCCTCAATCGCTTTCCCAAATTGATGATTTTTTTACTAAAGAAATTAGCCAAAAAATACACTCTGCTGTGCATGGCTCTTTGGGTGCTATTTTAATGTCGCTCGGGGATGCGTTTAAATCTCGAGAAGGCAATATAGAAGACCGCATGAACGACATGGGGCAACGCATGGATATCATTACCAAAGAAATCGATAAGTCATTGCAGAAAAAAGCCCACCAATTAGAACTTAAAGCCTCTGAATACTGTGAATGCTTAAATTCTCTAGATATTACTGAGTCTCGTCTGCAAGCCATTGTACCTGGAATGACAGACTTTGATTTAGTACAAATTAAATCGTAAGGACAGGGATTAAGCAAGATTATAGAAGGCAACGAGCCTAGAGCAGTAGATGAACAGCCCTAATCTCGTGGCCCGAAGCCATTTCATAACACCTAAACAACCTTACAGTTTTATCTCTGCGGCAGATAATGGGCGGTATTCACCTGCAGCCAAATCTTCACCTAACTTTATACCCGCAATTTGTTCACGATGTAGTTCAACCACTTTGTTATCTACCGCTGCTAGCATACGTTTTACTTGGTGATACTTACCCTCAGAAATAGACAAGCGCAAACCATAATTCCCCAAACGTTCAGCAATAGCAGGGCGAGTTAAATCTTTTTCATTGTGTAACTGCACACCATCACGTAATTGCTGCAGTGCATCATCGGTAATCGGCTCTTGGGTTTCAACCAAATAGGTTTTAAACTTATTCTTTTTCGGCGAGGTAATTTTGTGTGACCACTCGCCATCATTGGTAATAAGCACTAGGCCAGTGGTGTCTATGTCTAAACGCCCAGCAATGTGAAAGTCGGCCATGTTTGGCTCATCAAGCAAATCAAATACGGTTTTGTGTAACTCATCTGAATTAGCGCATACATAACCTACCGGCTTATTGAGCATAAAGTAGCGTTTACCTAAAAACACTAATGGCTGATCATGAAATAACACGTCATCTTGCTGAGTAACTTGAAAGTCGAATGCCGTGATCACCTCGCCATTAACGCTAGCCGCTTGGCTTTTTATTGCTGCGCGGGCTTTTGAGCGTGGTAACTCTGCTAAATGGCTAATAAATTTATCTAAACGGCAAGGAAATTTCATGTTGTTCACATTTTTAGTCGGCTACAATGGCCGCGAGTATAGCGGATAGTGAAATACCATGACAGAGCCCAGCACAGAAATTTTAAGCCTATACCATAGCAAGGTTTCATCAGGAGAGCTTGATTTCGATGCGGCGCAGCACCAAGCCGTGAGTGCGTTACAGTCTTTAAGTGAGCAATTAAATCAGCCTGCAAGCTGGTGGCAAAAAGCACCTTCAATAAGGGGAATATATTTATATGGCCCGGTTGGTCGAGGTAAATCTATGTTGATGGACTTATTTTATGAAAACTTACCCACAGAGAAAAAGCAGCGCCTGCACTTTCATCATTTTATCGAAAAAGTTCATGCTCAATTGGCCAAGTTACAAGGGGATAAAAATCCGCTGCAAATAATTGCTAAACAGTGGGCCAAAAAGATAAAAGTGCTGTGCTTTGATGAGTTTTTTGTTAGTGATATTGGTGACGCCATGATCATGGCTCGGTTATTTAACGCTTTATTTGAAAAAGGCGTGGTGCTAGTAGCAACCTCTAACGCAAAACCCGAGCAACTTTATTACAACGGCTTGCAACGCGCGCGATTTTTACCAACTATCGATTTAATAAATGCGCATTGTCATGTAATTAACGTAGCGGGGGAGGAAGATCACCGCTTTAGATACGGCAGAAGTAGTCGTCATTATTTTATTAACTTGCCCGATGCTGAATTTGAGGCTGGGTTTTTATCCGCACATTCTCAAGCAATGCGTAATAATACAATAACTGTGCATGGCCGAGTGCTTCCTTATTTATTAAAAACTGACGATGCTTTACTGATTGATTTTATGGCATTGTGCTCAGGCCCTCGGAGCGCCAATGACTATATGTTTTTAGCAGAACAGTTTTCGGTAGTATACATCGCGAATGTGCCAATAATGGGAAAAGAGGCAACTGGTAAAGTTATTGTGCATGGTATAGAAGATAGCTATCAGCGCGAAAATCAGCAGTTAGATGAGCATACTTTCGATGATGAAGCTCGGCGCTTTATTGCCTTAGTCGATGAGTTTTACGATTGCCACAAATTACTGGTAATTAATGCCCAGGCCGACATAAACGAGTTATACCAAGGTAAAAAGTTAAGTTTTGAATATGCGCGAACCCAGTCACGGATTGTAGAAATGCAAAATTGGTAAGTACAACATTAAAACACCGCATTTAATTTAAATGCGGTGTTTTAATTTTAAGCTGATAACTTAAAGAAGCCTTTATGACTTATATCCATTTGGATTATTTGATTGCCAGCGCCAAGTATCTTGCATCATGACATCAATACCGCGCTCGGCTTGCCAGCCTAGTTCACTAAGCGCTTTTTCTGGCGCAGCATAACAGGATGCAATATCACCAGGGCGACGAGGTGACACCGCATAAGGGATAGCTTGGTCGCTAGCCTTAATAAACGCATTGACCATTTGTAATACTGAATAGCCGTTACCGGTACCAAGGTTATAAATAAGTGCGCCGGTTTCTGCGGCTATTTTATCAAGCGCTTTTAAATGCCCTAAGGCTAAATCTACAACGTGAATGTAATCGCGTACGCCAGTACCATCTACCGTGTCGTAATCATCGCCAAATATAGCGAGCTGCTTTAATTTACCAACCGCAACTTGTGAAATGAAAGGCAGTAAATTATTAGGAATGCCATTAGGATCTTCACCAATTAAACCTGACTCATGGGCACCAACAGGATTAAAGTAGCGCAAAATAGCAAACGCAAAGCGCTCATCTGATTTAGCGATATCTTGCAGCATCATTTCAACCATTAGTTTAGACGTACCATATGGGTTGGTTGTACCGCCAACGGGGAAGTCTTCGCGTATTGGTAAGCTTGCAGGGTCACCATAAACTGTTGCAGATGAGCTAAATACCAGTTTAAACACACCCGCGTCACGCATAGCATCAACTAGTGTTAATGTGCCTTGTACGTTATTTTGATAATACGCGATTGGTTTTGCTACCGACTCACCAACCGCTTTTAAACCTGCAAAATGAATTACACTATCAATGTTATGTTTTGCAAATACTGAGTCTAAAAAGGATTTATCTAAAATATCACCTTGATAAAAAGTAATTGCTTTACCGGTTATTTTTTTCACTCTCTCAAGTGATTCTTCAGAGGAGTTACTTAAGTTATCGATAACGATAACGTCGCTGCCTTGCTGTAAAAGTTCTAAAACGGTGTGTGAGCCAATATAGCCTGCGCCACCGGTTACTAAAATTGCCATGAATGCTCCTTGGAAACCTCTGTTCAATTACCCTAATTTCACCATAAATAATGAGTTTTTACATGTATTATTTTATTTGCTTTGTAATAGTATGATCGTAAACCGTACTTTCGATTACATTTTGTGCAATTTTAATAACACCTCAGCGTAAAGATTAAGTTATAGTTCATATGTAATTGCTAAAGTGATGTATAGCGATTTGTAAAATATTCAATTGATCACAATGATCAAAATACTCGTTGGAGAAACGTATGAACTTAGTTAAAAAAATAGCAATGTTGATGTGTATAGCACTACCGAGTGTTGTTTGCGCGGGTGAGGCTCAAGTGAAATGGCATGACTTTAATGATTATCGCGATGTACGCCCATCCAACCAAACTAAAGGTTCATACCATAAGCAAATAGCCAAAAGTATTGATGAACACTTTGCAAAGCTCAGCGAGCAACTTCCTAAAAACTACAGTTTAAACATTGAAGTCACCGATTTAGATTTAGCCGGAGACGTACGCTATGGCGGTGTTAACGAAATCCGAGTGGTTAAACCTATTCACTTTCCACGCATTGAATTTAATTATGTGCTTAGTGATGAAAGTGGCGTTGTCGCACAAGAAGATAACGTAAGCTTAAAAGATATGGGTTTTATGGATAAAATCAAAATGGGTCGAGATGAAGCATTTTACTACGAAAAACGCTTATTAACAGAGTGGTTTGGTGAACAAATTTTACCGCGTATCAAGTAAGCTAAAGCTAATAATGCAAAGCATCTACTTTGGTAGACGCTTTGCAAAGCAGTCGCTCATTTTTATTTAAAGGTCGCTAACAAGGTTAATAAGTTTTGTAGTTTAATAACTGCTTGTTTTAGCTTTTCTTCGTCTAAACCGTCGCTTGATAAGCTTTCTACATCAGCGGCAACGTCTAAAACGTACGGCTTAAAGCGTTTAGCTTCAAAGCTAAATCCAGCGTCCTCGGCAAATAAGGCTTTAAATTTTCCGTGGCCTTGCTGTTGTAACTCATCGAGTTTTTTATCAGCATCAAGCGCCTGACGGTAAACAATTTTTAAGTTGGCGTTGAGTTGTTCAATTATAGAATCCATGGTTTTCCTAAAGCTTAGTGCAATGTTGCCGATAAATACTTAAGTGGGTTGGTAAAGTAATTTACCAATTCAACGGCTATAATACGTGTATTACATTTAAATGTCAGGTGTGAGTTATGAATATATCAGGTGGAAATCTACCTACAATCCCTGGTGCAGGCCAAGGCGCAGAGGTTTTAACTGCTGCTTTATCTAAAAAGCAACAGCAAGCTGATGGCGCCGCTGCACTTGCGCTTATTGAAGGTGCTACACAAACCTCAAGTGCACAAACACCGGCTAAGTCGGTTACTGCAACACTTGGGAATAATGTAAACGTTTATGTTTAAACCAATTTGAGGTCGATAGGGGTTTTACTTTTTTGGCCTCCTATTTCTCTAACTAGTTTAGGCACTAAAAATCCTGGCAGGGTCTCTAAAAGCTCTGCCATTATTTTTATGGCTTGTGCCTCATCTATATCAAAATGACTTGCGCCTTCTACTTTATCTAGTAAGTGTAAGTAATAAGGCAATACATTTGCATCAAACAACGCTTCACTTAAGTTTATTTGCGCATCAACTGTATCGTTCACGTCTTTTAAAATAACCGCCTGATTTAATAGCAGTACATTGGCTTGTTTTAGCATGTTCATGGCGTTTTTAAAGTCACTATCTATTTCGTTAGCATGGTTAATATGATTCACGAATATAATTTTTAGTGGTGACTTTGCTAATCTTTCACATAATTGTTCAGTAATGCGTGCAGGGATCACAACGGGTAAGCGGCTGTGTATGCGCATCCGTTTTATTTGTGGTATTTGCTCAAGTTCATCTAAAAACCAACTAATAGCATCGTCTTTGGCCATTAGTGGATCGCCACCACTTAAAATCACTTCGTTAATATTTTTATCAGCTTTTATATAGCTCAATGCATCAATAAGGCTGCGTTTATTTAACTGGTTTTCTTGATAAGGAAAATGGCGTCTAAAGCAGTAGCGGCAATTTACCGCACAACCAGTTTTAAACATGACTAAAACACGCGACTTATATTTATGTAACAGACCTGGTTGATTGTTATCTTGCTCAAGTAGCGGATCTTTATTAAACCCCGACTTAGTTAAAAATTCTTGATGGCGAGGCATAACTTGCAGCAATAAAGGATCATTTGCATCGCCATGACGAATTTTTTTTATAAAAGGCAATGGCACACGAACAGGAAACAAGCTACGAGCTTTTATGTCGTTTTCATGGACTTGGCTCGATAAACCAACCATTTCTAACAACACTTTTGGGCAGGTAACTACATTTGCTAATTCTTTTTGCCAGTTTTTATGCAAATTTGCTTCATTTCTTTGTATCATTGGCACGTAGATTACTCGAAAAATATAAATAGAGGAAACGATGGCGAATTATAGCACCAACGAGTTCAAGGGCGGCCTAAAAATTATGATGGACGGCGAACCTTGCAGTATCTTAGAAAATGAAATGGTAAAACCGGGTAAAGGCCAAGCGTTTAACCGTGTTCGTATCCGTAAGCTTATCTCTGGCAAGGTACTTGAAAAAACCTTTAAATCGGGTGAATCGGTTGAAGGTGCTGATGTAATGGATACCGATTTAGCGTACCTATATACAGACGGTGAATTTTGGCATTTCATGAACAATGAAACATTTGAACAAATCGCTGCTGACGAAAAAGCACTGGGCGATGCTGGAAAATGGTTAGTTGAAAACGATGTATGTACTATTACATTATGGAACGGCAGCCCAATTGCTGTAACTCCACCAAACTTTGTTGAGCTTGAGATCACTGAAACTGATCCGGGCCTTAAAGGTGATACAGCGGGCACGGGTGGTAAACCAGCAACGCTTAGCACAGGTGCTGTAGTACGTGTTCCATTATTCGTACAAATTGGCGAAGTAATTAAAGTAGACACTCGTAATGGTGAATACGTGAGCCGTGTTAAGTAAGCAGCAACGCGTCTTATTAATTAAATCCCGGCTTAAGCTGGGATTTTTTTTGGAGAAAATATGTCAGCAGATCTTTGGAAGCCGAGTGCCAGCATAGAAATACTTAAGCAACGCGCAGCAATTATGCGCAGCATTCGGGAATTCTTTTATGAGCGTAATGTAATGGAAGTCGAAACACCGAGTTTAAGTGCTGCCAGTGTAACCGATGTACATTTAGCCAGCTTTAATACTACATTTGTGGGCCCAGGCCATGCTGGTGGGCTACCCCTGTTTTTACAAACATCTCCAGAGTTTGCGATGAAACGCTTGTTAGCGGCCGGCTCAGGCGCTATTTTTCAGCTTTGTAAGGCATTTCGAAATGAAGAAGCGGGCAGTCATCATAATCCTGAATTTACTATGCTCGAATGGTATCGGCCTGGGTTTGACGAATTTGCTTTAATGGACGAAATAGATCAGCTGATGCAGCTCATTCTTGAGGTTGCTCCTGCAGAGCGCGTTACCTACCAAAAGGCATTTGAACGCGCGTTAGGGGTCGATCCATTAACTGCCTCTATCACGCAGTTACAACAACTCGCATGCGAACATGGCTTTGCTGATATTGCTAAAAACGAGACTCATAAAGATACCTTGCTGCAATTATTATTTTGTATGAAAGTAGAGCCGACTATTGGCCAAGAAATTCCCTGTTTTGTGTATCACTTTCCAGCATCACAAGCGGCACTGGCACAAATTTGTGAACACGATGAGCGAGTAGCAGGGCGCTTTGAGTTGTATTATAAAAATATGGAACTGGCTAACGGCTTTAATGAGCTCACTAATGCTAAAGAACAAGCAAAAAGGTTTAACGAAGACAACACCTATCGTGCTGCTAACAGCTTAAAGCAAGTTCCTATTGATACGCGTTTAATTGCGGCATTGGAACATGGTTTAGAGCAATGTGCGGGGGTTGCATTAGGGATTGATAGACTCGTGATGCTAGCAACCAATAAACAAAAAATAAAAGAAGTGATTGCGTTTGATGTGGCAAGAGCTTAGGTGAATTATCGCTTCGGGTGACTGGCGACGAGCTTCGGGCGGCGAGATTCGAGCTGATGTGCGTTCCCGCCTATATAAAATCTAAATACAATGCTTGGTTAATTTTTTGCTGACCGCCAAAACCTGAAGGCTACATTTTTAACTGTACTTTGCTTTAACCATTTGGATTGCGTGCGCTGCATCAAGCTACTCGCCTACACAAAACTAAAACACCGCGTTTGCATTAAACGCGGTGTTTTCTATTCTCGAACTGACAACTGGTTCGCTGTATTACAGATTAAGTGTAAACGTAACGCCGGCTACACGTGGCTCACCTAGTTGAATATAAGTTTGGCTTGTATAGCCATCTAACGGATTGTTACCAAATTCAAAACCGCGAGTTGGAACGGTTTCATCAAACACATTACGTGCCCATGCACGAACTGCCCAGCTTTCAGCCTCGTAACCAAGGCTTGCATTCACTAAGTTTGTATTTGGAGCCTGTGCATTATGGCTGTCTGAGAAGTAATAATCATCTTTACCTTCAACACCTAACATAGCATATAGCTCATCAGTAACATTGTAGCGTGCACTAAATGCGTATTGATATTTAGGCGCTTGTGCTTGTTCGCGGCCATCTTGGTTTAAGCCCGATTTAGTCACAAAGTCGTTTATTTTCGTATCTAAATAGCCAGCACTACCACTAATGAGTAAATTATCAGTAAGTAAGTAGCTACCTTCAATTTCAAGGCCGTAGTTGCTACCAGAGCTGGCATTGGCGACATAACCGGTAAATTGTTGATCTGATACTTGCCACGACTTTAATTGAATATTATCGCGGTGCATATAAAAAGCAGCTAAACGCAGAGTAAACTTGTCATCTAGTGATGAGCCTTTAACACCAAACTCACCACTCCATAAGTACTCTGGATCAAAGCTGGTATGCTGTTTGAAAAAATCAGCATCTAAGCTTAAACCTTCATCTTTTGCTTTTGCTAGCGCTTCTGAATTAATACCACCGGCTTTGTAACCGCGGGTGATACTGGTATAAATCATAGTGCGGTCAATAACTTGGTATTCAAGTGCAATTTTACCACCGAGCATAATATCATCAGTTTCTTCAATAAAGCCGTTACTATCGGTGTAATCACCTTGATATTGCTCAACTCGTAAACCAGTAATAAGCGTAGTTTTTGGGCCTATTGATGTGGCTAATTGGCCATAAGCTGCAATGTTATTAGTTTCATAGGTTGAAGCAAACGGATTGGCTAACCACGTATATTGACGCTCTAAATCCACATCACGGTTTTGATAGTAAATACCCGCAACCCAGTTACCTGCTTTACTAGTAAATTTCAGGTCGAGCGCTTGATCATCACGATCGCGGCTATAAATATCTGTTGAACTATAACCATAAGGATGTAAACCGGCGGCACATAATTGCGGCTTATTAGTATCGTTACACACCCAGTCTTCATCAAAGCTATAAAAAAGTTCTGTATCAATAGCTGAAAGGTTTAAGCTCACATCAAAGGCATCAAAACCAGTGTAAGTATTATTCAGGCCAATAGCATAACTTTGTTGATTATCTTCGCCTGGTTGATCAGCAAGGCTGTTGCGAGAATTATCAAGAGTAAATGCATCGTAACCGTTATTAATATCAATATAATGCAGGTTAAGTTCTGAATTTAAATGAGCTGTAAGCTGGCTGTTTAATTTAAAGCGTGCAACTTGCTCATCTTGATCTTGAGTGGGTTTATCTAAATAAATATTATCGACGTAGCCGTCAGACTTTCTGCGAAAGTAGCTAACGCGGGCACTAGTGTCATCTGTTAAACCTGTACTAGCAGCAAGGCCTGCTTCGTGGCTGTTATAAGTGCCGGCACCTAAATGTAACTTTAAGCTAGGGTCGCTGGTTGCACTAGCTGATTGCATTTGGATCATGCCCGCCATACCATCTGCACCAAAACGTGTACCTTGAGGACCGCGGTAAATTTCTACTTGGTCAATATCAAACAATAATGAACTACCACCTAAGCCTGAATAATTAATACCGTCAATTACTAAGCCCACAGATGGATTTATCGGGTCAACAAACTGCGAGCGTAAACCAACACCGCGAATTTGAATATAACGACCGCGAGACGCACCAGCAGCAAAGTTTACATTGGCTGCACTGGCTAACATTTCGTCTAAATATGTTGCACCACGTTGATTCATTTCATTTTCAAAAAATAAGCTGGCACTGGCGCTTAATGTTTGAATGCTTTCTTGCTGAAAGTCACCGGTAACAATGATTTTCTCTAGTTCGGTGTCATCTGCGTTAGCATATATAGGTGCTGCGAACAGGGGTAATAACGTGGCTGTAATTAAAGACAAACGTAGGTTCATTAGGTTACTTAACTCCATTTTAGGGACTCGTATGGTAGCAATTATTTCAACACTTGTGCTATAAACGCGACAATTATACGTTAAATAATTGGGATTACTAATATGGCCTTTAAAGTAGACTTTAAGGTGCGCGACTACGAATGTGACTTACAAGGTATTGTAAATAACAGTGTTTATTTTAATTATCTTGAGCACGCTCGCCACGAGTTTTTATACGCACACGGCGTTGATTTTGCACAGCTTGCAAAAGATAAAATTAACTTAGTGGTGATGCGCAGTGAAATGGATTACAAACATTCCCTATTGCCTGGAGATGAGTTTTATGTGGCGGTAGAGCCTGTGCGTATTAGTCGTCTTAAGTTTGCATTTAAACAAACGGTAGTGCGCAAACAAGATGAAAAAGTGATGCTCAATGCCTTAGTTATTGGTACATCAGTTAATGAAAGAGGTCGTCCATTTTTACCACCACAGATAGATGACTTATTCCAAGCCGTTGCATAGTTTTAAATAGCATGAATTTTAAACAAAAATTTACATTTAAAATATGCATTTTTAACGGATAAACCTGACAAATATTGATACTATTACATTAATTAGACACTAAGTTTGTAATAACATGAAATTAGCAGCAATACCGATGCTTATAATCGGTTTATGTGTTGGTTGCGCATCAACAGGGACAGTTACCACTGAGCAGCTAAAATATACACAATGGCAATTATCAAAGGTTGATGATTTGGCCATTCCCGCGTCCTTTAAAGCATCAATGAGCTTTATCGATGCGCTACAAATAAACGGCTTTACCGGATGTAATAAGTTCTTTGGTGAAGGCTCACTTGAAGACAGTAGCCTGAGCGTAAGCAAATTAGGTATGACACGTAAATCATGTGGCCCTGAACTGGATGAGTTTGAACAACAGTTTTTACAGGCTCTGCAGCAAGGTGCAGTGCTTAACATGCAAGACCAAACATTGGTAATGCAAGCTGAACAAAAATTTGTGTTTATCCCAAAATAATTTTTGAGTTTTGAAAAACAGCCCCTTGCAGGGAATTTTCAACTGGCGTACACTCGTCGCAGATTTGATCAAAACATTATCAAATCAACGAACAATTCAAATACTTGTCGGAGTGCCTAAGTTTTATTTAGGCTGAGATCGCGAAAGCGGGATCCGTGAACCTGATCAGGTTAATACCTGCGTAGGGAACAAGCTGCCTAACTAGGACGCTTGTGCGTCTTTTTTATGCGCACAAAAAAGCAACCTCCGTCTTAGGCCGCAAAGTCGCATAAAGCTACTTTACGATCTTTCTCTATTCCTCAGCGGAATATCTGACAAGACAACCCTTTAGCAATGAGGTAAGTCATGTCAAATACAACAAATAAAGCCACCCGTCGCGAAACTCGTGCGGCCGCATCAGATTATATTTATAACTTAACCGGTCAGCCGTTTCCAAGCTCCCATAAAGTATACGTTGCAGGTAGCCAGCAAGGCGTACGTGTGGGTATGCGTGAAATCACATTGAGCGATACTTTTATTGGTGGTGATGAACAAAACCCAGTGTATGAGTCAAATGCACCACTGCGTGTTTACGATACATCAGGCCCGTATACTGATCCTGAATTTAAATTGGATGTGCGCAAGGGACTTAATAAATACCGTGAACAATGGATTGAGAGCCGTAATGATACCGAAGTACTCGAGGCGGTAACCTCACAGTTCGCACAGCAGCGTATGGCTGATGATGGGCTAGATCATATTCGCTTTGAACATTTACCAAAAATTCGCCGTGCAAAAGCAGGTAAAAATGTCACCCAAATGCATTATGCCCGCCAAGGGATAGTCACCCCAGAAATGGAATATGTAGCGATACGTGAAAACATGGGGCGCGCGCAAATACGTGAAGAGTTACTAGCTGCGCAGCATAAAGGGGAGTCGTTTGGCGCGAGTATTCCTGAGTTTATTACTCCTGAATTTGTTCGCGATGAAATTGCTCGTGGACGCGCTATTTTACCTAACAATATTAATCACCCAGAAACCGAGCCTATGATTGTTGGTCGTAACTTTTTAGTTAAAGTTAACGCCAATATAGGTAATTCATCAGTGGGTTCATCTATCGAAGAAGAAGTAGAAAAAATGGTGTGGTCAACCCGCTGGGGTGCCGACACCGTAATGGATTTATCAACAGGACGTTACATTCACGAAACCCGTGAATGGCTGGTACGTAATTCGCCAGTCCCTATTGGTACTGTTCCAATTTACCAAGCACTTGAAAAAGTCAACGGCGTAGCAGAAGACCTAACCTGGGAAATATTTCGCGATACTCTGATTGAACAAGCAGAACAAGGCGTTGATTACTTTACCATTCATGCTGGTGTGCTATTGCGTTATGTGCCAATGACAGCAAAACGCGTAACCGGTATTGTGTCACGTGGTGGCTCAATTATGGCTAAATGGTGTTTAGCGCACCACAAAGAAAACTTCTTATACACTCACTTTGAAGATATTTGTGAAATTTTAAAACAATACGATGTGTGTTTTTCACTCGGTGATGGTTTACGTCCGGGTTCTATTGCCGATGCGAACGACGAAGCACAATTTAGTGAGCTACGTACCTTAGGGGAGCTGACAAAAATAGCTTGGAAACATGATGTACAAGTGTTCATAGAAGGCCCTGGACACGTGCCTATGCATATGATCAAAGCCAATATGGATGAGCAGCTTAAACATTGCGACGAAGCGCCATTTTATACCTTAGGCCCACTGACCACAGATATTGCCCCTGGGTATGATCATATTACTTCGGGTATTGGTGCAGCGCAGATTGCTTGGTATGGCTGTGCCATGTTGTGTTACGTAACACCTAAAGAGCATTTAGGTTTGCCAAATAAAGAAGACGTTAAAGAAGGCCTTATTACCTACAAAATTGCCGCTCATGCCGCCGATTTAGCGAAAGGTCACCCAGGCGCACAAGAGCGAGATAACGCGCTATCAAAAGCGCGCTTTGAATTTAGATGGCATGACCAATTTAATATTGGTTTAGACCCTGTTCGCGCCCGTGAATATCATGATGAAACACTGCCGCAAGAATCAGGCAAAGTTGCGCATTTTTGTTCTATGTGTGGCCCTAAATTTTGTTCCATGAAAATAACCCAAGAAGTACGCGACTACGCCAAAGATCTAGAAGCGCGCGGTATTGATCCTAATAACGTGGGTGATGCCATTGAAATCAAAATGGTTGATGTAGAAGCCGAGATGAAAGCCAAATCTGAAGAGTTTAAGCAAACAGGCTCAGAGATTTACCATAAAGCAATATAAAATAGGTTGCGGGTTGCGAGCATCGAGTAGCGAAATGTTTATTTTAGCACCTTGTTGCTCGAAGCCAGAGACCCGCAGCTCGCAGCTAAATGTAGGAGTGTTTATGTTTTATAACATTGCTGTGGTGGGTTTTGGTTTAGCAGGGCGGTTGGCCGCGCTTGAGTTAAGTAAGCAACATCGTGTTACCGTATTTGAAGCCGATGATGAACATACTCAGAACAGTGCCGGTAAAGTGGCAGCAGCGATGCTAGCCCCCCTAGCTGAGTCTGTTATGTGTGAACGTGAATTGGCTTTAATGGGAGTGGATTCTATTACTCGATGGCCTGCTATTTTAGAACAACTAAATAGCGAGGTATTTTTTCAACAGCAAGGTACTCTAGTGGTTGCTCATCCGCAGGATAAAGGCGACTTACAAAGCTTTGCACAGCGAATCAAACCGTTACTAAATTTTAGTGCTCAAGCAATTAATGCACAGCAAATTGAGCAACTAGAACCTGAACTGGCTGGTCGATTTAGCCAAGGCCTATTTTTGCCCGGTGAAGCGCAGATAGATAACCAAGCCTTTTACAAAGCCAGTTTTAGGTTGCTAAATAAGCGCAAAGTAAAGTTTGTATTTAATCAGCGCGCCAGCATCTTTGATAACAAAGTGAATAATCGAGAGTTTGATTACATTATTGATTGTCGAGGGCTTGGAGCCAAACAAGATCAGCCCCTTCGAGGCGTGCGCGGGGAAGTGGCAAGACTCTATGCACCCGAGGTTAATTTATCTCGGCCAGTGAGGTTAATGCATCCGCGTTATCCTATTTATATAGCACCTAAGCCGAATCATGAATATGTGATTGGTGCCACCGAAATTGAGTCTCAAGATAGCGGGGCGGCAACGGTGCGTTCAACGTTGGAGTTACTTTCAGCCGCTTATACAGTGCACAGCGGTTTTGCCGAGGCTCGACTGTTAAATATTCAAACCGGGCTTCGACCTGCGTTTAGCGATAACTGCCCACAAGTTACACAATTAGGGCAGGTAATTAGTATTAATGGATTATACCGCCATGGCTACATGCTCGCGCCGAGTTTAGTTGCTGATGCTGTTGCCAGAATAGAGTGAGGAATGATGGATATAATAATTAATGGTAAAGCGCTCACCCTAACAAGAAGCGAACTAAAACAGTGTTTAATTGAGTATGGTGCTAAAGCACCGTTTGCAGTAGCCATTAATGGCCAGTTTGTACCTCAAGAGCAACATGCTAACTACACACTTAATGATGGTGATTGCATTGATGTGTTATCTCCGATTCAAGGAGGGTAACCATTATGTTACCTCCCGATAATATCACTATTTATGGCGAGCAATTTTCAAGTAGATTACTGATTGGCTCTGCGCTTTACCCATCTCCCGTGACGATGACTAAAGCAATTAATGCTTCAGGAGCGGATATTGTTACTGTGTCTTTACGTCGCCAGCAAAGCGTAGCTGCAGGAGATGATTTTTGGCAACTTATAAAGAATACAGGGCTCAAAGTTTTACCTAACACAGCAGGATGCCACAGTGTTAAAGAGGCCATTAATTTAGCTAAAATGTGTCGAGAAGTATTTGCTACCGATTGGATAAAGCTGGAATTAATTGGCGATGACTATAACTTACAGCCAGATCCTTTTGCTCTGCTTGAAGCCACTGAGATTTTAATTAAAGATGGGTTTAAAGTACTGCCTTACTGCACCGATGACTTAGTGCTTTGCCAACGTTTAGATGAATTAGGCTGCGAGGTGCTAATGCCATGGGGCGCGCCAATTGGTACCGGTAAGGGATTATTAAATAGTTATAACTTAAAGGCGATACGGGAGCGTTTACCTAACAGCACATTAATTGTAGATGCTGGGTTAGGTTTACCATCGCATGCCTGCCAAGCCTTAGAATTAGGGTATGATGCGGTATTATTAAATTCAGCCATAGCGGGCGCGGGTTGCCCTATTACCATGGGACGTGCATTTAAAGCAGCTGTTGAAGCAGGGCGCTTTGCTTATAACGCCAAAGCAATGCCAGAAAAAGACGTTGCGGCCCCATCAACCCCCACAATGGGTATGCCATTTTGGCATCAAACGTAAAAAATTAGGAAGTAGGTCATTATGAACAATGTAGTATGGACGATTGCGGGCTCAGACTCCGGCGGTGGCGCAGGTATTCAAGCTGATATTAAAGCAATGCAAAGCTTTGGTGTGCACGGTTGTACTGCGATTACCGCACTAACAGCACAAAACAGTTTAGGTGTTGAGGCGATTAATGCCGTCTCTACTGATGTGATTGAGTCGCAGTTATTGGCACTCGAAAAAGACATGAAAGCCAAAGTAATTAAAATTGGTATGTTAGCTAACGTGCAGCAAATTCAATTGATCAGTGAGCATATTAGCCATTACAAAGCGAAGTGGCCAACCCCGCCGGTGATTGTGTACGACCCCGTGGCTATTGCTTCAAGCGGTGACCTACTAACAGAAGAAGACACTGTAAGCGCGATTAAAGAATGCCTATTACCGCTGGTGGATGTAATTACCCCTAATACCCATGAAACACAGTTATTAACAGGTGTGTATTTAATTGGCCCCGCAGCAATTAAAGAAGCAGCAAGCAAACTAATGGCATGGGGTGCCAAAGCGGTGGTTATAAAAGGTGGGCATTGGGATTACCCAAGTGGTTACTGTATTGATTACTGCTCACAAGGTAGTGAAGAGTACTGGTTGGGTAATGAAAAAATTCAGGTTCCGCACAATCATGGCACTGGCTGTAGTATGGCGTCTGTTATTGCTGCATGCCTTGCAAAGGACTATCCGTTAAAAGATGCGTTTATTTTAGCTAAAGCCTATATAAACCAAGGTTTGAAGCAATCAGTTCGCTATGGCGAGGGGATAGGGCCGGTTGCACAAACGTCGTTTCCGACTGACCTAGCGCATTACCCTCAAGTGATTGAAGCAGGTAGTTGGTTGGGTGATGAGCTAGATTTTGATGTACCGCTTGATTTTAATATGGCAGCTGACTTTGCTGCGTGTGAAAGCAAAGCGCTTGGCGCTTATGCGGTAGTCGATAGCGTAGAGTGGCTAGAAAAATGCTTACAAAATGGCATTAAAACAGCGCAATTAAGAGTTAAAGATAAAAGCGAAGATGAGCTTGAACAATTAGTCGCAAGCGCGGTCGCTTTGGGTCAGCAATACAGTGCGCATGTGTTTATTAATGATTACTGGCAGCTGGCAATCAAACATGGCGCATATGGTGTGCATTTAGGACAAGAAGACTTTGAGAGCGCAAATTTAGCGGCTATAAAAGAAGCAGGCCTGCGACTTGGGCTTTCTACCCATGGCTTTTATGAAATGCTTCGGGCGCATAATTACCGCCCAAGCTACATGGCCTTTGGCGCTATTTACCCTACTACCACCAAAGACATGACAGGCCAGATACAAGGGCTTGAAAAACTAACTCGATTTGTGCCATTAATGCAAAGCTATCCTACAGTGGCTATTGGCGGAATTGATTTAGACAGGGCGCAAGAAGTTGCTAAAACGGGCGTGGGCAGTGTAGCCGTGGTACGTGCTATTACCGAGGCTGATGATTACGTAGAGGCAATCAATACCTTAAAATCGGTGATAAATGAGAATGCCTGCTAACATGCAAGCGCAGCAGCTCAGCGACAAAGAAACTCTACGTTATAGCCGCCATTTATTATTAAAAGAAGTGGGGCTTGAGGGGCAGTTAACACTTAAAGCGGCAACCGTTGCTGTGGTAGGTGCAGGCGGGCTAGGAAGCCCTGCGCTACTCTATTTAGCAGCTGCTGGCATTGGCACACTAATATTAATTGATGACGATACCGTTGAACTCTCTAATTTACAGCGGCAAATACTGTATAAAGTGAATCACTTAGGGCAGCAAAAAGTAAATGCAGCAGGGAAGGTGCTTGCGAGCCTTAACAATCAAATAAACATAGTGACTCACTCGCAAAAGTTGAGCGATGCTAACAGTGATGCACTATTCAGTAACGCCGATATCGTACTTGATTGCTCTGATAACTTTGCGACTCGTTACACCGTCAATCGTTTTTGCGTAAACAACAAAACACCACTAATTTCTGCAGCAGCGCTAGCAACCCAAGGGCAATTAATGGGCTTTGACTTTAGGCAAACAGATAGCCCTTGCTATGGCTGCGTATTTCCACAAAATGATGCTAACCCTGTTGTTAATTGCGACAATGCGGGCGTTATTAGTCCCTTACTTGGTGTAATTGGCTCTATGCAGGCACAGCTAACTCTTAATATGCTGTTAGGCCATTTTGGTGGGAGTTTGTTTATAACCTTTGACGCATTAAGCTTAAAGCAACAGCATTTTAAAGTAGTTAAAGATTTGAACTGTAAAGAGTGTGATGGGAAGTAAAAACTTTTACTTGCTCGCTTTTAATCTTTGGTGTCTTCTCATTTACTCCACTTTTTTCTCTTTGTGCAATAAAGTCTTAGGGAAGTTATACACAAAGAGGTTAAGAGGCCGCTACGCTTTAGAGAAACGTTATGAATATGTTCGTAACAGCAATCCCCACACCTACAGAAATTAAAAAACCGCGTTTAAATAACGCGGTTTTTTATTTCTAATTAACGATTTGTTTAATCGTTAATTTTTGCAAACGCAGTGCCTAAACGGGTTACCGTTTCAGGGCGTTGATCATCAAAAATATCGGCTTTATCTGCACCCCATGCAAGTACAACTGTTGAGCCTAATTTAAAGCGACCCATTTCTTCCCCTTTTTTAAGGGTGATCGCATTTTCGCCTTTAGTTGGGTAGTTCCAGCTAAACACATCACTGCCAGCTGGTGGAGTGACTGTGCCAGCCCAAATAGTTTCTATGCTGGCAACAATGGTTGCGCCTACAAGGACCATAGCAAGCGGGCCAATTTCAGTTTCAAAAATAGCTACTACACGCTCGTTACGGGCAAATAAGTTCGGTACGTTTTGTGCGGTAAGAGGATTTACCGAAAATAAATCGCCCGGTACATAAATCATTTTGCTTAGCGTGCCATCAATTGGCATGTGAATACGGTGGTAATCTTTTGGTGCCAAGTAAATAGTTGCAAATTTACCACCTAAGAACGGTGTTGTGTCGTCTTCTGAGCCACCTAACAACGCTTGTAAGCTGTAATCATGGCCTTTAGCTTGGATTAGTTGGCCGTCAACAATATCGCCAAGTTGGCTGATTGCGCCGTCAACAGGGTGAATAATAATATCGTCATCTTCAACCATTGGACGAGCACCGTCCTTTAACGGACGGGTAAAAAATTCATTAAAGGTTTTATAGTGAGCTGGATCAGAATATTTAGCCTCACTCATATTTATTTTGTATTGTTTAATGAATAGTTTAATTAATGTTGTTGTTAATGCGCCCGCTTTTGCAGCTGCAAGCTTACCTACTACACGAGAAATAAAGTGCTTTGGCATAGCATATTGCATGGCGATTTTAAATTTATCTAAACTCACAGGTTTTTCCCTAATTATACGCGAGGCGCACGCGCGCCGGCACGGCCATCGGCCATGGTTTCTAAAATACGGTGATAGCTTTCAAAGCGTAACTTTGAGATATCGCCATCAGCGACTGCTTGCTGAATTATACAGCCTGGATCGTTTAAGTGTTTACAGTCTCTAAAACGGCATCCACCTATAAACTCTCTAAATTCTTTAAAACACCAAGTGACTCGTTCAACATCTAAATGCCATAAACCAAACTCACGAATACCCGGTGAATCAATTAAATTACCGCCACTTGGTAAATGATGCAGACGCGATACTGTGGTGGTGTGCTGGCCTAGACCGCTGTTTTCAGACACTTCTTTAGTCAAAATTTCAGCATCCGGCAGCACTGTGTTTACTAAGGTAGATTTACCCACACCACTTTGGCCAACAAAAATATTGTTTTTGCCTACAAGTACTTCTTTTAATTCATTAATGCCTTCGCCGGTTATATTACTAACTAGCAGCACCTGGTAATTAAGTTTACGGTAAATATCGAGTATTTGTTGTATTTCGTTTAAACCAGTTTCATCAATTAAATCAATTTTATTAAGTACTAAAATCGGCTCAATGCCCATGTCTTCGCAGGCAATTAAATAGCGGTCGATAATGCTTGGCGTAAACTCAGGCAATACTGCTGATACCATTAAAATTTGGTCTATATTCGCGGCAATCACTTTTACACCGTCGTAAAAATCAGGGCGCGTTAACTGTGAACGACGTTCTTGAGTTGCTTCAATAACACCCGCTAAATCGCCTTCACTTACTTTTGCACGACGAAATAATACCTCATCGCCACATACTAAATTCGATACGGTACGGCGAATATTACAGCGAAGAACATCGCCATTTTGGGTTTCTACGTCGGCATGTTGGCCAAAGCGGCTAATAACAATCGCATTTTCCACTTGACCTAAATTATCTGTTTGCCACTCTTGCGCGCCGACTTTTGCCGGTTTTTTATCGGCATTCGATAAACGCTTTTGATGATTGGCCTTGATCCTACGGGATTGGCCTTTACTTAATTTTTTCTGTTTTGCCACTTGAGGCCTATAACCTGAGTTAAATGCCGAGTTTGCCAAAAAAAGCTTTAGCTCGACGGTTGATGCTAATATGATATATCGAAATGCGTTGGATCTAAAGAAAAGCACCGTTTAAGGTAATTATGACTATTAATAAATCAAATTTAATTTGGCTCGATCTGGAAATGACCGGACTTGAACCAGAGACTGACAAAATACTTGAAATTGCAACTGTTGTCACTGACGCTGATCTGAATATATTAGCCGAAGGGCCAACGATTGCCATTCATCAAAGTGATGAACTACTGGATGGCATGGATGAGTGGTGTACAACTCAGCATGGCAAATCTGGATTAACGGCACGCTGTAAGGCAAGCACGTTTGATGAAGCTTATGCCGTGGAACAAACTCTCGCGTTTATAAAGCAATGGGTGCCAGCGGGTGTTTCACCTATGTGTGGTAACTCGATAGGCCAAGACCGCCGCTTTATGAATAAGTATATGCGCGAGCTTGAAGACTTCTTCCATTACCGTAATTTAGATGTCAGTACCATTAAAGAACTTGCTCGTCGTTGGAAACCAGATGTGTTGGCTCAAGTGAATAAAAAAGGGTCGCATTTAGCGTTAGACGACATTAAAGATTCGATTATGGAATTAAAGGTTTACCGAGAAAAGTTTTTTAATTTATAAAAAATACTTGCAAAGCCCCCTAATTATTGTAGAATCCTGCCCCGCTCAAGACGATAACCCCCGCGGGGTTAGTGTGTTTGGGCTTAAGTTAAAGATTCAAGATGAAAGGTTAATGGAACAAGGTTCAATATTGATAGAACCTAGAACCTAGAGTGCGGCACTAGCTCAGTTGGTAGAGCGCGACCTTGCCAAGGTCGAGGTCACGAGTTCGAGCCTCGTGTGCCGCTCCAATTTCTCACCAAAGAAATTGTAGTAGAAATGAAAATTCAAGATCAAAGGCGAAAGGGACAAGGTTTAATTTTGACAGAACCTAGAACCTAGAACCTAGAACCTAGAACCTAGAACCTAGAACCTAGAATGCGGCACTAGCTCAGTTGGTAGAGCGCGACCTTGCCAAGGTCGAGGTCACGAGTTCGAGCCTCGTGTGCCGCTCCAATTTCTAACCAAAAGAAATTGTAGTAAAATTAGAATACGATATTAAATGCGGTACTAGCTCAGTTGGTAGAGCGCGACCTTGCCAAGGTCGAGGTCACGAGTTCGAGCCTCGTGTACCGCTCCAATCTTATTTACTTTCCAGATATTCATTCTCAAATAGCAAACAATGACCCATACGCGAATCACTATAAATTTAATTTATGTAACTTTTTTAAAGTGTTCAATGTGTGAGAGTGACCTATGTTGTAAAACCTAAAACGCTTCGCCTTGCAAAGTTGCAATAATACGCCTTGAACCACCATGATCACGGTGCTCACCTAAGTATATTCCTTGCCAAGTTCCCAGCGCTAACTGACCGTGACTAATCGGGATAGTTAATTCGCAACCTAAGGTACTGGTTTTTATATGGGCAGGCATATCATCATCGCCCTCATAGTCATGGCGATAATAAGGCTGGCGCTCTGGAACAAACTGATTAAAGTGGCTTTCCATATCCATGCGTACCGTTGGATCGGCGTTTTCGTTAATAGTTAAGCTGGCAGAGGTGTGTTGAATAAATAAGTGTAATAAACCAACTTTAAGCTGACTCAGTTGTGGGAGGTGAGTAAGTATGTCGTTATCAATTAAATGAAAGCCCCGCGAGCGAGGCTTTAATGTAATTGTGGTTTGCGACCAGCTCATAGCTTATCGAAACTCACTTCAATATTGGCATTACCTGCGTCACTGGTAAACGGCATAAGAATTTTTTTGCCGTCACTTTTGTGAGTAATAGTGTGGTTTTTACCAGACACAACAACGGGTGTTGCCATGGCAAAATCATAGCCTTTTTCACCTAGTAAATTCTTAGCACCACCGGTAACCATATTAGTTATTTCACCGACCATGTCGGTTACTTCTTCATTTATGTCGTCTGGTCGTTCGCCTAACATTCGTTCCATAATGGTCAGCGCTAAACCTTCGTCGAAGGTAATTGAAAATGAACCGCGAGTTTGAGGGCCAACCATACCAATTAATCCCGATACATCACCACAGGCTATCTCATCGGTTTTAATGCGTGGCTTGCCTGGTTTTAACTGAGTTTGAGCCATAGTGCTCAATACATTCATCAAAGAAGCTAAAAAGGGATTAATGAACTCTACATTCATATTAGATGTCCTTAAATTGGTACTGATAAAGGTTATACGTAAAGTATAGCTATAGTCGCTTATCTATGCTCGGCAAGAGTCACATTTACCATGTGCTTCTATTGTTTGTCCGGAAACTACAAAGCCACTTTCGGCTGCTAAGTTATTGAGCTCATGTGAAATTACTGTTGAGTGCAGCTCTTTAACAAAACCGCAGCTATCACAAATTAATAGCTGAACAGGATGAATATGATCAAAATGATGACACAGCATAAATGCATTGGTGCTTTCAATTTTATGAATAAAACCGAGTTCGGCTAAAAAGTCTAAAGCACGATAAATCGTTGCAGGTTTAGCGCCTGTTTCAGTGACTTTTAATTGTTCAAGTAAATCGTATGCACCCACACCACCTTGAGCACTGGCCAATAAACGAAATACCTTCTCGCGAATTGGTGTGAATCGCGCACCACGGTTGTCGCACACTTGTTTTGCTTTACTTACGAGTGATTCTATATTCATCTTCTCTCATCCTTACGCTGCCGTGATATACTAACATACTGTATTGTAGTTGCAGCGTTTTATTAACCGATTTAATGAAAAGGTACTCATTAATGCATGAACTATTGGCTATATTTATTTTCTTTTTTGCGGTTATCGATCCAATTGGCACAATCCCGGTTTTTATCGCCGTAACTCGTGGAGATGACGACAAGTTTAAGCGTAAAGTGATTTTTAAGGCCGTGGGTGTGTCTGCTTTAGTACTGTTATTTTTTGTAGTTGCTGGCGAGCAATTACTGAATGTGATTGAGATTCCGCTCTCGGCATTTCAAATAGCAGGTGGTTTAATTTTATTAATTTTTGCACTCTCCATGACCTTTGGTGAAAGTAAGCCTGAAGCTGAAATTAAAAGTGTTAGAGATAGTACTGAAACCGCTATTTTTCCGCTCGCTATCCCATCAATAGCGAGTCCCGGTGCCATGTTAGGTGCGGTATTAATGACGCGCAATGAGGAGTATACCTGGGTTGAGCAAATGATTACCTCATCAATGATGTTAGCTGTTTTAGTGGTGGTACTGATTTTGTTATTCCTTGCTACGCATGTACATAAAATAATAGGTGATAGTGGGGCGAGTATTATTAGTCGAATTATGGGGTTAATTTTAAGCTCAGTCGCAGTAACTAATATTTTAAACGGTATTGCGCAATACTTTGGCTTGCAAGTGTTTGCTTAATATTGCTGCGCATAGGGCTTTTGTGTAAAATGCAGCGCCGTTTAAGCTGTGCTTAAATTATAAATTTTTGAGGATCACATTTTGGATAAACGTACTTTAAATCGACGCTTTAGCGTGGCACCCATGCTCGATTGGACTGATCGCCACTGTCGTACGTTTCATCGTAAAATGACAAAACACACCGTGCTCTACACTGAAATGATCACTACAGGCGCTATTTTATTCGGCCGCGGTGACTACTTGCATTTTAATCAGCACGAAGGCCCTGTGGCATTGCAATTAGGTGGATCAGATCCGCAAGCGCTAGCACAGTGTGCCAAGCTTGCTGGTGAGCGTGGTTATGATGAAATAAACCTTAATGTAGGTTGTCCGTCAGATCGTGTGCAAAATGGACGTTTTGGTGCCTGTTTAATGGCCGAGCCTAATTTAGTTGCAGAGTGTGTTGCTGCAATGAAAAGTGAAGTGAATATTCCGGTTACGGTTAAAACTCGTATTGGTATTGATGAGCAAGATTCTTATGAATTTTTATGTGCTTTGATAGAGGCTTCACATAAGGTTGGCTGTGATGACTTTATTATTCATGCGCGCAAAGCATGGCTAAAAGGATTGAGCCCGAAAGAAAATCGCGAAGTTCCTGAGCTTAACTACCCCCGAGTTTATCAGCTTAAAAAAGATTACCCTCAACTTGATTTAAGTATTAACGGTGGTGTTAAAACCATTGAGCAAAGTCTTGAGCATTTACAGTACATAGATGGGGTTATGGTGGGCCGAGAGGCTTACAGTAATCCATTTATGCTTAATGAAGTAGATGAAAAAATTTATGGTGATGCGGCTAATACTCAGTCTCGACATGATGTTGTACGCTCTATGTATGATTATATTGAAGAAGAGATGCGTTTAGGGGCTAATTTTTGGCATGTTGCACGCCACATGCTGGGTGTTTTTCAGGGGCAACCCGGTGCGCGTGGCTTTAGACGCCACTTATCTGAAAATGGTCATGGTAAGCAAGCTGATTTGAGTGTTATGGATAAAGCGTTAAGTTACGTACCCGAGTAATGCCAATTTAATGCAATTGGCATAACAGATACTCTTTATAGAAAAAGTCACCTCAGGTGGCTTTTTTTGATCCCAAATTTTAGTCAAAAATGTAATTTATTAGCTAATCTGACTTAATTGCATTCAGTGGCTAGTCATTAACTTACCTACCAAAAATAATTTAAATTATTGATATTTAATGAAAATAAAAGAATTTTAAGTTGTTGGCATAACTCTTGGAATCCTGTTGATGTATAAATAAAAAATCATCAGGAGAATAACATGGGTATATTTAATCGCGTAAACGACGTCATTCAAGCAAATATCGTAGCTATGCTTGATAAAGCTGAAGATTCAGAAAAACTACTTAATTTGATGCTAACCGAAATGCAAGAGGCACTTAATGAGTGTCGTAGCACCGCGGCAGCACTATTATGTGAAGAAAAAAATATTAAGCGTCAAATAAGCAATAAGCAACAAGCGCTCACAAATTGGCAATTAAAGGCCGAACATGCCATTGCAAAAAATCGTGACGATTTAGCTAAATCAGCACTAGCTGAAAAACACACAGTTGAAAAAAACATAGAATGCTTACAAACACAGCTTGAGACATTGCAGCAATCAATTGTAAAAATCACAGAGGACTGTGAGCGCCTAAAGCAAAAAATGACACAGGCTAAAGCTAAGCAAGCACAACTTGTAAAGCGTGAAAATGTGGTTGAGGCAAGAGCAAAGATAAATACTCAGCTGCAGAGCGATAAAGTGGCCACTGCTTTATCACGATTTGAGCAAATTGAGCGTCGTGTTGAGAGTGTTGAATCGCAAGTTGAAGCGTATGAGCTGACAGATACAGCGAGCAATACTGCGACGCAAATTGAGTCACTGGTTAAAAACGAAAAAATTGATGCAGAACTGGCAAGTTTAAAAGCGAGTTTAAATACTGCTAACAAACAAACAGCCTAAGGAGATTGTTATGAATAATTTTAATACGCATCGTCGTTGGTATAAAAATACGCTTAACAAAAAAATATCAGGTGTCTGTAGTGGGTTAGCCTACCGACTAGACTTTCCGGTATGGTCTACTCGTTTAGTCACCGTTTTATTATTTTTAAGTTTTCCGTTTGCAGTGGCGCTAGGTTATTTAATTGCGCACTGTTGTCTTGAAGAAAAAGCAGTGTAAGGGGAACGACATGAAAACTCTCGCCGTATGCCTACTTATTGTTACATTATTTTTGATTAATAGCGGCTCGATAATTCATTTTGATGTATGGCAGTTTCCGTTGTGGATTTCAGATATTAGTTGGACAGGTATTGAGCTCATTGGGGCGTTAATCGCCATTATTGTTGTTATTGCGATTGCTGCTTTGGTAACTATGGGGCTTGTTGGCGCGGCGATGGTGGCACTGGCTGGAACGATATTAGCCTTTTTATTCGGATCACTGATGATTGCTTGGCCATTATTGTTTGTGGCAGGCTTGTGCTGGTTAATCGCAGATAACAAAAAAGTAGCTTCTTGAACTTAAATTAGCTGCCTAATATTAGGGAATTATGATAGATTTGGGCTATATTTTTTCGTTTTAACAAGGATTTTACTGATGATTAAACAATGTATTTTGAGTGCAAGTGCGTTAATAGTGGGTGTTTTTTCGTCTTCGTTATTGGCGCACGAAGGACATGAGCACGATAGTGTTGTTGCGCAATTACAAGTAACAAATGCGCAAGTAAGAGAGTTTTTACCGGCTACCAAAGCCAGTGTGGGCTATTTCAGCATTGAAAACCACAGTAATGTTCCGGCAACACTTACAAGAGCGACCATAGATGGGTTGGGTCGTGTTGAGATTCATGAGCACGTCCACGCTGATGGCATGATGAAAATGCAAAAATTAGAATCACTGCTTATTAAGGCCCATCAGCAACTCGATTTTAAGCCTGGGAGCTATCATTTAATGGTGTTTGAACCGCAAGAGCCGTTAAAAGTAGGTCAAGAACGCAAACTCACGCTATATTTTGAAGACGGAAATCGAGTATTCACCAATGCGAAAGTAGTTTCGCTAGCATCGCAAGCTGAGCCGGTAAAAGCATCGAAAGATCATAGTCATCATTAGGGGGATAAATGTCACAGCATAAAGGAAAAATAATAACGGCATTGGTACTATTGTTTGTCGTATTTTACGCTATTTCAGTGTACTGGAGCATAGAGCCTGCACGTTTTGATGTGGTACAAAATGCCAAGCAGCAAGCACAGCAACGTAGTGAAAAACCAGTAACAGGGTATGTAACCACTTCAACACTTATCACCGTCGCTGATACTCTCTTGACTAAGTCAGGCGGTTATTTATCAAATGATGTACTGCCACCGAGCGTAATAATGGACAACATGCCTGCTTGGGAGTATGGCGCGTTGGAAATGGTGCGTGATTTAGCATTATCAATGCGAAAAGATTTTAGTCGTTCACAGTCACAATCAACTGAGCACGAAGCGCTTAAAAAAGCACAGCCACAATTTAATATTAGTTCTGAAGCATGGGCATGGCCAAGTGCTGAGGGCGAATATCAAAAGGGTATTGATTACTTATTAGTTTACCGTTCTCAAATTGCGAATCAGCATGAGCGCGATAGCCAGTTTTACTCACGTGCAGATAATTTACGCAGTTGGTTAAAAGAAGCAGAAAAACGCTTAGGTAGCTTAAGCCAGCGTTTGAGCGCGAGTGTAGGTCAAGACAAAGTAAATACCGATTTAGCAGGCAATTCTTCAAATACTCAAGCTACTTATACGCCATTACAACAACAAGTAAAAACATCGTGGTGGGAAATTGATGATGTCTTTTATGAGTCACGTGGTGCTACTTGGGCTTTACTGCATTTTTTACAAGCAGTTGAATATGATTTTGCCGAAGTACTTGATAAAAAGAACGCCCGTGTTAGTTTACAACAAATTATACGCGAGCTTGAAGCGACTCAAGAAACGGTTTGGAGCCCAATAATTCTAAACGGCAACGGATTCGGTTATGTCGCCAACCACTCACTCGTTATGGCAAATTATATCTCTAGAGCCAATGCGGCACTGATTGAACTTAGCGAATTATTAGCGCAAGGATAAAAAATGAAAAAGTATTGTATAGCAGCAGCCTTATCAATGGCATGTTTAGCACCTGTAGCACAAGCCGACACTGTATTAGGTTTATATGTAGGAGTTGATGGTTGGAAAGCAGATAATGATGGTGGCTTTTCTGATAATAATAATGCCCTACAAAACTTCAACTTTGAAGATGAGACTTTTGTTAGCTATTACGCCGCACTTGAGCATCCAGTACCGCTAGTACCAAACTTAAAACTAAAATACACTGAGCTTGAACTAAACGGCGCAACACAACTTGAAGATACATTTACTTTTAATGGCACTGATTATGTTGTAGGTACTGATGTTAATTCAGTTACTGACTTATCGCACATTGATTATATTCTTTACTATGAAATTTTTGATAACGACTTAATCTCAATTGATTTAGGTATTAATGCTAAGCAGTTTGATGGTGAAGTTGTGGTAACGGGTACATCACAACAAGGTGGTGCTAACTTCACTGAGATAGAAGAGTTCTCAGGTGTAGTACCTTTAGCATATGGACGTTTAGAAGCAGGTTTACCATTTAGTGGTTTAAGTGTTTTTGCTGAAGGTAGCTTTTTAGCTATTGATGACAGTAAAGTACGAGATTACCAAATGGGTATTGCTTGGGAGTTGATTGATAACCTAGCGGTTGATGTTGCGGTTAAAGCGGGCTACCGCTCTATGGTTTTAGAACTTGATGATGTAGATGATATTAATACTGATATTGATGCATCAGGCCCATTTGCGGGTATACAAGTTCATTTTTAAGCACCGATTAGTTTAATGAAAAGCCACCTTGTGTGGCTTTTTTTAGTTATTTTGAAGTGTGCCACACTAATTCAAATTCCCCTTCAAATGCTGCACCAATTAACTGTTTGTAAACTTTATTAATTGGGTAATTCATTAGTCTAAACAGTTCATCACCGGTTTGGGTAAACTTATAATAGCTTAGTACTAAGTCGTTACTTTTTGCTTTTAAAGTTAGTTTTTGAGTTAAAAAGGAGAGAGTGATCTCTTGTCCTGCTTTTAATGCAGCGGATTCAATCTCTTTACGGTATAACAAATTTAAATCCATTAAGGTTAATACATCAGGAAAACTCACACCGCTTTTACCTATGCTTAATGACACTTTATTACCCTTACCTAATAAATCAAATAACGAGGGTTTTTTGTAATAGCCTAAAAATATTAGGTGACTACTATCTTTTTCGTTATACCCAGAAATAGACACACACTTTCTCAATGAATCCGCTTCGCGCTGGGTCATATGTTTGAGGGTTTGTAAGCTTTTTATAGAAAAGGTACCTGGGCTAATAGTTTCGCCAGTAAAAATTTTTGCCCATAATGTTTGCATTGATTGATTTGAAGTATCTTCACATAAGGCAATAAAGTGCTCTACCCAATCGGCATCAGGTTGTTTAGCGCAGGCTACATCAGGACAAAATTCCATTGCTAAGGCTAAAATAGTCTCGATATTTTGTTGTTGTTTTATTAGCAGTAGATCTTGTCTTTTTTGTGCTCGCGCTAATACTGAATGCTCGCTATTAATACGATAAAGAGACTTTGATTTACCCTGCGTATTATAGATTTGTTCATCAGCTGCAGTCGTATTACTCACTTTTGTGACCGAGTAACCTAACAGTGACTCAATAATATTGGCAAGTTTAATTCTGGCTTGTGCGGTTTTTACTGTCATGGCTTTCCATTATTGCTTGTGCATCACTGAGTTGGGCTACCGTCTTTAAGTTATTTAGCCCAAGGGTGACTATATTGCTTAATATATTTTCAGCAAATATAGCAACATAGCCAGATATAAGCGGCACAGTTGCTTGTCCTTCTATATGCCAGGTTACAGTTTTTGCATGTGGGCTAAATAGTAATCGGCTAGTAATAATATGTTCTTGATTAAATAATACATTAAATACAACTTCATTGGCGCTTAATGAAGTGATTGTCATTTCGCCTTGCCCCCACTTTCCTTGCCAAGATTGATAGGCTCCCGCACCAGCACTAGGTTCACCAATACTAAATTCAATATTGGGATCTATTTGCTGCCACGGCGACCATTTGTACCACTGAGTAAAATCTTCCACTAATGACTTTATAACAGGAGGGCGGGCATTTATTTTAATGCTTTTTTGCACGTGATAGTTTTGTGGTAAAAGTAATCCCACAACAACAAACGCCAACAGCAAGATGGCTGAAAACTGCATTAATTGTTTAAGTAGTTTAATAGGTATGCCTCATTGGTTTTAATATTACAGCATCTATGAATTATTAATAATCACAGCTTATTTAATAGTTTAGCCTAGAGTCGATCATTTTCATCTAGTTTATCTACTTTAAATAAATCTAAAAGCAGACATTAGCAGTAATCAGCTTAGATGATTTGTCTGTTTTAGTAATGCGATAAAGGTAAACAATTTTTAATCAGTGCTTTCATTTTGTGCTATATCAACGTGGATGTCGATAGGGTATAATTCGCGCCTTTTGTTATTGAACGGCCAATTTTATGAGCACATTAAAAGCTGAACGCGGCTTATTCTCATACCCTAAGTATTGGGCTGAGTGTTATGGCACAGCCCCATTTTTACCAACAACACGCGAAGAAATGGACGCGCTTGGCTGGGATAGCTGCGATATTATTATTATTAGCGGTGATGCTTATGTAGACCATCCTAGTTTTGGGATGGCCGTAATTGGCCGTGTGCTTGAAGCGCAAGGATTTAGAGTAGGCATTATTGCTCAGCCTGATTGGAACTCTAAAGATGCGTTTATGACATTGGGTAAGCCTAACTTATTTTTTGGTATTACAGCCGGTAACATGGATTCGATGATCAATCGTTACACCGCTGAAAAACGAATGCGTCACGATGATGCTTATACTCCGGGAAATGTTGGTGGTAAACGCCCTGACCGTGCCGTGATAATATACTCGCAACGTTGTCGTGAGGCCTATAAAGATGTGCCACTCGTTTTAGGGGGCATTGAAGCCAGCTTGCGTCGTATTGCTCATTACGATTATTGGCAAGAAAAAGTACGCCGTAGTGTATTGTTTGACGCTAAGGGTGATATTTTAATTTATGGTAATGCCGAACGTCCATTGGTTGAAGTAGCGCACCGTATCGCTGCGGGTGAAACCATAGATTCCATACAAGATGTGAGAGGCACGGCGGTTATTCGTAAAGAGCCTTTACCCGGTTGGCGCGGCAGTGATTCAACAGCCATTGATAAAATTGGTAAAATAGACCCTATTCCTAATCCTTATGGGGCGGATGATGTGGGTTGTGCTAAATCAGAATTTAAGCAAGCGGGTATTGATTTAAAAGCCGAAGCTGCAAAACCAATTACCATACAGCCTGCGCGTCCTAAGCCATGGGAAAAAACTTACGTTAAGTTACCCGCTTTTGAGCAGGTCAGTGTTAATAAACCATTGTATGCCCATGCATCGCGTATTTTACACCAAGAAACCAACCCCGGTTGTGCAAGAGCGTTGTTTCAGCGTCATGGCGATCGCTCTATTTGGGTGAATCCGCCAGCCTATCCACTTGAAACCCAAGAAATGGATGATGTGTTTGGTTTACCGTATCAGCGTATTCCGCACCCAAGTTATGGCGACGACAAAATCCCTGCTTACGATATGATTAAAACGTCGGTAAACATAATGCGTGGTTGTTTTGGCGGCTGTTCGTTCTGTTCTATTACTGAGCATGAAGGGCGGATAATTCAAAGCCGATCTCAAGAATCAATTATTGAAGAGATTGAGCAAATTAGAGATAAAGTGCCAGGCTTTACTGGGGTTATTTCTGATTTAGGCGGACCAACCGCAAATATGTACAAACTGCGTTGTACCAGCAAAAAAGCAGAGAGTACCTGTCGCCGCTTGTCTTGTGTGTATCCTGATATTTGTAAGCATATGGATACTGATCATACCCCAACTATCGATCTATATAAAAAGGCGCGTGAGGTTAAAGGGATCAAAAAGATCTTAATTGCTTCAGGCGTGCGTTATGACCTTGCCGTACGTGATCCTCGTTACGTTAAAGAGCTAGTAACTCATCATGTTGGTGGGTATTTAAAAATTGCACCAGAGCACACTGAAGATGGCCCATTATCTAAGATGATGAAGCCGGGTATGGGTGCTTACGATGAATTTAAAGCGCTATTTGATAAGTACTCTAAAGAAGCGGGTAAAAAGCAGTATTTAATTCCATACTTTATTTCTGCTCACCCAGGGACTAAAGACGAAGACATGGTTAATATGGCTTTGTGGCTGAAATCGAATGACTTTAAGCTTGATCAGGTGCAAAACTTTTACCCATCACCGATGGCTAATGCGACCACCATTTATCATACTGAAATGAACTCGCTACGTAATATTAAAAATAACACAGAGCAAGTTGCGGTACCAAAAGGGGCGCGCCAGCGTCGTTTGCATAAAGCAATTTTACGTTACCATGATCCTGCCGGTTGGCCTATGATCCGCGAAGCTCTTCGTAACATGGGCAAAGCTAAACTCATTGGTAAAGGTCCAAATTGTTTAGTGCCAGAAGAAGGCAGAGATGAAAGGCAAGCCAAATGCAGTAAAGGTAATAAGGGTGGTCGTCCAGCGCTTACTCGTCATACTGGCTTTAGTCAGTTTAAAAAAGCCAACACTAAACCTAAGGTGGGCGGTAATCGCCAGCGCGCAAGGTAAAGTAACTATCGGCTTAAACAAAAACACCGCGTATTGATGCGGTGTTTTTGTTTATAAACGTTTATAAACAAAATTAAATCAATAACCAAGTTGCGGTGCCTAAAAAGGCAAATATACCAACGATATCAGTTACCGTGGTTAGTACCACACTGCCTGCCAGTGCTGGATCTATTTTCATTTTTTTAAGCAATAGTGGGATACTAGCACCCGCAATACCTGCTGCAACTAAATTCATAAACATAGCAAACGCTAAAACACCACCGAGTTTGAAATCCCATTGCCAAAGCGCAACGACACCGGCAATTAGGATAGACCAAACCATACCGTTAATCGCGCCGATAGCGAGTTCTTTTAATAATAAAAAACGTTGGTTAGTTTGGTTGATATGGCCCACCGCGATACCGCGAATAACCAAAGTTAAGGTTTGGCTGCCTGCAACCCCACCCATTGATGGGACAATGCCATTGAGCACAGCAAGAATTGGTAATATAGCTAAGGTGTTTTCAAAAAAGCTCGCCACAATTGCAGCCAGCAATGCAGTTAGTAAGTTTACACCTAGCCAAATTGAGCGCTTTTTAGAGCTTTTTAAGACCGGCGCAAAGGTATCTTCTTCATCATCAAGACCCGCTAAGCTTAATAAGCTATGCTCTGCATCTTCACGGATAACATCAACGATATCATCAATAGTAATACGACCAAGCAAATGCGCGTTGTCATCGACCACTGGTGCCGATATCCAGTTATGCCGTTCAAATAGTTGCGCTACTTCGCTTTCATCCATTGAAATAGGGATAGATTCACACTCTTCATCCATTAAGTCCTGAACAATTTTTTCAGGGGGGTTAGTTAATAAAGTGCTCAGCGATAAAGCGCCTAAAAAACAGTTATGTTTATCTACAACGTATAAGTCATCAGTGCCCTCTGGTAGTTCACCACGTAAGCGAATATAACGCAGTACAACATCTAGAGTTACATCAGGGCGAATTGTCACCGTATCGATATTCATCAAGGCGCCAGCAGAGCGCTCTTGGTAAGATAGAGCTTGTGTTGCACGCTCTCTATCTTGAATATCCATGGCGCTAACAACGTCTTTATATACGGTGTCTGGTAGGCTACGTAGTACTTCCCCTAAATCATCATGGCCCATGTCTTCTGTTGCGGCAGCAATGTGCTCAGGTGCCATTTGCGCAATAATGCCCAAACGTACGTCTTCAGAGAGCTCTTCAAGCACATCACCCTGCACATCGGGATCAACCAGTTGCCAGAGCATACGACGAATTTTATGGGGAGATGATTCTAAAAGAAGTGCGGTATCACAAGGTGCCGTTTTTGCTAGCATGCGCCTAACTTGAACAAATTGACCACTATTTAGTGACTTAGTCACCTGTTTTAGTTGTTGTAGTGGAATATCTTGTTCTAAAGCTTCAGGCATTGGCGTCCTTAATTAAATTTTATTACACGATGATGGGGTATCGCTTTATCTTACTTTATATCAGTAAACTACCTCAACCACTATTAACCTTAGCTTATGAGCAGGATTACTCTTGCTCATTAAATCGTTGATCAATGAGCTCACCAATTGCACTAAGTGCAGGTTCTGCGTCAGGGCCTTCACATACTACCCTAACTTCTTTGCCTTGACTGCTTTCGAGTAACATAAGAGCTAGTACACTGTCGCCAGCGGCTTGTTTATCGTCTTGAAATAACGTGATTGAGGCATCAAATTGCACAGAAAGCTGTGCCAGCACAGTAGCCGCTCTGGCATGCAGGCCTAATTTGTTTTTTATTAAAAATGTACTTTCTAACCGCATTAATATTCTCTCAAGCTTTATTCTTGTTCTCGGTGGCGAATTTTCACATTAGGATGACTCATTGCAAAACTTTCACCTATAGTTTGCGCTAAGTAAACCGAGCGGTGTTGCCCTCCAGTACAGCCAATGGCAATGGTTAAATAGCTACGGTTATTTCTTTCTAAATGAGGCAGCCATGTTTGCACGAATGTTTGAATTTGCCATGTAAACTTTTGTACTATGCTGTGACTGGCTAAGTAGTCTTTTACTGGTTGATCTAGCCCTGTAAGCGGCTTAAGCTCAGGCTCCCAATGTGGGTTTGGTAAAAAGCGAGCGTCGAATACATAATCGGCTTCTTTGGGTATACCGTGTTTAAAGCCAAATGACTCAAAGGTAATGATCAGTTGTTTGTCTTTTTTACCGAGTATTTTTTCACGGATAGACTCAGCAAGCTGGTGCACACTTAAGCCTGTGGTATCAATCATATAATCGGCACGATTAATGAGTACATCAAGGAGTTGCTTTTCTTTTTTTATAGCCAAATCAAGTGGCAGAGAATCAATAGAAAGAGGGTGAAGACGCCGTGTTTCTGAAAAGCGTTTAATTAAGGTTTGATCGTCACTGTCTAAATAAAACACCGTTGGCTTAGTAAAACCAGGCAAATATTCAATGATTTCATTAAACTGTTGTTGTTCTTTAGGTAAGTTACGCACATCAACACTTACAGCTATTTTATTGTAGCTGTCGGAAACACTACGAACAAGAGATGGTAATAAATTTAAAGGTATATTATCTACACAATAATAACCTAAATCCTCAACAACGCGTAACGCAACAGATTTACCAGAACCTGAGCGACCACTTATAATTATTAATTCCATTTATCACCCTTTATTATTGCTACGGTTGACTTACAATGATCTGGTACAGCTCACTGTCGGATTTTGCCGCCCGTAATTGCTTACAAAATTCTTTATCGTTGAGCTTTTCAGCTATAGTGGCTAAGGTTTTTAAATGCTGCTTATTGTCACCGTCGGGTACAATTAAGGCAACAAAAATGTCGACCGGTCGATTATCTATTGCATCAAAATTAATAGCCGCTTCGCTCACTAATATAAGTGCAAGAGGCTCTTGTACACCACTCATACGACCATGAGGAATTGCAATTCCTCGGCCTATACCTGTGCTCCCTAGTTTTTCTCTTGCTGTTAATGCATTAAGAATATCTTGTTGAGCTAAATAGGGCAGTTTATTGTGAGCCAATTCACTGATAAATTCTAAAATTCTTTTTTTACTATTAAAAAGGACCGCAGCTTTACTGCAGTCCTGACAGATAAGTGAGCTTAGTTTCATAGTGTTAGTGTCGAGCAAGTTTCTCTTTGTGTTTAATTACTTGACGATCTAGCTTGTCAATCAGCGAGTCTATAGCGGCATACATATCTTGGTGTTCAGTAGAAGCAAAAATCTCAGCGCCACTAACATGAACGGTTGCTTCGGCTTTTTGGTTTAGTTTTTCTACATCGAGAATAACGTGCACATTCGTTATGTGATCAGTGTGCCTCTGTAACTTCGAAAATTTACTATTTACGTAGTCTCTAAGCGAGTCGGTAATATCTACATGGCGACCAGTTAAATTCAGTTGCATAAACATTTTCCTCTTTGTTGTACGCCTTAAATCAAACTTTTACGTTGATTTGACGGGGGAATAGCTAGAGATTCGCGATACTTTGCAATAGTTCTCCTTGCTACTTTAATTCCTTGCTCAGCCAATATATCTGCAATTTTGCTATCACTCAATGGTTTAGCTGAGTTTTCTGCAGCGATTAATTTTTTAATTAATGCTCGTATTGCTGTTGAAGAACATTCACCACCATTTTCAGTGCTTACATGGCTGGAAAAGAAATATTTAAGCTCAAAAATACCGCGTGGTGTATGCATGTATTTTTGCGTAGTAACACGTGAAATAGTCGACTCGTGCATTTCTACCATTTCGGCTACGTCATTAAGTACCATAGGCTTCATCGCCTCAGGACCATGTTCAAAAAAGGCCTGTTGTTGCTGCACAATACAGTTAGTTACTTTAAGCAGCGTGTCGTTTCTACTCTCTAAGCTTTTTATAAACCATTTAGCTTCTTGTAAGTGTGAGCGAATAAACTGGCTATCGCCACTTGATTTGACCGTACGAGACATAGCCGCATATTGGCTGTTTACCCTAATTTTAGGCATGCTATCTGGGTTTAGTTCAACAACCCAACGGCCTTTCACTTTTTTAACCGACACATCAGGAATAACGTACTCAGACTCTTCTCTAACGATAGTGTCTGCCGGTTTTGGGCTAAGGGTGTGAATTAAGGTCATGACTTCTTTAAGCTCATCTTCCTTGAGCTTAGTTTTTTTCATTAACGTGCGATAATCACGCGCAGCCAATAAATCAATGTGATCAGTTAAGATCATTTTTGTTTCGTTTAAAAAAGGCGTGTCTTGGTCAAACTGATTCAGTTGAATACATAAGCACTCTTGTAAACTACGCGCCGCTATTCCCACCGGATCAAATAACTGAATACGCTTTAATACCGCTTCTATTTCATCAAGTTCAACTTCATCTTCTATGTCGTTCTCTTGATTAAAGCTCTCTAATATTTCTTCACAGCTAAGGGTTAAAATGCCCGAATCGTCCACGGCTTCTACGATAGCAATCGCGATGGCTTCATCAGTAGGGCTAAACGGTGTCAGTTGCAATTGCCACATTAAATATTCATGTAGCGTTTCAGTTGAAGAGCCTTGATAAATTGATTCATCTTCAGGCATTGGTCCTGATGAAGAGGCAGGTGCTGCGCTCATGTATTCATCCCACGTAACATCCATTGCCATATCATCGCTAATGGTGTCTTTGGTCATGGCTTCGCCGCTATCTTGCTCATATTCGCTAGGTTTTTCATCAGCTGAAGCACTTAGCGTTGACTCATCGATATCGGCTTTTTGTTCGTTTTTACCCGCAGCATCTTCACTGTAATCTTGTTCTTCAACTTCAAGCAAGGGATTGCTATCGAGCGCTTCTTGAATTTCTTGCTGGAGATCCAATGTACTGAGTTGCAATAAGCGAATTGCTTGTTGCAACTGTGGAGTCATTGTAAGTTGCTGGCCCATGCGCAGCTGTAATGATTGCCTCATTTATCTCTAACAATCCTTTTAAATTAGTATAATTAATATTAGCAGATGCTTAGTGTAATAACACACATATTAGAGCTTGAACTGCTCGCCTAAATAAACATCGCGTACCGTTTTATCGTTTAATACATATTCTGGAGTGCCTGATGCAATTAACTCTCCATGAGAAACTATGTAGGCTTTTTCACAAACATCAAGAGTTTCGCGTACGTTGTGATCTGTGATCAATACGCCAATTCCTCGATTTTTAAGGTGTTCTATAATTTTTTTAATATCTAATACAGAGATAGGATCAACCCCTGCAAAGGGTTCGTCTAATAGTATAAATTTAGGATTTGCTGCTAATGCTCGCGCAATTTCAACACGGCGGCGCTCACCACCTGATAGGGCCATACCTTGGCTTTCACGAATATGTTGAATACTAAATTCATCAAGTAAATTATTTAAGGTATCTTCACGTTGCTGCTTATTAAGCTCTTTGCGTGTTTCTAAAATAGCCATTAAGTTTTGGTAGACCGTCAGCTTTCTAAAAATCGATGATTCTTGTGGTAAATATCCTATCCCTAGGCGAGCTCGGCTGTGCATTGGTAATAAAGTGATATCTTGATCATCGATTGATATTTTGCCTTTATCGCTCGGTACAAGGCCTACAATCATGTAAAAGGTCGTGGTTTTACCTGCGCCATTGGGGCCAAGTAAGCCGACAATGCTACCAGCTTCAACCTCTAGGCCAACGTTTTTCACCACTTCACGGCCTTTATAGCTTTTCGCTAATAGCTCTGCTTTTAATGTGCTCATGGTTGGCCTTTATCGTCTTCTTTTTTGTTTTCAACAGGTACTAAAATAGTGTGTACACGGTCTGTTGAGTTTTCGTCTTTTTCTGCGCTAATTAACTGCTGCTCTATATCGTAGGTGATACTTTTAGCAGTTATTTTTTGACCTGCTTGAGCAATACTGGCTTCGCCGATTAAGGTTAAAAAACGCTGCGAAACATCGTAACGCACTTCATTCGCACTGGCGCTCATAATGGTGCCATCAGCTTGTGTTTCTTCAAAATAAGCAGGGCTGCCTGTGGCAATTAAAAGTTGCTTATTCTCACCTAAGTCATCACGTTTATGTACTTCTAAACGGTCAGCGTTAATGCGGCGATTACCATGAATAATTTCAACATTTTTCTCAAAAATGCCCACGTTTTCTTTTAATTGACCTTCTTGTCTGTCAGCACTAATTGAAATTTGATTAGCAGCAGGAGCTTCAACGGTTTCCTCTGCATGGCTATGAAATGCAATCAGTAGTGAAGGAACAATTAAAATTTTAAATAGGTTATTGGTCATAATATAGGGTTCGCGTATGGTTAATAAGTTTAATCACTTCGGTTTTTAAATCGGCTTCAAGGCCTTTACCCATGATTTTTAAATTAGGTCCGGTAATAACGACAGGCTGCTCTGATTGCATAGTGAGTAGTTTTATATCTACATTGATGCTATCGGCTGTGATCGTATCGATCATGGCGTTATCAATTAAATTTAGCGCTTTCACATTGCCCTCTAATACGAGTTGACGATCGTCGTAGAGGGTGGCCTCATCAGCGTTAATACGCCATGTTTGCTGCTCGTTGTATAACGTAAATATAGGCTTTTCAAAAAAAGTAAAACCAAGTTGTTGGTATAATTCCATTTTTACCGCAGTTACTTTATGGCTTATTTTACCTTGATCATTATAAGCGGTTTGTTTTAGCTCAATCGCGGTATAATCAGGTTTAGCAATAGCTTGAGTTTGCTCATCCGCAACAATATCTACCTGAGAAAAATAAGGATACCAAAGCCAAACCATACAGCTTATGAATAAAATGCTCAGTATAATGCGAGCTACATTCATGAACTGGTTCCTTGGCTAGTAAGTGGCTTATTGTTTTCAAGCATCAATAAATCGGTTAATTCTCTTACTGCGCCAAAGCCGCCTGGCAATTGAGTGACATAATGCGATAAACGTTTAATCAGTGGGTGGGCGTCGTTTACGGCTACAGCAAACCCGACTTTCTCCATGACTGGCATATCAGGGCCATCGTCACCAATGTAAGCTATTTGCTCATCGCTTAGCGCTAATTTTTGTTTTAATTCTTGATAGGCTATGAGTTTATCTTCTTGGCCTTGGTATATATGTTGTACGGTTAAACTGCTCATACGTTGTTGAACTATTTGTGAGTGACGGCCTGTGATCACGGCAACTTCAAAACCACTATTAATAAGGGCTTTAATGCCAAACCCGTCTTTGGTATTAAATGCTTTGAGTTCTTCACCTTGGTTGCCAAGATAAATACGTCCATCAGAAAACACACCATCAATATCGCAAATTAATAATTTTATTTTTTTTGCGCGCGCTTTTGCATCATCACTTAACGGCTGATAAAGATCTTCAAACTGCATTTATAGCACTCCCGCTTTTAGTAAGTCTTGCATATTTAATGCGCCAATGGGGTGATTATGCTCATTAATCACAATTAAACCATTAATACGTTTTTGTTCCATAATGTTCAGTGCTTCAGCCGCGAGCATGTCTGGTGTGGCTGTTGTACATGACTTTGTCATCACAACATTAATTTCTGTGCTGTGTATATCAATACGTTGCTCTAAAATACGGCGTAAATCACCATCGGTAAACAACCCCGATAATTGCTGATTATCATCTATGATAGCGGTCATACCGAGCCCTTTGGCAGACATTTCAATTAGGGCGTCTTTAATGGTTTGCGTTTCATTAATAATAGGCGTGTGAATACCGCTGTGCATTACATCTTTTAAAGTTAAGAGCAAGCGTTTGCCTAAACTGCCCCCTGGATGTGACAGTGCAAAATCATCAGCGGTAAAACCACGGGCTTCTAATAAAGCTACCGCCATTGCATCTCCCATAGCGAGTGTTGCTGTGGTGCTTGCTGTTGGCGCTAAGCCTAATGAGCAGGCTTCTTGTTCAACTTTAATACACACATGCACATTTGCCAATGTTGCCATGGTTGACGTTTCGTTGCCTGTCATAGCAATCATTTTAGCGCCAATACGTTTTAATACCGGAATAATATTAAGTACTTCACTGGTTTCGCCAGAGTTAGAAATAAGCATAACTACATCACTGGCGGTGATCATGCCTAAATCGCCATGACTTGCTTCACCTGGGTGTACAAAAAATGCGGGGCTGCCAGTACTCGCTAAAGTGGCTGCTATTTTATTACCGATATGGCCCGACTTACCCATGCCAATAACAATAATACGGCCTGAGCAGTCGTACATTAATTGGCACGCTTGATCAAAGCTTTCATTAACGTATTGTGCGATATCGCTGAGTGCTTGACGTTCTATATCAAGGACGCGCAAGCCTTGTTGAATAAAATTTAGCGTTGCCATGGATCACCCTACTTGACTAAAAATATAACCTTGGTAAATCATAAATGCGACGATGAGTAAGCCACCTTCTACTCTATTGATACGTCTTTGACCTCTAAAGTTCAATGACATAGCAATGAGCGCCAAGGTTGCACCTATCATAATGATGACATCACGGTTAGCTACTGATGCGTCAATAACCGACGGGTTAATTAATCCTGCCAGTGGTAATACAGCGAGAATATTAAAAATATTTGAGCCAACAATGTTACCCAGTGCTAGGTCATCTTCATTTTTAAGAACACCTGCAATAGAGGCGGCAAGTTCAGGTAAACTAGTACCTATGGCTATTATTGTTAAACCAATTACTAAGTCACTTAAGCCAAAATATTTTGCAATATCAACGGCTGAGCCAACTAAAAAGTGTGAGCTAACAGGAAGTAAAATCATTCCGACGACTAACCAAAAAACGGCTTTTTTGGTTGGGACATTATCAGGTACTTCATCACAGGCTTCGCTAACAAAGGGGTCGTCTTGGTTTTTTGCTCGCAGTGATACAAAAATAAGTCCACCAATAAAAGTAATAAAGCCAAAAAGTAAGGCTGCGCCTTCAAAAAATGAAAAGTAGTTATCTGAAAAAATATACCAAGTGGCGATAGACACCAGTAATACCAGTGGAATTTCACGTCTTAATGTACTTGAAGAGACTGAAAGCGGTCTTAAAAGTGCTGTAATACCTAATACTAATAATATGTTAGTGATGTTTGAACCAACTGCATTACCTACGGCTGTATCGGTTTTATTTGCCAAAGCAGCTGAAGCGGATACCATCATTTCAGGGGCCGATGAGCCCATAGCTACCACGGTTAAACCTACAATTAATGTTGGTACGCCAAAGTTTTTAGCCAGTGCAGCCGCACCATAAACAAACCTGTCTGCACTCCATACGAGAGCCGCAAAACCGAGAATTAAAATGACAAACGAGGTAACCATTGTGATAAGCCAGCTAGTGTAAATTCAGATAGCGCGAATAGTAACAAAAGCCACCATAAAAGTATAAGTAAAAGAGTAAGCTGTAATACATTAGGCGGTTATTAAAATAATTATTTACTGTGTTGATTTGCTTGTTTAAGCATCGGTTAAGCCAATTTGTCGCAGTCTTATAGCTGTTTTTACGTGGCTATTACAAAATCTTACGAATTGTTTTTTCCATCTGGACCAAAAAACCCTTAAAATAGAAATATGAGAGAGTATTGTTATGGAGAGCGACTTGTCGCAATCAATAGTAGAAGTCAAGGATGTTACCTTTTCTAGAGGCGATAGGGTCATATACAAAAATATGAGCTTTGATGTCCCAGAAGGTAAAATTACTGCCATTATGGGGCCAAGCGGAATTGGCAAAACCACGATGCTGCGCTTAATTGGTGGCCAGCTCAAACCCGACTCCGGTGATATTTTATTTAAAAACGACAGCATAGTTGCCATGTCCCGTAAAGAGCTCTACGCGGCACGTAAACGTATGAGTATGTTATTTCAAAGCGGTGCATTATTTACCGATATGTCGGTGTTCGATAATATCGCATTTCCTATCCGCGAGCACACACAGCTCAGTGAAGATTTAATTCGTTTAGTGGTTTTAATGAAACTACAAGCAGTTGGCTTACGTGGTGCTAAAGATTTAATGCCTTCAGAGTTATCTGGTGGTATGGCACGTCGTGCAGCCTTGGCTCGCTCTATAGCGCTTGATCCTGAACTGATTATGTATGATGAGCCTTTTGCAGGACAAGATCCTATCTCAATGGGAGTGTTGGTTAAGCTTATTAAATCTTTAAATGAAGTACTTGGTTTATCTTCTTTAATTGTTACACACGATGTGACTGAAGTAATGAGCATTGCCGACCACGTTATTATTATTGCCGAGCAAGGTGTGATTGGAAGCGGCACGCCAGATGAAATGCGTAAGCACGAATCACCACTTGTGCAACAATTTTTGAAAGGGTTATCGGATGGGCCTGTACCATTTCATTATCCAGCACAAACCTATGCAGATGAACTGTTAGGAGAGCCGCAGTAATGTTGGATTTACTACAAAAAATAGGCCATAAAACACTGGGTCGTTTTGCTGCGCTTGGGCGTTCAACTCACATGCTAGCAAGTGCATTATGGCATTTACCCAATTTAAAAAAAGGTACGCCTTTACTGGTGCGCCAACTCTATATGGTTGGTTCACAATCGTTGTTGATTATTGTGGTGTCGGGCTTATTTATCGGTATGGTTTTAGCGCTGCAAGGTTATACCGTTTTAGTTGATTATGGTGCAGAAGACAGCCTAGGCCCGTTAGTAGCGCTTAGCTTGTTACGTGAGCTTGGACCGGTAGTTACTGCGTTATTATTTGCAGGCAGAGCAGGCAGTGCGTTAACCGCTGAAATCGGCTTAATGAAAGCCACAGAGCAGTTATCGTCGCTAGAGATGATGGCTATTGACCCGCTTAGGCGTATTATTGCGCCGCGATTTTGGGCTGGCTTAATTAGTATGCCGTTACTGGCATTAATTTTTTCAGCGGTCGCTATTATTGGTGCTCACTTAGTGGGTGTTGATTGGCTAGGCGTTGATACCGGAAGCTTTTGGTCAATAATGCAAGCCCAGGTGTCGTTTGAAAAAGATATACTAAACGGTTTAATTAAAAGTATCGTATTTGCGATTGTTGTGACTTGGATTGCGCTTTATAAAGGGTATGACTGTATTCCTACATCAGAAGGGATCAGCAAGGCAACAACAGAAACAGTGGTGCATTCATCACTGGCGGTATTAGGTTTTGACTTTATTTTGACAGCGGTAATGTTTACTAGCTAATAGGGTATTAAATAATGAATTCACGGAAATTAGAAATTTTAGTTGGTTTTTTTGTCGCGCTGGGTATCTTGGCATTTTCAATGCTAGCGCTTAAAGTGGCCAATTCAGGTATTAGCGGCTCAGGTGAAACCTACACATTAAACGCCAAGTTTGAAAATATAGGCTCATTAAAAACTCGCGCGCCTATTAAAGTAGGGGGAGTTGTTATTGGTCGTGTCGAGTCAATTTATGTACACCCGCAAGAGTTTTTACCTGTGGTGAACATGAGTATTGATGCGCAGTATTTATGTCGTTTTTCAGATACCAGCTCTATCTCAATTTTAACCTCGGGTATTTTAGGTGAGCAATATTTAGGTATTAACCCTGTGATCGCCTCGGATTCAGCTAAGCAACGTTGTTTAGGCGAAGATGTTGCAAACAGTGCACAAGACCAAGCTATTGATGATTTATTTGGGGTGCAAAGCAAAGCATTAGCAAGTGGCGATTCAATCACTGATACCAAATCGGCATTGGTACTTGAAGAATTAATTGGCCAGTTCTTATTCAACCAAGGTAGTGAGTAATTATTATGTTGAAAACATTTTTAGTAAGTATTGCGCTGGTAAGTTTAATGCTAGTACAAAGCGTGCAAGCAGCAGAAGTAAAATTAACTGATCCTAATAAAATGGTACGCCAAGTTGCTGACAATACCTTTGCACGAATTACCCAAGATCAACCATTAATAGTAAAAGATAAAGAACATTTACGTGTTATTGTTGAAGAAGAGTTAATGCCGTACATCGACTACAAATATGCGGCACTGAGAGTGTTAGGTAGCGAAGTGTCTAAGGTACGCGCAATTACCGACAAGGCAGAAAAAGCAAAAGCAATTGAAGATATTCAGCGTTTTATTGGTGCGTTTAGAGAGTACTTAGTTGCCACCTATGCAGGTGTATTTACCCAATACACTAATCAACAAGTTGAATTTGCTGCCGAGCAACCGTTTAAAGGTAAAGACGTGGTGGTGGTAAAAACCAAAATTGTTGAAGCAGGTAAACCTGATATAAAAATTGATTTTAAAGTACGTGAAGACCGAAGCGGTGAGTGGCGCGCTTACGACATGATTGCTGAAGGTATTAGTTTACTTGATGCAAAACAAAGTGAACTTCAGGGGATTTTACGTCAACAAGGTATTGACCATGTTAGCGGCCTATTAGAGCAAAAAAGTAAGCTACCGGTTCAGTTTAGAGGCAGCGATACAAATGAGTAAATTGGCAATCAGCCAAGTTGATGAGCAGCATTTACGAGTTACTGGTGAATTGACTCATAACTCAATTGGCAGTGAACGGCTTCTGAACACTAAGCGACAAACTAAGCATAAAACCCTTTATTTTGACCTAACTGAGGTCACAAGGGTTGACACAGCCGGCTTAGCTTGGTTAATTCACTCTTTTACAGAATTTAAGCAGCAAGGTATTCGCCTTGAATTGCAAAACCCACCTGAACAACTGCAAAATCTTATGCAGTTGGGTCAGGTTACAACCCTATTTGAGTGAGAGTTATGGAAACGAGTCAAGTCGAAACATTATTACGCGACGAACTTCAGTTAGCTGAAGTACATGTAAAAGCCAATGGCAGTCATTATGAAGTAATTGCAGTTGGTGAATGCTTTGACGGATTAAGTCGTGTTAAAAAGCAACAGTTAGTGTATGGCCCATTAATGAATACTATTTCAGATGGCACCATTCATGCTGTTTCTATCCGCGCTTTTACTCCGACTGAGTGGAAACGTGAGCAAAAATTCATTTTACCGCAATAAATAAGGCCCCTTAGATGGATCAATTTGTAATTCAAGGTGGCACTTCGCTGGCTGGTGAAGTAACTATTTCTGGCGCTAAAAATGCGGCACTGCCTATTTTATTTGCAGCCTTATTGCCCGAGGGCAAGAGTACCTTTACTAATGTACCGCGGCTTCGCGATATTATAACTACTGAAGCCTTATTAAAAACCTTAGGCGCTGATGTTCAGTGGCAAGGTGATTCACTTATTATTGATGGTGCCACGGTAAATAGTACGTTAGCGCCTTATGAATTAGTAAAGCAAATGCGCGCATCAGTGCTCGCACTTGGGCCTTTAGTGGCTCGTTTTGGTGAGGCTCAAGTATCTTTGCCTGGTGGCTGTGCTATTGGTGCACGCCCAGTTGATATTCATATTCAAGGTTTAGAGCGCATGGGCGCGCAAATAACTGTGGAAAATGGTTATATTAATGCCAAAGTAGATGGGCGCTTAAAAGGCGCTGAAATTTTCATGGAAATGATCAGTGTCGGTGCTACCGAAAACTTACTCATGGCGGCAACGCTTGCAGATGGCAAAACTGTTTTAGAAAATGCAGCGCGCGAGCCCGAAATTATCGATTTAGCTAATTGCTTAATTGCAATGGGCGCTAAAATTACTGGTGCAGGTTCTAGCCGTATTGAGATTGAAGGGGTTGAGCGCCTATCAGGTTGTGAGCACCGCATATTACCGGATCGTATTGAAACCGGTACCTTCTTAGTTGCCGCCGCGATGGCCGGTGGCGAAGTACTGTGTAAAATGACCGACTTTCATTCACTTGAGCCGGTAATTGAAAAACTGCGTGCAACCAACGCGTTACTAGAAGTGCATGAGGATAGTATTTATCTTGATATGCGAGGCCGAGAGCTTAAAGCGGTTAATATTAAAACTATGCCGCACCCAGGTTTCCCAACCGACATGCAAGCTCAATTTACCGCTTTAAATGTAGTGGCTAACGGCAGTGCGACCATTACCGAGACTATTTTTGAAAATCGTTTTATGCATGTGCCTGAGTTACAGCGTATGGGCGCTAATATTCGCCTTGAAGGCAATACGGCTTTTTGTGGTGAAACACAAAGCTTATCGGGTGCGCAGGTTATGGCAACCGATTTACGAGCATCAGCGAGCCTTATTTTAACGGGAATTGTGGCCCAAGGTGAAACGGTTGTTGATCGTATTTATCATGTAGATAGAGGTTATCAGCGTATTGAAGATAAACTCAGTGCGTTAGGTGCTAACATTAAGCGCAAAAGCAATTAGTTAAATTAATACAATTATTATTCTAACGCATAAAAAACGCGATGATATATCGCGTTTTTTTATGTCTAATGCCAAAATATAAACAAGCGCTTTATAGCTTGGTTTCGAGCTCGGCCACTTTCACCATTATTTTTTGTATTTTACCGTTACGGTATAGCTCAAACTCAATTTCTTTACCTGGCTCGGTACTGCCTATCTTTTTTAATACATTTTGTGGATTAGCCACTGAAAGCCCTGCAATTTTAATCACAATGTCTTGCTCTTCTATACCCGCCTGCCATGCAGGACCTAGAGGGTCGAGATTGGTAATACGCATGCCTGCGACAGGCGTTAAGCTATCATTGACCTCTTTGCCTGTACTATCTACTGCAGTGCCTTCAAAGCCCAAATAACCACGAACAACGCGACCATGGCGAATAAGTTTACCCATAACTTCTTTAGCAAGGGTGTAAGGTACGGCAAAAAATATTCCCTGAATGTTTAAGTTCTCACGGGTTTTAAATTGGGCTGAGGTGATCCCTACTAAATCGCCATTAGAATTTACCAGCGCTCCTCCCGAATTGCCCACATTAATAGCGGCATCCATTTGCAATAAGTTATTGTAAGGACTGTCGGTAATTTTTTGCTTACCAGTAGCGCTAATGATCCCCTGAGTAATTGTTTGCCCTAAATTTAATGGATTCCCGATTGCTAACACCAAATCGCCTACATTCGTGGTGTAGTTGTCATTAACAGGAATAACAGGGAGGTGGTTGGCATTGATTTTTAATAATGCTAAATCGGTAATGGTATCAAAGCCAATAAGTTGTACATCGAAAAAACGTCTACCATCGGTAAGAATGACCAGTATTTGATCGGCATTATTGATCACATGATAATTAGTCAATATATAGCCATCGGGTGACATGATCACGCCAGATCCGAGCTCTTGCACAGTATTTTGGCGCTTGTAGCGTGGCTCTTTAGAAATACTCTCTGAAAAAATAGTGACAACCGATGGTGCCGCGCGTTTAACCGCATCAGAAAAGCTCAAATGGCTGGCGGTCATTGCGCTTGGCAGGGGAACATTAGGTAGTAATGCAGTGCGCATGTTAGGGCTGAAAAAAACCACTAAAAAAGCAATGCCTAAACCGGCAAACAAAGGAGGAAGTACAAATTTTAGAAGTTTTAGCACGGTATTCTTATTGTTAGTGAGCAATCCCTTTATGATGGCACAAAAAAAATAACAGCGGCAAGTGCCGCTGTTACTTTTATTGTATTATTACTGAATTAATACAAAGATAGACTCGCGTCCGCGTTTAACACCTAACACAATATTACCTTGAATATCGTCGATAATTTGGTTCATGTCGCGAATGCTTTCTACCCGTTGACGGTTTACTTGCACAATAACATCGCCTTCTTCGAGGCCAACCCGTGCTGATGGTGAACGAGGATCGACAGAAGTTACTTCAATACCTTTCATTTTGTTTTTCTTCACATTTTCAAGTGTTGCACCTTGGAATGCTGGGTGTAACTCTTCACCTGCAGCAGTAATCCCTGATGCGCCATCTAGGGTAACTTCAACGTTTTTAACTTTACCGTCACGGTAAATTCCTAGCTGTACTTCACGGCCTTCACCTAAGGTGGCAATTTTGCTTCGTAGTTCATGGAAGCCACTAATTTCACTGCCATTAATGCTAATAATCACATCGCCTGCTTTAATACCGGCTTTGCTGGCAGCTGTGTCATCGAGTACCTGCATAACGTAAGCACCTTGTTTAACATCAAGCTGCTGTGCTTTGGCGAGGCCTGCATCAAGAGGGCGGCCTGAAATACCTAGCGAGCCACGGCGTACTTCACCATGCTCTACAATTTGATCAACAAGGTTTTTCATCATGTTTGATGGAATAGCAAAACCAATCCCCACATTACCACCCGATGCACCTAAAATAGCGGTATTAATACCAATTAACTCACCGTTTAAATTAACTAAAGCGCCACCTGAGTTGCCTTGGTTAATCGCGGCATCGGTTTGAATGAAATCTTCGTAACCTTCAATATTTAAACCACTACGACCTAATGCGCTAACAATACCTGAGGTAACAGTGTGGCTTAAACCAAACGGGTTACCAATAGCTACAGCAAAATCACCGACACGTAAGTCATCTGAGTTAGCAAGTTTTACAGAGGTTAATTCATCTGCGTCTATTTGTAGTAGCGCAATATCAGACTCTTTATCGCTGCCAATTTTTGTTGCATCATATTCGCGGCCATCTTCGAGGGTAACCACCATTTTTTCGGCATCTTGAACTACATGGTTGTTAGTTACCACATAGCCTTTGTCGGCATCAATAATAACTCCGGAGCCTAAACCACTAAACTGTCGCTTTTGGCTACGTGGCTGCGGGTTGCCAAAAAAGAAATCGAGTGGGTCACCACGTCGACGCACTTCTTTAGAGCCTGAAACCTGAATACTCACTACACCTGGCGTGATTTGCTCAAGCATAGGGGCAAGTGTTGGTAATTGTTGACCATTAACGGCAACCGGCAACTTAGCAAACGAGGCGGTTGGACTTAATAATAAGCTAGTAGATAAAATAGCAGCACTGATAAGTGATAATTTCATTTTCATAGTCAGGGTTTACTCCACTTAAAAAGCAAAAGGCTGCAATAAGCAGCCTCAAAAAAGTATATCAGTAAGATAAAACAACAAAGCTGTTATATCTAAAGACTATGGGGTCAAAAAAAAGTTCATCAAGATGCTTTAGAAGTATTCTCATCACCTGCAAATAAACCTGACTTACCCGACACATAATCAGCTGGTTGAGCATCGGCGTTTGAGCGATCTGAACTACGTTCTTTTAATGACGCTTGTAACTGTTCGGTGGTTTCTTTAGAGAAAAACGGTTCAGCAGGGGCTTTATTTCTGTCTTCAAGTAACAGTTGATTAGTTTCTTCAACGTGACTTAATAACTGATCGTAGTTTTCTTTCATTTTGTTTACTAACTTACCAGTATTCGCTAAATGGTCGGCAACATCTTGGCGATACTGCTCAAGCGAATGCTTAGCTTGCTCTGCTTGTTGCTCTAATTCATCTTGTTTAAACTGTTTTTTAGTGACAAAGGCACCAACGAAAAATGCAGCAATAGCAACTACTATCACTAACCCTACCCATGTAAATGTACCCATAAATTCACCTCTATGCGAAAATAACTAAAAAATTAAAATGCTACTAAGTCTAATATACCCTGAGTATTGATGCGTGTTAATATGCTTTACAAATTAAACTGTGTTTTAACTGTAAATAGATATGACTCCTTGGCAAACATACCAGCAAGACCTTCAACGCGATGACTTTGTACATGACGCAGCACAAGAAAATGCAGTTCGTCATTTACAGCGTTTATACGACGATTTAACACAAGCAAAACCGCAATCTAAAGGTTTTTTTGCAAAGCTTTTTAATAAAGCAGAGCCAGCCCCTATTAAAGGTTTATACTTTTGGGGTGGCGTAGGCCGTGGTAAAACTTATCTTGTTGATACTTTTTACGAAGCTTTACCGGGTGATAGAAAAATGCGAGTGCATTTTCACCGCTTTATGCACCGAGTACACGATGAACTTAAAAAGTTAAATAACACTGCCAACCCTTTAGAAACAGTAGCAGATATTTTTAAAGCAGAGACAGACATTATCTGTTTTGATGAATTTTTTGTTCAAGACATTACCGATGCCATGTTGCTCGGTGGTTTAATGGAAGCGCTATTTGCTCGCGGTATTGTACTGGTTGCCACGTCAAATATTATACCTGATGACTTATACCGCAATGGTTTACAGCGTGCCCGTTTTTTACCGGCTATTGCCTTAGTAAATAAGCATACTGAAATAGTTAATGTAGATTCAGGCGTTGATTACCGACTGCGTACTCTTGAACAAGCTGAAATTTTTCATAGCCCGCTTGATGAACAAGCTGATAAAAACCTATTCGAATATTTTGACAAGCTCTCGCCAGAAGTCGGTAAACTAGATACCCCAATAGAAATAGAAGGGCGGATGATCAACACTCGCAAAGTATCTGACTGCATCGTTATGTTTGAATTTAGCGAACTGTGTGAAACCGCGCGTAGCCAAGTCGATTACATGGAAATAAGCCGATTATATAACACGGTGATTTTATCTAATGTAAAACAGCTAGGGCAAAATAATGATGACGCAGCAAGGCGCTTTATTGCGTTGGTAGATGAATTTTATGAGCGTAATGTAACGTTAATTATCTCTGCAGAAAAACCGATTACCGAGCTCTATACACAAGGCAATTTAAACTTTGAATTTAAACGCTGTATTAGTCGCTTACAAGAAATGCAGTCGTTAGAGTATTTAGCCCGAGAGCATTTAGCTTAAAATACGAAGGTTACCGGGCGACGGGTCTCGAGCAAAACATCTAACTTCTTAATAAAAAAACCTTGCGATGTTAACTGAAGTGACCCCATAAAGTTGGACTCATTTCTAAGCGGCTGCCAAGGCCTGATTTCGATACTGTATCGGACTCAGGCCTTTTAGTTTCAGTTTAATACGCTCATTGTTGTAATAGTGGATATATTCTTTAATGTTTTCAATAAGATCATTCACGTCTTTAAACGTTTCGTTGTGGTACATCTCACTCTTCAATATGCCGAAGAAGTTCTCAGCAACCGCATTATCTAAACAATTTCCTTTTCTAGACATACTTTGTTGCAATCCTTTTTCCTTAAGGTGATTTTGATATTGTTTGTTTTGATATTGCCACCCTTGATCTGAGTGTACAACTGGCTTTTCATTTGGCTTCAACCTAGCAGTTGCTGTTTTAAGCATGTCAGTTACCAAAGGGAGTGCAACGGATTTTCTGACTTCGTAACTGATTACCTCTTGGTTGAATAGGTCAATCATAGGTGATAGATATACCTTCTCATTATCCACTTTAAACTCCGTCACATCCGTCACCCATTTTTGATTTGGCTTCTGCGCAGTAAACTCGCGGTTAAGCGTATTTTCTGCGATTTTACCCACTTCACCTTTATAGGATTTATAGCGCTTAGGCCTTACTTTTGACTTGAGTCCTAACTCATTCATCAACCGTTGAACGCGCTTATGATTAACAAGTACTCCCATTGCTCTCAGGGCACTCGTAATTCTGCGATAGCCATATCGCCCTTTATGCGCGTGATAAATATCACGTATTTTTACCAGTAAATCATTGCTTGCACAGGGTTGCTTACAAGTAGTGCGATGATAATAGTAAACACTCTTTGGCAGCCCTGTAGCCTTTAAAAGGTGTCGTAAGCTATGCTTTGCCTTGAACTCTTCGACGACTATCGTTTTGTCTTTGCTTTTTTCTTTCTGGCTTGAGCCAAGGCTTCTAACTTTTTTAGCACATCATTCTCAGCTCGTAAGTATGCTAGTTCTTCTCGTAACTCCTCCTCAGTCATTTGCTCTACTAGTTTTGATGAAGAAGAATTATTTGTCATGAATGGCTTACCTTTTCTCTGTGGTTTAAGACGTGATATACCATCACGAGCATAAAGCTTTTGCCATTGAAAAAGAATGCCTGGGGACGATAAATCGAAGAAAGCACTGGTATAACCGAGTGACCAACTGTTTGCTGTCATCGTTTTTAACACTTCAGCCTTAAATGCTAGAGAATAAGGTTTGTGAACAGACCTGAAGCTTTCAGCGCCATGAATTCGATAAATAGCGGTCCAATATCGGACCTGCCTGTCTGTAACATTAAATCTGTTACTTACCGCCGAAGAGCTTTCAGACAAAGCGAGTTCAGCTATTTTGAGCTTGAAAGCTCGGTGATGTTTGGACATAAAAAGACCCCCAGTAATTGGAATGTCCAACTATTGGGGGTCACTTCAAACCGCAAGGTTTTTTTATTTTCTCGAACCTCGAACCTCGAACCTCGAACCTCGAACCTCGAACCTCGAACCTCGAACCTCGAACCTCGAACCACGAACTTATCTCATGGTAACAAACTCTTCAGAGCCGGTTGGGTGTAGTGCGACAACCGCATCAAAATCTGCTTTAGTTGCGCCCATTTTCATGGCGACTGCAAAACCCTGAATCATTTCATCAACGGTAAAACCAATACCGTGTAAGCCCACAACTTTTTCATCATCGCCTGCACACACTAACATCATATTACAGGCTTGGCGGTGCTGAGTAACTGCAGTATACATAGCCGCAAAGCTTGATTTGTATACTTTTACATTTTCGCCGCCGTACTGAGAAATCGCTTCTTGCTCAGTTAAACCAATGGTGCCGATAGGTGGGTGGCTAAATACTACGGTTGGTACTAGGCTGTAGTCCATTTTTAAATCGTTCGGCAATTCTTTATTAAATAAACGCTCCGATAGAGTACGACCCGCTTTAACAGCAACCGGTGTAAGCTCAATACCATTTTCGATAATATCACCCACAGCGTATACATTTTCAGCTGTGGTGTTTTGGTATTCATCTACTTTTACATAACCGCTTTCGTTTACTTCTACGCCTGCTGCAGCAAGATTAATTTTATCGGTTGTTGGCGTGCGGCCTATAGCCCAAATAACCTGATCAACATTTTCGCTGTAACCATTCTCAAAATGAATCGTTAAGCTGCCATCAGCCTCTTTTACCACTTCTTTTGGTGAACACTCAGTGTGCAGTGTTGGGCCTTCTTTTGCCATAATATCAACCAGTGTGTCGATAATGTATGGGTCAAAGGTACGCAGTGGCTTGCTCTTACGAACAAATAAGTGAGTTTGTGTACCTAAGCTGTGCAGCACACCGGCAATTTCTACGGCAATATAACCGGCACCAACAACAGCAACGCGTTTAGGTTGTTCGTTCAGCTCAAAAAAGCCGTTTGAATCAATACCGTGTTCAGCACCTGGAATATTAGGAATAGTAGGGCGGCCACCAACGGCAACTAAAATGTGATCGGCAGTATAGTGTTCGCCATCTACTTCAACGGTTTTACTATCAACAAACTTTGCAAAACCTTTGATCACAGTTACGCCATTTTTAGCTAAACCATTATCATAGCCTTTGTGAATGCGGCCAATATAGGCTTCACGGCTTTCTACTAGCTTTGACCAGTCAAAGCCTTTAACTTCAACATCAAAACCGTAATCAGGAGCATAAAGATTAATTGCTTCAGCAACTTGAGCGCCATGCCACATTACTTTTTTAGGAACACACCCTACGTTTACGCAGGTGCCACCCATGTGTTTAGCTTCAATTAATGCTACTTTTGCGCCACGCATTGCTGCACGGTTAGCTGATGCAATACCACCACTACCGCCACCAATTGCAATGTAATCAAAATGCTGAGCCATGTTTAATCCTCTAAATGTGTTTAACAATGTTTTACCGATAATATCATATGCGATGAACAAGTCACTTGTTCGGGGCTGCTAAAATCTCTACCATCAAACGAAAACCAAGCTAGTTAAGATCAAGGTATTATTAGTCGAGCGTATATTAAGCTAAGAGCTGAACACTTCCCCTTGTATTTACGTATTTTGCCCCAACTTCATTTTTATATTTGCACAAACTGAGAATGATTATGAGCAATGCACAAACAAATCCCCTAATCGGGCTTGAAGGTTTACCGCCTTTTTCAAAAATAAAGCCAGAGCATGTAGTACCGGCATTAAAAAAAGGTATTGAGCACTGTCGCAGTGCAATTGATGATGTATTAGCAAAGCAATCATACACCTGGAATGATTTAGTATTACCCCTTGAAGAAGCTGACGATAAACTATCGCGATTATTTTCACCGGTGTCACATTTAAACTCGGTGATGAACAACGATGAACTTCGCGAAGCTTATGAGCAGTGTTTACCGCTTATTTCTGAATATTCTACTTTTGTTGGCCAACACCAAGGTTTATATGAGGCTTATAGCGCGCTTTATAACAGTGATGAATTTAAAACACTCACTACCGCCCAGCAAAAAACGATTACCAACGCATTGCGTGACTTTAAGCTTTCAGGCATTGCACTAAATCCTGAGCAGCAAAAACGCTACGGTGAAATTAGTGCGCGTTTATCAGAGCTTGCTTCAAAATTTGGTAATAACGTGATGGATGCCACGCTTGCATGGCATAAGCATATTACCGATAAAAGCCAACTAGCGGGCTTACCAGAGTCAGCACTGGCATTAGCGGCTGATACAGCAAAAAGTAAAGACTTAGAAGGCTGGGTATTTACTCTCGATTTCCCATCTTACTTACCTATAATGACTTACGCAGACGACCGTGAACTTCGCAAAGAAACATACACCGCGTTTTCTACTCGTGCATCCGATCAAGGTCCAAATGCAGGAGAGTTTGATAACTCGGCGATTATGAGTGAAGAACTGGCACTGCGTCATGAGTTAGCACAATTACTGGGCTTTAATAATTACGCCGAAAAATCGTTAGCTACAAAAATGGCAGAATCACCTGCACAGGTATTTTCATTTTTAGAAGACTTAGCAGCTAAATCCAAGCCACAAGCAGAGCAAGAGCTTAAAGAGTTGCAACAATACGCAGAGCAACAGCACGGTATTAGTGAACTACAGGCATGGGACTTTGGTTATTACAGCGAAAAGCTAAAGCAAGAAAAGTACGCGATTTCAGATGAAGTATTACGCCCATACTTCCCTGCCGATAAAGTGCTCAGTGGTTTGTTTGAAACGGTTAACCGCTTATTTGGTATTACGGTTAAAGAGCAAAAAGACATCGATACGTATCATAAAGATGTGCGCTTTTTTGAAATTTACGATAGCAACAACACTTTACGTGGTCGTTTCTATTTAGATTTATACGCCCGTGACCACAAGCGTGGTGGTGCGTGGATGGATGACTGTATGGGTCGTAAAGTGCGCGCTAATGGTGAACTTCAAACACCAGTTGCTTACTTAGTATGTAACTTTAATAAAGCGATTGGCGATAAGCCTGCTTTGTTTACCCATAATGAAGTAACCACACTGTTCCATGAGTTTGGTCACGGCATTCACCACATGTTAACTCAAGTAGATGCAGCGCCTGTTGCTGGTATTAATGGTGTAGCATGGGATGCCGTTGAATTGCCAAGTCAGTTTTTAGAAAACTGGTGTTACGAAGAAGAAGCCCTAAGTTTTATTTCAGGCCACTTCGAAACCGGTGAGCCATTACCAAAAGAGCTACTAGATAAACTATTGGCCGCTAAAAATTACAACTCAGGTATGCAAATGCTAAGACAACTTGAGTTCTCGTTATTCGATTTTAAAATTCACCATGACTACGACTCAGGCCAGCCATGTAACATTCAAGCTGTGCTTGATGATGTACGCAGTCGTACCTCAGTCATTAAGCCGCCAGCGTTTAACCGTTTTCAGCATGGCTTTAGTCATATTTTTGCGGGCGGTTATAGCGCGGGGTATTACTCGTATAAATGGGCTGAAGTACTTTCGGCAGACGCTTACTCTAAATTTGAAGAGGAAGGCATTTTTAATCCACAAACGGGTCAAGCGTTTATGCAGCACATTCTTGAAAAAGGCGGCAGCGAAGAGCCAATGGCACTGTTTAAAAACTTCCGTGGTCGTGAGCCAAGTGTAGATGCACTTCTGCGCCACAGCGGCATCGCCGCTTAGGGTCTGTTGACCTTTGCGGATTAAAATATAATTACAAAAGCGCCCCAGTGGCGCTTTTTTATTGCCTAAAACACAGTGCTGTTAAAGAATATTTTGAATAAATTTTAGTAGTTTTAACATGGCGTACTATGCTTTGAACAAAGTACTAAAAGGGACTAACGTATGGCAAAGTTAATACTGGCAATTGATGACGATAAATTAATGCACCATATTATTGAAGAATCTTTAGCTGGGTTTTGCAAAGTGATCCACGCCAAAAATGGTGAAGATGGCATAAGACAAGCGATTAAATATAACCCCGATATTATTTTGCTTGATGTTGAAATGCCAGGCATGTCTGGTTATGAGGTTTGCCAAACTATTAAACAAAATAAAGCCACAACAGATATTCCGGTAATGTTTTTATCATCCAAAGTGGGGCAAGCTGAACGTATTAAAGGGTTTAGTGTTGGCGGGGCTGACTACATTTTGAAGCCTTTTAACGCACAGGAGTTGATGGCACGCATTAAAATTCTTTACCAGTATCGCAAGCAGTGTGCAACACTGCAGTATGATATAGCAAAGGCCAATAAAACAGCTGAAATGGCGATGATTGAGACCGGTGACATGGGGCGCATTATGCGTTTTGTTTGTCAAAGCTATCATGCAGATAATTTAGAATTATTAAGTGAATACTTTTTAGGTTTTTTTACTCCATTACACCTCAATGTCGTGGTTGTTTTTTGGCAAAATAACCAGGGAATGTTTTATAGCCAAGAAACTGGTGTATGCCCATTAGAGCAAGAGCTACTCATACAGCATAAAAATGCAGAACGCTTTGTTGATATTGGTCATAGTACTATTATTAATTACCCTAATATTTCACTATTAATTAAAAATATGCCTGTTGATACGCCATCACTTTATGGCCGCTATAAAGATTTATTTCCGCACATTTTAGAAGTAACTAACGAAAAAGTAGTTACTATACAGCAGCACCAATATCGGCTAATGCGCGATAATGAGCTAACCCTTGCTTTTAAAGATATTGTTGCCCAGCTTAAAAATCAAAATGCCATGCAAACGAGTGCAATTAGCCAGCTTACAGAGCAGCTTGAGCAACTCCAATCGCTAATACAAACACTCAACGAGATACCAGCTTCGCAGTTTAATGAGCAAATAACTCAGCTTAGTCATACATCACAGCAGCTGGTTGCAACCACTAATGATTTAGCCTTTATTAAGCACCAACTAAAAACAACCACTCAACAGCGTGATGACTTAATTACTCAAACACAACTAAGTAAACAACAAACGCAGCCAGAACCTGAGAGCGAAAATAACGATATTGAGTTGTTTTAAACTAGAGATCGTATATTGACTTTGTTTGGGTATAATAACGGTGAAATTTATCATCGGAGTGTGAAGTGGTTATACAGTGTGCGTTTAAAGAGTGTCGACCTTATTTAAATGAGTTAGAAGCACGCTTTGGGCTTGCTCAATGGGCAGAGCAAAGCAGTGGTTTTAGCTTGCATTACGATGATAAAGGACTAAGCCTGTATAAAACTGACGAGCCAAAATTAGGTGCTATTAACGTAGACTTTGTAACTGGTGCCGTTGCACATAGGCGTAAATTTGGTGGTGGTAAAGGGCAATCAATTGCCAAAGCAGTTGGTCTTAATAAGGGCGCAACGCCAGTGGTACTCGATGCCACAGCAGGCCTTGGACGCGACGGTTTTGTGTTAGCCTCGCTAGGCTGTAAAGTAATTTTACATGAGCGCCACCCCGTGGTTGCTGCACTGTTATATGATGGCTTACAACGTGCTTATAACGATAGTGAAATTGGCCCATGGATGCAGCAAAATATGAGCCTTATCTTTGGCTCAAGCCATACCTTACTTGCCCAATGTGACAGCATGCCCGATGTGGTTTATCTTGATCCAATGTTCCCGCACCGTGAAAAATCAGCGCTGGTTAAAAAAGAAATGCGGGTATTCCAAGAGTTAGTGGGTGGCGATACCGACGCCGATGATTTACTCGAGTTTGCTTACCCTCTTGCCAGTAAGCGTGTAGTAGTGAAACGCCCCGATTACGCACCATTTTTAAATGATAAAACCCCGAGTATGCAAATCAAAACTAAGAAAAACCGCTTTGATGTATATGTAAAAGCCGCGATGGTTTAGGTTAAAGAACAGTTTTTAGTCTTCAGCTGTCAGTTGTCAGCAAAAGATTAAGCCAAGTACGGTGTTTGGATTAAACGTAGGCGGGGCTTTACGCCGCGCAGGTAGTTTGACATGTTGTGAAAATGCGCGAGGTAAACTCTCACCTATAATATAAAAACTGGGCTTGCATAAGGCTCGGTGTTTTATTTTACTACCTGACCGCTGACCGCTGACCGCTGACCGCTGACCGCTGACCGCTGACCGCTGACCGCTGACCGCTGACCGCTGACCGCTGACCGCTGACCGCTGACCGCTGACCGCTGACCGCTGACCGCTGACCGCTGACCGCTGACCGCTGACCGCTGACCGCTGACCGCTGACCGCTGACCGCTGACCGCTGACCGCTGACCGCTGACCGCTGACCGCTGACCCCGAACTGATCTTTTAGATCTCAACTATTGAATATAGGATCTCGACGCGTTTTCATGCTAGAATTTGCGCAATTTTTTTGTACTCGATAAGTAGCACTGTAATGATCTTAGATGATATCCGCATCGTTTTAGTTAATACCTCACATTCTGGCAATATTGGTTCTGCGGCACGCGCCATGAAAACCATGGGATTATCAAAGTTATACCTTGTAGATCCTGCTTGTGAAATAGATAGTCATGCCAGCGCACTGGCTGCAGGTGCTACAGATGTACTTGGTAATGCGGTTATTGTTGATACGGTTGCTGATGCCATTGCTGATTGTGCATTAACCATTGGTACTAGCGCTCGCTCGCGTACATTGTCGTGGCCTATGGTAGAGCCGCGTGAATGTGGTGAAAAGCTTGTTGACGAAGCTGTAAATGGCCCTGTAGCACTTGTATTTGGTCGTGAAAACAGTGGCTTAACAAACGAAGAATTACAACTGTGTAATTACCATGTGTGTATTCCTGCTAACCCAGAATACAGCTCGCTAAATTTAGCCATGGCAGTACAAACCTTATGTTATGAAACGCGTATGGCGTTTTTAAGTCAACAGCCTAAAGCGGAACAACAAGAAGACGACACCCTATATCCATCGTCTAAACAAACAGAGCTGTTTTACGAACATCTTGAAGACACCTTGTTTAAAACAGGCTTCATCATTAAGCAGCACCCAGGCATGGTAATGACTAAGCTACGTCGCTTGTTTAATCGTGCTCGCCCTGAAGATGCTGAAATGAACATATTACGAGGTATTCTTACCTCAATTAATAAGTCTATAAAATAGCAATTAGTTATAAATAGCGCCCTTTATTGCTCTACTAATACTTGACTAAATTACTCAGGTAATTACAATAGACCCAATACTTGACCAAAACAGTCGGGTATTACAAGTTTTTTAGAACCTAGAATACTTGACTAATCTACTCTGGTAATTAAAATTTGCACTCTTTTGTGCGGGGGGCGTTATGAAGTTAACATCAAAAGGCAGATACGCCGTTACAGCCATGCTGGATGTTGCACTACATGCAAATATAGGCCCTGTAGCGCTTGCAGATATTTCGCAGCGCCAAGAAATTTCTTTGTCTTATCTTGAGCAGTTGTTTGCCCGTTTACGTAAGAATGGGCTAGTGAGTTCTGTTCGAGGTCCTGGTGGGGGCTATTTACTAGGACGTGAGGCCGATGTAATTTCAGTTGGCGATGTTATCAATGCGGTAGATGAATCTGTTGACGCTACACGGTGTCAGCGAAGCAATACTGGTTGTCAAAGTGGCATGCGTTGTTTAACCCATACATTGTGGTCAGACTTAAGCGCACGAATTGAAGAATTTTTAAATAATATTACCTTAGCTGAACTGGTCGAAAAGTCGGACGTTAAAGCGGTCGCTCTTCGCCAAGAAAACAGCGTTAATGATGCAATTAAGCAGTTGGAAAATATTCAAGTAAGCTGTCAACTTTAAGGTTGACCTGCAGCGGAGAGAGAAATGAAGTTACCGATTTATTTAGATTACGCAGCAACTACGCCCGTTGACGAACGAGTTGCCAAAGAAATGATGCAGTGCCTGACTATGGACGGTAATTTTGGTAATCCAGCATCGCGTTCACACCGTTTTGGTTGGCAAGCTGAAGAAGTCGTTGACCAAGCACGTACTGACATTGCCGATTTAATTAATGCAGACCCACGTGAAATTGTATTCACATCGGGTGCAACAGAATCAAATAACCTTGCTATTAAAGGTGCAGCTCAGTTTTACAAGAAAAAAGGTAAGCATGTTATTACCGCTAAAACTGAACACAAAGCAGTTATCGACACATGTCGTGAGCTTGAGCGTCAAGGGTTTGAAGTAACTTATATGGACGTTGAAGAAAACGGCCTACTTGATCTGCAAAAATTAGCAGATACGATGCGTGACGACACCGTGCTTGTAAGCATTATGCATGTAAATAACGAGCTAGGTGTAATCCAAGACATCAACACTATTGGTGAAATGTGTCGCGAACGTAAAATTATGTTCCACGTAGATGCAGCACAAAGCGCAGGTAAAGTTTTAATCGATGTGCAACAAACCAAAGTAGATTTCATGTCATTCTCGGCGCACAAAGTATACGGACCTAAAGGCGTAGGTGCTTTGTATGTTCGTCGTAAACCACGTGCACGTTTAGAAGCACAAATGCACGGTGGCGGCCATGAACGTGGTATGCGTTCTGGTACATTAGCTACCCATCAGTTAGTAGGTATGGGCGCAGCATTTAGAATTGCAAAACAAGATTTTGAAAAAGATCACGCACACATCAGTGCGTTACGTAAACGCCTAATCGACGGCATTTTAACAGATATGGACGAAGTGTACTTTAACGGCACACAAGACCAATCAGTACCTGGTATTGTTAATATCAGCTTTAACTTTGTTGAAGGTGAGTCGTTACTAATGGCCGTTAAAGATATTGCGGTATCGTCAGGTTCAGCCTGTACATCTGCAAGTTTAGAACCTTCTTACGTATTACGTGCATTAGGCCGCAACGACGAATTAGCACATAGTTCAATTCGTTTTAGTATTGGCCGTTTTACCACAGAAGAAGAGATTGATTACACCGTTGAGCTAATGAAAAACTCGATTGGCCGTTTACGTGAAATGTCTCCTCTTTGGGAAATGCACCAAGAAGGTGTTGATTTAGATTCAGTTGAATGGGCGCACCACTAATTAGTGGTGCCCATACCTAGCAGGTAGTGAGGATAGAATTATGGCTTACAGTGATAAAGTAATCGACCACGTAGAAAACCCACGTAACGTAGGTGCTCTAGATAAAAACGATCCGTCAGTGGCAACGGGTATGGTAGGCGCACCAGCATGTGGTGACGTAATGAAACTGCAAATTAAAGTGTCTGCAGAAGGCGTGATTGAAGATGCAAAATTCAAAACGTACGGCTGTGGTAGTGCAATTGCTTCATCTTCACTGGTAACAGAGTGGGTTAAAGGCAAAACACTAGACGAAGCGTCTACTATCAAAAATACCGATATCAGCGCAGAGCTAGAATTACCACCAGTGAAAATTCACTGTTCAATTTTAGCAGAAGATGCAATTCAAGCAGCAATTGCAGATTACAAAAGCAAACATACAAACTAAGAGATATTCATGGCAGTGACATTGACAGATGCGGCAGCAAACCGCGTACAATCATTTTTAGCAAACCGTGGTAAAGGCATAGGCCTGCGAGTTGGCATTAAAACGACGGGCTGTTCAGGTCTTGCTTATGTATTAGAGTTTGTTGATGAGCTAAACGATGACGATGAAACATTTGCGGCCAAAGGCGTTACCTTAATTGTTGACGCTAAAAGCTTAGTTTATATCGACGGCACTGAGCTCGACTACACTAAAGAAGGCTTAAATGAAGGGTTTAAATTTAACAACCCTAATCAAGCTGATGAGTGTGGTTGTGGCGAAAGCTTTACCGTTTAAGCTCAAACTTGTTTTGGATACCTAAGCTACTTGGGTATAACTAAGCCCTGCCAATTAATGTAGGGCTTTGTCATTTGTGAGAAGTTATGCGTTATTTTGAGTTATTTGCAATTCCCGTTGACTACAATATTGATTTAGCAACGATTAACAAGCACTACTTAGAACTTCAACGTGCTGTTCACCCTGATCGCCATGCTAACGCTAGCAGTCGTGATAAATTAATGGCCGTACAAAGTACTGCCGAAATTAATGATGCACTGCAAACACTTAAGCATCCCGTTAAACGTGCAGAATATATGCTGAGCGAGCTAGGCGTAGATATTCGTGCTGAGCAGCAAACATTGCAAGATCCCATGTTTTTAATGCAGCAAATGGAGCTTCGCGAAGAACTTGAAGAGTTAGCGAGCGCAAGCGATCCTGATTCTGCTATTGATCATTTTGAAAAACAAATAAAGCAGCTTGATCAGCAGTACAGTGCGCAATTGGCAGAGCAGTTAGCAAGTAACGATGAGCAGCAATATCAACAAGCAGCAGACAGTATCCGTAAGCTAAAGTTTGTTTATAAGTTACGCGACGAACTTGAACGCATTGAAGACAGTTTATTTGACGATTAATTCACTTGCTGCAAAGCGAGCAACACGAGTTTAAAGAGCATTATGGCATTATTGCAAATTGCTGAGCCGGGGCAGAGCGCGGCACCACATGAACATAAACTAGCAATTGGAATTGACTTAGGTACCACGAATTCATTAGTGGCAACCGTACAAAGCGGCGAAGCTCGTACTATTACTGATGAGTCAGGCGAAGCAATGTTGCCGTCTGTAGTGCGTTACCAAGCTGGTGGCATAACCGTGGGTGCAGACGCGATGCAAGCAGCTACACTCGATCCGGTTAATACACTCATTTCAGTTAAGCGCTTTTTAGGTAAAACCCAAGCCGAAATAGAACAAAGCTATGGCCAACTGCCTTATCAATTTTGCGATGATAACGGCGCACTTGCGATAGCAACTGAAGCCGGGGAAATCAGCCCAGTAAAAGCATCAAGCCATATTTTAGGTGCGCTAAAAGCACGTGCAGAACAAAGCTTTGGTAATCAAGATATTTTAGGCGCAGTTATTACCGTACCAGCCTATTTTGATGATGCACAGCGCCAAAGCACTAAAGATGCGGCTGAACTTGCCGGCATTAATGTACTGCGTTTATTAAACGAGCCAACCGCGGCTGCCGTTGCTTATGGTTTAGATTCAGGCCAAGAAGGCATAATTGCTGTTTATGACTTAGGTGGCGGAACATTTGATATTTCTATACTGCGCTTAAATAAAGGCGTGTTTGAAGTGTTGGCCACTGGTGGCGATTCAAGCCTAGGCGGTGATGACTTTGACTCATTATTAGTTGACTACTTAAAACAAGAAACCGGCGTGACGGGCTTATCTCCTTCGGTATTACGTTTATTTATAAATAAAGCCAAAGCCTGTAAAGAAGCACTCAGCCAATACGAAAAAGTGAATGTTGGCCTTGAGTTTGACGATGAAAAATACATGGTTGAAGTAACGCGAGAGAAGTTTAACGAGCTGGCTATGCCACTGGTTAAAAAAACGCTCCGCTCATGTCGTCGTGCAGTAAAAGATGCCGGTATTGAAAACCAAGAAGTATTACAAGTGGTGATGGTTGGCGGTTCAACCCGCATGCCGTTGGTACGTACTCAAGTTGGCGAGTTTTTTGATAAACAACCACTAACTTCAATTGACCCTGATCGTGTTGTTGCTCTGGGTGCCGCATTACAAGCAGACGTATTAATTGGTAACAAGCCAGATTCAGACATGTTACTGCTGGATGTGTTACCGTTGTCGCTAGGCCTTGAGACTATGGGTGGCTTGGTTGAAAAAATCATTCCTCGCAATACCACTATCCCAGTTGCACGTGCGCAAGAATTTACTACGTTTAAAGATGGTCAAACGGCCATGTCGTTGCATGTATTACAAGGCGAGCGTGAACTGGTTGACGATTGTCGATCGCTGGCAAAGTTCAGCTTAAAAGGCATTCCACCTATGGCGGCGGGAGCGGCGCATATTCGCGTTACCTTTAAAGTAGACGCTGATGGTTTACTAAGCGTATCAGCCATGGAAAAATCAACCGGCGTTCAAGCAGAAATACAAGTAAAACCGTCGTTTGGTTTGTCTGACGACCAAGTTGCTAATATGCTTAAAGAGTCGATGAGTAACGCTAAAGGCGACATGCAAGCGCGTATGCTTAAAGAGCAACAAGTTGAAGCGCTTCGTGTAATAGAAGCAATGGAAGCCTCTTTAGCAGCTGATGGCGATTTACTTGAGCCTGAGCAACTAGCGGCGCTAAAAGTGGAAATAAACGAACTTGCAAAAGTACGCGAGAGTGCACAAGAGCCAAGCGAAATTAAAGCAGCCATTGAAAAAATGGACAATGCGAGTAGTGATTTTGCCGCGCGTAGAATGGATGCATCAATTAAAAAAGCCTTAACAGGCCAGTCAGTAGACAATATATAAGAGAGATTAGAATGCCACAAATTGTTTTTCTTCCCCATCCGGAGTTGTGTCCTGACGGTGCTGCAATAGAAGCGCCCGCTGGCGAAACGGTACTTGATATCGCGCTTAAAAATGGCATTAGCATTCCTCATGCCTGTGAAAAATCATGTGCATGTACAACCTGTCACTTAGTGATCCGTGAAGGTTTTGACTCATTAGATGAAAGTGACGATCTAGAAGACGACATGCTAGATAAAGCCTGGGGTTTAGAACCAGAGTCACGTTTAGGTTGCCAAGCAATCATTAGAGATGAAGACTTAGTGGTTGAAATACCTAAGTACAATCTCAATATCGTTAATGAAGAACACTAGTTTTTTAATTAACGACTATTATATTAAAAGCCGCTGTTTAACACAGCGGCTTTTTTTTTGATAAGTAGCAGCGGGTTTACCTCGCGTCTTTTTAAAGGTTAAAGGTTACGAGCCACGGGCTGCGAGGCGCGGGTAATTTATCGAAGCCCGAGGCTCGAGGCTCGAAGCCCGTAACCCGAAACTTATTCCGGAGGTGTATTTTGAGTGATCTTATTTTTTCAGACTCGTTTATAAACGGTGAATTTTATCAAACCAGCACACGCTTTAGCGTTGATGATCCCGCCACCGAACAAAGTATTGTTGAAGTAAGCGATATTGACGAGCAAGGTGTAAATATAGCTATTAATGCGGCAAAAGGCGCGTTTGTAAAATTAAAAGCCACCAATGCAACCGAGCGAAGTGAAACTCTGATGCGTTGGTATGATCTGGTAATAAAGCACAAACAAACGCTAGCTACACTTATGACTAAAGAGCAGGGAAAACCGCTTAAAGAATCGCTAGGTGAAATAGATTATGGCGCCGGTTTTATTAAATGGTTTGCAGAGGAAGCTAAACGCAGCTACGGTGATGTGATCCCCGCCACCGATAACAGGCATCGTTTAACTAGCTTCAAGCAACCTATTGGCGTGGTAGCAGGTATTACACCATGGAACTTTCCTGTGGCTATGGTAACTCGAAAAGTAGCCCCTGCTTATGCTGCTGGCTGTAGTTTCATTTTAAAACCTTCTGAACATACACCACTATGCGCTATTGCTTTAGCGTATTTAGCTGATCAGGCTGGCTTTGTGAAAGGCGCATTCAATGTGTTGGTATCACAAAACGCTAAAGACGTTGGTAAAATGTTGACTGACTCAGAGGTGGTACGTAAGTTTACCTTTACTGGCTCTACAGGTGTAGGTAAGCAGTTACTATCACAGTGTGCACAGACAATTAAAAAAACATCAATGGAATTGGGTGGCAATGCGCCGTTCATTATTTTTGATAATGCCGATATTGATGACGCTATTGATGGCCTAATGGCAGCTAAATTTAGAAATAGTGGCCAAGCGTGTGTAGCGGCAAACCGTATATTCATCCAGCGCAGTATATTAAATGAAGTGCTTGAAAAAATTACACCCAGAGTCGCTGCGCTCAACGTTGCAAACGGTTTTGATGAAAATGCCGACATAGGCCCGCTTATTTATCCCAAAGCAAAAGAGAAAGTACAACAATTGATTAAAGACGCTCTCGATAAAGGCGCTACGCTAATTGGTGATAACAGCAATTTAGGTGGCAGCTTTCAAAACCCATTAATAGTTACTAATGTCACTACACAAATGGATATTTATCACGAAGAAGTATTTGGCCCTGTATTAACGGTGATCCCATTTGATGAAGAAAGCGAAGTCCTTGCGCTTGCTAATGACGTCCCTTATGGGTTAGCTGCGTACTTTTATAGCCAAAACATTAAACAAATCTATCGTATAAGCGAAGGGCTAGAGTTTGGCATGGTAGGTGTAAATGAGGGCGTTATATCAAACCCTGTAGCACCGTTCGGTGGGGTAAAGCAATCAGGCCTTGGAAGAGAGGGTGGTCACCAAGGTTTAGATGAATACCTAGAAGAAAAATACGTATGTATTAGAGTTTAACTCTATAAACTGTTCCGATGAGTTAACCGTTTAGCGTTTTAAGTTGCTTGAAATGGGTGTAAATGCTACCTTTCAAAAAAATGTTTAAGTAAACAAAACGTAAAGAATTTCTATAAGTAGAAATAACCCCGTGTGTAAATGCCACCATTTTGGTGGCATTTTTTTGCCCCTATTTAAGGAATGGTTTTTGGTATTTCTCCATTTTAGGGTCTAAACTATTCTTAGTTAGATGTTATTTTGCTTATATCCTTTTTAAAAACGCAATTATATGCAGTATCAATTCTTCTTCCACTATGCGGCTTTTTTGTAACCCCATGTTTTTTAATTGTTTATTTTTATGTGTGAGTAAGTAGAATGAAGTTTCAGTAGTTTTAAAACTATTGAAATATAGTAATAATGTACAATTGTGTTCTACACATTATTAAATTAACATCCCGCAAATTCACCCATTAAAAAATAATAAAGCACCCACTATGAGTAGAAGAAATCAAGCAACGGTAGACCAGGAAGTTTCGTTCGGCATTGACGAAGAGTTAGTTTCTACAACAGATTTACGAGGCGTTATCACCTATGCAAATGATAACTTTTGTAAAGTTTCAGGGTACACCATTAATGAATTGACAGGGAAAAACCATAACATGGTTCGACATCCTGATATGCCGCCAGCGGCATTTGGTGATATGTGGTTCAATTTAAAAAGCGATACCGCTTGGCGAGGAGCGGTAAAAAATAGATGTAAAGATGGGCGTTATTATTGGGTTGATGCCTTTGTAACCCCTATTTACGAAAACGGTAAAAAAGTAGGTTATCAATCGGTTCGCCAGCAACTCCTTCCAGAATATAAAAACCGCGCAGAAAAGCTTTACCAACGTTTAAATAATGGTCAATCAATTACGCCTTTAAGTGAAAAATTAGCTGCATTTAAGCTTCCTCTATTTATTGGCTGTGCAGCTTTAATTGCTTGGTTAACAAGCTATATGTTCTGGTTATGTTTGCTGTTTGTTCCTCTGCCTTTTGTTATTTTTTACGAAGAATTAATTCGCTCGCAAAGCGCAATCAAAAAAACCAAAGCAGGTCCAGATAGCGTATCTCGGCATATTTATTCTGGTAGCGGTAGCCTCAGCTACAGTGATTTTCAGATTAAATTACTTGAGGGTAAAGTAACGACCATTGTTGGCCGTATTATTGATGGTACTTTAAGCCTTAGTAAAGGTGCTGATTCTCTTAAAACTTGTGCTGAAGCTGCGCAGGCCGGTGTTGAAAAAGAAGCATCAGAATTACATCAAGTGTCGTCAGCGGTTGAAGAAATGGTACATTCAATTGATGAGGTTGCTAAAAATACCTTAGTAACCAACCAGCGTGTTCAGCAAGCTCACCAAGACTGCGAAAGCGCAACGCAAGCAATGTCAGGCACCATGCGTGAAGTATCGTTACTCGCCAACGAGGTGGATAACTCGGCAAGTTCAGCGAGCGGGCTAGCAACAGAGGCTGAAAAAATTGGTGGCATAATGCAAGAGATACAAGGGATTGCCGATCAAACAAATTTACTTGCACTTAATGCGGCTATAGAAGCTGCGCGTGCTGGTGAGCATGGTCGAGGGTTCTCGGTTGTTGCTGATGAAGTGCGAGCACTCTCAAGTAGAACGCATACTGCTACAGAGCAAATTCAAGTCTCTATATCTGAAATGCAATCTACGTTACTCAATTGGTCAAAAACAATGGAAGCGGGTAAAAACGCGGCAGAGACTTGTGTTAAAGAAACCCGCAATAGCCAAGATATCGTCTCAAAAGTATATGCTGCAATTACTGATATTTCTGATTTAGCAACACAAATATCAACCGCAGCAGAAGAGCAAAGCATGGTATCACAAGAAATCAGCCGTAATATTTCAAATATTAGTACCGCTTCGTCAGAAAACTTAGCCCAAGCGCACAGTGTAGGTACAGAGTCTGATGCGATTGAAAAACACTCTAAAGCATTAGCGTCACTAGGTCTTTCTTTTAAAGTAGGTTAACAACTTAAGCAAGGGCAGCAAATACCCAAGTGTATGAGGCGCTGAGAATATAACATGTTCTCAGCGCGCCTAAAGCGTCAAATACGGGCAACGGGCTGTGTGGTGCGGGGAAAACCTGCTACTACTGGTGTTATTTGTAATATTTCTTTAGCAGTGACTTCATGTCGCATCAAAGTTTTATAAAAGTATGAATTAAAGGATACAAGCAAACGAGAAGTAAAAATGTGAATAAGATTACGCAAATAGACGAGTTAGTATTATTTGTTTTAGGTTTGGTTTTATGAAGGCCAGGTATAATTAAGAAGCTAACTTTGAACATTACTGAGGAAGTTTAGAAAATAGTGGGGCGATTGACGGGGCTCGAACCCGCGACAACCGGAATCACAATCCGGGGCTCTACCAACTGAGCTACAACCGCCACTACATACACCTTGTTTGGTGTGGCGCGCATAATACATAATATCCCCATGCTTGTGAAGCAAAAAATCAAAAAAATTTAAACTTATTATAAGTATTCTATATTTAAGCTATTGGCAACGGGCAACGGGCAACGGGCAACGGGCAACGGGCAACGGGCAACGGGCAACGGGCAACGGGCAACGGGCAGCCCGAACCCCTAACCCCTTAGTAAAACGTTGTTGCAAACACCTATTAAAGATTTACAATACTACAAACAATACCGCTAAACTGCTTAATAACGCTATCAGGAGTTAATATGGATTCAATACTCAATTGGCTGAATGAAAATTCAGGCTTAATCTTACACTATGGTATTCAAGCAGTTATAGCGCTTGTTATATTTTTACTCGGTGGTCGAATTGCCAAGTTTTGTGCAAATTTAACCGCTAAAGCATTCGACAAGAAGAAAGTAGATGTAGCGGTTTCATCGTTTGTATCTAGTATTGTGTACGCCATTGTATTTGCAGCCACTATTTTAATGGCGCTGTCACAAATTGGTATCGAAACCACGTCATTTATTGCTATTTTAGGTGCCGCAGGTTTAGCGGTTGGCTTAGCACTGCAAGGGTCGCTATCTAACTTTGCATCTGGTGTGCTCATTATTTTACTACGCCCATTTAAATCTGGTGACTACGTTGAAGCTGGCGGTAAAGCCGGTACGATTAAAAAAATTGAAATATTTTCTACTGAAATGCGCACTCCTGACAACAAAGTTATTGTAATGCCCAATTCAAAAATAATGTCAGATGCAATCATTAACTACTCGCGCGAAGCAACGCGTCGCGTTGATCTTGTGATTGGTGTTGGCTACGACGCCGATTTACGTAAAGCAAAAGAAGTACTTAAATCAGTACTAGATAACGAATCACGTATTTTAAAAGATCCTGCATACAACGTATCGGTTTCTGAGCTTGCCGATTCAAGTGTTAACTTTATCGTACGCCCTTGGGTTAACTCAGAAGATTACTGGCCAACATACTGGTCGTTAATGGAAAACATTAAAATAGCGTTAGACGACGCCGACATTACTATTCCATTTCCACAAATGGATGTGCATTTACACAAGCAAGACTAATTTTTTAAAAAGTTATTAAGGTAATGCTCACGTTAGGTTTGCTAACGTGCGCGTTGCTTTAAAGAGCATGAATATTTTTTACAGGGTTATTTTTTAATGAAACTTAAGCTTTTATCAATTTTAGTAGCAGCCTCAGCTACAACTAGTGCATTTGCATCAGAAGAAGAACAAAAAACCTGGGAAGTAACCAGTGAAGTGGGCGCTATCATTACCAGCGGTAATACCGAAACAACGACCTTAAAAGGCGGTATTAAAGTATTGCATAACTTAGAAAGTTGGAATAACGAGTATAAGCTAGACGGCATCTATAAAGAAGATGAAGTAGAAAACGACGCTGGCACAAAAGAAAAACAGCGTACTAACGAAAAGTACTCTATTTCAGCGCAGGGTAATTACAAATTAAACGAAAAGCATGCTCATTTATTTATTTATGGGTCGCACGTATCTGATTACTTTGGCGCATACCGAAGCGAGTCGGTTATTTCAGCGGGTTATGGTTTACGTTTATTAAACGAGTCAAACATGAAACTAAACGCTGAAATTGGTCCGGGTTATAAGTATTTTAAATACCCAGATATTAGCGAAGAGGTTGATGAAAACGGCAACTCATTAGCGGGTGAATACGAAGGCGAAGTGATTGCCTTAGGTAAAGTAGATTTTAGCTGGAGAATTTCAGACAACGCGCGTTTTACTCAGTTAGTATCGGTGGAATACGGTGATACCAATACTAAAACTCGCTCAGAAACCGCTCTTCTGACTAAAATTAATGGCTCACTACAAATGAAAGTGGCCTACAATATAACCAACAACTCAGACGTGGCTGATGACAAAGAAGCAACTGATACAGAGACCTCGTTAACACTTGTTTACAGCTTTTAAAAGCTATTTCAGGCAATAAGATGGGTAAGCGAGCTTACCCATTTTTTTTATTTATAAAATGGTGTAGTATTCCGCGAATATCTGTACTTTTATCTTTTTACTGAAGGGAAACTTTGTGAAGTTAAGTAAATATTTTTCGGCGATACTGCTTTTCGGTGTTTTAACGTCTACATCAGTGTTAAAAGCTGAAGAAAGTGCTCAACCAACAGAGCAACAATTAGAGCAATTTAAAAAGTTGCCAGAGTCTCAACAGCAAGCACTTGCTAAAAAGTATGGCATAGATTTAAGCGCTTTAGAAAAGTCAAAAGATACAAATACCGACAAGAAACTTATAACGCCGTCAGTTCTTCCTCGAAATAGCAAAACTAAAATCGACGATGAGGAATTTCAAACTGATGAAGAAAAGTTTAAGCCTGTTTCTGACGAGCCTAAGCCATTTGGTTATGAACTTTTCTCTGGCGAACCAACTACGTTTACTCCCTCTGAAAATGCTTTAGTACCTGACAGCTATATTGTGGGCCCTGGCGATACATTCACTATAAATTTGTATGGCAAAGAGTCATCTAGTGAAGAGGTTGAAGTAGACAGAGAAGGACGCTTAACAATTGATAAATTACAGCCTGTGGCTGTTTCAGGGATGCAGTATAATGAGGTTGTTAAGCTTATAAAAACTAAAGTAGAAAAAGAAATGATTGGCACACAAGCATTTATTTCTATGGGAGAGACGCGAAGTATTAGGGTGATGGTTTTAGGTGAGGCTTATCAGTCAGGTGCTTACACTGTGCCTGCGCTTTCATCTATTTCTCATGCTTTATTTGTAAGTGGTGGTATCTCTGAAATTGGTTCTTTGCGTAATATTCAGTTAAAACGAGCAGGTAAAACAATTCAAACGCTTGACCTATATGATTTACTAATTCGAGGCGATAGTTCAGATGATGTGATCTTAAAACCAGGTGACGTTGTTTTTATTCCTACAGTTGGCAAGCAAATAACAGTGGATGGCGAAGTTAGAAGGCCTGCAATATTTGAATTAAAAAAGAATGAATCAATTCAAGATTTAATTACCATGGCAGGTGGTTTTAATGGTGCCGCTTATCCGCAAAAAACGGTTGTCGAACGATATACAGGAAATAGTTTTAAAACTATTTTGCAAGTAGATCTAACAGATCAGGATACTTCTTATACTGCAAAAAATGGTGATAAAATAAAAGTGCCTTCATCAAGTGAAGAACTAAATGATGCAGTAACATTACTGGGTGCTGTTACATACCCTGGTAATTACTCTTGGAAACCTGGTGATAAAGTAAGTCGATTATTTTCATCAATTAAAAGTGACTTATTACCAATTGCTGATTATGAATATGCACTTTTAATAAGAGAGATAAACGTAAAAGGTGATATCGAAGTTCATCAGTTCTCACCAATCAAAGCTATTTCTAATGAACCTAAAGAAAATATTGAGCTAAAAGCACGCGATAAAGTTATCGTATTTAGTCGTTTTCAATCAAAAGAAGATGAAGAAATAGCGCTCAATTCACTTGCGCTTACAAAAGAGCAAATTCAGCTCAGAGAGCGCATGAATTTATGGAGTGAATACGAACAGAAGCAATTCTATGAGTTTATAGATTTGGAGGACTCTTTAGATAAAGAGTTAGCGAAGCAGGTCGAAAAGCAATTAGAAGCAGAAAAAGAGCAAAGAGTAACCGCAATAACAGAAATATTAAATGAGAAGGTAGAGCTCGAGGAAGAAGAATATGCCTACTTCAGCCGTGAAAGGCTTTTAAAGCCGATTCTAGCAAAGTTGAATCAGCAATCTGGTTATAAAAATAAGCTTCAAATTTATGCGATTAGAGGCGAAGTTTACCATGAAGGTATTTACCCTAAACCAGTCAATGCAAACTTACAAAAAGCGATTGCATCTGCAGGTGGATTAAAAGAGTCGGCTTTTCTTGAAAGTGCCGAAATAACACGGTTCTCTTCTACAAGCTCAGCGACTTTGCAGCATGTTAACGTTAATCTTGAAAAATCCGCGGCGAATCCAACTGATGATAAATTTACTATTCTAAGTAAAGACTCCATTAACATATACCCAATACCTAACTGGCAAAAAGGTTTAAAAGTTAGTTTATACGGAGAAGTGAAATTCCCTGGTGAATATGATATTCGTAAAGGTGAAAGTTTACGAGATGTTATTAATCGAGCCGGTGGGTTTACTGAATTTTCGTACCCTGAGGGCGCGGTGTTTACACGTGAAAACCTCCGATTCCAACAACAGCAGCAACTTAACAAGCTTTCTGATGACTTACGTCGGGATATTACATCTAAAAGTTTTAATAGTTCAATTACTGACTCCTCATTAACTTACGAGGATATGAACAACCTAATCAATGATTTGGCAAAAGTGAAAGCGGTAGGGCGTTTAGTAATAGACTTACCTGCAATTGTAGATGGTAAGTTAGATATACCTCTGGAAAATAGCGATACACTTTATATTCCTAGTAAACAAAATAGTATAAATGTTGTTGGTGAAGTTAACTTCTCAAGCTCACATTTATTTGACTCTGGTCTATCGGTTGATGATTACATCGGTAGAAGTGGTGGCTTTAAGCAGCGTGCAGACGAAGATCGTGTTTACATTATCAAAGCAAGTGGCCTAGTTAAAATACCAAGCAATAATTCTTGGTTTGGTGTTGACCGCTCCGAGTTGTTAGAGCCGGGTGATACTGTTGTTGTACCACTGGATACAGAGCATGTTGATAACCTAACCTTGTGGAGCACAGCAACACAAATCCTTTACCAAATGGGTGTAGCTCTTGCCGCGGTTAGTTCACTGTAAAGTGAGCTAATTAGCTAAATTATAATGAAACATTACTTAATACAGAAAATAAAGCGGCTTATAAAAACCTGCCAGAACATAGTGTCTCCTTTATGTTCTGGCAATGGTTTTATCTCAAGCTTATACTTTACTTTTTTTTCAAGAGACTTTTATTATGAGCACAGAGCTATTTTAATGGCTCAGCGTGCTTATAAAAAAAATCGTGGTGTGCATGGAAATAGCAGTGCATTACTACGAAGGAACATACACCGCCTTGAAAAAGGTTTAATAATGCGCCCGCGCAGAGACGTTTTCGCTTTAGATTATTTACTAGAAACAGTACTCGTTTATAAAGACGTTTTTAGCAATAAAGGTTTCAGCCAATGTGAGTTAGCATGGGCTGAATCTGTTTTTGAGAAGTATTTTAGTGTTGTAAATCGCAGTCACCCCGATATTGCTTATGCATATAAAGTCTATGTACAAATAACGCCGAATAACCATGAGCCTATCAAAGAGAAGATTCCATACTTACAGGCTAACAAAGCCAAGCACACTGTGAGTTACAATCAGCTGATGGATTTGTGTTTAGCAAGGCGCTCAAATCGCTGGTTTTTAAACAAACCGATAGAAGATGAGAAAGTCACTCAAGCAGTAGCTGCAGCTTTACAAGCACCTAGCGCATGTAATAGGCAACCCTATGAGTTTTATAAAATAGAAAGTCAGCCACTGTTATCTCAACTAGTTAAGTTGCCTGGTGGTACTGCTGGTTTCGCAGAAAATATACCTTGTTTAATGGCTGTGGTTGGTGATTTATCATACTACCCAGAAGCAAGGGACAGGCATGTCATTTATATTGATGGCTCATTAGCGAGTATGCAATTTATGCTTGCGCTTGAAACTTTAGACTTAGCGAGTTGTCCTATAAATTGGCCTGAACTTCACACTCTCGATAAAAGAGTAAGTAAACTTTTAGGTTTACCCGAGTATAAACGCGTAGTCATGTTCATAGCAGTAGGTTACCCTGACGACTCGGGACATATCGCTTATTCAGAAAAAAAGCTACCTGAGGATGTTATAAAAAGGCTTTAAACCGCATTATCGACACTAAAAACCTCAATTGATACAATTCAAAGATATAAATTATTGGAGTATGAAATGAAAAAGAATAAAGGCTTTAGCTTAATGGAGCTAATGATTGTACTTATTATTTTAGGTTTACTAGGTTCATTAATTGCTCCTAAATTATTTTCTAAAGTGAGCTCTTCTAAAATTAAAACAGCCATCGCACAAATGCAAATGTTTGAAACTGCAATTGATACTTATCGTTTAGATACTGGAACAGTGCCACCTACATTAGAGGCTCTTAGAAAAAGCGACTCACCAAGTTGGGATGGTCCGTACTTACCTAAAGATATACCTCTAGATCCTTGGGGTAAGGCATACATATACAAAACACCTGGCGATAATGGCAATTTATATACAATTATGAGTTATGGTTTAGATGGTCAACCAGGTGGTACTGACGAAAATGCGGATGTAATTCATAAATGATCGATTTAGCGCAGTTATTAACTTCAGAATTTAAAATTACTCAAGGTGATCTTGATAAAGCCAAGCTATATCAAAGTCGTTATGACGGTCGACTAGAGCAAATTTTGGTTAATATGGGTTGTTTAACGGAGGATGATTTAGCACCACTTTATAGTCATTTGCTTAATTATCCTTTATTTCAACCGCAAAACTTCCCTAATTGGAGCATGCCCGAAGAGGCAACGCTTGAGGTAATGCTGCGCTTAAAATCACTTGATTGTTTATTAGTTGAAGTTGCTCAAAGCAACTGGCATTTAGCTTGTAAAGATCCGCTTTCGCTAGCGTTAGCTCAATATGTGCAACAGCTAAATGTTGATGTCACTATTTCCGTTGCCACAGAAGCACAATTACAAAGTTTTTTTTATGAAATACAAAGCAATTCAGAAAATCAAGCTGATGAAGACGAGTTAACAGGTGATGAAGAGGCCAGATTACGAGAGCTGGCCTCTGAAGCACCTACAGTTAATTTACTCAATTCATTAATTACCAAAGCATTAGCGCGCGGTGCATCCGATATGCACTTAGAGCCGCATGCCGGGCGTTTTAGAGTACGTTATCGAATTGACGGCGTATTACATGAAGTAGAAAAACTTGCACCAAAAATGCAGCTGCCAATTACAACGCGATTAAAAATTCTTTCAGGAATGGATATTGCTGAAAAACGCCGTCCGCAAGATGGCAAAATAGAAATGCGAATTGCCAACCAAGAGCTTGATATACGTGTATCAGCCCTACCGTTAAATGATGGCGAAAGCATTGTATTGCGTTTCTTATTAAAAGAGTCAATACGCTACGACATGTCAGTTTTGGGCTTATCTGGTGATACTCAAGAGCTCATACAGCAAGATTTAGTTAAAACCACCGGCGTAATTTTATTAACAGGTCCAACAGGGTCAGGTAAAACGACTACCTTATACACATTTTTAAATGAGCTAAATCGTCCTGACGTAAAAATAATTACCCTAGAAGATCCAGTAGAGTATCAATTAGAAGGTGTAAACCAAGTACAAGTAAACACCGACATAGGCTTTGACTTTGCAGCAGGCCTGCGCTCAATTGTACGTCAAGATCCGGATATAATAATGGTGGGTGAGATACGTGATGCCGAAACAGCACGTATAGCTTTGCAGTCAGCACTTACAGGGCATTTAGTATTTAGTACCGTGCACACTAACGATGCTGCAAGTGCTTATACGCGTTTACTGGATTTAGGCGTTGAAGAGTTTTTACTCAATGCGGCATTGGTTTCAGTAGTTGCACAACGTTTAGCAAGGCGTTTATGCCACCATTGTTCAAAGCCGGCTGATAACATAGAAGAGTTATTAACTCAGTACCCTTTAGAGCAAGTAGCAACTAATGCAGGTATTAAAGAACTTAACATTCAGCAAGCAGTGGGTTGCGATAAATGTAATGGCTCGGGTTTTAAAGGGAGAATTGCAATAAATGAATACTTGCGTTGTGACGATACAATTAAACAAACCCCCAAAAACGACCAGTTTATTACTAAAGCACAAGCTCATAACGAAAGTTTAAAACGCAGAAACCTAATGCAAGATGGTTTATTTAAAGTTGTAACCGGTGTAACAACGATAGATGAAGTACTTAGAGTAGCCGGCTAATGGAATTTGAGTATAAAGCAATCGATGCTCAAGGGGCGCGCCATCAAGGCGCTATTACTGCGCAAAATAAAGCACAAGCACAACAAAAGTTATTAGAGCAAGGGCTCAATGCCCTTTCAATTGTGCCAATAGCTCAACAAAACAGTTTGGCTGATTTGTTTGGTCAAAAAGTTAATCTTGATCAACTCGAGTTTTTTACCAGCGAGCTGGCGTTATTGCTCGAAAGCGGGATCAGAGTCGACCGTGGTATTGATATTATAAAACAAGCAAATGCTCACCCAGCATTAAGCCGTTTATTAAGCCAAATATCAGCAGCACTAAAAAAAGGGGCCTCATTAAGTGAAGCTTTTGCAGAGCATGAAGCGTTGTTTGGGCCCTTGTATATAAGTTTATTAAAAATAGGTGAAAACTCAGGTAACTTACCTGAAGTACTTAATCGCTTGTCGAGTGATTTAAAGTTTCAAAAAGACTTACGCACACAAATTAGTACCGCCCTTACTTACCCAGGCGTAATATTTTTTGTTTGTATTATGGCTGTATATTTTGTACTTACTTTTATAGTGCCAAAAATGTCGGGTATTTTTACCGACCTAAGTCAGGCGCCTTGGTATACTCAAATGATCATCAATGTAAGTAATTTCTTTGTTAATTACCAACTACTTATAATTGGTGGCCTGCTTACAGGTATTGTCAGCTTAGTGTATGCCTTAAAAAAACCAGCCGTTAAAAATTGGTTTTATATTAAAGTGTCGCATTTACCTGGCGTAGGAAAAATCATTTTAACCGCTGAGCGAATTCGTTTTTCGCAGTCTATGGCTATGATGCTAGAGGCAGGCTTACAACTCGATACAACACTTGCGTTAACCGCCGACACGTTAAAGCATCCAGAGCTAAAGCGTGATGCAAAATTAGCACTTAAACAACTTAAATCGGGCAAGCAACTAAGTAACGTATTAGCTAAAACCCGCATATTTCCAGACTTTTTCTTATCAATAATTAAAGTAGGGGAAGAAACAGGGCGACTACCACGGGTATTTACTGAAATAGCCAACCGCAGTAAAGATGATTTAGAAAGTGTGATTAAAAAGTTTACCACTTTATTAGAGCCTATCATGCTAATCTTCATGGGAGGCTTTGTTGGCGGTATAGTTATTACTATGTTAATGAGTATGGTATCGATAAACGATGTTCCGTTTTAACAAGCACAGTGGTTTTTCACTCATGGAACTTATGGTCGTTATGGCCATAATGTCAATTGTAATGGGTTTAACAGGCGGTTTAGTAACTAAAACGGTTGAACAGCAAACGCGTCAGGTAGAGTTGCAAAAAGTAAGACAGCTTTTTAAGAGGCTAGGGTATCATGCTTATTATAACGGTTACCCAATAAGTTTGAGGATGCAAGCAAGCACTATAACTATTATAGAAAACAATCAGCAAACAAATATTGATTTTGAGCAACTGGTGTTTTCGCCTAATGATTACATTATTTCTACCAACTCATCGGTAACGCCTACTAAATATAAAGTGTTATGGAATAACACCATTCAAGAATTTACTATTCAAAGTGTGTTTGAAAACTATGAAAGCGAATAAGGGTTTTACCTTAATTGAGGTGTTAATAGCGGCGGTTATTTTATTTTCATCGCTGGCTATTACTGCGCAACTATTTAGCGCTAGTAGTTTATCGGCAGACAAAGCGGCTACAACCGCACAGTATTATCAGCAATCAGAGCTGGTAATCACCACCATTAAATCGCAATTAAGAGAGCGCTATAAACGCAATAAAAATACCGAGCTCAACGGCGAAGTAGAAACTAGCGGTCAGGTATATACTTGGCAGGCTCAAAAAACCAAAGCAATAGCCCCGCCAATGGATATAGACGATGTTATTCCGCCAGAACCACGCTTTGCACGTTTTTTGGTAACCGTAGAGCTTATAAGTAGAGGCAAAAGCTTTCAATTTGAGACAGTCGCATGGTAATTAAAAAGCAGCAGGGGTTTTCATTAATCGAGTTAATGATTGCCACCGCATTATTATCAATGGTGATGTTTTCAGGCTATTTTGCCTATAGCCTCTATACAGATAAATGGCAAAAACGCACCGAGGTATTTTGGCAATTAAATAAAAACTCCCTTGGCCTTGAGGCTATGTCGCGAGTGCTCGAAGCTGCTAGTGTATATATAGTTAAAAACCAAAATGATAAGTATGCTGTTTTGTTTAATGGCTCGCAACAATCATTAATCTTGGTTAGCAACTCACCCATTTTCTCATCGGGTAGCGCTCTTGTGTCATTTTCTTTGCAAGTTGATCAACAGGGAAAGTCGCAGCTTGTGTATAGGGAGCTATCTTTAAAAAATCAGCCGCTTATGCAAGTACCAAGAGAAATAGAATGGCAAACCAGTAAAGTATTAATTGACGACATACAACAATTAACATTTCAGTACTACGGCTGGGAAACTCTCTCAAACGCAGTAAAAGGCAACGCAGGTAGTGATACATTTGAGCTTGGCAGTAAACCTATTTTGCAAAGGTGGTATGCTCAGCATTTACTGCAAAATCGTATTATGCCCAGCAAAATTTCTGTGTATATAAAAAATAACAACGATCAAGAAACACAAATACAAATTGATTTAGTAACCAGCTCATACTCAAACTTAATTTATTACTTGCGAGAGGATGTATAATGAGCCAACGTGGCATAGCGCTTATTCAGGTGTTAATTATTACCTTTGTACTATCGCTGCTTGGGTTATACATTAATCAATCAGTGCGCGAGCAGGTAAATATAACAACCAGCATTCAAAATAAATTTTTAATGCGCCTTGAGCTTGAAAAAACAGAAGCCGATTTACTTGAGGCGTTATTAAGTAACAAAAAATACTCAAATAAATTAGCCGCAAACAACATTACGAGTAAATGGAATTTTTATGGCAAAGAGTTTCAATTAAACGACAATGCCTATATAACCCTTACGGATTTAAGTGCCTTAATGGGGCTAAATATTAGTGACGCAACCTTACTCAAAAATGTATTATTACAGCTAGACATAGACGAAGTAAGCGCCCGTGAATTTGTAGACTCTCTTGCTGACTGGAAAGATAAAAACGACTTAAGCCGGTTAAATGGCGCTGAATCGAGCTATTATCAACAGCAAAAAAAACGCTACGTTGCGCGCAATGGCTTTTTGCAAGACCCCTCTGAGGTTAACTTAATTCGTGGCGGAGAGAGCATATCAACACCATTGTTAAGTAAATACTTTACCACAGAGATTGTGGCAGGTTTTAATCCCTTAAATGCCCCGCAAAAAATACTCAATGCGTTTGTAAACGATAAAAACAGTGTCCAAAAAGTATTACAACTACGAGAGCAGGGCAACCTCAATGGCTACCAGTTTTTTAAGCTAACAGGTGTAGAAAGCGGTGAATATATTACCTTTGCTACGGGCAGCAAAATAAAGGTACAATTGCGAATTACTTACAAAGGTGCACAGTTAACTAAGGCATACATACTCGATGCCACGCCGCAATCTTATACAAAGCCGATGGTGTTTTCTCAAATAAGCTGGAATAAAAATTGAATATAAGTACGTTTAAAAAATTAAAACCTTTAAATAAAATGCTCAATAAATCTGTAGCGTATTTTGCTAACGGGGAATTTAATGCATTATTTGAAACGGCTTTATCAAACACACCTAAAATTGTTATTGTAGCTCGCAAACATTACTCAATTGAGCAGCAAAGCTACCCCGCACTGAGCTTAACTGAATTAAAGAGCTTATTAAAAATTAAAGGCGAGCAAGCAAATACCCTAAAGCCTATTACCACTATTGAACCTAATAAAGATATAGATGGCTTTGATGTAACGACCATAAAGTTTACTCACAACACCGAGCAACTTGCAAAAGCCTGGCTGCTTATTCCTGAAACTGCGCTGTTGTATAACCACCACACTGAAAAAAGCTTACAGCAGCTTGCTACTCCTGCAGGCGTACTATTTTTTAGCCAAACAAAAAACACTAGCCACAGCGCGTATGCACGAGGTTTAATTAACAACTTAGTGACCTATAAGCACAGTGTCGGAATTGCCGACACGACACCTGCAGAGCAGGTTGAAGCGCCACAGTACTTAGCTTATTTAGCCAATATGTTTAGCCAAAAATCACTTCCTGAGCTATTAAAACATTGCAGGTTTAATTATCAACAGCAAAGTAACCCATTAAAGCTGCATTTATTATATATAGCGCCATTATTAACGATCACTTTGTACATAGCACTAGCGTGGGGTTGGCAATGGCTTAGCGTTTATAACTTACAACAAGAAGTAAGTGCGCAGAGTCAGCAAGCTAATGAGGTGTTAACTCAAAAAAATCAGCTTGATGCGTTAAATAGCAAAACAGCACTTTTTAACCAATATGTTGGTAGTAAAAGTACAGTGTATCAACACTGGGACATTCTAAATAGTGCCCTAAAAAATGAGATGAATATCGATATTTTTAGCCAGCAAAATGGCCAAATACAAATAAGGGGCAGTGCACCCAACGCCAATAAAGTGATTAATGCAGTAAGCCAGCAGCCAATGGTGGCGGGTGTTATTTTTTCAGGTGGGGTAAGAAAGTACCGAGGTGAGGATAAATTTACGCTTGAAATCACCTTAAACGCACAGGAGCATGGCAATGAAAAGTGATTTACTAAAATATAAACACTACTTTATTGTTATTGCTGCGTTATTGTTTGGCTTATATGTAACCGACCCTTTATGGGTAAGTTATAAAGAGCTTACTCAAACTAAAACGTTAAACGCGGTGCGTGCAAATAAGTTAACTGCATTACTTACTCAACAAACACAGCTACAACAACAATTAACACAAGCTCAAGAAGCTGCAAAAAGTATAACGCCCTATTTGTTTAACCAAACAACCGAAAGCGATTTTAAATTAAAAGCGCAGCAATCCATAGAGCAGGCGTTAAAACAAGCACAGTGTAACTTGGAGCGTGTTGAATGGCAGGGTAAAGTGCAGCTTGCACCCTTATTAGAGCAATGGCTGTTAAGTATTCGCTTTAATGGCCAGCCCTTGTGTTTAGTAAAAGCCAGTAAAGCCATTGAGTTACTAAAACCAACAGTGAGGTTTAAAGAGTACGCGTATAATGGCCGCGGTTTTACGGGTAACCCAAATGAAAACATTAGCGCCGATATCGACCTTATTATGTGGAATAATACTGCGCCCTCAGCAACCGTTGCGCAGGAGCAACCATGAACTTACTTATAGCAACACTAAGCGTGTTGGCACTTTTGTGCGTAGTTATACCGCAAGTATTAACCGGCAGTAGCGCAGCTAATAATACCAATAACACAGTGAAAACAACTAAAGTTATAGTACCAGCTCACACTCTGGCGGTTTCTAAATTAGAGCAAAATTGGCAAGCTTTGGTAGATGAGCAAGCACAAAAAAAGCAAGACGCAGCCAAGCCCAAAACAGTTAAACCTAAAAGTGAAAATGCACTCACTATTGGTAACCAAGTATTTACGCTAATGGGCATATTTAATCAAAATGGCGAAACCTTTGTTTTAATTAAAGACCAACAGCAAGCGCTTTCAAAAGTAAAGCAGGGTGATACAATTGGCAACAATGTTACATTAATTAAAATAACGACCAGCTCAATCACACTTGCAACGCCTGAGCAAACTAAAACATTTAAACTTTTTCAACGGCAGTCAAATGATAAAACAAGCTAAAATAAACACAGTATTAAGCGTCAGCTTTGCTCTAATGGCAACAGGCTGCGCATCCTTAATTGATCCTGAGCAAAGCGTAGAAGTTAAAAAAGTAAACGTTGCTGACTCGTATTTAAATGAGCCAACTAAAGTTGAGCGTAATAATAATGAGCCCAAAGTACAATCTTCAAGCAAAAAAGAGAATACGTTTGAGCGGGTTCAAAAGTTAGAAAACGGCCAGTCACTTACACTTGAAGTTGACCTATCTAAACAGTTTGATAATAAAAAGATGTATCAGGTATCGGTTAATGCACTACCGCTCAATGATTTTATACATTATGCATTAGGTGAACTACTAGAGGTTTCGTATTTAATAGAGCCCTCTATAAAAGCTAAAAATACACCGGTAACCCTTGAGCTTAAAGAGCAGGTAACAGCACAGCGTTTATTTCAGTTAGTGCAAGAAGTGTTTGTACAAAATAAAGTAACGATTACGTTGAATGATGGTATTTTTTATATTTTTCCTGAAGATCCAAAAGGCAGTAAGTCAGACGTTGCCTTTGGTTTTGGCCGTGAAGCCAGCTCAGTACCTAATGTAGCCAGCGATATTATACAATTAGTACCAACTAAATATGGCGTGTCTACAGGGCTGCGCAGTGCAGTAGCAGGGTTGGTTGATGCACAAATTAGTATAGATCCATCGCAAGGATTGGTAACTATAAAAGGTAAGCGTGAGCAAGTATTAAGAGCAATAAGCTTAATTCATTTAATAGATAGCGCCGCTATGAATAAAAAAGCATTGGCGCTCATGACCTTTAATTATATCGACTCGCAAACATTTATTACCAAAGCTAAAGAGCTACTTGAGCTAGAAGGGATCTCCGTATCGAATACGCGTTCAACGTCGTCGAGTGTAAACTTTATTCCCATTGAGCATTTAGGGCAGGTGGTTGTATTTGCCTCAGCAGATGAAATAATAGACCGCGTAGAATACTGGCAAAACCAGCTTGATAAGCCAGCCACAGGTGCCGAGCAGAGCTTTTATATTTACCACCCTAAATTTGCCCGTGCATCAGATATAGGTCAGAGCTTAGCACCTTTATTGGGTGGCAGCTTTAAGAGTAACAAAAGTAAAACTGAGGCAGCGCCTTCAACCGCCGCAACGGGCGACACCGCCCCTAAGCCATCATCAAATAAGAGTAATACCGTACAAAGTATTGAGGGTGATGGTATTCGTTTAGTAGTGGATGAGCGCGCCAATGCCTTAATATTTTACTCTAGCGGCCAATACTACCAAGAGCTACAACCCATACTTAATCAGCTCGATATTATGCCTAAACAAGTGATGATGGAAGTGGTAATAGCCGAAGTTAAACTTACCGGTAGCTTTTCAAAAGGGGTGCAGTACGCTATTGAAAGCGGTGCGGCAGGCACGCGCAAAGAAGCATTTAGTTTTAACACTGATGGCAAAGGGGTGTTTAATTATTCAATTGTCGGCTTGCCAGGCAATGTGAGTGTTAATTTAAGCCAAACAGATGGTTTGGTTAATGTGCTGTCGCGCCCTACTTTATTAGTACGCGACGGCGTAGCAGCCAGCATTAGTGTGGGGGATGATATACCCACTGTTGGCAGCACCACTAGCGACCCATTAAACGGCGAGCGCGAAACTACCACCATAGAATACCGCCAAACCGGCGTTGATTTAACCGTAACACCCACTATTAATGCCCAAGGCACGGTAATTATGACTATACAGCAAAGTATATCGAATGTGTCTGACACCTCGGGCGCATCAGACAATCCGTCGTTTTTTGAGCGTACCTTAAACACTGAGGTAGTAGCCGGTAATGGCCAAACCGTGATGCTGGGCGGCTTAATTAGTGAAAATAAATCTAATGGCGCGTCATCAGTGCCGTTTTTTGGCTCACTGCCGGTACTCGGGCATTTATTTAGAAGCGACAGTAGCTCAACAGATAAAACCGAGCTGGTAATATTAGTCACCCCTAAAATAGTACAAAACACCGACGACTGGCAGCGCGTTAAGCAAAGCTTTATACAAGGACTAGAAAACCTCAGCTTTTAATAAAGTGTTAACGTTAATAGTTGTATTTTTAGCAGTAACTTAAAATAATTGCTTGAATATTTACCAGTAACAGGCTATTTTGGCCATGTTCAGTAAAAGTGACGTTAACGTGTTTAAAAAAGCTGTAAAACTAACTATAACTGTACGTAATGTTTATAAGTAAACTTGTTAATTACATTTTTATTATTTAAGTTTTTACTATTTATGCCGCTATATAATCTATAAGTTATGTAATATTTTATAGGAATAGCGCATTGTAATAAAAATGCCATACTAATAGATTATGTTACTTTTAAACTTTTACCAAACTGCTAATTAACTTTGACTATTTTGGGGTTAGTTACAATTTAAAACTTGGGTGGCTGTTAGTAATATGTAATAATTGCTAGTAGTTTTATTACAGTAGTCATAAATATAAGATTATAAAATACACAAAACGTGTGATTTATAGCTAAACGCTTGACATGTGTAATATAACCCCTTAAATTTGCATTGATCTGACAAACCTCCAGTCAGAACAATAAAAAATCTTGATGTGTTGACTTCATTAACAATACATCAGTTTCATGAAACTATTCAAAAAAGCACTACTAGCTACGGCTATCTTTGGTGCAATGGGTGCACACGCTGCAGACGTATCTGACGCAGTAAAACTTACTTCTTCGGAAGGCTTTGCTGTAAATGGTGTAACAGGTCAGCCAAGTGTTCGTGCTATTGTTCGTCAAAAGCTTGAAGCTGGTGATCAAATTACTCTTGATTTCGGAGCTGGCTTTGATTTAACAGGTGCTGGTTTCGATGTTAAAGTTGGCCAAGCTCCAACAGTTAACGCCGGTGAATTAGGTATTGATACTGGTACTGCTACGTTTGAAGTTGATTACTTAGCCGCTGATAGCGATCTTGCTAATGGTATCGTAGTTTTAGAGATTAAAACTGGTTACACAATTGAACTAGACGAGTCATTTGAAATCGTTGCCGATGCTGGATTATTCAAAACAACAGCATCTACTTCAAACTCTACAGTGACTTATTCTGCTGCATCTTGGCAAGATGGTTCTGCCAAAGACACTGCTGGTGATAATACTGGTACTTTCTTACGTTTAGCATCTCAATACGCAGCTGAAGTTAAAACACTACTTGACGGTGTTATTGAGCGCGAAGATCAAGACGAATTTATTTCTGGTCAATCAGATGCTGGTACTGGTGCTGCAGATAACGAAGAAGATTCAATCGTTTTCACTGTTACAGATCGTCAAGATTATGTAGGCGCACTTGCTTCTGCAACTACTGTTAGCGCGTCATTTGTAATCACTGGTGATTTCTCTGACATGGTAGATGGTGATTTAACTGCTACAGCTGCTTCTGGTGATATTTTAGTTGGTGACGTTGCTGCAGTTGTTGCTGGCGATAAAAAGTCTGCAACAATTACTTTGACAGATGATGCAGCTGGTACTGGTGGTGCTGCTGTTAATGGTCTTGCTGGTACATTTACACTAAACCTAAACAATGCTACTCGTCTTGCAGTTCCAGAAAAAATCAAAGCAACTGATTTCGTAGTTAATGCTAAAGTAGACTTTGATGGCGCTGGTTCAATTACTCCTTCAAATCTTCTTACTAATGCAAATGCTGGTGAGTGGGCTCTTGATGCAACTATTATCAACATTCCTTACTTCCCAGTAGGATTTGACGGTCTTTCAACTTCAGTTCATTTTGCCAATGAAAGCAAAGATGCTGTTGATGTTATTGTAACTGCGATTGACCAAAAAGGTAATAAATACTCAGGTAATATGACTGACCTTGCTGGCAATACTGTAACTAAATACACTCAAGTAGCCATTATGGATGCACTTAAAGCACCAGCTGGTTCTAAGTTAAGTGTTACATTTAATATTGACGCAAACGATGGTGATGTTAATGCATATGCATTCAGCAACGGTCCAACTGGTCGTCAAGCATTAGTAACTTCACAAGAAAAAGGTATTAAGTAATTAGTTTTACTTAATCTTTTGTGATAAAAACCCGGCTTAGGCCGGGTTTTTTGTATTTATGAATCAGTTATTTTTTAGAGGCGAATTTATGAAATTAAAACACTCCCTTTTATTCATCGCTTTATTAAGCACCACCGCCATCGCTGCAAACACAACCCCCGTTGCTGGCGCGACCACCGTAGGCGCTAAGCTTGCTGGCGCAAAAGAAGCAGACGCGAATAATGCCTGCCAATTTGATATTAAATTTGCATCAAAACCACAACAAAAAAATCAAACCATACAAGCATCACCTACTGTAAGTATGGATATAACCCAATTTGTGGCTAAACAAGTTAAAAAAGGGGCATACATAGCTTCAAACGTTACTTGTCAGCACTTAACAGGCCACAGCTACACTGGCTCACAACAAGAATGGGCTGGGTTTATTGATAGTGGTATTAAAGGCTTACTAAAAGCGGGTGTAACCGATATACAATTTACTAAAGTGGGCGCGGATGATGCCGCCTATAAAGGTCCTTTAGATAATATAGAATATGTATTCACCGGCGACAATGGCGGTAATAAGCAAGTAATTCATAACTTAGCGGTGCTTGATAAAGAAAATAACCAAGTAATTACCTTATCGGTAAGCGGTAACGAAAAAGTAACCCAAGAAATACAAGATGAATATCAACGTCTGGTTAATTCTTTTAGCTTGTAATTATTTCTCTCGTTTTACGCTGGTGAATCTTATGTTTCGGGTGTGCCTCACGATTCGCGCGGGTGTGCCTCACGATTCGCGCGGGTGTGCCTCACAATTCGCGCGGGCAAGCCTCACGCTACGGGTGGGGGATACACCATGACGTAGGCGCTGAGCTTGCTGGCGCAACAGAAGATAAGCTTGCTGGCCTGTTAAAGCGCAGCTTTACAATTTTTTGATATGTTGATTTAACATATCGCGCGGGTGTGCCTCACGATTCGCGCAGGCAAGCCTCACGCCTACGGGGCGTTTGTATTTGTGGAACGCGATCATTTTTGCTCTTTTACAAAAATGGCATTATTCACTATTGTTTCTTTATGTTTAATATAAAGGAATAATCATGGCTGATTCATATAAAAGGCGCAAAGGACGTTGCTCAATTGAGAATCACTATTATGCCGTGACAATATGTTGTATATCACGGAGGCCGCTTTTTACTCACTTTAAAAATTCGCATTTGATTGCGCAAACTTTGTATAAGTTTTCAATTACACAAAACCTTACCACAATATGCTATGTGATTATGCCTGATCACCTGCATTGGATTTTTAAACTTACAGGTTCAAAGCCATTGTCAGTGGTGGTAGGTCAGTTTAAAAGTATTACAACGTTAAAATACAACCGATTAAACAATTGCCAAGGTGCAATATGGCAGTCAAATTTTTATGATCACCTTATAAAAAACGATAAGGATTTAATAAACCAAGCAAGGTACATAGTGGCAAACCCATTAAGAGCCAAGTTAGTTGAGCGTGTGGGTGATTACCCATATTGGCATTGTATATATTTGTGATTTTGGCATTTACGGTCGTCAAGATAAGAGGTTAAACACCGTAGGCGCCAAGCTTGCTGGCGCAAAGAGGATAAATACAGGTATGATGTGGGGGATTAACATTCGCGTGGGCGAAGTTCACCTTGTGCCTCACGTTTTGCGCGGGCAAGCCTCACGCCTACGGGTTTATGAATATTTTTCTTTTGCGCGTTGATAATTTTCGATGTCAAATCGGCATAGGTGTTCTAATTGGGCTTTGACATTTGGCTCATTAAAGTAGTTTTGAAGCGTGCTTTTTACATGTTGTTTTTTCTCATCTAAAAAGCTGTCGGTGGTATTGTGGTTGCCTATGTTAATTTGCTTGTTTGATAATTGTTTAATTTGTTTGCTAAAGCTATCTAAGTTATCAAGGAAGCCGACTACTTTATAGGCTGCTAAATTATCTGCAAATTCACTTTGTATCTTTTGCGCATCAGCTACATCTTTTGCAAAACGGCCGGTTATACACATACTCATGACATTGGCCATTTGCCAACCTCTGCGGTGAACTAAAATGTGGTCTACTTCTGCAATGAGATTATCGCTATTTAGGTTGTTAGGCGCCATAATCGGTAGAGAGTTAGTTAGCTTGTTATATATATAATTTGAAATAAAACGTGAAACAGGCTCTCTCAATACAGTTATAAAGTGATATTGCTGTGCAAAGCTTTTAATAATATGTTGATTTGTGCTCACATGACCGCTTATATATTGCCAGTTTTGCGCTAAGTGATAAGCAAGCAAGCCATTTAATTGCTGCGCATGATGATCGCTAAACTGTGCAATACTATCAAGATTGTTTATGCTTTGCCCAAATGTAGCCAAACTCATTTCAATGGCACCTTCACGACTGAAACGGGCTTCACCTGGCTTTGCAAGTTGTTCTCGCATTGCTAAATCAATGGAGATCCCTCCAGATTTAGGAACATGTACAAACGCAAATTTAGCTTGATTTTGCTGAGCTTTGCCTACTCGATGTAGTTTTACATCATAGCCTAAACGATTAATGAGGTGCTTTATATTTTGTTTCATTATGAAGTCATTTTTTTAATAAGCGTAATTGCTTTATAAAGGGTTTTAATAATGCAGGGAAGTTTAACACAGCCTGATGTAATATTTGGGCGTAACGCTTAGTATTTGAATGGAAAAATAAAAAACCATAACTTGCTATCATGTAAGAGATAACAGTAGCCCACGCAGCTCCTACTCCGCCATATTGAGGAATTAAAACGGCATTTAATACAATGTTCGTTATTGCGCCGCATACACTTGATATAAGGCTATATTTATAAAGTTTTTCAATAATTAGCCATTTTGATAGTATAGCCCGTTGAAATATAAAAATACTCGCAAATATATGTATGCTAAGTATTGTTGCACTTGCGCTATATTCGTCAGTGTATAGTAGCGAAATTAAGGTTGGTGCAATAAAGTAGGTTGTAATACTGAGTATCAACGCACTCAGTGTCAGTACCACTATAAGTTGCTTTAATAAATTTTGATATTTTAAATAATTAGTAAATTTTAATTGGCTTAGTTGTGCGGTAAAAGCATTGGCAATGAGTACCGGAAATACGTACCACACTTCAGATAACTTAGCCGCAGCAGCATAATAGGCTACAGCATTTATACCTATAATATTAGCAAGCATGATTTGATCAATCTTTAAATATATTGTTGCTGCTACCCCTGAAAATAATAACCATTTACCTTTTTGTGCTAATGCAATATAACTACGAGAGGATGTTTTACGTTTGATAAAGTGATGATTCTTTCCTTTTACGTAGGTCAATAAATAACTGGAGCCAATCAATACATACTCTAAGCCCTGCAGCATAATCAGTAAACTAAGTGATGCGCCATTTAAAATAACGATACATTTTAAACTGTTAAGCACGAGTAATATAATTAGGCGAACTTTTAATAATGCTGAAACTTGTTGTTTGGCTAAAAAGAAAAACTCTATAACGTAAAAAGCACTAAAGCTCTGCAGTGTTATTAATAATAATATATAGGTGTTATTTGGGTTACTTACAATAAGTGTAAGCAGTAGCCCTAATGCAATTGCAAGTAAGGCACCATATAAGCGAATAATAATCGCGCTTTTGAGATAGTAGTGAGCATTATTTGGGTTTTTAACAATATATTTAGTGACTATATTATTAAGGCCCATAATGGTTAATGGCAAAAATAGCCCGGCCATAGAAAGTATATATGCGTATTGGCCGAAAACCTCAGGGCCGCCAACACGCGCTAAAAGCACACTATTAAAAAAGCTGAGGCCTAATAGTATGCACTTTTCTGCAATTAATAATGCGCTGTTTTTTATACCTGAAAAGGTAGACATGACCACTCGTGAAGATATTTAACAAACAAGGTACTATAACTCATAAAAAATGACTGTAAAAGCTTGAAACGAGCATTACAGCTGTATATGCTTCGCTGTCGGTTTTTAGTAGGAAAAATGGAAGTTTTTATGTTAATTGAAATAAAAGGCGTACAGTTTGTTAATAAAGGAGCTGAACTCATGCTGCACGCAATTTTGCAGCAGCTTAACCTCCATTTTCCTCATTCCGAAATTTGCTTAGCGCATAATGCAAACTCCCCTTACAAAAAAAGAGCCGCTATAGGCGCTTATCAAAAAATAAATTTACGAAAAAACATTTTTGATTTAAATCGCCTTTTTTATTTTTTTCCGGCATTTATTCGTCGTTATTTTAAAAATAGATTTGGTATTGTTACAGAGGCTGATGTTGATGTGATACTTGATGCTTCTGGCTTTGGCTATGGTGATCAGTGGTCTGATTTAATTATGCAGCAAGTTGCATGTGAAGTGACAAGAATGAAGCGCTTGGATAAAAAGTATATTTTTATGCCGCAATCTTTAGGCCCTTTTACTCTCCCTAAGAATAAAAAATATGCTCAGCAAGCATTTGCAAATGCAAGTTTGGTATTTGCTCGTGAAATGCCTTCATATGAACATATTGTGAGTTTAGTACAAGGGCATACTAATCTTTTTCGGGCTCCAGATTTTACTAACTTATTAGTGCCAGAAAACCAACCGCAGTACTGCCAATATAAAGACTCTATTATTGTAATACCTAACTCTAAGATGCTTAGCGAAAAGAATAAAGATAAATGGTGGCGCGAAAATTATGTAATAGTCATTGTGAATTTAATTGAACAGGCTTTTGAGAAGGGTGAAAAAGTCATTATTTTAAATCACAGTGGTAGTGATGATGCTTTGCTTTGCTCACAAATCATTGAGCGATTGAGTAGAGAGTGTGAAATTGTTGAGCCCTCAGATGCTATTTTAGTTAAGTCGCTAATAGGGCAGGGGAAATTAGTAATTAGTTCTCGCTTTCATGGCTGCGTGAGTGCGCTATCTCAGGCAATACCTTGCATTGCTACTGGATGGAGCCATAAATATCAAGAGCTATTTAATGAGTACGAATCTATAGATTTACTATTAAATACAGGGGTTTCTAAAGAAGAGCTAAGTAAATTACTTATAGGATGCTTAAAAAGTAAGGATACACGACAGCAAGCTCTTTTGACTAATGCACTTAAGTACAAACAACAAAGCACTGATATGTGGGAAAAAGTATTCAGCACCTTAAAAAGTAGCCAATAAAGATTTGTTGCTAATTTAATAATGAATAATTTAGTGTTTTATTTCAATCATTACCTTTTGGGGGGCAGGTTGAGATAATTTTTATTGAATTAATGTATTATTAGATTAGTTATTGAGTGTTTTTATGTTTTTGCTCAACTATAATGCTGGGCTGGGTTTATCTAGTAGCGAAGCGGGACGGATAGTTGTTCGTTTCTAACTATGGAGATTTTTTTGATAATTACTATATTAAGCTTATTTTTATTTTCATTTATAAGTCTATTTATTTTTCGAAAATTTGCATTTTTAATAAATTTAGTTGATCAGCCAAATGCAAGAAAACATCATAGTGGTTCAATACCTCTTGTGGGTGGTGTTGCTATTTTTGTAGTTGTTTTTAGCTATTTAGTGGTTTACCCAGAAACGATTATCTCTTCTTCACTATACCTATGTTGCGCCAGTATTTTATTAATAGTTGGCGTTATTGATGACTTACTTGATGTAAGCTTTAGGTTTAGGCTTGCTCTACAGACATTAATATCTGCATTAATGATGTATTTTGGAAATTTAATTTTTCAGGATGCAGGGCACATCATTGGGCCTTTTATATTAGATTTATCCTACTTTAGCTATGTAATTACAATTATTGCTGTTGTTGGTGCGATTAACGCATTTAATATGGTTGACGGTATTGATGGGCTATTGGGCGCATTAGCTATTATTACTTTTAGCTCTTTAGGCGGGCTGTTTTATATTAACGGACAAACAGAACTTACTGCTTTTTGTGCTGTTATTGTTGTTGCAACCATCCCATACATCCTTATGAATTTAGGTATCCCACTAGGCCAACGCTTTAAAGTATTTATGGGGGATTCAGGCAGTACAGTAATAGGTTTCACTGTTGTGTGGCTATTATTAGAAGGCTCACAAGTCCCAGAAAGTAGAGCTTTTAATCCTGTGATTGCATTATGGCTTGCTGCTATACCTATTATGGATGCTGTTTCTACTATTATTCGTAGAATTAAAAAGGGTTTGTCGCCTTTTAAACCTGACCGAGAGCATTTACATCATATTTTACAGCGATTAGGGCTTGGGCCTAATATGACGCTAGTTGTAATTTGTTTTATTGCGAGTATTTTTGCAATGATTGGTATTGCAGCACAAATATATAATGTCCCTGAATATATAATGTTTTATGCCTTTATTGTGTGCTTAATTATTTATAACCAAGTAATGATGAATATTTGGAAGTTTACAGTTTTTGCACGACGTATTTTAAAAGTTTTTAAGAAAAATAGTTCAGATGAATAACTTTTCGATACAAAGCCTAAAATTTAGCGCTACTGATATAACAGGGCTGAATTTTGTTTTTTAAGTTAATCAAACAAGCTGGTATTTTGTTAGGTGGAAACCTTACTGCTTCAATTCTAAACTTCTTCTCTGTGGCTATAACCATTAAGGCGCTTGGTTTAGAATCCTTTGGTGTTGTAACTCTATTGCAAGCCTATATTTTGGTGCTTAGCCTTTGTTTTAATCCGCAGGCTTGGCAAGGGTTAATTAAGTACTTTAGTGTAGAAAGTGATAAAAAAAAGCTTGTTAAATTAACGCTTCGTTACGACATAGTATGTGCTGTTGTTGGTACCTTGGTTGCTTTATTATTGACACGAGTTTACGTTGACGCTTTTAATTTAAGTGAACATTCTACTTTATTAAAATGGTGTGCTATTTATGTTTTCATCAACCAAACAAGTGTTGCAATAGGGGTTTTGAGATATCAAGAACGCTATAGGGAGCTTGCATTACAAGGTATTATTAGTGCGGTTGTATTTTTCTCTTTAGCATTAGTTGGGCAATATTTTAGCTTTGGCATAGAGTACTTTGTAACAACTTATCTTATATCACTAGGTTTGGGGGTTCTTTTTATTCAAGCTTGCGCTTATGGTTATTTAATCAAGCTGTTCAGGCAAAAAGACACGGTTAATTCAACGTTGAATGAAAAACAATATAACAACTTCAATTATGGTGTTCACTTAACAGCCTTAGCCGATATACCAGTAAAACAGTTAGATAATATTTTAGTTGGCGCTGTTGTATCAGTTGGTGCTGCAGGCGCTTACAGAGTGATTAAGCAAATAGCGACTATTTCGACTAAAGTGACGGGCCCTTTAAACCAAGTGCTATATCCAGAAATAAATAACTTACTTGCAAAAAAAGCATTTGAAAAAATTAAAACGGCTATGTTAAAAATTGTTTTGTTATTAGCTGTGCCATCATTTTTCGTCGTGTTATTTGCGTCACTAACCGTTGACTATTGGATCCCTTTAGTATTTACCGATGGACTGCTTGTTTATAAGTGGCAAATAATTACATTCTTGCTTATTCATGCTGCAGCGACTGCATTTACACCTATTCACCCCGTTTTTTTAGCACTTGGGTATGTAAAAAAGCTGTTTTACATTACTTTACTTTCTAATATTGTATTATGTTTGGCTATTGTTTTGCTTGGAGCGAAAATTGAGCTATGGGGGGTTTTAATCGCTATTTTATTACAGTACCTTATTAGCGTTATTTGGAAAATCCCTTTAATTTTGAAAAAATTAACGCAGGAAATAAATGAAAGTACTACATTACATACCTAACTTTTCAGTTACTACAGAAACTTTTATTTATGACCAGGTACTAAGCATACAAGAGCAGGGTATCGAGAGTGCTGTATTAACGGCTAAAAGGTTGAATATATCATCACGTCCCTTTTCTAAAGTGTATTTAGCGCCTTTTAAAACTATTTTGAATGAGCGTTTAACTCAAAGTTTGGTTCTGCGGTTTCAGTTGATGCCACTTTTCATCGACTACAAACAATGGCAGAACGTTTTAAACGAGTTTAAACCAGATATCATTCATTGCCATACAGGTAATGCTGTTAAAACGTGGATGCATGTCAGTGATAAACTCAAAGTCAATATTCCTGTTATAGCTTCTATGCATGGTTCTGATGTTAATAGCGAGCCTTTGGTCAGAAAGCAGTATAAAAAGGTGCTAACTTCTGCTGCTAGTGCTGATTATGTGCATTGGACTGTTCCTTCAAACTTCCTTAAACATAAGCTAGCTTTAAATTTATCAGTGCCATCAGAAAAAACACATGTTGTTTACAATGCGATTAATCCTATTTTTACTCAAGTAAAGACCCCTTGTACATTTGAGCAAATTAAAGTCATTAGTGTTGGTAGATTTATTACTTGTAAAGGGCATGAGTTTTTAATTCGTGGCTTTGCTGCTGTATTAAAAATATATCCTGATTCATTGCTAACACTTGTTGGTAGCGGGCCCCTCAAGGCTTCTATGATAGAGCTTGCAGATGCTTTAGGTATTGGAAAGCATGTTACTTTTTTAGATGCTGTAAACCATGAAGAACTACCTTCTTTGCTTTCTGATCATAATATTTATGTACAGCCATCGGTTATAGATGAGGTTACTCAGCAAGAAGAGTCGTTTGGGGTAGCTGCACTTGAGGCAATGGCTACAGGTTTATCTATTGTAGTTACAAAATGTGGTGGTTTAAAAGAGCTCGCTGCCTTTTGTAATAAAGATGCGGTATCGGTAGTGGGGCAAAAGAATGACCACGAAATAGCTGCAGCAATTGAAACTCATTTTTCTCAAAAGGCGCGTGTATCATCTCAAAGCCGAGAGGCTATAGCCGGTATTTTCTCTAATAATAAAAATGCGGCATCAATCATTGAGCTCTATAAGAGGGCTATTTAAAGGCACCTTACAATACAATTTTCTCATTAGTTAATACAACACAGCACAGTTATTCAGTTATAAGAGATTTTAGCTAAATAGTTCAACTAACTCATTTGTTCTAAAAAAGGCAGTTTTAACATAAAGAGTCGGGTTAAAGGCCTCTACCTCTTGAAGGCATTGATTTATATTTTTTAAGTTATGGCAAACTATCGCTAGACTATTTTTCTCTATAAATGATGCCAAATCTGATTGGTGTTGATCTATACGCTCATAGTTAGGTATCACAATACATTTTTTGTGCTTTTCTAGTAGTTCAAATACAGTTCCAGCTCCTGCATGTGTGATGATTATATCTGCATTATCAATGTACTGTGAAAACGAATTTGAAAAGCTAAAAAAATCACCGATAGTTGGAGTGTACTTACCGTTACTTATTTGAAATGTAAATTCGTAGTTTGGAAAAAGGTTTGCAATACTGTCTACTGCACATACCAATGAATCAAATGAAGAAGAGCCTACTGATACCAATACTTTCATAGTCGCCCACAGAATTTAGCGTTTTTATATAATTGTGTTTGTTCTTGGTTTTGCACCCAAAACTCACTACTTATTATGTTCATGATACGGCCGGTCATGGAGCGAGTATAAAAACGGCAAAATGTTTCAATAAAGATTACTTTTTTCCCTAATAATCTTAATAAGATTGACGGTATGATTGAGATGCCTGGGCCTGTAGATATGCATCCAGTAACTTTATGGATTAGGCATAATTTCACTATTAGCAAGGAAGACTGTAAAACGCCAATCAAAGCCATAAAAAAAGACTTTATACGGTTTTTTTTATGCCTCACATCACCTAGTGAGTAATGCTTTAATGATTGTGATAAAGGAGATGGGCCTATCGTTATAAATGTTAAAGAAGACATTGATAGCTGCTCATAAAGTAGCTTCATTTCTTGTTTATGTCCGCCTTCACCAAAAATGAGTAAAACAACTTTTTCTTTTGACATATTAATTATTTTTCTTTAATTTTGTGGTTATTCCAAAATACTTTCTGACCTTTACAGTAATCCTCCAAACTCTCATCATCATGAAGAAGTAACCAATATTTATAATTATAAAGCTCCAAAACATAATATAGTTTGGTGTGTTGAGTGACTCCGATAAAACGCCTACTGATGCAAATATAATGGCAATAAAGCAAATAGTTGACAAGGCTTGTTTTGAAGAAAGTCCTAAGCGTATCAAAACATGGTGTAGGTGTTCTCTATCAGGTTTAAATGGCGACTGGCCTTTTTTAATCCGTCTAAATACGGCTGAAACCGTATCCATTATTGGCACTGCCGCTATCCATAACCCTGTGACAGGGTCAAATGACTGTGCATTCCCCTGTGAGCCTTCTATTAAAAGCCAAACAACGGTGAAGCCGATAACGGTACTTCCAGCATCCCCCATAAAAACTTTGAAGCGTTGTCCGAAAGGGATGCCTATGTTCATTAAAATGTAAGGAACGGTAGCGATAACGATTGCCAAAGAGAGAGAAAGCAACTGGGTATGGCCTGACAGTAGAAATAATATAGACATGGCGCCAAACGTTACCGTAGTCATTCCTCCAAGGAGACCGTCAATACCATCAATCATATTAAAAGCATTAATGGCTCCGATAATGGCAATAAATGTTAATAAATATCCAAAATAAGGCAAGTTAAGCTCAAATGGTGCAACTAATTCACCTAAATCAATTAAGACTAAATCAGCGTTAAGCATCATAATTAGAGAGATAAGTGCTTGTATTAAAAGTCTTAGGTTAAAGCTAAGATCTTTTAAGTCGTCCCACACTCCAATAATTAATAACAGGCCTGCGCAACTAAGGTATACATATGAGTGAACTAAAGTTGTTGGAAATACATATAAATAACAGAAAACGACAACAAAGATAGATAATCCACCGACTAAAGGAACTGTGCCTATATGGTTTTTTCGTTCATTCGGCGTATCCACTAAATTAATGACTGTTGCAAGCTTTCTAAAAAAGAACAGACTAATGAAAGTTGCTAAAAACACACTTAAGTTATTAATAATCATTATTTATAATGCCTAACTTGGGTTACTCATATTACATAATTTTTTTTGTAATATTAAAAGTAAAAAATGAGCATACTATGCTTTGCTGAGATTCATACGAATAATAGAAATAATGTTAAGGGTAGTCATTGATGCTTGTTATTTACATTATTTCAGCTCTATATTATTAAGTTACCTAAAAGAGCACATTATATCTGTAGTTTTTTGTAATCGATATTAATTGTAACCACGCTCTACGGACGTAATTATAAATTATTTTTCTATTTGCGTGCATTTTTATTTCGTACTTTTTTATTATTTATCACCACGATAACTTTAGTTCTACTTAAATGCTAAAGATAGGTGATTAAATATAAATTAAGACTAAACTTTTTCTGTCAGAGGTAACCTCTTAAGTACATGATAAAATACTTCTAAAATGATCGTAGTTTGTTATACTGCCCTCCATTTTTAGTTGGTTAAGTGGGTTGGAAAGTGCCATGGATAGTAACGTTGGGGTAGTTGAAGATAATATAGACTCAACCTTTTTAAATTTACTTAAATATAAATGGGTAGTAATTATAGGCACGTTTTTATCGGCGGTATTGTCCGTTTTGATAGCTATTAATCAACCTAACACCTATACGGCTCAAGTATTTCTATCGCCGGTGAATAAATCTGAGGATGGCGGTCTTTCGAAATTAACAGGTCAATTTGGTGGGCTTGCTAGCATGGCAGGTATTTCTTTGGGGGGAAGTGAAGGGAATGATGTTGACGCTGCTTTGGAGTTTATGCAAAGTAGAGGGTTTCTTCAGAATTTTATAGAAAAAAGAGACTTATTGCCTGAATTGCTTGCTCTAGATTCATGGGACTCAGAAACTAAAAAATCACATTATGATTTTAACGAATACGATCCAAAACAAAAAATTTGGAAGCGTAACCCACCTCCTGGTAAGTCTGTGATACCAACCCCTTGGGAAGGTTACAATAAACTACTTAAACAAATTAATGTTGCACATATAAAAAAGAAAGGGTTAATTGAGTTAAAGGTAACGACTATTTCACCTGAACTTTCGGTCAATATTACTAATTGGCTAATCCAAGATATTAATCAGTTCTGGCGAGCTAAAGATAAAAAAGAAGCGGAAGAAGCAATTGAATATTTAAAAGTTCAAGCATCGCAAACTAATGTGAGTCAACTTCGCTCGGTTTTTTATGAATTAATAGCAGATCAAACTAGAAGTAAGCTACTGTCATCTATCGGCGACTCTCATATTTTAAAACCTTTATCGCCTGTTGTTTTTCCAGAAGAAAAGTCTGGTCCATCAAGGGCTATTATATGCGTAGGCATTACTTTTTTAGGTGGGCTATTTTCTTTAATTATTGCGTTTGTATTAACCCTCCGTAATAGAGAAAGTTAAATATGACTTTAGAGCTAAAAAAGCCTTGCGTGCTTCTTACTAGTAATCAGTACAAACCTAATATTGGTGGAATAGAAAACTCACTTTATCATTTAGCGCAAGAGTATAAGGCTATTGGATGCGAAGTTATTATAGCTGCAAGTGATTTAAACCCAAGTAATCAGCCATTGCCTGATCATGAAATAGAAGATGATGTTATCGTATACCGCTATAAGGCTGAAAAAGGTTCAGGATTTGGAAGAGGGATAAAGCATATACTGAACGCGATTAAAGTATATAAAAAAATCTTTATGTTACATAAGCCTGACTTTACTGTGTGTCGCTTTCACTTTAATGTTGTAATTCTTAAAGCTCTTGGATATAAAAATATTATATATCTAGTCCCTGGCGTTGTTGAAAATGAGACTAGGGCAAGCCTTAGAGAGCAAAGCTCTTTTTTGACAAAATTTACTAGCAAGTTGTCGTTTGAAATTCATAAAAAAATGCAATATCTCGCATTTAAACATAGCGATAAGCTATTTGTATTTAGTGAAAACATGTTGAAACAAGTGCGTGATATAAATAAAACGAAGCCAATAGGTATATGTAAGCCGGGTGTCAGTTTAACGCGTTTTACATCGGCCAACATAGATCAGAAAATAGAGTTAAGACAGCAGCTTAACTTATCTCCTCAAAATAGGGTTTTTTTATGTATAGGGCGCTTTGTTAAAGCTAAAGGGTTTGATATCGCAATAAAGGCATTAAAAGAGCTAGATGATAAAAATACTCATCTATGGTTATTGGGAGAAGGTGCCGAAGAGTGCGAATTACGACAATTATGCTCACGGCTAGGACTTGAAGAGCGGGTTAAGTTTTTAGGCCGTCAAGCTACTCCTGAAAAATACTACAGAGCCGCAGATTTCTTCATTATGTCCTCAAATTATGAACCTTTAGGGCAAACTATATTAGAAGCGCTTTGTTGTGGCTTACCTATTGTAGGTGCAAAGTCTAGTGAAACTGTAATAACCGCTACTAGTGAAATTTTGAATTTGACTAACAATATTTTACTTGACGAATATTCAGCTAGTTCATTCTCTCAAGGTATGAATGAATGTATTAATTTGTCAGAAAATGATTATTTAAAATTACAAGTTGAAAATAGAAAGCTTGCTGAAGCTAAATTCAGTTGGCAAAAGCTAGCTGAGGATCTTTTTGTTTATGATTAAGTTAAAGTTTCTATTTTTTTATTTGCTTAATCGCTTTATTCGCTCAGAAAAACTCCAAGCTATAGTTGATAGACTTGCCTATCAACGAATGATAAATAAATACGAATTACAAGGCGCGAGTATCGGTGAAAATACGATTATAATTGATACGAAACTTTCTTCCTCAAGTAAAGGTGATAAATTTTTCATAGGTAGTAACTGTACAATAACAGGTGCAACTTTACTTGGACATGATGCATCCCCTACATTATTTATAAATGAACTTATTATACATGAAGAAAGTTATCGCAAGGGCTCCCGTCTTTCATATCGTGCTGCGATTGAAATAGGTGATAATACATTTGTAGGTTGGGGCAGTATAATTTTACCAGGCATAAAAATAGGTAAAAACTGCGTTATTGGCGCGGGTAGTGTGGTATCTAAAAACATTCCTGATGGAATGGTTGCTGCAGGTAATCCTGCAAAAGTATTGAAGCCGACTAGTGATTATATAGAGGCATATAGAACTCGGTTAGTTAAAGAGCCTGGGAATTTTTGATGAGCTTTTTTCGATGCAATAATATCTTGCAAGGCCCTTCTCTGGCTCACAAGTTATGTGTTTTGATGATGAGCGCATATTTGTTAGCCGATATCGCTTCAGGGTTTATGGTTATACAACTTGGTATTGATTTAAAAATATCACTGTTGTACAAACTTCCTCTAACAATGCTAGTATTTTCACTTGTATTTATTTTAAACCCGAAATTTTTCTTATTACTATGTTGTCTCTTAGCTGCACTCTTATTTGGGCCTGTTTATCAGCTAACTACCAAGGCTGATGTCTCTTTTTTTATAGCTGACTTCTCCTATGTTTATAAAATATTGATGCCTATTTCTATCTTTATTTATTTTGGCCTGCTAGCTGCAAAGTGGAAGGCGTTTACGGTTGTTTGGCTTGAAAGAATTTTATTTTGTAATTTTGTTATTTTATGTTTTAACTTACTTTTAGGTGCTCTTGGCTTTGGACGAGCAAGCTATGAGCTAAGAGATGGAGAAACTGCTGGCTCAAATGGCTTTATATATGCAGCTAATGAGCTGGGTGCAACAATGATAGTATTGTTTTCATTCACACTACATTGGTGTTGGAACAATAAGCCTAGATGGTACCTCTTATTTTCTTTATTTACCGTTTTATGTGGCTTGCTTGTTGCTACAAAAACAGCCATGTTAGCAGCCATTATGCTGATATTTTTCATACCGCTAGTTAACGAGCGTGAGCGATTTTTTAGTTTTACTAAGCTTAAATTTTTTATATTTTTTCCAATGGTATGTGTGTCTGTAGTAATTGTTTTTTTAATAACAGACCTTCTTCAAGCCATCGGTTTATATGATAAATTTGTTTGGGTATTAAATGAAAAAGGCGTGTTAGGTATTGTTTGGTCAGGCCGTGATATTTTTGTACGAGATATGCTCATTATTTATATTGAACACTTAAACTTTTGGCAACAACTAATTGGTATAGGTAGTGGTGGGGTAGCCGAATATCTGCCAATAAAATACTCAGCTGAAGTTGATGCCATAGATGCACTTGTTTGGTTTGGTTTCTCGGGTCTAGTTACGTGTTTTGGCTTTTATATATTCACTTTCCTTAAAGCAGCAAAACAATTTACAGATAAAGATTCGCAATACAGTCCAAGTGTACTTGTTGGAAGCCTTATTTTATTATTTTTAGCGCAGTTAAGTGGGCATGTATGGATGTCTGGTACTCTAGGCATATCATTAGGGTGCTTTTTATCGCTACTATGGGTCGATAAAATAAGAATAAAGGGAGTTAAATTTGAATAAGGACAAACCTCTGGTTTCTGTGTGGATACCGACTTACAATCGATTACAGCTATTAAAAAGAGCGATTAAGTCTGTACAAAATCAAACCTACCCTAACATTGAAATTTTTATAGTTGATAACGGTTCAATAGATGGCACAGTTGAATATCTCTATGAGTTGCAGCAAACCTTTTCAAATATTCAGTATCACGCTTTTAATAGCAATGAAGGGGCCTGTAAAGCAAGAAACTATGCAATTGAAAATATGACAGGGCTTTATGCAACGGGTCTTGATGATGACGATGAGTTTCTTCCTAGTAGAATTGAAGATCTTGTGGAGGCATTTGATGATAAATTTGCATTCGTATGTAGTGGCTATATCTGGGATTATGGAAAGGTTAGAAAGCCACAATTAGATAGTAATTTAATCATCGATTTAAATAAGCAGCTCAACTTTAACCAAGCGTCCAATCAAATACTGACTTATCGTCAGCGTTTAATTGAAGCTGGAATGTTTGATGTTTCTGTTGTTTCTTCTCAGGATTGGGAGTTTTGGACTAGGATGATAGTTAAGTATGGTGCTGGCTATAGAATAGAAAAGCCTTCGTATATTGTTCATACATCCCATGATAAACCAAGAATTACTGACAATGTTGATCGACGCTTAATTGGCTTACAACAGTTTTATGAACGTTATGGGCATTTAATGTCTGATAATAATAAAAAATGCTTTGATTTTCTTGTACATTATAACAAAGGTTATAAAACTAGTTTTGGTATTGTCCTCAAACTTTTTAACTTTCCTATTGCTAACAAGCTATTTAGGGCGTGGTTAGCTTCATTATTTCCCTTTCTTGCAAAAAAGCGTTTAGAGTTACTAAAAAGAGAAAAAAAATGAGCAAAATTTGCTTTATAGCTAACTTGTTTCCATCAAAGCGAGATCCGTCTTTTGGCAGCTTTGTTGGTAAAAATTATGAGCAGTTTAAAACTCAAGGTTATGAAATAGTTAGCAAAGTCGTTATAGATCATCGTTTATCAGGTTTGAAAAAGTTAATAAGTTATATAAAGTTTATATCCAAAGGTATAGTTGCTTTAGGTAAACGTAACTATGACTTTATCTATTTTCATTACCTTACATACTCTACAATTTGTTTACTGCCATATTTATTATTTAATAAGCCCAAGTATGTAGTAAATGTGCATGGGGATGACCTCGTTGGAGACTCTCCAATGCATAAGTTGATGGGATTAGCTTCTCCCTTAGTTATTAAGCATAGTGCTGCTGTAGTTGTGCCATCAGAATACTTTAAAGAAAAGCTACTACATCTATATCCTTGGTATTGTGAGCATAAAGTTATTGTTTCTCCGTCTGGTGGTGTTGATTTTGATGTGTTTAAGCCTTCAAAAGGAGTAGACAAAAGCTTTTTTACTTTGGGGTATGTATCTAGGGTTGATGAAGGGAAAGGTTGGCAGGAGCTTTTAGATGCGCTAGTTTTAATTCGTCTTCATAGTCCTAATCTTTTGAATAAAATAAAATTGAATATGTATGGAACTGGTGCAGAAGTCGAGTTATTAGAAAATAAAATTTTAGAAGATAACTTAAGCTCAGTTGTTACTTACTTTGGTGCATTGGAGCCACATCAGCTTGCTGAAAAGTATAACGAAATGGATGTATTTGTGTTTCCTACCCATAGAGAAAGTTTTGGGTTAGTTGCCGTAGAGTCTCTTGCCTGTGGGACTCCAGTATTAGCTTCAAATATTAGTCCTGTTAATGAAGTTGTGATTAGCTATATTAACGGTTTACTTTTCGAGGAACAAAGTGCTAAGGCTATAGCCGATGCTATATTGGAGTTGATTGAAATGGATTCAGCACAATATAATCAGATGGTTTGTAATGCTCGAAGCTCTGTTGAAAAGTATAGTTCTAAGGAAGTGGCTAACCTTTTAGATGAAAGCCTCAAAAAGTTATTAGAAGTAAAGGAAGTTGTATGAAGATAGCTGTAGCTGGTACAGGGTATGTAGGCCTTTCAAATGCAATGTTGCTTGCGCAAAATAATGAGGTTATGGCGCTTGATATTGATGAGCATAAAGTTGAATTATTAAATAATCAGCAATCCCCGATCATTGATGAGCAAATTGAGCTTTTTCTAAAGCGTAAAGATCTAAATTTTACAGCAACCACAGATAAACTAGCTGCTTATGTTGATGCTGAGTATGTAATTATTTCTACTCCCACAGATTACGATCCACAAACCAATTACTTTAATACAAGCTCAGTTGAAGCTGTAATTGCAGACGTATTAGCTATAAACCCTGATGCGACAATGATTATTAAATCAACGGTGCCGGTTGGGTTTACTCAGTCTATTAAAGATAAGTTTAATTGTAATAATATTATCTTTTCGCCTGAGTTTTTACGTGAAGGTAAGGCGCTTTACGATAACCTGTATCCGTCACGTATTGTAGTGGGTGAGCAAAGCGAGCGAGCAGCAACTTTTGCAGGTTTACTTAAGCAAGGCGCTATAAAGCAAGACGTTGAGGTGTTATTTACCGACTCAACAGAAGCTGAAGCAATAAAGCTTTTCTCTAACACGTACTTAGCGATGCGAGTGGCTTACTTTAATGAACTTGATAGTTATGCTGAGGCACATGGGTTAAGTAGTAAGCAAATTATTCAAGGGGTTGGTTTAGACCCACGCATAGGTAACCATTACAATAACCCTTCATTTGGTTATGGTGGCTACTGCCTACCTAAAGATACCAAACAGTTATTAGCAAATTACAAAGATGTTCCTAACAACATTATAGGCGCCATTGTTGATGCGAATCGAACACGAAAAGATTTCATCGCGGAATCAATTATTAATCGTAAACCTAAGGTTGTCGGTGTTTATCGGTTAGTTATGAAGTCGGGTTCGGATAACTTTAGAGCCTCTGCCATTCAAGGTATTATGAAGCGCATTAAAGCAAAAGGAATTGAAGTTGTTGTTTTTGAACCCGTACTTGAAGCTGATGAGTTTTATCATTCTCGGGTAATCAAAGATTTAAATGAATTTAAGCAGCTTTCAGATGTTATTTTATCAAACCGTATGGTTGATGAACTGGCTGATATTGCTGATAAAGTTTATACGCGTGATTTATTTGGTAGTGATTAAAATATCGTTTAAGGCTTAAGTATACGGGCTGCGAGCGACGGGTTACGAGGTACGGGCGACGATTTAAGCACCTAAACCCTAATACCTCGAACCAAAACTCTGCGCGAGGTAAACTCCCGCCTACAAATTTTCAATTGCATTTACAAACTTAGGCCTACGGGTATTATATTTTATTTCAAATAAATACAATCCCAAAATGGGTAATCACCAACGTTATTAACGATATTAGCTCTAAGTGGGTTTGCTACTATATAGCGCGCGTAGTTAATTAGGTCTTTTTCATCTCGGATCATATGATCGTAATAATCACTTTGCCAAAGCTTATTAATTTTATGCTGATCTCGGGCAAGCTTAGTGCAGCGGCCTTTAAATAGTCTAATTAAAGCGCTTAAATGTAAGCTTACTTTTAATTGAAAAAGCCAATGTATATGGTCTGGCATTAAGACAAAAGCAACACTTTCACAAGCATCTTCTAATTCAAGTTTCTTAATTTCAAAAATTATTTTTCTATTGAGACCAAGGTCGTTTAATAATTTTTGTCTGTTATTAATGACTAGAGTTACGCAGTAATAGTGATTGGGAATTGAAATACGACCTTTCCTTAGGTTTTGTGATTTTTCATTTTTATATCTTGTGGTTTTATAGGTAAATATAGCAGGCAATTAATAGTTTTGAATTTGAGCGGGTTACCATAGCGAAAGTGCGCGAGGTAAACTCCCGCCTACGGGTAGGGTTAATATAGAGTTTTATTGTAGGCAGGGCTTTATGCTGCGCAGGTTGTTTGAAAAGTTGTGATATTGCGCGGGGTAAGCTCCCGCCTTCGGGTAGGATTAATATAGAGTTTTATTGTAGGCAGGGCTTTATGCCGCGCAGGCTGTTTGAAATGTTGTGAAAATGCGCGGGGTGAACCCGCTGCTACAGGCATAAAAAAACCTTGCGATGTTAACCGCAAGGTTTTTAAATTTCTCGAACCTCGAACCTCGAACCTCGAACCTCGAACCTCGAACCTCGAACCTCGAACCTCGAACCTCGAACCTCGAACTTAGCTCTTAAAAGCGTCTTGTAGTGGTGGCACTACTTGCTTTTTACGGCTTAATACGCCGTCTAGCCATACTTTACCGTCTTCTGGTTTTTCACCATAAGCTTGCTCAACTAGGCTAGCATCGTCTGATGCAATTAGCATTTGTGAGCCTTCTTTCATAATGTCGGTCAGAAGTAAAAATACTGAATGACGACCGCCTTCTTCTTTAAGCTTCGCGATGTCGGCTTCAAGGTCGGCTTTAATCTCGTCAAATACCGCAAGGTCAATAACTTCTAACTGACCAATACCAACGAGGTTACCGTTCATGTTAAAGTCTTTAAAGTCACGCATTACTAAGTCACGTACTGGCGTATCTTCAACGGCTGATTTAACGCGGAACATGTCCATGCCTAGTTCTTTGAAGTCTTCAATGCCTGCAATTTCTGCAAGCGCTTCAACACATTTAATATCGGCTGTGGTACAGGTTGGTGACTTAAAAATAACCGTGTCACTTAAAATAGCGCAAAGCATAATGCCAGCAATATCTTTAGGGATCTCAACGTTGTAGAAGTCATACATCATTTTAATAATGGTGTTAGAACAACCAACAGGGCGGATCCAACACTCAAGTGGTGTTGATGAGGTTAAATCACCTAGCTTGTGATGATCTACCACGCCCACTACGCGAGCCTGATCAATATCATCAGGCGCTTGGGTTTTTTCTGTGTGGTCTACAATATAAACGTCTTCGCCAGCGTAGCTAAGTTTTAGCTCAGGTGCTTCAAAACCGAATTTATCTAAAATAAACTGTGTTTCTGGTGACACTTCACCTAGGCGAGTTGGGATTGCTGGTTCATCAATTTGGTTTTTTAAATAAGCCAGTGCAATTGCACCACATATTGAATCTGAATCTGGGATTTTATGGCCCACTACATACATTGACATGACTAAACTCCTTAAAATTTGCCGATATTCTAGCAAAGTCTTTGGGTTTTAACATATAGACAGTGTAATTAAGTTTTGGTTACACTTTAAATCGATATTATTAATTGGAAGACCCACATGCAACTCGGCCGAAAAGGTTGGAACAATGTTATTATTTTTTCGATGTTGATTATGATCTTCTTTTTAAATGGACTGCATAAAAACATAGGGAATGATGAAGCACAGGCGCAATTGCAGCCACTACTTCCTGTGCAAAGTTTTGTATTAACACTTAAATTTATCGACCAAAAAATTGAGCGTATTGGCACTAGTTGGCGTACTACTGCTTTGCAAAAAAATGTACCGCTTAGTTGGCAAGGCTCAGAGCAACAACTTAGTGAGCTAGTTTATTTATGGCAAAATACCGCACTGGTGACCACCACTACACCTGATGCGCTTGATATGAATAAGCCACTATCGGTAGCTACGCTTGAACTCGCCGGTGAGCCCTTACCTTGGGTGTACTTATTATTTGAGGCGAATGGTCAGTATTATTTATTCGATAAAACCAGTCAGCGGCTATTGTTGCTAGATTTAACCACTGCAAAACAATTATTTCCAAGTTTTACCTTTTCATAAGTGAGTTTTATAAATGCCTGAATTACCAGAAGTAGAAGTTAGCCGTATGGGCATTACCCCCCATGTGCTAAACCAAGTTGTGACTAAGGTAAATATTCATAATGCCAGTATGCGCTGGCCTGTGCCAGATGAGGTGTATCAACTTGAGGGGTTAATGGTTAGCGGTATTGAACGCCGTGCAAAATATTTATTATTAGAGTGCGAGTTAGGCTCGGCTATATTGCATTTAGGTATGTCGGGGAACTTGCGGGTTGTGAGCGCCAATGAGCCACTTAAAAAGCATGACCATGTTGAGTTTATTTTAGCGAATAATAAGGCGCTGCGTTTAAACGATCCACGTCGCTTTGGTTGCTGTTTATGGCAAGCCCCCAATGAAGAGCATAAGTTGCTTGCTAAATTAGGCCCCGAGCCACTCACCGATGACTTTTTTGCTAAACGTGTTTATGAGCAATCTCGCAATAAAAAAGTGCCTGTTAAACAGTTTATTATGAATAACGCCGTGGTGGTGGGGGTTGGTAATATTTACGCTAACGAATCATTATTTAAAGCAGGTATCGATCCGCGAAAAGAAGCCGGTAAAGTAAGCCTTAAACGCTACCAAGCATTAATCCCAATTATAAAAGACACCCTAGCCGCAGCAATTACTCAAGGCGGCACAACGTTGAAAGACTTTGCCCAAAGTGACGGTAAGCCAGGCTACTTTGCGCAACAGCTATTAGTGTATGGCCGAAAAGGCCAGCCTTGTGTAAATTGCGACACAGCACTAACAGAAATTCGTCTAGGCCAACGCAGCACCGTTTTTTGTGAGGTGTGTCAGAAATAATAAAGGTATTAGGTGTTAGATTTTAGATAGAGGTTAAAGTTCACGGGCGACGGGCTATGGATTACGAACCCCGAATCTCGAAGCTCGTACCTCGCCCCCTGTAGCCCGACACTCGAGCCTAAAACTTTTTGCGGAAAAAACAACCGGCCGGTAGCAATGTAGTTTAAGTGCTGGTATACTCCCGCGTCTGCCACGTTGCGTTCTATGTCCTCATATAGTTTAGCCACTTGTGAGCGGCGAAAAAGTCTAAAACTCGAAGGGGTTGTAGCATACTTAGAGCGGTAGTTAATAATAACTACCTGTGGTTTTAATTGAAAAACATTGGATTTTTATAAATGAAAACGTTTGTTGCTAAACCAGAAACAGTAAAACGTGACTGGTACGTAGTTGACGCTGAAGATAAAACTTTAGGTCGCATCGCTACTGAAATCGCTCATCGCCTACGCGGTAAGCACAAAGCTGAGTACACACCACACGTAGATACTGGTGATTACATCATCGTTATCAACGCTGAGAAAGTTACTGTTACTGGTAACAAATTCAAAGATAAAGTGTACTACGCTCACTCTGGTTTCCCAGGTGGTCTTAAGTCTACTACTTTTGATAAACTTCAAGCTGCAAAGCCTGAAATGATCATCGAAAAAGCTGTTAAAGGCATGTTGCCACGTGGTCCTTTAGGCCGCGCTATGTTCCGCAAACTTAAAGTTTACGCGGGTACTGAGCATAACCATGCTGCACAACAGCCTCAGGTTCTAGACATTTAAGGAGCACTATCATGGCAAATCAATACTACGGTACAGGTCGTCGTAAAAGTTCAAGTGCTCGCGTATTCTTACGCCCAGGCACTGGTAACATCGTAATCAACAAGCGCTCTTTAGAAGAGTACTTTGGTCGCGAAACAGCACGCATGGTTGTTCGTCAAGCTCTTGAGCTTGTAGACATGACTGAAAAATTTGACCTTCACATCACCGTTGCCGGTGGTGGTACTACTGGTCAAGCTGGTGCTATCCGTCACGGTATCACTCGTGCACTTATGGAGTTTGACGAGTCACTACGTCCACAACTTCGTAAAGCAGGTTTTGTTACTCGTGATGCACGTAAAGTTGAACGTAAGAAAGTGGGTCTTAAGAAAGCGCGTAAGCGTCCACAGTTCTCAAAACGTTAATTTTTACGTTATCAAGAATTCAAAAACCCAGCTTATGCTGGGTTTTTTGTTTTGTAGCTATAAGGTTTTGGTTCAAGACTCAAGGAGCAAGGTTCAAGACTCAAGGTTCAAGCTATAAGTTTGATCTAAGCTTTGTGTCTTTCTTATTTTACAGTTATAAGTTAAGCATGTTTTAGCTGACTGGTTATGTTATGAGGTTTGAAGATTTAAGGGTATGGCAACGTTCAGCCGATTTAGCTTGCGAGATTTATTTACATTTTAAGCAGAGCAAAGAGTTTGGTTTAAAAGATCAAATAACACGATCTGCACTTTCAATTTCTTCAAATATAGCAGAGGGTTATGAACGAATAACTCCTAAAGATTATATTCGATTTTTATCATACTCTAAGGGGAGTTGTGGAGAATTACGCTCTCAAATTTACATTGCACTAAAAATAGGTGAAGTTGACACGACAGAGGCTAGTGAATGGATTGAGGAGACTCGTGAACTTTCCCGTATGATTTCAGCATTGATGAAATCAATCGATGCTTGGGATTAAGAGGTTCAAAATTAAATATTCATTCAAAAATATATGAGTATGTTTGACCTTTAACCTTTAACCTTTGACCTTTAACCTTTGACCTTTGACCTTTGACCTTTGACCTTTGACCTTTGACCTTTGACCTTTGACCTTTGACCTTTGACCTTTGACCTTTGACCTTTGACCTTTGACCTTTGACCTTTGACCTTTGACCTTTGACCTTTGACCTTTGACCTTTGACCTTTAACCTTTAACCTTTAACCTTTAACCTTTAACCTTTAACCTTTAACCTTTAACCTTTAACCTTCAATCCTCCCTTTACGACTAATGTCGACATTAGCTTGATCAAAATAGGCAAAGCATGCGTATTTATTGAACGAAAGCTTAAAAATGACCGACTAACGCAAAAAAAGTTAAATAATTATCGCAATTAGTTTAAATCCATCAGTTAATTGGTGAATTTTTTTGCTACAATTGGCGGGCAAATAAAGTGAATGAGTTTAATGTCGCCAAATTCAGTTGTTACTGTACTTAGTTGGTGAGATTGTACTTGTTTACAAATTGTTTTTACGGAAGCGATACTATAGTCATTTGGTTTCATACTCGAGCTTACTTAATCAACTATTTGAGCAAGTCAGGTTTATTCGGGCAGGAGGCTGTGAATAACCTTGTTTTAAACAAGGGTTTTAATTATGATCGTTTCTCTTTTAAAATTCGAAAAATTAACCTGCTGTAACTGATGTTCTCAATATAGCAAGTGTTGAGAATCATAGTGGAGATAAGTGGATGAGCAATGCGCCTGTAGACAATGGCCGACGTCGCTTTTTAACCATAGCTACCTCTGTTGTTGGTGGTGTTGGTGCGGCTGGGGCTGCTGTTCCTTTTATTGCGTCTTGGAATCCAAGTGAGCGAGCTAAATCTGCGGGTGCGCCTGTAGAAGTAGATATCAGCAAACTTGAGCCAGGACAATTAATACGTGTCGAGTGGCGTGGTAAACCTGTATGGGTTGTATCACGTACCCCAAAAATGCTTGAGCAGATGAAAGAACATGAAGGTCAACTTCGTGATCCGCAATCGCAAGAGCCACAACAATTAGAATCATCAACCAATGATTTCCGTTCATTACGCCCAGAGATTTTTGTCGCTGTAGGTATTTGTACGCATTTGGGTTGTTCACCTAGCTTTTTACAAGGTGGCTTTGGTGAGAAAGTGGAAGGGACTGATGACGGTTTTTACTGTCCATGTCACGGTTCTAAGTTTGATATGGCTGGCCGTGTATTCCAATCGGTACCTGCACCATTAAATTTAGAAATTCCACCATATACTTTTCTTGATGAGACCACTATTTTAGTGGGCGAAGAACAAGGGGTGGCCTAATGTTTGGTAAAATTGTTGAGTGGATAGACGACCGTATCCCAATGACACGTGTTTGGAACATGCACATTGCACAGTATCCAGCACCGAAAAACTTTAACTTCTGGTACTTCTTCGGCTCTCTAGCTATGTTAGTACTAGTAAACCAAATACTTACAGGTATTTGGTTAACGATGAACTATGTACCATCTGCTGAAGGTGCATTTGCATCGGTAGAATACATCATGCGTGATGTAGAGTACGGTTGGTTATTACGTTATTTGCATTCAACGGGTGCATCTGCGTTTTTCATCGTTGTTTACATGCACATGTTCCGTGGCATGATCTACGGTTCTTATCAAAAACCACGTGAATTACTGTGGTTATTCGGTATGTTCATTTTCTTAGCCCTAATGGCTGAAGCATTCATGGGTTACTTATTACCATGGGGCCAAATGTCGTTCTGGGGTGCACAGGTAATCATTTCATTATTCGGGGCAATCCCGGTTATTGGTGATGACTTAACACTGTGGATCCGTGGTGACTATGTAATTTCAGGTGCAACGCTTAACCGCTTCTTTGCATTACACGTAATTGCACTGCCATTGGTTATTGTTATCTTAGTATTTTTACACATTGTTGCACTACACGAAGTGGGTTCTAATAACCCTGACGGTATTGATAACAAACGTAAAAAAGGAACTGTGGCTGAAGAAGACAAGCCTAAATTTAAGTTCCATGAATACTACACAGATAAGAAAGACATTATTGATGCGATTCCGTTCCACCCTTATTACACAGTAAAAGATATTGTGGGCGTGGTTGGTTTCTTAATCTTGTTCTGCTGGGTTGTGTTCTTTATGCCTGCTATGGGTGGCTTCTTCTTAGAAGCGCCAAACTTTGAAGCAGCTAACCCACTTAAAACACCAGAGCATATTTTCCCTGTTTGGTACTTCACGCCATTCTATGCAATCTTACGTGCAATCCCTGACAAACTAATGGGTGTTGCTGCAATGGGTGCATCAATTGTCGTGCTAGCATTATTACCTTGGATTGACCGTGGTTCGGTTCGTTCAGTTCGTTACCGTTGTGGTTTCCACAAATGGAACATTGCAGGTTTTGTTGTTACTTTCGTTCTTTTAGGTTGGGTTGGTGCTACACCACAAACTGATTTTAAAACGATTGTTTCGCAAGTCTGTACTGTGACTTACTTTATGTTCTTCGTACTGTTATTTGTTTACAGTAAGAATGAAAAAACTAAGCCATTGCCTGAGAGGTTAACGAAATGATGAAAAAGCTACTAATAGGTTTATTTGCTTTATCAGTAAACGTGTTACCTGCAATGGCTGCAGGCCCGTCAGTTCCTCTAATGGAAGCGGGTAACGATATATCTGATCAACCTTCTTTGCAACGTGGCGCAAAGTTGTTCATGAACTACTGTCTTGGTTGTCACCAAATGCAGTATCAACGTTATGAACGTACTTTCCGTGACATTGGTATTCCAACAGAGATTGGTCAAGAGCAACTTATTTTTGATGGTTCAAAAGTGGGTGGCCATATCCTTAATGCTATGGCAAAAGAAGATGCTGCAAAATGGTTTGGTGCGGCTCCGCCGGATCTAACTAATGTTGCGCGTGTGCGTGGCAGTGATTGGATTTACACCTATCTAAAATCGTTTTACAAAGATGAATCTCGTCCGTTTGGCGTAAATAATACGTTATTCCCATCGGTGGGTATGCCACATGTTCTTCAAGAGTTGCAAGGTGTTCCTACTGCAATTACTGAAGAAGTAACAGTAAATGGTAAAACAACCACTCATATTACTGGCACAGAAACAGATGGTACGGGCGAATTAAGTGTAGATGAATATGACCAAGCAGTTCGTGATTTAACGAATTTCCTAGAGTATGTAGGTGAACCTACACGTCTCGAGTCGGAAGCGCTGGGTATTAAGGTAATCGGGTTTTTAATTATCCTGTTTATCTTGGCATTTATGCTGAAGAAAGAATACTGGAGAGATGTTCATTAAGTTTGAACATATTTAAAGGTAATTTTGCAATAGGGGCTTAAGCCCCTATTGCTGTTTTAGTTATTTAATGGAGGTAGGCATGGCCGTAGCTGCCAATAAGCGCCCTGTAATGACCCTTTTTTCTGGTGCTAACTGTATGTATAGCCACCAAGTACGCATTGTACTTGCTGAAAAAGGTGTAAGTGTAGATATTCATATGGCTGAAAAGGATAACCTGCCAGAAGCACTTCACGAAATTAACCCTTACGGCACAGTGCCAACACTGATTGACCGTGAGCTTGGTTTATATCAGGCAAACATCATCATGGAATACCTTGATGAACGTTTTCCTCATCCTCCACTAATGCCAGTATATCCGGTCATGCGTGGTCGTAGTCGATTAATGATGCACCGTATTGATACTGATTGGTACAGCCTAGCTGAAAAAATCATCAACAACACTTCTGATGCCGCGCAAGCTCGTAAAGAGCTTACCGAAGCATTGCTTGCAATAGCACCCATCTTTAGTGAAGCGCCTTACTTTATGAGTGAAGAGTTTAGCTTAGTTGATTGTTACTTAGCACCACTATTATGGCGTTTACCAGAGTTTGGTATTGAGCTAAATGGTGCAGGCTCTAAAGAACTTAAAGAGTATATGATCCGTTTATTTGAACGTGAATCATTCCAAGCCTCTTTAACTGAAGCAGAGCGTGAGATCCGTTTATAATGACTTCTAATCGTCCTTATTTACTACGCGCTTTTTTTGATTGGATTGTTGATAACGAATGCACGCCACATTTAGTGGTTAATGCTGACTTTCCTGCAGTGCAAGTGCCAACACAGTTTGTTCAAGATGGCCAAATTGTATTGAACATAAGCCCTTCGGCGGTTACGCAGTTTTCGTTAGATAATACTCAGCTTAGCTTTAACGCGCGCTTTGGCGGCCAGCCAATGCAAGTGTACGTGCCTTTAGGGGCTGTACTTGCAATATATGCACGTGAAAATGGCGAAGGCACAGTCTTTACTGCAGATGAGTTTTTAGAGGACGAAGACGATTTTGCTCCAGAGCTTGAAAGTGTCGATTCATCACCAGAGATAGTTGATGAAACGCCAGCTCCCAAGCCTGAAAAGAAAAAAGGCTCACATTTACGTGTTATAAAATAACTAGTAAATGTTAGAAAAAAAACCGCTTAATAAGCGGTTTTTTTATGTCTGTATGAAAATATTAGGTTAAAGGTTAGAAAGGCTCACGAGCGACGAGCTGCGAGCAACGGGCCTAGAGACTCGAATTAATTAGTTGGGCTAATGGTTGTTGTTTTCTCATTTACTCCTCATTCACTTCTCTTTGTGCAAAAAGATTTTAAAGAGATTTTATTCACCACAGAGGGGGCAGAGCACACAGAGGAAATGATTAAAGGCATGTTTTATTTGTCCTGTCTTCTCTGTGTAGCGCGAAGCGTCTCTGTGTACTCTGTGGTTCAAAATGGTTTTGTAGGCGGGGCTTTATGCCGCGCATTTTACTAAACCCTGCGCGAGGTAAACTCCCGCCTACAGGTATAAAAAAACCTTGCGATGTTAACCGCAAGGTTTTTAAATTTCTCGAACCTCGAACCTCGAACCTCGAACCTCGAACCTCGAACCTCGAACCTCGAACCTCGAACCTCGAACCTCGGACTTTTACAAATACTCAAATACTTTAACTACTCGCTCTACGCCAGAGATGTTGCGAGCTATATTAACGGCTTGGTTTGCTTCAGCGTCAGAGACTAGCCCCATTAAGTATACTTCGGCATTTTCAGTCACTACTTTTATATTATTACTGCTGATGTTTTCAGCCGCTAGAAGTTGCGCTTTTACTTTTGAGGTTAACCATGAGTCGTGAGTTTGCGTGGTGATTCCAATATTAGAGCCAATGCGAAGCTGGTTATGAATTTTGCGAATACCAGACAGGTTCTCAATAGTTTTAACCGCTTGGTTTTTCATTTCTTGATTAGGTACTTGCCCAACCATCAAAACAACACCGTTAACGCTAATAACGCTGATATGAGCAAACTTATTAAGGCGTTCATCTTCGCTAATAGCAATGCTGGCTTTTATTTCAATGTTGTTGTCGTCTATTTGCGAGCCAATGGTTCGCCTATCGTTAGCGGCAGTAACAGCACTGGCTGTACCGGCGACCACAGCAGCGGCACAACCTTGTAATAACACAACAGTGCCTAAAATAATTAGGGAGCGTTTAAACATAATTTTCGTCCTGCGGGAAAAGGGTTAAATCCACCAACTCACTTAAACAGTGAAGGTTCACTAAATGCGATTCAATAATGCGACTCGGGCGTTTAGATGGCGTACGAATTTCTACATCGTTATGGCCAAGTAAGCCAACGAGTTCGCCGCCATCATCGCCTACCATTACTATGACCTTCATATCTTTGGTAAGTGCCGCTTCTACTGCAGAAATTATGTGTTTTTCATTACCATTAATGGCAAGTACCAATAATAAGTCACCTTGCTGAGCAAAGGCACGAACTTGGCGTGCAAATGTATCGTGGTCATCTATTTGATTGCCTTGGCCCAAGTTAATATTTTCTTGTGAGAGAGCGATTGCAGGTAAGCAGGGACGTTCTGTTTCGTAAAAATTAACCAGTACGCCTGCCATGTGTTGTGCCAGCATATGGCAGTTTGCAGTACCGCAACAGATCAATTTATTCCCATTGATCAGGCTTTGTGCAATGGTAAATGCCGCTGATTCTAACGCGCTTGGCAATACTTCGCCTGCAGCTATTTGAACTTGAATACTTTCTTTAAAAATTTCTTTAATTGTATCTTGCATGGGTTACCAACAATTTATCTCTAATTCTGTGTGAGCTCACACCGGCTTTATTAAAAGGTGATTATTTTAGGCGTAAGCTAATGTTTAACTGTATGCTCAGCATGAAGCTGTTGTAATCGTCTTATTTTTATACATCAGATATTAAAATACGTTTTTCAGCCAGTTAATATGTAATGACGGTTCGCCTGTTATAGCTACGTAATCAATACGTAATGGCTGGTTTTTTAAGTTTTTAGCACCAAGGTAATGATAAATAGTGCGCTTTAACTTAGCTTGCTTTTGCGGGCTTAGCGCATAATTAGCGCCGCCTTTTATGTTATTTTTACGAAACTTAACTTCAACAAACACTAAGGTGTCACCGTCTTTCATAATGACATCAAGTTCGCCGTAGGGGCAGTAGTAATTCCGCTCAATCGCTTTTAAACCTTGCGCTTCTAAATACTTTTGCGCTTGGCGCTCATAATACTGGCCTTTTTCACGACTATTTTGCCACAGCTGTTTAAACCACGACATGCTAACCCCTTAGTTAATAATGGTTATGCCATCGTTTGCCGACTGCATAAATAGCGGCACAGGGCGTTGTGTTTTTAATTCCACAGGTTTTATACGGCGATTGCTGTACTGCGCCCATTGCAGTGATCGTTCAATATCACCGGCACTATTAATGGATAATTTACCGCTTAAGCCTGAAAAGTATTTATCGGGTGTAATGCTCAGCTGTCTAATATCATTCAGCATGGCGACGGCATCGTAGGCCATGGCAAATAAACGCTGGCTAATATCAGCCTGTTCAGGCCATAAATCATTATATTGCTTACGTAGATTATGCTGCGTAATTTGTGAGTCTAACATCCAAGGAAGTTCGGTAAAGTAAAGCCCATCTAAATCGCCTTTGTCAGTGGTATCTATTTGCTTACTATGACTTTTAGAGCTGGCGTAAATAGGGATCCTGTCGGCAAAGGTGCTTACGTTAACATCTAGGTAAGGCTTAATTAATCGGGTCTCTATGGCGTCACCTAATATATAAATTGCATCAATATCGCCACGTGAACGGGTTTCACTTTCTACTTCTTTATTAAAGAGTGTTTTAACCGATTTAATACGCTCTTTTGATTTATCAACTTCTAGCAAGCTGGTAATGGTATTGGGCATATCTTTATTGTCGTTGTAAAAGCCAACTTGTGTGGTTGTTTCACTATAGCGTTGCCATTGCAGGTTAAAGTAGTCAATTAAGCGCTGACCATTGGTATTATTTGGCGCTAGCAACATAGGTTTTTGATAACCTTGCGCTAAAAAATGCTCTAGAGTTTGTTGTACTTCATGCTCAGGATTAAGCGCAAAAAAGTAGTGTTGCAGAGAGGTTCTTTCACCATCAAAAGTATTTAAATGTAATGTGGGTATATCGAGTAATGTGTTGGTATTAGCGAGCTTATCTATATTGGCTTTTAATAGCGGACCAATAACAAAGTCTGGTTGTAATTGCGAAATCTGTGCGCTCAACGCTTCGGTTTCGGTATTTTCATCAATAAACAGCGTTTCGCTAATCTCTTTTTTATCAAGTGCAGCCAGTATGCCGGCTTTTAATGCATCCCCTAAGCGCTTGTTAGCACCTGACTGAGGTAATAGCACAACTAAGCGTTCAATATTTAGTGGTGCTAATTCATTGGCGTAGGTATCTTGTTTTGGTAGAACATTGGTACCAGGGTGCCCAAGGTAACGGCGGCGCCAATTATTAATCGCTTGGTCTAAATCAACAGAGCTGTTGGCATAAACCTGATGATACAAAGCTAAATTAACCCAGCCTTGTTGAATAACCGAGCCACGGTTAAATCGCTCTAATGCATACGAAGAAAGCTGCTTTAAATTATGCCAAAGTGCGTCATTAAGTTTAGGGATAGAAATATTATTTTTTGCTACCGATTCAGAGGCAGCAAAAAAGTAAGAAGCTGCACGTTTTGGTAAGTCTTGCGACGCAAAAATGCTGGCAGTTAAAAATTGGTGCCAAGCAAAATGTTCAGGTTGCTTAAGTTGCCCCTCAAGCGTGTTTAGTACCTCAAGTGCTTGCTGATTTTTATTTTGCTCTTTTTGCGCAAAGGCAATGTATAAACGATTTTGAATTTGATCAACACTGGCGGTAAGTGCAAGTTCAGTACATATTTTTTCGAGTAGTGGCCAGTTTTCTTCTGTAATTGCGCTATCACGAGCACTATAAAGTAGCTGAATTTTATCAGCGCCATAGCGGTTTTGCGCTAATTGGTAAATAGATTGCGCATTTAGTGCTTCATTTTTCAGCGTATTGGCACTGTTACTTAAGTTATCGCTGGTTTTAGTTGGTTTTTCGGTTGTGCTACACGCCGATAACCCTGACAATATAATTAATAGACTAACTAGTTTAAGTCGCACAATGATTTCCCATACGTTAACGCGATTTGCTTATATTACTGACTGACGCAGGAGACCTCAATGTTAAATGAGGAGAATTCACAGAAAATTGGCACTCTTTACGTTGTTGCCACCCCAATCGGCAATTATGACGACTTAAGTCAGCGTGCAATCGCGACATTATCGCAGGTTGACTTAATCGCGGCTGAAGACACTCGCCATACTGGTAAGCTACTTAGCCACTTTGGTATTAAGGCTAAAACCTTTGCGTTACATGACCATAATGAAAAGCAAAAAGCGCAGCAAATTATCGACCAACTTAATCAAGGATTAAATATTGCACTGGTCTCTGATGCAGGCACGCCGCTTATAAGCGACCCTGGCTATGCGGTGGTTAACTTATGTCGTGAGCAGGGCGCAAGTGTAACACCCGTGCCTGGTGCATGTGCTGCTATTACGGCGGTATGTTGTTCTGGGTTACCCACTGACCGTTTTCAATTTATTGGTTTTACACCTGCTAAAAGTAAAGCGCGCCAAGACTTTTTTATAGATGCGGTTAACTCAAGTATTACCAGTATTATGTATGAAAGCACCCACCGTATTATGGCAAGCCTTGACGATTTAGAAGCAGCGCTAGGTAGTGAGCAGCAGGTGGTATTTGCCAAAGAGCTAACTAAAACCTTTGAAACCTTTTTTAATGGCACCGTAGCTGAGTTAAAGCAGTTTTTAACTGACGATCCAACTAAACAACGCGGCGAAATAGTACTCATGCTGCCAGGGAAAGCTAAGATAGTTGACGATGTTCCACCAGAAGCTCGTAAAATGTTAGCGTTACTCGAAAACGAAATGCCAATGAAAAAAGCGTGTGGTGTAGTAGCTGATTACTTCGGCATGAAGAAAAACGCGTTGTATAAAACAATTATTGAAGAAAAACAGTAAATGTTTACTGCGTAGTGTTGTGCTCTCATGTATACTGCGCGCCGAGTTAGCCAAGATAATCGCTGCCTGTGACGAAAATGATCAGGGGGAGGAAAGTCCGGGCTCCATAGGGCAGAGTGCCAGTTAACGGCTGGGGGGCGTGAGCCCACGACAAGTGCAGCAGAGAGAAGACCGCCAATCTTCGGATTGGTAAGGGTGAAAGGGTGCGGTAAGAGCGCACCGGGCCGCTAGTAATAGTCGGTTGCAAGGTAAACTCCACTCGGAGCAAGACCAAATAGGGTTCCTTATGGCGTGGCCCACGTTGGAACCGGGTAGGTTGCTTGAGCCATAGAGCGATTTATGGCCTAGACGAATGATTATCACTTTCTTCGGAAAGGACAGAACCCGGCTTATATGGCTAACTCACTCATTCAATAAAAAAGCCCGCAGTTAACGCTGCGGGCTTTTTTGTGTTTGGAATAAGCTGTCAGGTTGCGGGCGGCGAGCTTCGGGTTGCGGGCTTAAAACCTAAACTCGACGCGAGACTAACTATCGCCTTCAGGCAAAAAAACTTGTAATGTTAACCGCAAGGCTTTTAAATTTCTCGAACCTCGAACCTCGAACCTCGAACCTCGAACCTCGAACCTCGAACCTCGAACCTCGAACCTCGAACCTATCTATATAATATTTTTACCCTGCTCCGGATCGCGCGATTCATCGGCTTGCTCGCGAATATCATCCGTATCACTGCTTACATCATCAATACTGTGTTCATGCTCTGTGGTTTTATGTTTTTGAGTATGTGGTTTCTCTTTAGTTTTTTCTGTTATCTTTGTTTTAGCTTCGTTTGCTATGGGATAAATATCTTCAGCTTGGCTATTGAGTAATACACGCTCTCTGGCATCGTCAGGCATACTTATATTATGTTGCGTAAAACTGTTAATTAACTCTCGCATTAGCTGTGAGGCTACTTTAACAATGCTGTATTGTTCGCCGTTGACCCAGAAGTAAACAGTAAAATTGATAGTGGCGGAGCCTAAGTTATCAACCAATACTTGGGGAGGTGGATCGCTAAGCACGGAGTTTTGATTTTTTATAACGCTAATAGCAAGACTTTGTGCGCCGCGAATGTCATTATCGTAGCCAATACCGATTGTGAAATGACCGCGCATCTTTGGATTAGCGGTTAAGTTTTTAATGGTATTTTTATACACAGTCGCATTGGGTATTTGAATATGATTGCCATCGTAGTCAACTAAAGTGGTTGCTCTTGCAGTTACTTTTTTAACAATGCCTATTCTACCATCGACTTCTATTACATCATCAATTTTAAATGGACGTTGTACACTCAAAAGTAAACTGGCAATAAAGTTCTCAGCAATATCCCGAAAGGCAAACCCTAAAATAAGCCCTATTAACCCGGTGCCACTCATAATAGCGACCGCGAATTCAGTCAAGCCAGCCAAACGTAAGAAAAGGTAAAACCCAAGTAAAATAATTAAGGTACTAATACCACGCCTAGCAACTAGGTGTACTAATTTACTGTTGGTCATGTAAGTAACGGGCTTTATTAACAAGCGTGATAATGGGGTGGCGATTAAATAACTAATCACCAAAATAATAATACCTAAAAGCAAAGTGGGCAGTAATTGCACGAATGAGTGTAGTAATTGCACGCTTTGCTCTTTTAAAAAGCCCCATGAAACCGAGTTTGGCTGAACGGTATCGATTACGGGAATAGATGCGTTATTAGCGAGTGTTGCAATTAAAGCGCTTAGCATAGGAGCCATCCATGTTAGGTTGGATTAATTAGGGTCTGTGTAAAACAATAGCAGCAAGTTTAATACCAAGGGGTATTTGTTTGGCAAACATCTTGCAATTAATTGGGAAAAGGGAGTTAGCTATGAGTGACTTTAAGCGTGGCCAAAGAGCCAAGCAGCCTAACCATATCCCTCTACGTGGCTGGTGGGATATTGCAAAGCGAATTATAAAACAAATGAGCCGTGATAATTTATCCTTGGTGGCAGCAGGCGTGGCCTTTTATGCACTTCTTGCTATTTTTCCTGCCATTGCGGCGTTGGTGTCTGTGTATGCTTATTTTGCTTCACCGAACGATATTAGTGCGTATTTAAGTCAATTTATGGCTTTATTGCCGCAAAGTACCCAAGAGATTATTTTGTCTCAGGTTTCAAGCCTTGCGAAAAAGTCTCAAACCAGTTTAAGTCTTAGCGCGCTAGGCACTTTACTGCTCACTATTTGGAGTAGCTCTAAGGGCAGCCAAGCTTTGATCACCGCGTGTAATATTAGTTATCACGAATACGAAAAGCGTTCATTTTTTAAGGCGCAACTTGTACGTTTACTATTTTCAGTGGGCGCGATTGTGGTGGCGGTTATAGCATTGGTAATTATCGGTATATTACCGTTAGCACTTAACCTGTTAGGAATAAAAGAGAGTATTGATTTTTTAATCATGCTTATCTCATGGCCATTACTGGCACTAACCTTTAACTTTGCATTATTAATTTTATATCGTTACGCGCCTCACAGAAAAGCAGCTAAGTGGCGCTGGGTTACCGTAGGCTCATTCACTGCCACAGTATTATGGATTGTGGCATCTTTTGGCTTTTCATTTTATGTATCTCACTTTGCCAGCTACAACGAAACATATGGCTCTTTAGGCGGGGTGGTTATTATGCTTATGTGGCTATTTATTAGCGCTTATATCATTATTTTAGGAGCTACAATTAATGCAGCGTTAGAGCAGCAAACAGCGCAAGACAGCACAGTAGGCCCAGATAAAAAAAGAGGGCAGCGAGGTGCTTATGTTGCAGACCACCTCGATACTAAATAATCTGAACTCTGGATAATAAATCTATCTCAAGCAGCTATTTTCAGCACAACTACGTTGAACCTACAGACCTTAGCTATTAACGCGTAAGCTCGCCTTGTTTTCATTTAAAATCTCTGGCTATACCCGATTACCATCTTTTATATATTTAACTAAGCGTCAATTGCCGTTAGCTGAGCCATGCTTGGCATTTGTGCATGGATTATTTGCTATTTATATTTGTTTAGTTAATTAAATAAATATTATAATGCAAATGGTTATCATTTTTAGTTTTATTGCTGTGCTTAATTATGTGGTAGCAGTATAACGTTTCAGGTTTGGACGAAGTGTAATTTAGTTTCTCTATGGTGGGACTAAGCTGCATTGATAAGGCAAATAATAATGAATAAAAAACACACTTTTACAGCAACTAAGCGACGCCATATCCTGGCTTGTTTACTTGCGTTAATTACGGCTGTGGTGATGATCCCTGGCATGACTACCTACTTACCTTTCGCTATGGAAGAGCAAATATTAATACCGATAATGCTTTTTCCTTTTATTTGGACTGCGTTATTTATATACGCTTACATGGCGAAAAGCGCATGGCAGCCTTTTATTGTTATGTTAGTTATTTTGTTAAGCCATGCAGGGCTTAGTTTTATGGCTTTACAAGGAGGACAGGGATGAGATCTATTTCACTAAAAAAGCTATTTTTACTGCATAGTTGGGTTGGTATTGTTACAGGTATTTTGCTCTTTATTGTTTGCTTTACCGGTGCGTTAGCTGTACTTAGCCGCCCAGAACTAAAAATTTGGGCCAACCCAGAGTTACATCAATTGGATACAGTGCCAAGTGAAAAGGTGATGACGTTAATTAACCATTATCACCAACAAGTACCAAAAGAGTTTGGTAAAAATATCCACGTGTATTTACCAACGGGGCATAATACGCATTTATTGACAATTTTATTTGAATCTCACGATGGCGATGAAAATTATGACGAAGAGGCTGCTTATGCTTACCAATTTGACCCTCGTAATTTTAATTTGATAAACCAATATTATGGTGCTGCAGATTATTTTTATGAGCACCGTAAAACTGATGCGCCATCGTTTATTGGGCATTTTCATGCTGACCTACACTTAGGCAGACCAATAGGGCTTATTCTTACTGGCTTTTTAGGTTTAACTTTATTGGTATCTGTTGTGACGGGCTTATTTATTCACCGCCAAATAATAAAAGAGCTATTTACATTTAGACGTAAAAAAGGTCTTGATGTGGTAGTGAACGATGCACACAAAGTGATGGGTATTTGGGGAAGCGTTTTTCATGCCATCATCGGCTTTACAGGAGCTTTTTTAGGTCTTGCAACCGTTATACTACTTCCCGCCGCCGCTTTTGTGAGTTTTGGTGGAGATCAAGATAAGTTGGTGGAAAAATTTACCGCGATGCCTGAAACCATTGTTTCTAATAATTACCAAGCAACAGCAATAGATACTATTTTGCTTGATGCCCAAACACGTTACCCAAAAGCGAAAGTTATTGATTTAACTGTTATGGCGCATAATGATGCGAATGCTCAAGTTTACTTACGTCTTATTGGCGGCGATGCAGTTGCATCACAATTACTGCAATACAGCGGAGATGGTAAGTTTAGTAAATCAATGAGTAGCTTTGGTGACATTCCTGGCCCTGCTATTAAAGTACTTGAATTATTATTCCCGCTTCATTTTGGTAATTTTGCGGGCGTTTTTGTAAAGTTAGTTTGGGCACTCCTTGGTTTAACTACTGCATTATTACCACTTTCTGGAATTATGATGTGGTTAACCAAGCGCACAAGGGGTAGTAATCCGACTCTTTCTGAAGTGGCTTATCAACGATGGAATAGGGTTATTATCGGTAGCTGTGGAGGCTTAGTATTGGCTACTGCCATATTATTCCCTTTGCAAGTATTACTTAATAACTTCATCCCAGTACAATTGCACAATGGCTACTTCGGACCTTTATTTTTTCTTTCGTGGCTAGTTTGGTGTTTATTTGCAGTGTTACCGATTAATTATTATCGTTATTTGCAAGTCACACTGCTTATAACTGGTGGTGCATGCATGTCTGTGTTGCCTTTAAACATGTTACTGTCGTCAAGCCATGCTTTTAGTTCAAATAACACGCTAGTTACTGTTGTTGATATTAGTTTTTTATTTATTGGTGGCTTAATAATCTATGTAAGTCAGCGGCTCATGGCTAAGCGACAAATACTAATAAAGCCAACAACACAAGAGGTGACTATATGACAGTTATTTATCTAATACTTGGATGTGGATTGTTAGTTGTAAGTAGCTTATTACTAAGACTGATGCGCCCAGCAAGCACTTGGCTAAGTCTCGTTGTGTTTATTGGTGCACTTATCTGTTTTATAGCTGAGTATGGAAGTATTGCAGGTTCTTTTGTTAGTATTGCTTCGGCTTTATTGATAAATTTAATGGTTGCTTTTGTATTCGGTAAATCTATTTCAGTGCGCTAAATTATAGCATTAACATTCTGAAATAAGGGGCAGTTTTGTACCCGCGCTATAATTGAGCGAGCGTATTAACTGCCTTTAGTTTAAATTAATCACTTGGTCTGTTTTTATCAGCTGCATAAACGAGGTTTTGTGCAACGGCTTTGAAAACAAATAGCCTTGGCCATAATCACAACCAGCCTCAAGTAATAAATCCATTTGTAATTTTGTTTCTATGCCTTCGGCAATTACTTTTAAACCAAGCTGATGAGCCATCATAATAATTGCTTCACATAAGGCTAGCTCCTGGCTGTCTTTTTGAATATTATCAACAAAGCGTTTATCAATTTTTAGGTAGTCGGTATCCATTTCTTGTAAGTAAGCAAGCGATGAGTAACCCGTACCAAAATCATCGAGTGCTAATTGCATCCCAGATTTAACTAAGGCTTTTAAGCGGCTTTGGGTCAGCTCTTCAGGATTAACCATCAAGCCTTCAGTAATTTCTGCCACAATGCTCGATGCAGGTAAGTTTGCTGTCTCAAGCATGCCATACCAATCGTCTATACCACTGTCTGTGGTTGCGAGCTGCACCGGCGATACGTTAATACTAATTTGAAATTCATCTTGAATGTGTTTTTTAATATCATTAAGTGTTTGCAGTGCTTCAGTAAATACAAATTGACCGAGCGCATTTATTTGTCTGGTTTCTTCAGCAAGAGGAATAAAATCGGCAGGGCTGATCAGCCCTTTTTCTGGGTGTTGCCATCGAATAAGTCCCTCAGCTTTATGGACGTGTAAATCATCAAGGGACACAATAGGCTGATAATATAACTCAAATTGCTCTAACTCTATGGCTGAGCGAAGCTCTTTGAGCAACTGCATTCTTGCATTTGCATCTTCACGCATATCATGTGAGAAAAATTCAAAGTCATTCCGGCCGCTATTTTTTGCCTTGTACATAGCTTGATCTGCGGCTTTAAGCAGTTGCTCTGGGTTTTGGCCATCATCTGGCGCGCAGGCAATACCAATACTGGCACTGATATACACTTTTTCTTCTTCAATAAAAATAGTCGAAGCAAGGCTAAGTAGCAGTGATTTTGCTATTTTTTTGATATTATCGCCACCGCGTAAATCACTAAATACAATAACAAATTCATCGCCACCAATACGCGCTACAAAGTCAGCTTCTTTTGCTGTTTGCACAATTCGCTCAGATACTAATTTAAGTAACCTATCGCCATAATGATGGCCTAACGTATCATTAATATCTTTAAAGTGATCAATATCTAACAGCATAATAACCAGTTTTTGGTCGTGGTTGTTTACGCTCGTAAATCGTTTGTTCAACCGCTCTTTAAGTTCTAGTCGATTAGGTAAGTCGGTTAAATGATCAAAATGAGCTTGTCGCCAAATTAGCTCGTCTGCTTGTTTTTTCTCGGTTAGATCGGTAAAAATAGCAATACGACTAGTTGGGGCTTTATTTTTATCGTAAATAGTATCTATGGTTAACCATTCAACATACAGCTCGCCATTTTTACGACGATTGGTTATTTCACCTTGCCAGCGGCCAGTTTTATTTATTGATTGCCACATGTAGTCATAAAACTCTTTATCATGTTTACCCGATGATAAAATTCCCACCGTTTTATTGAGTACTTCTTTTCGAGAATACAAGGTCGTTTTACAAAACGAAGGGTTCACGTCATAAATAATGCCATTTTCATCCGTGATTGCCATACCTTCACTGCTGTTGTTGTAAACTAATGACGCTAAATGCAAAGATTCTTGGTTTTGCTTTCGTTGCGTGATGTTACTAATAACAATTATAAACTCATCCGCTTTTTTCATTGGGCTGATTTTCGCTTCATAAAACTGATTGTCTTGTTTATCTTCAAGCTCAATAGTGACCGGAGCGCTCAGGGTTGTTAAGTATCCTTCAATTTGTTTTAAATTGGCAATAGAGAATAAACACGATAGCTTTTTAGGCGGTGTTGAATGGCTATAATTTAACGATTTAATAAGGCCACCGGTATCAAGTATATTGCCGTTGGCATCTACACGTAAAAAAGCATCGGGTAGCGCATTAAGCAAGCTATTAAGCTCGTCATGTTTATGTTTAAGGCATGCTTCAGCTGTTAAGCGAGTTTCGGCCATATATTTAAAACGATGATAGAGTCTATTTAGCTCAGGACTATTGGGCTGCTCGTTGTCATGAGGCATATTACCGGCTGCTAAGCGGTTAACGGCCTGCGTTAAACTTTTAATCGGGTTTAAGATGCTTTTATTAACTAATCGTCTGGCCAATACGGCTAAAAGCAAAATGGTCATTAAAAATCCTAAAACCATTTTTACAAAGTTAATATCTATTTGCTCAAGTGTTTCATCTATTGGTTGAGTAATATAAATAGAGAGCTTATTGTTATTGCCATCACGGTAGAGAGTGGTTTGATGAAACACTCTACGGATACCATCTTTTCCTTTAAAAATAACACCAGCTTGCAAGTTATGCGCTAAATCGAACTTTTCCAACTTGTTGCCTAGTCTATTAGCTGAAAAAGGGTAGTTAGCTAAAATACTACCGTTAGAGTCAGTAATGACAGCTCTGATTTCTGTCGATAAATTTAAAGTATTAAGTGCCGAGCTCCACCAGTCTAAAGCGATTACGGTCACAATAACGCCTTCAATATCATTGCTTTCATTTAAAATAGGGTAAGCAAAGTTAATACTTTGAGCTTTGAGGCTGCGATCGTGTTGGAAATGGCCAATACTGAACTCTTTACTGGCGAGCGCGTTTTTAAAATAGGGGCGGTCGCTAATATTAATGTTGGTGTCACTAATATTAGAGGTGCAAATTAAATCGCCGTATTTATTTACTATACCAATATTCGCGATATTGCCATTGAGCGCCTTAACATCTAGAACATACGAAGGACAGGTAGAGGGTAAAGACTCAATATCTTTCTGCTTTTTTGCTAAAAATTCAGTCACATGCTTTATATCATCAATCATGTTCTGCTGCTTGATAATTAGATGCTCAGTGATGGATCGTACTTTTTTTTCATGCTCTTCAATAGCCGCGTCACGACTAAACCACAAGGTTACTAAAATGACAGCAGCAACAGGTATGCAAATCAGCATAAGAAGGCGGTAGAGTTGATGTTTTAGTGATGAAGTAAAAATAGTCGTATCCAAATTAGTACAAAGCAGAGTGACGCTAAATAATCCTACTATAAATAACCATTAAAGTACTAAGGTTATATCTAAGATTTTGAAATAAGATGGTGTTGCATATGATTGAAATATATTAATTTACGTATTAAAAACATGATGAAATAATAATTTAATCTCTTATATATTTACATAACAAATAAGGGCATGTTTAACCGCGACGCGAGGTTTGTAACCAAATGGGCTCGATAACTGCTCCTGCGTTATTCTACTGGCTTACATCCATGTAAGAATAACTAAAAACCGAGCAAAGCTTCCGCGTCCCGCTCAAAGCCCTTACCTAAATTCATGTAGGCAACAAAGAGTAAATCGACCCTAGGCAAAAGATGAAAAATAAACAATGTTCTGGCTGCTCATAGTACCTAATATGGGTATTGTGTCAACATCTGTCTTATTCTAAGTTTGATGGTAAATATTTAGTGTCATTATTAATAATTGGTGAGCTTAAGCCCGATGATAAAAGTGAGTAGAGCGATGGTTTTCCTCCTCAACCTCATTGCGGTATCGAAACTTTCATTCATATTTTAAAAGTGTTATTTGAGCATGAAGATTAAATGGGAAACAAAGAAGTGACTTGCTCGGGAGACGTGTAATGGATAAATACCGGTAGCGGTGTTATGCACAGTGAAACGCTACTTGCTGATGCTGAACAAGGCTTACGTGACTTTCAGATTTGGCTCAATATGCCAAGCAATAACAAAATGCGTGAGCCGCAATACCAGAATATCACAGAGCAACCAGTACCGAGTTTGACTAATCAACAAGGAGTTAGCCTAGAGCGGTGGTTGAAGCATTGCATATAAGTGCAAAGTGAAATCTTTGAGCTAAGTTGTAAAGTTAGCATAGGACTCAATAAACATCGGGAGTGCTCATATTATTAGGTGAACCGTTTAATCAGCCAATTGCACAAATAGGCCCGTTTGTGATGATCACTGACGCTGAAATTCGCCAAGCGGTTAGCGATTGTAAAAACGTTTTTTTGGTTCACTGTCGTGATGTATTAATGCAGGAGTGGCTTTTAAGCGAGTAGTTTTAACAACCAACTGTATTTTTTTACTATGTTGGTGTCTCCTTTTGCCGACTCCACAACCACGCCTGCACTAAAAGCACTAACGAGCCCCACTTTTGTTGCGGCAAAACGTTTGGCTCGATATTTTATTGCCGTAAGGTGCTGACGCTTTAGCTCAGATTGTATCGCCACTTCTTTGTGGAGCTGTTGCACTCGAGCGTCCGTTGAATTGATCAAATAATTGATTAACATAATTGTGTATGCCTTATAACTTAAGCAGCTGCTTTAGACTATTTAGCGTTTTAGTAAAACCAATTTTTTTGCTTAGATAAACTGCATTTCGCCATAGCCAAATTAAGCATAGAATTTGTAGGCTGATCACTACAGTAATACTCAGCCAAATCGAGCTAAATAAATCAAAAGTAGCAAAGCCTACAATACCTAAAAATCCCACCCACAATAACACCAAGCCACTGGCAAAACATCCTAGTAAAATAGTGATCAGTGCTAAGGATCTTAGCGATAGCTTCCACTCTGCTATTGCCAGCTGATGTGTCAACTTTCCTTGTTGATGGTAATCATCCTTGAGCTGCGCTGCATAGTCAGCAAGCTTGGCAACATGATCTTGCCAGTCATCCGCATTTGTTGCTGATGATTGCGAATCCGTCGCTTGTGATTCGCTTGATGTTAAATCTGGGTTTTGCATGGTATTACTTACGACGAAATAGCGCAGTAACTAACATACCAGCAGCAAATGCCAGACCAGCCGTTGCTAGTGGATTTTCAGATGCGAGTTGACGAGTCTTAGAGGTACATTCTTCTAATTTCTCGCGAGCTGCTAACTGTTTTTCGTTAAGCGTTTCTGCTGAACTGCTTGCTCCTTTACGAACACCATTTTCAGCTACCGCCGCTTTACTCGATAATGCATCTACTGCGTCATGCGCAGCTGATGTTGCCTTATCTGTTAACGGGGCTTCAATCTCTTGTTTTGTATCAATAGGTGCTTTGCTCTTAGTTGCCGTAGCCATAATCAATCCTTAATAGTTTTTAAAAGTAATTATTAAAGTGCAATGATTAAACCAGTTTTTAAATTGTTGTTTTATATTTATATTTTAATTTTAACGCTGACTTCTACGTGTTTATTGCTGTAACTATTGCGACTATGGTTTGTAATTTTTACAAACAAAAAAATTGTAATTATTCACTGTTTATTCATTGAGCAAACAAACGCTGCCAAGTAATAAAAAAACCGATGAAAAAAATTTTTATCGGCTGATCAGATTTTTTACTAAACAATTCAACCGCTTTAATCTGAGCCCTATTTTTTCAGGCTTCGCGGGGCGCTAAAGCTGGGTGACTTACTTGACAAAAAGGCTTGTCAAGCCCTAAACTGGAGCACTGTGGTAAAAAGTGGTGTTTAGTGGATCAAACTGGATCGGGTTAATCAAAAAGTTGATTAAAATAATTTTACAATAGGCTTTTTATGTTTCGTGGCGCAAGTTCACTGAGTTTGGATGATAAAGGACGTTTTGCGGTACCAACAAAGTACCGAGACACGCTATTGTCTGAAGATCAGGGAACGGTTATTTGCACAGTTGCACTCAATGAGCCTTGTCTTTGGTTGTACCCGCTTGCTGAATGGTTAGAAATTGAAAGCCGTTTAGCAAAAATATCTAATATGAATCCCAGAGCGCGACGGATGCAACGTATGTTGTTAGGTAATGCGACAGAGTATCAGCTTGATAAAAACGGTCGAATTTTGCTGGCGCCTTCTTTGCGCTCACATGCAGAACTTGGCAAAAAAATTATGCTGGTGGGCTTAATGAATAAATTTGAGATTTGGGATGAGGCGCGTTGGCACGAACAAATGCGACAAGACACTGAGCTTGAAAGGCTTGGCGAATTTGAACCCAATGACGATTTAGATAACTTTACCCTCTAGCAGCAAAACAAAAAGGCAAAAAATAGCTAATGACAGCGCAATTTGAACACGTATCCGTATTAATGGACGAAACCATAGATGCACTTGCAATTAAGCCAGACGGCATTTACATGGATGGCACCTTTGGACGTGGCGGACACTCAGGGCAAATATTAGCGCGCTTGGGCGACGCTGGTCTCTTGCAGGCTATTGATCAAGATCCACAAGCGATAAAGTCAGCAGAAAAGTTTGCCGACGATTCACGTTTTTCAATTGCTCATTCACGATTCTCGAAACTATACGAAGTTGCTGAGCAAAACGATCTTATTGGTAAAGTTGATGGCATTTTACTTGATATTGGTGTGTCGTCACCGCAGTTAGATGACGCCGCTCGTGGCTTTAGTTTTATGAAAGACGGCCCGCTTGATATGCGAATGGATCCAAGCACAGGCCGTAGCGCTGCGCAGTGGTTAGCTGAGGCAGAACTAGATGACATTACCCATGTGATCAAAAAGCTAGGTGAAGAAAAATTTGGTAAGCGCATTGCACACAAGATAGTGGAAGTGCGTGAACATACGCCAATTACTACCACTAAACAGCTCGCAGATTTAGTTGATGAAGCTGTACCTGTTAAAGACAAGTTTAAACATCCTGCAACGCGCACGTTTCAGGCAATTCGTATTTATATCAATAGCGAGTTAGAGGAAATTCAAACCGCACTACAAGCGGCAATTAAAGTTCTTAAGCCAGGTGGTCGCTTAGTTGTTATTTCCTTCCACTCTTTAGAAGATCGCATTGTAAAACAATTTATTAAAAAACAGAGTAAGGGAGAAGCGATACCCAGAGGTCTGCCTTTAACCGACGCACAAATAAATAAAAATCTGACGTTAAAAGCAGTGGGTAAAGCTATTAAACCAAGTGCTGATGAAGTGGCGCGCAATCCACGCTCTCGCAGCTCAGTACTAAGGATTGCACAGAGGTTGGGATGAGTAAAAAAGCGAGTTATCGCCAACCCAATCTATTTATTGAAATAATTAAAGGCCTAGGTGCAAACAAGATCACCTTGGCCTTGTTGGTTGTGATATTCGCGTCAAGTTTGAGCGTAGTACAGGTAACCCACTTATCTCGTGCGCAATTAATTGAGCAAGATTCGTTACTGCAAGAGCGTGATGAACTGGATTTAGAGTGGCGTTATTTTTTAGTGGAAGAAGAATTTTATTCACAACATGCACGCATTGAAGAAGTGGCAACGTCACAATTAGAAATGAAGCGGCCAACCAGCCAAGATGAGCAGGTAATCATATTACAATGAGAACGCGAGGCAAAAAACCAGTCAACAACCTAATCGCATGGCGCTTTATTTTGGTGTGCGTGGTGATTTTTTTAGTGTTTGTGACTTTGGTATCGCGTGCTGCGTATTTGCAAGTAATTGAACCCGATAAGGCCCGCTCCGAAAGTGACAAGCGTACGGTACGTGTTGAAAAATTGCATGTGCAACGCGGCATGATCTTCGATCGTAACGGTAAAGAGTTAGCTGTTAGTGTACCTGTAGTCAGTGTGTATGCCGATCCTAAAGCTTTGCATAAATCACTGGTGAGCAAAGTACTCAGACAAGCCCGCAAAAATGGTGAAGATCAGCAAACTCTGCGTGAAAATGTCGCTGAGCTAAACAAGCGTACCGCCCTGTATTATAAAAACGATTTGCGCTGGCGTGAACTTGCCGATGTACTTCGTATTGATCCGAGCAAAATTAATACCCGACTACTTGATGATCCTACTCGTCGCTTTGTTTACTTAAAACGCCAAGTTACTCCGGCTGTTGCTAATTACATTGGCGATTTACGCCTGCCGGGTATTCATCTTTTAGATGAATCAAAACGCTATTACCCTGCCGGTGAGGTCAGTGCGCATATCATTGGTTTTACTAATATCGATGGCAAAGGCATTGAAGGCATAGAAAAGCTTTACGAAAATGCACTCACAGGTGAAGAAGGCCGACGTACGATTCGAAAAGATGCCCAAGGACGTGAAGTTGAAGTGCTTGATGAGCGCGAGCGAGTAGAGCCTGAGAGTATTCAACTAAGTATTGATCAGCGTATTCAGGCGATTGCCTACAAAGCGGTTAAATCAGCGGTATTAACTTACAAGGCCACTTCAGGCTCAGCCATGGTGGTTGATGTTAAAACTGGTGAAGTTTTGGCTATGGTAAATAGTCCTTCATTTAATCCTAATAATTTAAGCGGTGCGGCTCCTCATAAGCGTCGTAACCGTGCAATTACCGATTTGTTTGAACCCGGCTCAACTGTTAAGCCTCTAGCCATTTTAGCTGGATTAGACTACGGCACAATCCAACCGGATGACAAAGTTGATACCTACCCAGGCTGGATGCGTTTAGGGGGCAGCTTAGTACAAGATACCCGTAATCATGGTGAAATGACGCTGCGCGAAATTTTAAAATACTCCAGTAATATGGGCGTAACAAAAATAAGCCAAACCGTACCCAAAGACTATTTTGTTGGTCTTTACCAAAAGGTGGGTTTTGGCAGTGATAGTGGTACCGGCATGGTCGGGGAAAGTAGTGGTTTATTTTACCCAAACCGTCGTTGGTCAGATCACGAAATTGCCGCACTTTCGTTTGGTTACAATATTGCCGTGAGTACCGCGCAAATGGCTCGTTTTTACGCCATGTTAGGCGCGGGTGGGGTTAACCGCCCACTCACCGTGCTTAAGCAAGATTCTATTCCTGAAGGTGAACGCGTTTTTCAACAACAAGATGTTGAAGCTGTGGTTCATATGATGGAAAGCGTATTTGAAGAAGGTGGTACCGCACGCCGTATTAAAGTTGATGGCTACCGTGCAGCGGGCAAAACAGGTACTTCTAAAAAGGCCGCAGCGGGTGGTTATGGTGACGAATATGTGGGTTACTTTGCGGGTATTGCCCCAGCAAGTAATCCGCGATTAGCTGTTGTGGTATTGATCAACGAGCCCGGTGGAGATGTTTATTATGGCGGCGCAACGGCAGGTCCGGCGTTTGCAGAAATAATCTCTAATTCATTAAGAATTTTAAACGTTGCCCCAGACAAAGACTCTGTGGCATACGTGAAGGGCAAAGATGATGGTGCGTGATTTACATTCAATTTTAAAACATTTAGAAATAGACGCAGCGCGTTTAATGGTAAACGAGTTGCGTTTAGATAGCCGCGATGTAAAACCAGGTGATGTGTTTGTGGCAATAAAAGGTCATCAGCTTGATGGCGGGCAGTTTATTGATAAAGCAATTGAAAATGGTGCCAGTGCAATTATTGCCGACAGACTGTGTGAGTTTGAAAGTGATTTTGAGCCGCTTTATTTAGTCTCAGAGCTAAATAAAAAGTTACCTGTATTAGCGAGTAAATTTTACCAACAACCTAGCCTAGAACTAGATTTAGTTGGCGTAACAGGTACTAATGGTAAGTCGACTACTACCGCAATGATTGCTCATTTAGCACAGTTTTGTCATACCCAAGCCGCAATCATAGGCACGCTCGGTTATGGCCATCCAGATAATTTAACACCGCTGCAAAATACCACGCCCTCAAGTGTGGATTTACAGCATATTTTAAGTGACTTAAAAGAGCAGCAACACCGCTTAGTAGCGATGGAAGTATCATCGCATGGTCTAGTGCAGCACCGTGTTGATCAGTGCCATTTCAAAGCGGCGGTATTTACTAACCTATCTCGTGATCATCTAGATTATCATGGTGACATGGATAGTTACGGTGATGCCAAATTGATGCTGTTTCGTGATTTTGATGCTGCCAATGTCATTCTTAACCAAGATGACGGACAAGCAGAGCAATGGATTGAAAAATATAGCTTTAATAAACTAATTTGTTATGGCCGTAAAAACTTAGCCCCTAAAAACGCTCAGTTTGTGTATTTTTCTGATGTTAGCTATTCGGCAACCGGTATTTCGGCGCAATTAACTACAAGTTGGGGTGATATTGCCATAAAATCACCGTTATATGGTGAATTTAATCTATACAATTTAACCGCTGCTTTAGCCACATTATTAGCGCTAGGTTACCCATTAACGCAATTAGTGGCAGGGTGTGAGTATTTGCAACCTGTAGCAGGCAGAATGCAAGCATTTACAGCGCCAAATATGCCTACTTGCGTGGTTGATTATGCACATACGCCTGATGCACTCGCACTAGCGTTACAAGCGCTGCAACAACATGTACCAGGTGGAGTGAGTTGTGTATTTGGTTGCGGCGGCGACAGAGATAAAGGTAAACGTGTACTAATGGCACAAGCCGCTGAGCAGTTTGCAGATAAAGTGATCATTACCAGTGATAACCCGCGCTCAGAAGATCCCAATGAAATTATTAATGATGTAGCTGCAGGATTAACACACCCACAAAACGCCCATTTAGAGGCCGACCGTGGTGCTGCAATACAATTTGCTATAGATAACGCAAAAGCCGGTGAGGTTATTTTAATTGCCGGTAAAGGGCATGAAGACTATCAAATTATAGGTAACAAACGCATTGATTTTTGCGACCGCCAATTTGTACAACAACAATTAAAACAAGCAGTAAGAGGGTCTCAAGCATGATCCCAATGGATTTTGATTGGCTAGCTAATGTGCTAGCAACCGATTATCAAGGTGATAATCGTCAAGTAATAAATATAAACACCGATACCCGTACTTTATGTGATGGTGAAGTGTTTTTGGCACTTAAAGGCCCTAACTTTGATGGTCATAAGTTTATTGAGCAAGCAAAACAAAAAGGTGCTATTGGAGTCATTGTTGATCACGCTGTTGATACCGACATTGCTCAATTTGTAGTTGCCGATACCCGTATTGCATTAGGCACGATTGGAACAGCGGTTATGGCGCAAGTTGCACCTAAAACTATCGCTATTACTGGCAGTGTAGGTAAAACCACAGTAAAAGAAATGTGTGCTGCTATCTTATCAAGTAAAGGTGATGTTTTAGCGACTAAAGGCAACTTTAATAATGATATTGGCGTGCCTCTTACCTTATTGAGATTAGAGCCACAGCATCGTTATGCGGTTATTGAACTCGGTGCTAACCACATTGGTGAAATTGCCTACACTACCGCCATGACTAAACCAGATGTTGCCGTGGTATGTAATGTTGCCGCGGCGCATTTAGAAGGTTTTGGTAGCTTACAAGGGGTGGCACAAGCCAAAGGCGAAATTTACGATGGTTTAAAAGACGATGGCATTGCCATTGTTAATTGCGATAGCGAGTTTAGTCAGTATTGGCTTGATAAGTTAGCAACGCGCAATATTAAATGCTTTTCTAGCAGTGAAAAGCTGGATATTTGGGCTGAGGACATCAGCCTAGATGCACAAGCTCGCGCAAGCTTTATGTTATGTACCAAACAACACAGAGTACCGGTAACGTTAGCATTGCCAGGCAAGCATAATATTAGCAACGCGCTTATTGCTGCGGCATTAACCAGTGAGTTTGACGTGTCGCTTGAAGAAATTGCCAGCGCCCTAGCGACCATGGGTGAAGTTAAAGGGCGGGTTAACTTGATTGAAGCCAGTGAGTCACTCACCATTATAGATGATACTTATAATGCCAACGTTAAATCGGTAAAAGCGGCGATTGATTTACTTAGCGATATTCAAGGTCATCGTATTTTGGCTCTCGGTGATATGGGGGAGCTTGGTGAAGATGCTCGTAAGTATCATCAAGAAGTGGGCGAATATGCATTAGCGCAAGGCATTGATGAGCTATTTACACTCGGTGTATTAAGTAAGTCAGCAAGTGATGTATTTGAGCTGCCTAATCGTCACTTTTCAAATCGTGAGCAAATGCTGCAGCAAATTCAAAACAGTATTAGCAAAGTAGATAAAAAAATTACCCTTGTCGTGAAAGGATCACGCAGTTCTCGCATGGAGCTTTTAGTAACCGATTTAGTTAATGGCCAGCAACAAGCCATCAATGGAGTATCATAATGTTAGTTTGGCTGGCTGAGTATTTAACTCAATATTATAGTGGCTTTAATGTTTTTTCGTATTTAACTCTTCGTGCCATTTTAGGTATTTTGACCGCATTAATTATGTCGCTTTATTTGGGGCCAAAGTTAATTCGTGGTTTACAGCGCATGCAAATTGGACAAACAGTACGTGATGATGGTCCGCAATCGCATTTATCTAAATCGGGTACGCCGACCATGGGTGGCTTACTTATTTTAGCGGCAATATTCACCAGCACTCTATTGTGGGCTGATTTGTCTAATAAATACGTATGGGCCACATTGTTTGTGATTGGTTCATTAGGGATTGTTGGCTTTATTGACGATTACCGCAAAGTGATCCGCAAAGATCCTAAAGGACTGATTGCTAAGTGGAAGTATTTTTGGCAATCAGTAATTGCATTGGTTGTAGCAACTGCACTTTATATGACCAGTACCCAAGCGACAGAGACATCTCTTGTTGTGCCATTTTTTAAAGATGTACTGCCGCAGCTAGGACTGTTTTATATCGTAATCACGTATTTTGCATTAGTGGGCACCTCAAACGCGGTAAACTTAACCGACGGACTAGATGGTTTGGCTATTGTGCCAACAATTTTGGTGGCTGCAGCACTGGCTATTATTGCTTATTTAACCGGTAATATTAACTTTTCGGCTTATTTACATATTCCGCATTTGCCACTTGCCAGTGAATTGGTAGTGGTGTGTACCGCTATTGTGGGTGCAGGGTTAGGCTTTTTATGGTTTAACACCTACCCAGCACAAGTGTTTATGGGCGATGTAGGCTCGTTAGCTCTAGGTGGTGCATTAGGTATTATTGCTGTGCTGGTTCGCCAAGAGCTATTACTTATTATTATGGGGGGCGTGTTTGTAATGGAAGCGCTATCGGTAATTTTACAAGTTGGCTCTTATAAATTGCGCGGCCAACGTATTTTTAAAATGGCGCCGATTCACCATCACTACGAACTTAAAGGATGGCCAGAGCCACGCGTTATTGTGCGCTTTTGGATAATTTCTATTGTGCTGGTGCTCGCTGGCCTTGCGACATTAAAGATCCGATAAATGCAGTATTTAAACGAGATAAAAAATAAACAAATAACAGTGCTCGGGCTCGGTGTAACCGGTCTGGGCATTGTGCGCTTTTTATTATCTCAAGGAATACAGCCCAATGTAGTCGATAGCCGAGAAAATCCTCCCGGTGTTGATTGGCTCAAGCAACATGCCGCTAATTTAAATACTCACTTTGGTGATTTAAATAATGCGGCACTCAGTGCTTGCGATATGATCATTATTAGTCCTGGGCTAAGTTTAAAAACCCCTGCGGTTGCACAGGCAATGAATGCAGGTGTAGAAATAATTGGTGATGTTGAGCTATTTGCCCGCATTAACACTAAACCAGTTGTTGCGGTAACAGGCTCAAATGGTAAATCAACGGTAGTAACCCTTGCTTATGAAGTATTAAAAACCGCAGGGTATAAAGTAGCACTGGGCGGCAATATTGGCACAGCTGTACTGGATTTACTTGACGGTGACTTTGATGTGTTTGTACTGGAGCTGTCTAGTTTTCAGCTTGATACCACTGACAGCTTAAAGGCTAGCAGTGCAACCGTGCTTAATATTTCAGAAGATCATCTCGATCGCTATGATAGTTATCAAGCTTATATAGATTCAAAATTGAGTATATATGAAGGCACTGAACTTTTAGTTATTAATGCTGACGATAGACAAACACACCCAGTGAGTAGCACGTTAGCATCACAAGTTAGCTTTGGAGAAACGCAAGGCGATTACCACTTAGCGCAGCATAATAACGAAGCGCACTTTATGGTAAAGGGCGAAGCTTATTTACCAGTAAGTACCTTAGCTGTTGTTGGTAAGCATAACTATTTAAACACATTGGCAGTAATGGCGTTACTCAGTCCGTTTGAAATAACTAAAGCGCATTATAAAACTGCATTATCTCAATTTAATGGCTTGGCACATCGTTGTCAGTTTGTGGGTGAGTTTAATAGCGTTAAGTATTTTAATGATTCTAAAGCCACCAATGTAGGCGCAACAATTGCCGCTATTGATAGTTTAGCGGGTGAACAACAAAACTTAGTGGTTATTGCTGGTGGTGATGCCAAAGGCGCGGATTTAGAGGCACTTAAACCTTACGTTGAGCAACACGTTAAAGCCCTCATTTGCTTTGGTAAAGATGCAAAAGAGTTAGTGGCACTAACTGCTAAAGGTCATTTAACCACTAACATGTCTGAAGCTGTGGCGCTTGCTAAACAATTAAGTACGCCAGGCGATACGGTTTTATTAGCCCCAGCCTGCGCCAGTATAGATATGTACAACAACTATATGCAGCGCGGCGATGATTTTGTGCATTGTGTATTGCAGGAGCTGCCATGATAGCTTTTGCGGATATTAAAGAGGCATTTACTCCTAAACCTTCGGCGCAGCTTTATGATGTGCCGCTCCTTTATTGCATGTTAATGCTAATAGGGGTGGGCTTTGTGATGGTAACTAGTGCTTCAATGCCGACGGCCGATAGGCTGTTTGGCAATATTTATCATTTTACTATCCGCCACGGTATTTTTTTAGGGCTCTCGTTTTGTTTATTTTGCATTAGTACTCAAGTACCTATGTCGTGGTGGAAAAAAGCTAACCCCTACTTATTACTAATCGGCTTAGTGTTGTTATTGGTAGTGCTAATTGTGGGGCGAGAAGTGAATGGTTCGACCCGCTGGATACCTATAGGGCCATTTAATATTCAGGCTTCCGAGCTCGCTAAGTTATTCTTTTTTAGTTATATCGCTGGCTATTTAGTGCGTAAGCGCAGTGAAGTACAAGAAAACATTAAAGGCTTTGCAAAACCTATTGCGGTATTTGCCGTTTATGCAGCGCTTATTTTAATGCAGCCAGATTTAGGAACCGTGGTGGTGATGTTTGTTACTACAGTTGGTTTATTGTTTTTAGCTGGTGCCAAGCTTTGGCAATTTTTTGCACTTATTTTAACCGGTATTGCGCTGGTAGTTGGGCTGATTGTGTTTGAGCCCTATCGCATGGCGCGTGTGGTGGGTTTTTTAGAACCTTGGGATGACCCTTTTGGTAAAGGTTATCAATTAGTGCAATCACTGATGGCTTATAGCCAAGGTGATTGGTTTGGCCAAGGCTTAGGTAATAGCGTACAAAAATTACAATATTTACCGGAAGCACACACCGATTTTATTTTTGCCGTGATTGCTGAAGAACTCGGTTTTATGGGCGTATTGAGTATTTTAATGGTATTAGGGACATTAGTATTTAGAGCGCTACTAATTGGCCAAAATGCGCTTAAAAACGGTAAAGAATATGAAGGCTATTTAGCTTTAGCTATCGGTATTTGGTTTGCATTTCAAACTATGGTTAATGTAGGCGCCAGTGCCGGTATATTACCAACCAAAGGATTAACCCTACCGTTTATTTCCTATGGTGGCTCAAGTTTATTAATGATGACCATAGCCACTGGTATTTTATTACGGGTAGATTTTGAAACGAAGATGGCAACTAAACAGGCCACGTCGGGGGGAGCTAAACGATGAGTAAAAAAATAGTCGTTGTAGCAGGGGGCACAGGTGGACATATTTTCCCGGGGATTGCGGTTGCTGATTATCTCAAACAGCAAGGTTGGCAAGTTAGCTGGATAGGCACTCCTGATAGAATGGAAGCCAGTGTCGTGCCCAAGCACAACATAGAAATTGATTTTATTGATGTAAAAGGCGTGCGAGGTAATGGTTTAAAACGCCTCATTAAAGCGCCATTCATGGTTATTAATGCAATATTGCAGGCGCGTAAGGTATTAAAACAACAACGCCCTGACGTGGTTTTAGCTATGGGCGGCTACGTGACAGGCCCTACGGGTATTGCGGCAAAAAGTCTCGGTATCCCTTTGGTAATTCATGAGCAAAACGCCGTAGCTGGTATGAGCAATAAATGGCTAGCGAAATTTGCGAATCGCGTATTAGCTGCATTTCCAAGTGCTTTTGCCAGTGGTAAAGCTGAGCTGGTGGGTAACCCTGTGCGTCAGAGTGTAGTTGATATACCTAAGCGGGAAATATCAAGTCCAATCAATATGCTTGTAGTGGGTGGCTCACTAGGTGCGCAAGTACTTAACCAAACACTGCCTGAAGCATTTAAGCGCTTAAATGATACCTGTGCCATTAATGTTTGGCACCAAACTGGTAAAGGCCATTTTGCTAGTGTGAGCGAAAGTTACCAGCAGCAACAAATGAGCGATGAACAAGTAACTGTTGCTGAATTTATTGATGATATGGATACCGCTTATAGCTGGGCCGATATTGTGATTTGTCGCGCTGGGGCGCTAACGGTTAGTGAAATTGCTGCAGCAGGTAAAATGGCGGTATTTGTACCGTTTCCACATGCGGTTGATGATCACCAAACAGCAAATGCACAGTATTTAGTAATGGCAGAAGGGGCATTATTAATGCCACAGGGGCAATTTAATCAGCGCAGCATTGTTGAACTTTTAAGTCCCTATTTAGCCGAACCTTTATTAATAACTAAAATGGCTGCTAAAGCAAAGCAGCAGGCTATTTTAGATGCCACAGCCAGCGTCGCTATGCACTGTGAGCAAGTAACAAATAAGAGAATATAAGTGAAACAGACATTAGCAAAAGAAAAATATACACGCCCTGCGATGCGCCGCATTGAAACTATTCACTTTGTAGGAATAGGTGGTGCAGGTATGGGCGGTATTGCAGAAGTATTGGCTTTTGAAGGTTACCGTATTACTGGCTCAGATATAGCGCATAGCGCCATGACCGAGCGTTTAATTCAAGCGGGCGCTGAAGTATTTATTGGCCATCATGAAAATAATGTAAAAGACGCTAATGTGGTGGTGGTTTCAAGTGCAATTGATAAAACAAACCCTGAAATTCAAGCCGCGCAAGCTGCGCGTATTCCGGTGGTTCGCCGTGCAGAAATGTTAGCTGAGCTGATGCGTTTTCGTCATGGTATTGCTATTGCCGGTACCCATGGTAAAACCACAACAACCAGTTTAATTGCCAGTATCTATGCACAAGCAGGGCTCGATCCAACCTTTATTATTGGCGGTTTATTAAATAGTGCTGGCAGCAATGCTAAAGTAGGCAAAAGCGACTTTTTAATCGCTGAAGCGGATGAAAGCGATGCTTCATTTTTGCATTTACAGCCAATGGTATCGGTGATCACTAATATTGAAGAAGATCACATGGAAACTTACGGCGGCAGCTTAGAAAAAATGAAAGATACTTATGTTGAATTCATTCATAACCTGCCGTTTTATGGGCTAGCTGTAGTGTGTATAGATTCAGACGTTGCTGCAGAATTAATCCCTCGCTTTGGTCGTCCGGTTATCACTTATGGTGAATCGCAAGATGCTGACTATCGAATGAGTGAATTTAGCCAAACAGCCAATACATGCCAATTTACTGTTACTAATAAACAAGGCGAGAGTTTAACCGCCAAGTTAAATATGCCAGGTAAACACAATGCCCTAAATGCAACCGCAGCGATTGCGGTGGCAAAAGACCAAAACATAGCTAATCATGCAATTTTAGCGGCATTAGATACTTTTGAAGGCATTGGCCGTCGCTTTCAGCATTATGGTGAATTTGAAAACGAATGCGGTAATGTGATGTTAGTAGATGACTATGGTCATCACCCATCAGAAGTGGCAGCTACCATCACCGCAGCGCGAGAAGGCTGGCCTGATAAGCGTTTAGTGATGGTTTATCAGCCGCATCGCTATACCCGTACTCGCGATTTATACGAAGATTTTGTGAAAGTACTCGCTGAGGTTGATCAGTTGCTATTGCTTGATGTTTACAGTGCAGGTGAAGAGCCGATTGTGGGCGCTGATAGTAAGAGTTTATGCCGCAGTTTACGCCAGCGTGGCAAAGAGCCATTGCATGTGGCTTCAAGCTCAGAGCTTGCAGGTGTACTTGCTAACTGCCTACAAAATAATGACTTAGTACTTACGCAAGGCGCAGGTAACATAGGTCAGCTAGTTAAAAGTTTAGCAGCAACAAATATGTCGATAGAAAAATTAAAGCAAGGTGAAGTATGACACAGGTAAGTTCCCAGTTTGGTAAAGTAGCGGTGCTGCTAGGTGGAAACTCAGCAGAGCGCGACGTGTCATTAAAATCTGGTCAAGCAGTCCTTAATGCACTTCTTGCCTGTGGCATTGATGCGATTGCGTTTGACCCTCAAAATCGTTCATTGTGGGAATTAAAAGACTTAAATGTTGATCGCGTTTTTATTGCGCTGCATGGCCGAGGTGGTGAAGATGGCACAGTACAAGGTGCTTTAGAGTTTATGAACTTGCCTTACACCGGCAGTAATGTACTGGGTTCAGCATTAGCAATGGATAAAATTCGTTGTAAGCACTTGTTTAAATCGGCAGGCTTAAGCACAGCACCTTATGCGGTAGTTGATGCTAAAAAAGGCTTTGATGCTAAAGCAATTATCGATGAATTTAAAAAAGTGATGGTAAAACCATCGCACGAAGGCTCAAGTATTGGTATGGCACAAGCAAGCTCTGCAGAAGAGCTTGAAGATGCGCTCAGCAATGCATTTAAGTTCGACAGCCAAGTATTGGTAGAGCAGTGGATCTCGGGGCGCGAATTTACAATTACGGTGCTTGGTGATGAAGTACAACCTGTGATTGAAATGAGCACGCCAAATGGTTTTTATGACTACCAAGCTAAATATCAGTCAAGTACGACACAATATCATTGTCCTGCTGATTTATCACAACCGGATACCCAAAAACTACAAGCAATGGCACTAGATGCGTTTGATTTGGTGGGTGCAAGTGGCTGGGGTCGCGTCGATGCAATGCAAGATCAGCAAGGCCAATTTTACTTGTTGGAAGTAAATACAGTGCCAGGCATGACAGAAAAATCATTGGTGCCAATGGCTGCAAAAGCCAATGGGGCAAGTTTTGAGCAATTAGTTGTTCGCATTTTGGAGCAAACCCTTTAATATGCATCCCTTTTTAGAGAAAGCGCAGCAACTAAAACAGCAACTTAACTGGTCGCTGATTTTTGGAGTGAGCTTTTTTCTGGCTGTGGTGATTGGGTTAATTGAAATAACCAATGGGGTTTCCCATTGGTTAGTTGCAAATAAAGATGCGCAAATTAAGCATCTAACGGTGTTGGGGAGTCCCAAATACACTGATGAAAAAGCAATAACTACCGCGATAAAAAAAGCGGATTTAAGTAGCTTTTTTGAGTTAAACGTAAAGCATGTTCAGCATTTAGTGCAAGAACTACCTTGGGTTGCAACGGTATCGGTAAGAAAGCAATGGCCTGATACTATCCAAGTTTACGTGGTAGAGCATCAAGCGGTCGCTCACTGGAACAGTGATTTATTGATTAACCAAAGCGGTGATGCGTTTGAGGCTAAAAGTGATAAATTAAGTGCCACATTACCCCAGTTATATGGGCCAGAAGGCAGTGAAAAAGAAGCATGGGTAGCGTTTAAACAGTTTGATGAAATGCTTAAAGTAAATGCACTAACGCTCACTAGCCTTGCGCTATCTGAGCGGTTTTCGTGGCAACTTTGGTTAGATAATGGCGTGCGTTTAAATTTAGGGCGCAAGGATAAAGCCAAGCGTGTACAGCGTTTTATAGACGTTTATTCACGCATAGAACAACGTGCTGATGCACAAATAGATGCAATTGATTTACGCTACGATACCGGCCTTGCAGTGAGCTATAAGCCAATGCAAGAACAGCAATTATAATAAAGAGTAAGGCATGACTAAGTCAGCAGAAAGAAACCTAGTGATTGGATTAGACGTAGGCACTTCGAAAGTAGTGGCCACGGTAGGTGAAATCACCACAGATAACAAGCTCAGCATTGTTGGCGTGGGGAGCCAAGTATCTTATGGAATGGATAAAGGCGGCGTTAACGATTTAAATTTAGTGTCTGAGTCTATTCGCCGCGCAATTGATGAAGCTGAATTGATGGCTGATTGTCGTATTAGCTCGGTTTATTTGGGTATTTCTGGCAAACATATTCAATGTCAGAACGAAAGCGGTGTTGTCGCTATTAATAATACTGAAGTAACCGATGAAGACATTGAAAATGTAATCCATATTGCTCGCTCAGTACCAATTTCAGCTGAACGCAAAATGTTGCATGCCTTGCCACAAGAGTACAGCATTGACATGCAAGAGGGGATTAAAAACCCACTCGGCATGAGTGGTGTGCGTATGGAAGCACGCGCGCACATTATTACCTGCTCCAACGACATGGCTAAAAATATAGAAAAATGTGTTGAACGTTGTGGGCTTGAAGTTGACCAACTTATATTCACTGCACTTGCCTCTTGTTACTCCGTACTGACGGACGATGAAAAAGAGCTAGGTGTTGCGGTGCTAGATATCGGTGGTGGTACTATGGATATCACTATTTATATTAATGGTGCACTGCGTCATTCTGCGGTTATTCCGGTGGCGGGCAACCAAGTAACCGGTGATATTGCAAAAATATTTCGTACACCTATATCACATGCAGAGTCACTCAAAGTACAATATGCCTGTGCAAGTAGCCAAATGGCGAGCAGCGAAGACACGATTGAAGTGCCAAGCGTAGGTGGGCGACCAGCAAGACTGATGTCTAGGCATACGTTGTCTGAAGTGGTTGAGCCACGTTTTAGAGAATTATTTGAACTGGCGATGGAAGAAATTCGTCGCTCAGGATTAGAAGACCAAATTGCAGCAGGTCTCGTCATTACTGGCGGAACTGCTAAAATGACTGGCGCAATGGAAGTGGCTGAAGATATTTTTCAGATGCCAGTAAGAATAGGTAAACCAATTGGTGTAGTAGGTTTAACTGATTATGTTGATGATCCATCGTACGCAACCGCTGTAGGTTTGTTACAATACGGGCGTACTATGCAGTCGATGAATGCACAAAAGTCGAAAGCGGATGATAATAATAATTGGTGGAACCGCATCACAAAATGGTTTCAAGGCGAGTTTTAGTACTCAAGTCGGAGAGTAAATATGTTTGATATAATGGAACAACACAGCGAAGAAGCTGTAATAAAAGTAATCGGTGTAGGCGGTGGCGGCGGTAACGCAGTTGAGCACATGGTAAAACAACAAATAGAAGGCGTTCGTTTTATCGCAGCCAATACGGATGCGCAAGCATTACGTAATTCAGCCGCTGATGTAACAGTACAATTAGGCACGCAAATAACCTCTGGGTTAGGTGCGGGGGCTAACCCAGAAGTAGGTCGTGAATCGGCTGAAGAAGACGCCGAAACCATCCGTGCTAGCCTTGAAGGCGCTGATATGGTGTTTATTGCGGCAGGTATGGGCGGCGGTACAGGTACCGGTGCTGCGCCAGTCGTGGCTAAAATTGCTAAAGAGCTGGGTATTTTAACTGTTGCTGTGGTAACCCGTCCGTTTGATTTTGAAGGTAAAAAGCGTGCCGCTGCTGCAGAGCAAGGTATTAGCGAACTATCTGAAATTGTGGACTCGTTAATCACTATTCCAAATAACAAGTTACTAAAAGTATTGGGTAAAGGAACAACTTTACTGGATGCATTTGCTAAAGCAAATGACGTATTGTTTGGTGCGGTACAAGGTATTGCTGAGTTAATTACTCGCTCGGGTCTAATTAACGTGGATTTCGCCGACGTACGTACTGTTATGTCTGCAATGGGCACGGCGATGATGGGTACAGCATCTGCATCGGGTCCTGATCGTGCACAAGAAGCAGCAGAAGCTGCTATTTCAAGCCCTCTTTTAGAAGACGTAGATTTAACCGGTGCTAAAGGCATTTTGGTTAACATTACTGCGGGTATGGATATCGCGATTGAAGAATTTGAAATTGTGGGTAATCACGTTAAGGCGCTAGCGTCTGAAAACGCAACGGTTGTTGTTGGCGCGGTAATTGACCCAGAAATGACGGATGAGCTACGTGTAACCGTGGTTGCAACTGGCTTAGGCGGCGATCGTCGTCCACAGTTTGGTATTGTAGATAACGGTTTCAAAAAAGCGTCAGGTTCTGATGTAACTAGCTCAAGCACACAAACAAGCAGCAGCATGTACGTACCTAGCTTTGCAAGCCAAGGCACAAGTGCGACTGAAGAGCCTGCAACGACATCGCAAACTGAATCAAAAGAGCAAAGCAGCACATCGACTAGCTCTTCAAGTTCAGCAACGAATACGTCGTCAAGTAGTGCTAATAAAACAGATAAGTCTGAGGGTGGCGATTATTTCGACATTCCTGCTTTTTTACGTAAACAAGCAGACTAATTAAAAACAGTACTTTTGTGCGAAATGTGAACAAATATTGTAGTTATACCGTATTTATGTTACACTCCGCCGTCTAACTGTAATATATACTTAAAGTGAGCGAACCTATGATTAAACAGCGTACGATTGCACAAGTAGTCAAAGCCATAGGAATTGGACTTCATAAAGGTGAGAAGGTCACAATAACTCTCCGACCTGCGAGCGCAAATACTGGGATTGTATTTCGTCGTGTCGACCTTGATCCGGTTGTTGATTTTGAAACAACACCTGAAGCCGTTGGTGATACGCAATTGTGTACCTGTTTAATCAACAAAGATGGTGTTCGCTTATCAACTACTGAGCATTTAATTGCAGCTGTTGCGGCCATGGGTATCGACAATCTAATTGTTGAACTTGATAGCTCAGAAGTTCCAATAATGGATGGTAGTGCATTGCCATTCATTTATTTATTACAAAAAGGCGGCATTGAAGAGCAAAATGTTGCAAAACGCTTCATTCGTATTAAAGAAAAAGTACGTATTGAAGAAGGCGACAAATGGGCCGAAGTAGAACCTTACGACGGATTCCATATCGATTTTGAAATTGCCTTTGATCACCCTGCAATTAATGAAAGCCGCCAACGTATTGGTTTAGATATTACCGCACAAAGCTTCACTGAAGAAATCAGCCGTGCGCGTACTTTTGGCTTTATGAAAGATATTGAATACATGCATGCTAATAACCTTGCACTAGGTGGTAGCATGGATAGTGCAGTGGTACTTGATGAATTTAAAGTTTTAAATCCAAACGGTCTGCGTTACCCAGACGAGTTCGTCAAGCATAAGATACTAGACTGTGTAGGTGACATGTTTATGACAGGTCATAACCTTTTAGGTAAAGTAACTGCATTTAAATCAGGTCATGATTTGAATAACAAGTTACTACGCAAAATTATGGCAACCGAGTCAGCATGGGAGTGGGCAACCTTTGAAACGCCTGTTTCGATGCCTGCACCCGGCCTTGAATTAGCAAACGCCTAATCAGTTAATCGCTTACATACAGTTATAAAAAATGACGCTAATTAGCGTCATTTTTTTTGGCTGTTTGTCAGCACAATCAGTCAGGTATTACAGACCTAAAATAGTTTGTAACTGTTTTAACTCAGTGACTTGGTACGTTGGCTTAATACCTTCAGGTAAGATTACTCCAGGGTGCTGTAACCAGCAGGTGTCTATGCCTGCATTTTGTCCACCAAGAATATCACTGCTGGCGGTATCACCTACCATTAAAATTTGCTCTTTAGGTGGATTCCCCATTAAATTAAAGGTGTGCTCAAATATCTCTTTTGCAGGTTTAGCAATACCTACTTTTTCAGAAATTACCAGCCAATCAAACATATCTTGCAGCCCAGTATGCGCTAAACGACGTGCTTGCAGCTGAGAAAAGCCATTAGTGATAATACCTAAATTGGCATGAGGTTTAAGGGCGTTTAATAATTCAACCGCACCGGGTAAAGGCATGCAAATTTCAGCCATTGCCGATAAAAAATCATCATTGAGCTGCTGGGCTGGTACATCAAGTTTATTTGCCAGCTCACTAAAACGAGTTACTTGCAGATGGTTTGCGGTAATTTCGTTATTTTGATAGGCAATCCATAGTGGCTTATTGGTGTTTTGGTAATGGTCATAATCTGCTTTGGTAAAATCCATGTCATAAGCAGCCAACATTTTTTGTAAGCCAGCAAAGGCATTAAAGCTAAATAAGGTTTCGTCGGCATCAAATAATACGTAGTTATACTTCATTAAAACATCCGTTATTGATTATATAAAGTGGGATTAAGAAAAGGGGCCATGGCGAGAGTCAGCGCTTGAGTATAGGTACTTTCTCGTGTTGCATGATGATCAGTTAATAAACCAATAGCACCCCCTTGCTGCTTAATATTGGTGGTATTAAAAGCCTTATCCATCACATCTCCGAGCTCTTCACCTTGCAGCAATGCTTTATAAAAAACAGAAGGCAAAGGTAAGTTACTGCTTCGTCCTGTAACTTGCTGTGCGCCGTCATCAATAACAACATAGGCAAAGGTTGCTGCACCATAGCTAAATTGCGCTGCGCCGCCTTCCATCGCTATGTAGTAGTCTGCTTGATGCTGTGCTTTACAGTAGTTAACTCGGTTTTGCGCTCCCAAACACGTTTGTTCTTCGCCTATAGGCTGTTCGGGTACATCAGAGGGGGCGTGTACGCCACTACATTTAATTATATGCTCAGGGAAATACATCGCAAAAATGTGTTTAGCGGCATTTACTTTTACTGGGTTTTTAGACCCGACAACAATTTTAATGGCTTGCGACATACTACTCTCATCATACTTAAAATCAGCAGTGTACGTGAGTTAGACTAAACAAAAAAGAGCAGAATGTATTTGCGATCACTTGATAAAAGAAATGATCAGCTCCATAGGATCATTGTATGTTGTTAGATCTTCTAAACCAAAAAGTCTCTAACAGATTATCGATACACTTAAATAGGAATTTCAGGTGGGGCTAATTTTGCTAAGGCGCGTTTTTTCAAAATAATATCTTTGATCAGTGGCGTAAGCACTAGCTCCATAGCGAGTCCCATTTTGCCACCGGGTACCACAAGCGTATTGATCCGCGACATAAAGCTGCCTTCAATCATGCGTAAATAATACGGGAAATCAACGTCATCAATACCCCTAAAGCGAATAACGACAAAGCTTTCATCAAGGGAGGGGATATCTTTTGCGCTAAATGGGTTGGAGGTATCAACGGTGGGTACTCGCTGAAAGTTAATATGGGTACGAGAAAATTGCGGCGTTATATGATTAATGTAGTCATCCATACTGCGCACAATCGAGTCCATTACTTTTTCACGAGAATGGCCTCGCTCAGAGGTATCGCGAATAAGCTTTTGGATCCACTCAAGGTTAATAATTGGTACCATGCCTATGAGTAAATCAACATGCTTAGCAACATCATGATCTTCGTCGACTACGCCGCCATGTAAGCCTTCATAAAACATTAAATCTGTATTTTGCTCAAGCTCTTGCCAAGGAGTAAATGTTCCAGGTAATTGGTTATAAGGTACGGCCTCATCAAAGGTATGTAAATAACGACGCAGTTTACCTTCGCCTGTATCACCATACTTGGTAAATAAGTCTTCTAATGCACCAAAGTCATTGGCTTCTCGGCCAAAATAACTTATGTGTTTACTTTCTTGTTGGGCTTCTCGAATTTTCTTGTCCATTTCAGGACGTGTGTAACGATGAAAGCTATCACCTTCAATAAATGCAGCATTGATATCGAGGCTGCGGAAAATATGCTTCACGGCATTGGTGGTGGTTGTAGTGCCTGCTCCAGATGAGCCGGTGATTGCAATAATAGGGTGTTTAGCTGACATGTTTGTTCTCTTTTTTATGACCCGTTTGTTATAAAGACCTTACTAAGCTAGGTCAAGTGACGTCATCAGTAAATAACGTTATCATGAGGTGCTTAAAATTAAAACGAGAGAAAGCATGAAACTGATCAAACCGTTGTTAGGGCTAATAACAATTAATGCTTTAACATTGGGCGTTGCCCAAGCAAATATGCCTAAAAGTCAAATACTGCTTGCCGATTTAAATACTCCGCATGGCATACGCGTAAGCATTGTTAGTGATAAAACTAGCTACAACAATCAGCCCCACTTAACCGATACGGGCCTTTATTATACGCGTGAGTTAATCAGTAATAATCAGAGCCAAACTGATATTGCGCTTTACGATTTATCATCAAAACAAACCTCTATGATCACCAATACAGCTGTAAGTGAGTATTCGCCAACAGTAACACCGAGTAGTGATAGTTTATCTGCCATCGTGGTTGAAGAAGATGGCAAACAAAAATTATGGCAATATCCGCTGAGCACAGAGCAGGCGCCAAGTCGTATTTTTGATTGGATTGAGCCTGTGGGCTATCACGCTTGGGGTAATAACAACGATTTAGTGATGTTTATTTTAGGTGAGCCACATACATTACAATATACCTCGGTTGTTGCGGCTAAAGGTGAAGTTGTTGCAAATAACATTGGTCGCACACTTATTTACGATAAATCGCAAAGTGAATTTTTATTTAGTCATAGTAAAAATGGCCAGCACCAGTTAGCCCGTTTTGACCCTCAAACCAAGCAGGTAAGCAACATCCTTAGGTTGCCAAACCAAGTACAAGACTTCATCTTAAAAGATGAAAATACCATTGCTTACGCAATTAAAAACCGTATCTATCAACGAAAACTAACAGCAGGTTCTGACATATCTCAATGGCTTGATTTAAGCCAATATTGCGATACTGAAATTAGCCGGTTGAGTTATAAAAATCAGCAATTAGCGTTTGTATGTAGTGTTAAATAAACACTAAATAATAAATTTCGGACTTTCACTCATGCATGAGTTAGTCTGACCCTAACTATTAAATAAAAAGGAAAGTCACGTGGCATTTAGCGCAGACGAGTTAACAGAGCAGCTGATAAAACTAGAGTGTAGAAGTAATTTTAAAATAAAAAACATTGCTGAGTATATGCTAGCAAACTCTAAAGAAGCGTTTTACACCCATGCCGAAACGGGGAAAGGCAAAATTGTGATCCGTCCTGCATTTGAAGTGTTTAGTGATGACTTTACTGATATTGATGGGGTTGTGCGTACTCAAGGCTATTTTCATAGTAGTGAAATGACCCGTTTTCCCACTCGTATTTATAAAAGCGCACAGCCTATTCATTATGGTGTCGCTTTTAAAATTAACTCTGAACAAGCGGCAAAAGAGTTTATAGCTAAGCTAACGATGATTATTGGTGGTTAATAGAATGGTGCAGGGCTAAAGGCAAAAGGTGCAAGATAAAATCTTCAACCTTTAACCTTTAACCTTTAACCTTTAGCCTTTAGCCTTTAGCCTTTAACCTTTAGTTTATTTACTATTCAAAAAGCTATTTACTGATTTGAGTTCACGGTTTTTAAGTGCAATACAGTCATTCGTACTTTCTGCAAGCTTACTTAATGTGCGCGCATAGCCAGGTACGTCATCAAGTTTAGCGTCAAAGAACGTTTGCGTTGTCGCTAAACTTTCAGCATCACAGCTAGCAGTAGTAAAGTAAGGTAAGTTAGGCACAAAAAATGGTGGCAAACTTGCTGTTACTTTATCGTAGTTGCTATATATCCAATCAATAAAGAGTGCTTGGCGTTCATCGGTGTAACTTTGCCCCGATAAAATAGTACGCATATCAGAAGCGGTTACTTCATCGGTTAAGCTATATGCAAGCACTGCTTTTTGGAGTTCAGGTTTACCAAAATAACCCATTGCTGCCAACATATTGGTACGAACTTGTGGATCTTTAGTGGTTTTAAAGGTTGCCATAAACTGATCAAGCAGCGCTTTATCACCATGAAAAGCCGCAAGACGTAAGTAAGTACCCGCTAAATAAGGGTCTACTTTTTGTGGATCTTTTAAGTAAGCAGCTGTTTGCTGCTTAGCTTTATTGATCACATTTTTATCTTCACCATCAAAGCCTAAGCGTGATACCACCGCAGCTCGCAGTTGAGCAATAGCGCCATCCTCACCCATTTTTGCTTCTAGGCCATATTTTTTAGCGGCAGGCATGACTGCATTTTGAATAAATGTAGGCCATAAATCTTTGTTGCTATCGTCTTTAAAGGTACGTTGCTGAGATGCTAAATAACCTAAAGCAGTGTTAGCTACGCGTGGATGACTATCACTGGCAAATACTTCAAGCGTTTGCATCAGCTTAGCCGCAGAAATTACACCTGCGTCAAGTAAGGCGTCAGTAGCTGATAACAATGCAAGGCGCTCGCGGTCGTTTAATACGCTTGCTGCATTATCAATTAGTGCGTTAAATTGCGCATCGTCCATGACCCAGCGGTAGTAACCTAGCGCACCTTGGTCTGGATATATCCACTCTGGCTCAAAATCTAACTCTAGCGTTTGGTTTTGTTTATTAAGTAATACACTGGCAGTTTTTACTTTATCGCCTTTACCGTACTTAATGGCAACGGGTACATTCCAAAGTTGGGCTGGAGCATCAACACCGGCATTAGCAAAACGGCTTTGCGAAATAGTGATAATTTTACCTTGCTGATCAACCTTGATTAAAGGAAATGACGATTGTTCAATAAATGATTTTAAAACACTCGCCACATCTTTATTTGAAGCCTTACCGAGTGCTTCCCATAAATCGGCGGCTTCGGCATTTTTATATGAGAACTCTTTTAAGTAATTTTGAATACCAGCTTGAAATGCATCTTCACCAATCCAATTTTCAACCATCGCCAGTACTGAGCTACCTTTGCTGTATGCAAGGCCTAAACCGTCCATAATATCGGCTTCAGTTTTAATTGGTTTACGAATTGGCTTAGTGCTTAAGCGAGCATCTAACGCCATTACATTGTTTTGTGGTAAATCTAGGTGTGATTCAAACTCAGGGTTAAGTTGCTTAGTAATTTTTGCTGCCATCCAGCTAGCAAACGCTTCGTTTAACCATAAGTCGTTCCACCACTTCATAGTCACTAAGTTACCGTACCATTGGTGAGCTAATTCATGGGCAATAATAGAGACATTACGTTGCTTTTTACTACGCGTTGCAGCTTCTAAATCAACCAGAAGAATATCTTCGCGGTAAGTCACTAAACCTGAGTTTTCCATTGCCCCAAACGGAAACTCTGGAACAGCCACTGAATCTAACTTTTTATATACGTAAGGAATACCAAAGTACTCTTCAAGTGCGCCCAGTACTTTAGGCATATTCTCTTTTGCATACTGTGCTAAATGAATTTTACCCTGTGGAGTAATTACACGGCCAGGAATTGGCATACCCTTAATCTCTAGCTCTTCAAACGGGCCTACAGCCATAGCTACTAAGTATGATGGAATTGGTGGCGTTTTATCAAAGTAATGGGTAGTCATATCGCCATTCACTGTCGTTTTTAACTCAGGTGTATTTGAATACACTTTTTGTGAAGTGGGGGCGGTAATAGTTAACTGAAATGGAATTTTATAGCTTGGTTCGTCAAATACAGGAAACGCTCGACGGGCATCGCTCATTTCAAATTGGGTGAAAAGATAAGGAACGCCTTGATCTAGGGTTTTATATAGCCCCACACTTTGGCGATTATATGGCGCTGAGAAATCAATTTTTAAAGTGTATTTACCCGGCTGAATTTGCTCTTCGCAGCTAAATTTAACTTTACCGGTTTTAAGCATTTCGCTGTTTAAGTCGCAGTTTTGCTCACCCAATAGTTGAACCATTTTGGTTGCGTAATCAACACCATTAAGTTCAATGTAGTGTGTTGGTTTAAGCACCTCCAAACTGATTTCAGTCATTCCTGTAAAAGTATCCTGACTTGGGTCGAGCGTTAAAGCAACTTTTTGTGAACTTGGCTTTGCGAGTTTTTCAATGACGAATTCATTAGCGTTAGCAGCATTCATCGCAAGCGCAACGCTCACGGTTAAGAGGCTTTTAAAAAACATAGTTATCCCTAGATTTTTGTTGTTAGAAGAGTGAGTACACTCCATCCTAACAGCTTTTTTTGCTAGAGTAAGCGAACAACAATAAGGAAAAGAGTAACAAAGTTTGTCAGTGGCTATCTCGTGCTAAAAACCGCTGCCAATGGGTGTAGGAATTGATAACACGAATTTGTTGTAAAACGGTATTAAGCAATTTGGTATCGGCAAAATGCTCATCAGAGTAATCATTAAAGCCCATTAAGTAATTGAAGCAGTCTTTAGAGCCTGCTTGCAGGGCATAAATACGAATTTGCTGCTCAAAGTTAAGCCGCAAACTACTAATCGCGGTTTTCATTCCGAGTTGATCCACGGAAGGAATTGCACATTTTTGCAAATACCCCGCACGTTCGCCCTCGCCTGAAAACCAAATGCGTACTTTTTCACTGTAGCGTCCTGTTTTTGCTGGGAGGTCAAACAGTAAACGTGTGTGTTTTTGCGCTTTTACGTAGGCTAAATAATCATTAAGTCCGGCCTTAATAAGGGCGTTATGTACAGGAATTAAACGGGGTTTAATTTTACCATGAGTATGAAAGCTAAAGCAGAGAATGTTATTTTTAACCACCAAGTCATCTAGGGTTAAATGGCCAATTTCATCACTATAAGCGCCACTGTAGTACGCAATTAAAGGCAGCCAAAAGTGCCAGTGCTTAGCTTGTTCGCGGGCAAGCCGAGTATCACTATAAATATATCCGGTATAGAGCGTATGTAGCTCCATAGCTGAGAATGGACGACGACCAAGATGGGTTTTCAACGCAGTACCTTGACAGTTTTTATTATTTTATACCCCAACTAATCGTTGTTGTTAATTGGGGGTGTGCCAGCAAATAAACAGTTAAAACTTATTCACTTAAAGCGCGAGCTAAACCAACGGGTTCAATTTCTACGCACACTTGATCGTCATTCCAATTTAAACCGACCAATGCATCATCTGATTTAAGGTCTTCAACCCAATCATCTAAAAATTCATCTAGGTTGATATCTACTGGGCTGTAGTCTTTCCACTCTTCTTTACACTGCTCTTTTGCTGCGTCTTCTGATTCCCACAGTAAAAGTACATCGGTGTCGTCAAACTGATTTGATTCACATACAACAAAGCCACCATCTTGTGCACCCAGTGCCCAGATCTGCTCACTAACACGTACTTTTTCTACAAAGCTAACTAGTTGTGATTCAATTTCGATATCGCTCATGTGTTCACCTTTTAAAATTTGAGTCGAGGGTTGGTATTTTTAGCCGCTTGACGCTGACTAAACGCTTCATAAAACTTAACTAACTGCGGCTGCGCGCTAAAATCAGTGAGTTCACGAAAGCAGATCCAATCTAGCAAGCAGTATAAACTGATGTTGAGGCATTCACAGCTTTTAAATTCATCATCGTTTAAATGATCATTTAAATAGTCTAAAGTTTGCGCAATCCGCTCATTTTGCAGATTAAAAAATAGTTTATCAGCTTGCGTGTCAAACCCAGAACGCTGACATATCAATAACTCAACCAATGAATCGTTACAGGCGTTGATGCTAGTTAAAAAATGCTCTTGCGGCCAAGTTAGCGGGTTCTGCTGTGTTTTTTCAAGTAAGTAACGCAGTATATTGTTTGAGTCGCTTAAGTTAAGCGAGTCATCAATTAAGATAGGGATTTTAGCTGCCGGGTTGTGCGACATCATTAAAGAACGATCATCGCTTGAAAAAATGTCGAGATTTATAAACTCAAGCTCACAGTTATTTTGTTGTGCCCAAATTCTGACACGGCGAACATAAGGGGAAGAAATAGAGCCAAATAATTGCATATTGGGGCTTTTGCCAACTCCACATAAATAAAAAGCCGCTAATGCGGCTTTATTAGTAAATCGATTTGCTTACTCTGAGCGGCTGGTTACTTCTAATAAGTGGTAACCAAACTGTGTTTGAACAGGACCTTGTACTTGGTTAAGTGGCGCTGAAAAAACCACCTTATCAAACTCAGGAACCATCATACCAGGTCCGAACTCACCTAATGCGCCACCATCTTGACCTGAAGGGCAATTAGAGTGCAATTTAGCCAGCTCTGCAAAGTCTTCACCTTGCTCAATTTTATCTTTAAGGTCTAAACATTGTGCTTCACTGTCTACGAGTATGTGCCTTGCACTTGCTACTGCCATAAAATCTCCTATTTATAAGTTTAGTTTTTTATCTACTAAGCAACATCTTAGTAAGGTTAAACTGAAAACACAAAATTAAAATGCACTTTTGATGGCGCTTTCTAATTTTGCTGAATCGGGTTTGACGCGGCTGTTAAAGCGAGTCACGGTTTGACGATCTGCCGAAACCACGTATTTATAAAAATTCCAGTTAGGTGAACTAGTTTTTGCATTTAAGTGCTTAAAAATAGGGTTGGCATCGCTGCCACGCACTGCGCTGGTGGCTAACATGGGAAAGGTAACGCCGTAATTTACATAACAGACTTTAGCCGTATCTTTTTCGTCATTTTCTTCTTGAAAAAAATCGTCAGATGGAAAACCGAGCACCACCAAGCCTTGCTCTTTATATTTTTTGTATAGCGTTTCTAGCCCTTCAAACTGAGAAGTAAAGCCGCAATTGCTGGCAGTGTTAACAATCAACAGTGGCTTATTTTTAAATTCACATAGATTAAGCGTTTCGGTTGAACGAAGCTTTCTCAGTGACACATTTGTGAAGTCATCGCAGGTATCTGTCTTTGCTGAAGGGCTATTAGTGTCTGCTGCATTGGTGGTTACAGATACACAGCCTAGAGCCAGTGTTAATCCGAATATTAATTTTCTTATCATGCGGTTACCTTGAACGCGATTTGATGGGTGTTTATGTAACTTATCATACGCTACTATAGGCGAAATTGATCAATTTTACTTATTTTCTATGACTATACGTTTAGCTAAACCTGATGATTTAACTGCTATTGTTGCCATTTATAATGAAACTATCCCTAGTCGAATGGTAACCGCCGATACTGAAGAAGTAACCGTTGCTGACAAACAACCTTGGTTTGATAGCCATACAGCTCAAAGACCTATTTTTGTTTACTGCGAAAATGACCAAGTATTAGCCTGGGTTAGTTATAAATCGTTTTATGGGCGCCCAGCTTACGATGGCACCGTTGAACTAAGCATCTACATTACATCAGCAGCCCAAGGAAAAGGGTTGGGTAAAAAGTTGATGCAATTTGCACAACAACAAGCAAAAAAGCTCGATATTGAAGTGTTACTCGGATTTATTTTTAGCCATAACGAACCAAGCATTAAATTATTTAAGCATTTTGATTTTGCAGTATGGGGAGAGTTGCCCAATGTTGCAAGGATGGATAACCAGCTGTACAGCCTGACTATTTTTGGTAAGCATTTAATGTAATCCCACAATCATAGGCAAGCAAAAATTACATTTATGTAGACGATTATGCCAAACCAAAAATTCTATACTATGCTGAAAAGGTGTTTAATTAATTCTTAAAAGTGTACATAAATGGCGCAAAAAATACTTATTATTGATAGCAGTAGCATGATTGCTATGCGCTTAAAAGTACTGCTTGAGCTAATTGGTTGTGAAGTTGAATTAGTTCATTATTCTATGTTTGATCAAAGCAGCAACATAGATGCGTACGATATGCTTGCCTTTTCACAAGGGACACCAACAAATCTGGTTGCTTCGTTGGTAAAACAAGCGACCCGACAATCATTTTTACTTTTAGCTCCCAAGGCTGAAAGTGGTGAATTGCTTGATGCATTTGGTAAATTAAACGAGCTTGTTCCAGATGCCACTATTATTTATCCATTTTTTTCTAATAAAGAAATCACTTCATTTATTGAAGATCTATTAGAAATAGGACCTGATCATATTTTTAAACTGCCTACAATTTTGTTGGTTGATCATGTTAGTGAGCGTTTAGAAATGCTAAAAAGTAGTTTAGTGGGTGCACATATAGAGGTATACACAGCTACAAATCATGATGAGGCACTTAATATTGCCAAACTCAGAATGATTGATATTTTAATTAGTGATTTTAGTTTAAAAGAAGGGCTCGGCTTAGATATATTTACCAGCCTTAAGCAGATACAGCCGCATAGCCGCTGCTTATTATTAACCTCGCGTCCTGCTCAGGTTTCTATGATTGAAGCAATTCGCCAAGGTGTTGAAGACGTTTTAATTAAGCCGCTCGACGACAATGTGTTATTACAAGCAGTACATAAGTTGTGGCAAACCGAATTGCTAAAACGTCATAACGCAGAGCTAGTTGAAAGACTACAAGATACAGTCGATGTACTTATTGAAAAAGACAGTTTGCTGCAAGTAATTTTTAAAAATACTCCCGATCCAATCTTACTTTTTGAACGTAAAGGCAAAATAGTAGAGGCTAACGACGCGTGCTTAAAGCTGTTTAATTTACCGTTTAAAAAGCTCATTGCTCACTCGTTATTTCACTTTTTAGATGACGATTCAGTAAAGGCAATAAAAGATAAAATATTGACTTTAAACAGTAATCGGCAATTTAGTTGCGACTTACACCTAGTCAATAAAGATGGCAGTAAAATTCCACTTGTCGGCTCGTTTAATGAAATTGATCATCATGGTGAAATAGCATTAGCGGTTATTTTTAAAAACGTAACCCATTTAAAACAAAAAGAAGATTTATTACTTGAGGCCAAAGATCTTTTAGAAGAGCAGGTCAGAGCGCGGACTTCGCAACTTGAGCATGCGAAAAACATTGCTGAAGCAGCTAATTTAAGCAAATCAGAGTTTTTGGCGAATATGTCACATGAGCTAAGAACCCCTATGCATTCTATACTAAGTTTTTCACGCTTTGGTATCAGTAAGCTTCAAGATGATGATTTTAGTAAAGATAAACTTTTAAAATATTTAACCCGAATAGAATCAAGTGGGCAAAGGCTACTGTCATTACTTAACAATCTACTCGATTTGTCGAAATTAGATGTAGGTAAATTCCCATTTAACCCGCGAGCATGCGATTTAACGACTATTGTTAAAACAAGCATTGATGATGTTGCTGGGATTGCCATAGAAAAAGATATTAAGATTGCATTTAAATCAGATAACCCACCAGTTGTAGCACAATGCGATGAAGAGCAAATTAATCAGGTACTTAGAAACGTATTGAGTAATGCATTAAAATTTAGCGAAGAACATAGCACTATCGAAGTTGCATTGGAAACAGACAATGGTTGTGCAAATATTGAAGTAATAGACAGCGGAATAGGTATACCAGAAGACGAGCTTGAAACTGTTTTTCAAAAATTTGTGCAAAGTAGCAAAACAAATAGTGGCGCAGGGGGGACAGGATTAGGACTTACGCTGTGCCGTGAATTTGTTTCTTTACATCAAGGAACTATAAAAGCCTGTAATAACGAACTTGGTGGGGCAACCATTAGCATTCAGGTTCCTTTGGAAATAAACCTCGATGAATATTTAGCCGATGAGCAATTAGTGAAAAATAGTAGCTAATAACCGAATTGTTTTAATGAACACGATTTATATGGACGAAAAATTATGGCTTTAACTAAAATTCTTGCAGTCGACGATGAACCATTTAACCTCGAAATAATAGAAGAAATCCTAGAAGAATTAGATTTTGAACTTAAGCTGGCTTCGAGTGGCCCGGAATGCTTGAGCATGGTTGAAGAGTATATGCCGCAGGTTATCTTACTTGATGTAAGCATGCCAAAAATGAATGGTTACGAAGTATGTAAAGAGCTCAAAGCGAACCCTAAAACACAAGATATTATAGTGATGTTTGTATCGGCAAGGGGGACAGTTGAGGAACGTATGGAAGGTTATTCAGTAGGTGCTGAAGACTATATTGTAAAACCGTTTGGGCACGATGAGCTTAAGCAAAAGCTGAATAAGTTAAATCAAGTATTAATAGAAAAACAACAGCTTGAAAAGCAAGTAAAAGAAGCTACCTCAACCGCTTTTGATGCTATGGCAAATAGCAGTGAAATGGGTCAAATAGTTAACTATGTTGAAAATATCGGTTTTGTCAACGATGTAGAAGAGTTAGGTAAGGCATTAGTGGAGTGCTTACAGACATTTGGTCTACAAAGTAATATTGAATTTAGATGTAACGACACCAAATCGCACTTTGCTTTAAACGGTGTGTGTTCGCCGATTGTGATTGAGTTATTTGAAATGCTTAAAAACAAAGGTAGGTTACATGAGTTTTCTCATCGTATTTTGGTTAATTACGAGCTTGTCAGTTTATTGATTTTGAATATGCCAGAACAAGATGAGCAGAAGCATGGGCGTATACGTGATCATATTTGTTTTATTGTAAGTGTAACCGAACAGCAATTGCGGGCTATTACTACTAAGAAAATGTTGGTTTCGCAGCAAGAGCGATTAAACAAAGTGGCGAGTACTGTTCACAGTAAGTTTCATAGTTTAATTGGATTGCTTAACGACAGCCGGATAAATAACGAAAAAGTATTTAAACAACTTCAAGAGGAGTTAGAAGAGCGGATCCCAACTATGGGACTCGATGAAGACCAGGAAGTGTTTATCTACAAAAAAGTCGACGAAACGATTCAAAATTCGGTGGCACGTCAAGAATCTGTTGATCAGGTTAAAAAAGCGTTCGCAGAGATAGAGCAAGATCTCGCTTTATTGTTGAAAGGTTAAAGGTGCGGGCTACGGGCTGCGAGGCGCGGGGTAAATTCCTTGCTACGATTGGACAAATTAACTTGTAACAGCGACTTTATGTCGCGTCTTTTAAAGGTTAAAAACGAAAGTATGCATTACAGGTTAACTAAGAGCTGTACTTTAATAGTGGCTTCTTATTTACTCCTCATTCTCTTCTCTGTGTTAAATTAGATGTTAGTAAATTATGCACAAAGAGGGCTAAGAGGTCACAGAGGAAGTGATTACAGACAAGGGCTAAAGGTGCGGGTTACGGGCTGCGAGGCGCGGGGTAAATTGCTTGCTACGATTAGGCAGCTAACCTGTAGCAGCGACTTTATGTCGCGTCTTTTTAAGGTTAAATACGAAAGGTATGGTAACAGGTTAACTAAGATCGGTATTTTAATTGTGGTTTCTCATTTACTCCTCATTTTCTTCTCTGTGTTAAATCAGATATTAGTAAATTATGCACAAAGAGAGCTAAGAGGTTACAGAGGAAGTGATTACAGACAAAGGCTAAAGGTGCGGGTTACGGGCTGCGAGGCGCGGGGTAAACTCCTTGCTACGATTGATACATTTACTTGTAGCAGCGACTTTATGTCGCGTCTTTTAAAGGTTAAATACGAAAGGTGTGCGCTACAGATTAACTAAAATCTGTACTTTAATTGTGGCTTCTCATTTACTCCTCATTTTCTTCTCTGTGTTAAATCATATATTAGTAAATTATGCACAAAGAGAGCTAAGAGATCGCAGAGGAGGTTAAAAGGGTAAAAGGCTTATGCGTCTCTGGGTAAGCCTTTTTCAACTATACGAATTAACCGTGCTGTTTTACGCAACTTTTGCCTTTGTTTATCGTGTTGCTGGGCGAGTGCCCAATTTATATGTTCACCCACCAGATCACTGACTGTTTGGCGTTTATCTTCGAGTGCAGCAATAATTGCCGGGCTAAAATCTGCGTTACCTAATCCAACGGCTATATTTCGTAGCCAACGTTCATGGCCAATGCGGCGGATTGGACTGCCCTCGGTATTTTTTAAAAAGGTAGTTTCATCCCAAGCAAATAACTCGAGTAAATCTTTGTTTTTTAATTGTGTACGAGGATGAAAGTCAGCCTCATCGGTAATTTGTCCGTAGCGGTTCCATGGGCATACCAATTGGCAATCGTCACAGCCATAAATGCGATTTCCCATTAATGTTCTGTATTGCTCAGGAATAGCGCCTTGATGCTCTATAGTTAAATACGAAATGCACTTACGCGCATCAACCACATAAGGTTCTACAATAGCACCAGTGGGGCATAGTGTTATGCAGGCAACGCATTTGCCGCAGCCCTCAAAAGTGTTTTCGTTATCAATAGGTAAAGGTAAGTCGACAAAAAGCTCTCCTAAAAAGAACCAAGAACCCGCCTCTTTATTTATTAATAAAGAATGCTTTCCGCGCCAGCCTAATCCCGCTTTTTCAGCGAGTTGACGTTCAAGTACAGGGGCTGAATCAACAAAAGGCCTAAAGCTATAGTCACCCACATATTGTTCAATTTTTTTACCTAACTGTTTGATTCGGTTGCGCATCAACTTATGATAGTCACGGCCAAGGGCATATCGACTGATATAGGCTTTTTCGGTATTTTTAAGGTTTTTGGCAAAGCCAGAATCAGGTGGGAGGTAATTCATTTTAACTGAAATAACCCGCTGTGTTCCGGGTACTAGCTCATTAGGGCGAGCACGCTTCATACCATGGGCTGCCATATAATCCATTGAGCCATGAAAACCCGCATCAAGCCATCGCTGCAGCTGTGCTTCATGCTTAGTTAAATCAATGTCAGTAATACCCACTTCACTAAAGCCAAGTTCTTGACCCCATAGCTTTATTTGCTGGGCTAGCTGTTCATAATTTAGATTGACGTCGCTCACATGCTTCACACAGTTATATTATAAGCCGCGTAATTTAGCATAATCGCGGCTTGGGTAAAACTAGTCAGGCCCTAGCCTACAAAACGCTTTAACTGTTGTTGGGTTTGTTGACTTAGTTTTTGTGATTGCTCAGAGTCATGCAATGCGGTGTCTATTTGTTGCTTTGCTTGTTCGCCAAGCGCCACAATTTGTTCAACCGATTCATGGGTTTGATTTTGTGTATCTTCAAGTAAATGAACTGCGTTAGCTATTTGCTGTAATTGCTGCTGATTATGCTCAAATTCATTGAGCATTTTTCCAAAACCTTCTGAGGTATCGTTGATTGCAGCTTGTGCGTTATTAGAGTGACTAATTAACTGCTGAGACTCTTTATTGGTTTCATTAACCAGCTCATTCATTTGGGTAATAAAATCACTAATTTGGCGGGTTGCATCACTTACTTTAACCGATAGGGTGCGAACTTCATCGGCAACCACGGCAAAACCTCTCCCTGCCTCTCCGGCGCGCGCTGCTTCAATTGCCGCATTAAGCGCTAATAAATTAGTTTGATCAGAAAACTCTTCTACCATTTTTAAAATGCTACGAATGTTTTCACTATTCTCTTTTAAGCCTGCAATCGTTTTAGAAAAACTACCCAGCATTTCATTAATAAGTCTCACCTGTTCAACCAGTTTTGACAGTTCGCTCGCAGAGAGCTTAACAAAACTAAGATGTTCATTATTTACCTGATGTACGCTATCAGTGTTACTTACGATATCTTGTAGGCTTTGGGTAATTTGGTTGCTGGCATTAATTATGGTGTGGCTTAAATTAATTTGCTGTTCGCTTAGCTGCTCTGTGTGCTGCATTGATTGCGTTACTTGGCTATTACTTTGCACGCTTTCCTGAGCGCTGCTGTAGGTCGTATTTAATAAGCTGTTTAAATGCGTAGTAAACTGATTATATTGTTCACTTAAATCTCTAAATTCATCAAAAGTAAAATGAGGAAGTTTGGCAGCTAAGTTGGCATCTTGTTGATTAATATTAATCAACGTATCGCGCATGGCTTTTACCGGGCGCACAATTAAAAAGCGCATATAAAAAATAGTAAATATAAAACCGGCAACAATCAGCAGGGTTAATGCCCAAAATAGCCCTGTGCTTTGTTGATTTTCAGAGAGGCTACTGTGTAACCAAAATAATGTAATAGCTTGAAATAAAAATACAAAGCTTAAATTACCCACTATTTTTCGGGTTAAAGTAAAAAATAGAGTTTGTTCTAAAAAGTTATAAATACGCATGTAGCTACTCATTAAATAGTGACCTACTAAATTATTGTTTTTATAGCATAAATAGCAATTAAATAATTAGTTATAGTTCATTTAATTGCGCCAAAAAATGCTTAGTTCGTTCAGGGTCGTTAGTAAAAATGCCATCAACACCACAGGCAAGCATCAGTTTAATATCTTCAACTTCATCTACGGTGTAGGCAAACACCTGTAAGCCGCGCAGTTTGGCATCGTCAACAAACGACTTGTTCATAAAGTTTTTGTCAACATGAATGCTAAAGGCCTGTAAGTCTTCAGCAAACTTCGCATACTGCAATGGAATTGATGCAGTAAGTGCGCCAATTTTAAGCCAAGGCAAGCGGTTCTTTAGCCAGTGTAGTTGATGATGATTAAATGATGAAACTAAAATATTGCCTGCTGATATCTTATTTGCAGTAATATTCATTTCTAGTTGCGCAGCAAACTTTTCTAGTTCAAAAGTATGTTTTAGCTCTAAATTAAGTAAGGTTTGGTTGCTATTCCAGTCAATTAGTTGTTGTAGGGTAGGTACTTGCTCACCATTTCCCGCATCAAATTGTTGAATTTGCTGAGCGCTTAGGTCGCACACTTTACCTTTACCATTAGTGGTTCTATCTAGATAGGTATCATGAATAATCACGTAGTCATCAAGTGCGCTTTGTACATCAACCTCAATGCCATCTACATTTGCTTTTAACGCCGCCATAATGGCGCTATGTGTATTTTCAGGAAAGTGTGTGCTTGTGCCTCTATGAGCAAATATTTTCATGGCTGCTTTTTCCGTGAGATTGACCAAGTTTCAAAGCACGCAGCACTAACAATCAGTGCGCCACCAATCAGGGTCATCACTGAAGGGCGTTCGTGCAAAATAATTATAGCCAGTATTGTGCCATAAAGGGGCTGTAAGCAAGAAATCAATCCAGCGGTCGCTGCTGATAAATGTTTTAAACTCGCTGCAAATAACGAATGCGGCATCGCAGTAAACACCACACCGGCGATAAGCAACAATATTAAATCAGTATCATTAATTTGTGTTATGGGTACTTCAATAAATGTACATAGCATCAGGCTTGCCACTAACGTTTGATAAAACATGGTTTGCGGTCCACCATACTCGCTAAAGTAGCGTTTATGGGTAATATTACGAAGAGCAAAAAACAACGCTGATACCACCCCCGTCAAAACACCTAAAGTGATGTCATCGCCTAAATTAACGTTAGGGATCAATAAATAAATACCAATAATCACCACCACAGCGCTTATTATATCTTTTGCTTTGGGCTTACTTTTATTAAATAGAGGCTCTAAAAATACCGTGATCACGGGATAGGTAAAAAAAGCTAACATGCCCACGGTAATTCCCGCCAATTGCATGCCTGCAAAGTAGGTTACCCAGTGGATACCTACGGCAACGCCTAATAAAATGGCAATCACATAATCTTTGGCGTGATGCAGCTTAATTGGTTTTTTTTGCAAAGTCAGTAGCACACAAATTGCCACCCCAGCGATAGCCGCGCGATAAGCGGTAATATCTAATGCATTCAAACCAATTAGCTTTGCGAATAAGGCGGTGCCGCCAAATAAAAGGACGGCAATATGTAAGTAAATTAAGCTTTGTTGTTGGGACTGCACGAGATTTCCTTGTCACTTTTTTTGGCTATATTAGCATTGCTTTTACACTCAGAAGATGAATTTTTCTATTTCATGACAAATGTCAGCCAAGTTAATGACACTTCACACTCTTATATATTTTATCTAATGGCATAGTTACTTTACTTATATTGGAGGGTGTTATGAATTCCTTAATTTTAATAAGCTTAAGCATTAGCGACTTTGTAGAAACACTAAGTTTAACTGCGACTTATGAAGATTGTTTTATGTTCGCATTCATTTTTATGTTATTAATATTTATTAATAAAAATAGTGCTATAAACAAAAACAATAGGCCAGAGGTATTAGTATGAGTTCGCTAAGTAGCTTTTCTCAACAAACGGATAAAACGTTTTGGAAGTATGGCCATTTAATTTTTACCGGCTTTTATTTATTGCCATTAATTATTAATTTTGACCAATTTACAAAAAGCCAAATGAGCCTATGTTTAGCTTTTTATATTGCTTTTATTATTTTGTACATAAAAGCAATTAACTGCAATAACACAAAAATTACCCCCTTATTTTTAGCCTTGCTCGCCATTTGTTTTAGCGCCACTTTTTTTACCTCTGGCACACCTACTTTGTATGGTTTTGTTGCTTATGTGGCAGGGTATAGTTATACCCAAAAGCAGCGGTATTATGCCGCATTAGCTATTATAATCGCGCTTTTTACAAGTTCGTATTTAAGCGATATAGGAAAGCTTCAGTACTTTTTGGCTGTGGCATTAATATTATGTGCCGCCTTATTTAGCTATGGAATTGCAGCAAAAAGAGAGCGCGAACATAAAAAGCGCGAACAAGAAAGCGCAAAGCAATTGGAGCAACTAGCAGCCATTGCTGAGCGTGAACGCATAGCCCGAGATTTACATGATATTTTAGGTCACTCACTGTCATCAATAGCTTTAAAAGCTGAACTTGCGAATAAACTAAATCAAGGTGAACGATACGCGCAGGCTAATAACGAAATAGCCCAAGTAGCAGATCTTGCAAGACAGTTACTGAGTGATGTACGAAACGCGGTAAGTGATTTAAAGCAGCTCAACTTAAACAGCCAAATAACACAGCTAAAACAAACACTCAAAGAGCAAGGCTTTAACATAAAATTTAACGTTAATTTAGCGACGTTACCTGCCAAGGTTGAGGGCATTGCGAGTCTTATTATTAAAGAGTCAGTGACTAATTTATTACGCCATAGCAGCACAAAAATCGGTTCTATTAATATAGAACAAACAAAGCGGCAATTACTTATTGCCGTTATTGATAACGCGCCATGCACCACATTAAAAGCGGGAAATGGTTTAAATGGCATTAAAGAGCGAGCAGAGCAATTAAACGGCAGTGCAAAATTTACCTGTGGCGATACATTTACTTTAAACGTTGTACTGCCATTAAGTGCTGAGGATTTAAAATGATCAAAGTATATTTAGTTGAAGATCAAGCGCTGGTGCGCGACGCAGTTGCCGCTTTATTAAGCCTCGACTTTAATATTGAGGTAATTGGTCAAGCATGTAATGGGCGAGATGCGTTAAATGAAATCAGCGCGCTTAGTAAAGACTTACATCCAGATATCATTTTAACGGATATAGAAATGCCAAGCATAAATGGCATTGAGCTTAGTGAGCAAATAGCCGCTAAATATCCTGCAATTAATATGGTAATTATGACCACTTTTTCACGTGCTGGTTATATTAGGCGCTCTTTGAATGCGGGTGTTAAAGGTTTTATTTTAAAAGAAGCACCCAGCGAAGAGCTAATAAACGCGTTAAAAAAAGTAATGCAAGGGCAAAAGGTGATTGACCCAGAACTTGCCATTAATGCCCTAGACGATGCCGACCCACTCACAGATAAAGAGCGTAAAGCCTTAAAGCTTGCAAGTGATGGCTTAAAAACCAGCGAAATAGCTAAGCAGCTCTATATAAGTGAAGGGACAACGCGTAATTATTTATCTGATGCGATTGCAAAGCTCAATGCCACAAACAGGATAGATGCAGCGCGTATCGCTCGGCAAAAGGGATGGTTATAAATAACTTCTTTAATGATTACAAAAATAGGCACTTTATAAATTTTATACAACGTATTACTATTCAGTGCATAACTATAAAAGTAACGAAAAGTGCTAAAAGCGCAGCTAAATGCACTCAAAGAGGCTCGAATGACCGCATTAATAAAAATTACCACTGAGCAAAACGTGGCAATACTTACCATGAATACCGCTGAAAACCGCCATAACCCTAGTTTTATAGCTGAACTTAATCAACACTTAGATAGCATAGAAGCCAATGGCGATATTAACGCCGTAGTATTAACCTCAAGCAGCGATAAAAGCTGGTCATTGGGAATAGATTTACAGTGGATGGCAAGTTCAGATAACACGCCTGCAGTTATTGCCGATTTTATGAATTCGATAGGGCAGTTATTTAAACGCATAGTGACGTTTCCTATGCCTATCATTGCTGCACTAAACGGTCACACTTATGGTAATGGCTCGGTGTTGGCATGTGCCTGTGATTTTCGGTTTATGAAATCGGACAAAGGCTTTTTCTGCTTTCCTGAAGTTGATGTACTGGTACCGTTTGTACCGTCTATGTTTCCGATTATTAACAAAGCGATTAATCCTCAATTTTTTAACCGCTTAGCTATGACTGGCGAGCGTGTTGACGCGCACAAACTGCTACAACAAAATGTGGTAGAAGCGATTTTTGCTGATGAGCAAGCCTTGCAAACGGGTGTGTTAGAGTTTGCGCAAAGCTTTAATAAAAATCGTTGGATATACGCTCAAAACAAAACCCAAATGAACAAACCAATACTCGATGTTATGGCTGCACAAGATTCGGCTTTTATTGAACATATCAGCACGCTATTGTGGAAGAAACTACAGCAAAAGTAAGCTGTTTTTATAAAAGTGAGTAAACATCAGCACAGCTAATTTACTCACTTTTATGTGCATTAATTAAGTAGGTGTTAAGTGTTATTTAGCTACATTGCTACAAAATGCAAAAGCTAATAACGCTTTATTAAAAGTTTAATGGCTTTTACCTGTCTCATTTCGAGTATATGAGTTAAAATGCTTACATAACCAACTAACAAGATAGTGAATGTCAAACCAAGATCCAAATCTCAGTCGAGAACAAGAAAAGTACGAAAACCCAGTCCCTAGTCGTGAGTTTATACTTACTCACCTTCAAGAGCGTTCAAAACCTGCTAATTACACGCAACTATGCGAAGAACTCGCGGTTAACGATGAAGAACGACAAATAGCATTTAAGCGCCGACTTCGTGCCATGGAGCGCGACGGGCAATTGTATTTTAATAAATTTAAATGTTATGCCCTGATTGACGAAGCCGGTTTAACCAAAGGCAAAGTTGTCGGTCACAGAGACGGTTTTGGCTTTTTAGAAGTTGAAGGCGAGAGCAAAGACTGGTTTATTGCTAAGCATCAAATGAATATGGTGCTACATGGCGACATTGTTCTTGCGAAAGGCACTAAGCGTGGTTCAGGCTCAAAATGCGATGCCCGTATTATTAAAGTGCTTACTAATGAGCGAGCGCCTATTGTTGGCCGCTATTTTGTTGAGCATGGTATTGCCGTTGTGGTTGCTGAAGATCCGCGCATTACCCAAGATATTATTATTCTACCGGGTAACGAAAAAGGCGCACGCCACAACCAGATGGTGCAAGTGCAAATAACTCAAAATCCAAGCCGCAATATGAATGCGGTAGGTAAAGTGATTGACGTATTAGGCGAGCATTTAGCACCGGGTATGGAAATTGAAGTTGCGCTGCGTAATCACGATATTCCACACGTGTGGCCAGAAGAGGTTGAACAACAAGTTGCCCACTTAGGTGAATTTGTTGAAGAAGCCGATAAGCAAGGCCGTGTTGATTTACGCGGCTTGCCGCTTGTCACTATTGATGGCGAAGACGCTCGCGACTTTGATGATGCAGTTTATTGTGAGCCTAAAAAATCAGGTGGCTGGCGTTTATGGGTAGCCATTGCCGATGTATCCCATTATGTAGGTATGAACACGCCGCTTAACAAAGAAGCGATAGAGCGCGGTAATTCAGTGTATTTCCCTGAGCAAGTTATTCCAATGCTGCCAAAAGTATTGTCTAACGGTTTGTGTTCGCTTAACCCTGAGGTTGATCGCTTGTGTATGGTTGCAGAAATGACCGTATCGCAAGAGGGTAAGCTGTCGGGCTATAAGTTTTACGAAGCACTAATGAATTCGCATGCTCGTTTAACCTACACCAAAGTAAATGCCATTTTACAAAATGACGAAAAGCTCCGTAAAGAATACGCAGCTGTAGTGCCACATTTAACTGACTTACAGCAAATGTACATGGCATTAAAAGCAGCACGCCAAGAGCGTGGTGCAATTGAATTTGAAACACTCGAAACCCGTTTTGTATTTAACGCACAACGTAAAATAGAATCTATTGTGCCAGTTATTCGTAACGATGCGCACAAGCTGATTGAAGAATGTATGATTTTAGCCAATGTATCGGCGGCTAAATTACTTGAGAAACACGAAGCAAGTGCGTTATTTAGGGTGCATGATGAACCTGATAGCGAAAAACTGGGTAACTTTACTCAGTTTTTAACTGAGTTGGGTATTGAGAGCACGCTAAGCGATGAACCTACCCCGAAAGAAATCACTCATGTATTGGCTCGTTTAGGGGACCGTCCTGAAGCTGAACTTATTCAAACTATGCTACTGCGCTCAATGAAGCAAGCGGTATATCAGCCAGATAACATAGGTCACTTTGGTTTAGCATTATCAGCTTATGCGCATTTTACCTCGCCAATTCGCCGTTACCCCGATTTAGTGGTACACCGTGCAATTAAAGCGGTGTTAAAAGCGCAGGGCCAACAAACGTCAGGTGAATATGCCTACAGCGATGATGAAGTCGATCAACTTGGTGAGCAGTGTTCTACCACTGAGCGCCGCGCAGACGATGCCACCCGTGAAGTAGCCGATTGGCTAAAATGTGAATACATGCAAGATCATGTAGGCACGGAGTTTAACGGGGTTATTTCATCGGTTACTAATTTTGGTTTATTTATTCGTTTAGATGATTTGCAAATTGATGGATTAATTCATGTTACCAATTTAGGTGATGAATACTTCCAACATGATGCGGCTAAACATTGCTTGGTGGGTGAACACACACATACGGTTTATCGTTTAGGCGATAAAGTAACTGTACAAGTTGCCTCGGTAAGCTTAGATGATCGCCGAATTAACTTAACGCTTAAAGGCGATGTGGCTCAAGATCGTTATGCGCGTCGTCGTGCGCCAAAAAAGAATGCCCCAGCAAGTGTTCGCTCGCAACTTAAAGCCGGTAAAATACCGGGTAAAAAGTCAGCAAGCGACAGTAAAAAACCAAAAGGTGGAAAAAAGCCTGCAAGTAAAACTAAAGCAGCGGGTAAATCTAAAGTAACAGCGGATGACACCACCGCGAAGAAAAAAACCAAAAAGAAAGCGGTCAAAAAGCCTAAAAGACCAGGTAAAAATGCCCGTAAACGTAGTAGCCCAGGAGCAAACAATTCGTGAGTAATGAATTAATTTTTGGCTTTCACTCTGTTGAAGCAATTTTAGCAAAAGAGCCAGAGCGCTTTATAGAAATATACGCCCTTAAGGGACGTGATGATAAGCGTTTATCGCCTGTGATTGAGCAAGCGCGTCAGTTTGGTATTTCAGTACAGTTTATGCAACGAAAAGCGCTTGATAACAAAGCGAAAGATGAACAGCATCAAGGTATTATCGCCAACGTAAAAGCGGCGCGAGTGTTTAATGAAAAAGATCTCGATGAGATCATTGAACGTGAAGACACGCCATTTTTACTGGTACTTGATGGCATTACCGATCCGCATAATTTAGGTGCTTGCTTACGTAGTGCCGATGCAGCGGGCGTGCATGCGGTGATTGTTCCTAAAGACAAATCAGCAAAGCTTAATGGCACAGCACGTAAAGTGGCCTGTGGTGCAGCAGAAACGGTACCGCTTATTCAGGTAACTAACCTTGCACGTACATTACGTGAAATAAAAGACGCGGGCGTTTGGGTTGTAGGTACTGCCGGTGAAACCGACATACATGTATTTGATGCCAGCTTAACAGGCCCAATGGCGATTGTGATGGGTGCTGAAGGTGAGGGCATGCGCCGCTTAACGCGTGAGCATTGTGATGTGCTCGTTAAAATCCCAATGGCAGGCACGGTTTCAAGTTTAAATGTATCGGTAGCAACCGGCATTTGCTTATTTGAAGTGTTACGCCAGCGCGCAGAAACAAATTAAGCCTAAGCTAATCACATAGGCATTAAAAAGCCGAAATTGATTACATCAATCTCGGCTTTTTTGTACTTTTAAGTTAGCGCTTTATTAAAAGCTGTAAGAGTAACCCATTTGTACTGAGCGTGGCTTACCAGGTTGAATACCGCCATTTGCACGGTTAGCAATGTAGGTTTTATCAAACAGGTTATCAACGCTTAGGTATACTTTTTGATTTTCATCAATTAAGTACTTAGCAGCTAAATCCCATACAACACGGCTATCAATCGCATTTAAGCCTGAGTCAGAAAGGTCAGCATGTGCATCCGATACGTAACGTATTTGGCTATTAACAACAAAGTTATTCACTTCGGCACCAAATGATAAAGCAACTTGGTTTTCTGGTACGTAAGGCATTGCATCGCCTTTTTCTACAGAGCCCCAAATTTCTGAATCAAATGTGTTTTTAAACTCTGAATCAGTGTAGGTGTAAGTCAGTTTAACTGGGAACGCAACTGATGCAGTATTAAACGTACGACCAGCGCTAAATTCAAAGCCTGATACTTCTACTTCACCGTAGTTGTATTGGTCGCCAATGTTGTCGTCGCTACAACCTACTGATGCGGTACAGTTACCATGCATGTTGTCGTAATCAGAGTAGAATGCAATCACTTCACCGTTAAAGCCGTTTGCATTAAAACGAGAACCAAACTCAATGTTAACGCTTTCTTCTTCGTCTTGGTCAGCATTGCCTGGCGCTGCGGGTGCATAACCTTTTTGAATGCCTGCAAGTAACGTTACGTTGTCGTTAAGTGTGTAAGTAGCACCTAAAGACGGTACTAAAATTTCAGTATCGTTTGAAATATCTTTCGTTAAGCCTTGGCTACGAGTTGGATCTGATTTAGCCCATTCTTCACGGGTAATAGTAATGTCTTCATAACGCAGACCTGCACTCACGACTAATGCATCCATTGTCCATTCGTCTTGAATAAATAGGGTGCTTGCTTTTGCGCTGTCTAAGCGATTGCTATTAGAGCCAGGTGCGCCTTGTGAGGTAAGAGTCATGCTTAAATCTTGATTAAGCGTGTATTTGTCTTCCCACTGGAAACGATCCATTTCATCTTCGTGGTAACGTACGCCAACTGTAATGTAGTGATCGCCCGCTGGAATGTGTAATTCAGACTGCACGCCTTTGGCTTGGTAGTCGCGGTTATTAGCTTTAACACCTATGCTTTCGATACCTTCAGCCGTTGGGTTTGCTTCAAATTCACTGTATTGCTCAAGGTAGCTTTCGCTTACTTTACTGGCTTTGTACCAGTTACGGTGGAAGTCATTTAAGTAAGCGGTTGCTAAAAATTCGTAACCTTTACCAAAGCGGTATGCATAGTTTACTTGGTATGCATTATGACGGGTGTTCATCTCATCATTTTGCGATGCCGCATAACGACGGTTAGGATTTTCTTGGTAATCGGCGTTAGTTAAGCCCATGTACGTTTCGTCTGATGTTTCTTCAGAGTACTTAGCCTTAAACTCAATGTTGTGGGCATCGTTTTCACCAAAGGTATGGCCAAACTTTACCAGTACGTCATTTTTTTCAAAACCAGTGTTGTCATCGCCTACTGGTAATTCTTTAAAACCATCAGCGCCGTAAGAAAATACTTCAATTAAGCCCGCTGTGTTATTTTTTTCTTTAGCGAAGTAAGCGTGACCTTTATAGTAACCATCGCTACCAAGTGCCGCGTCAACCATACCCATAGAGCTATTTGCTTCAGTTGGTAAGCTGCGAGAAAGTAAATTTAATACACCACCGGTAGTGCGCGGGCCATATTTAACTGAGGCAGCACCTTTTAATACTTCAATAGACTCCATACGACCCATTGTTGGGAAGTAATAAGCCGATGGTGCAGAATAAGGAGCGGGTGCAACGAGTACGCCGTCTTCCATTACTGAAATTTTATCGTTACGGCCAGTACCTGTGCCACGCATACCAATGTTAGGACGCAGACCATAGCCATCTTCTTCTTGAACGTATACACCTGGTACAGATGCTAATACGCGAGAAATATCGGTAAATTCGAATTTTTGCAATTCTTCATCAGAGATAAATGTAGCAGAACCTGGAATATCGTTAATTGCTGCTTGTGAACCAATAACGGTAATTTGTTCAAAATTGCGTTCAACGCCGCCGGCATCTTTGGCCATTGCTGTTGCACTCAAAGACAGCGCTACGGCTGCAGTTAACGAAGAAACTAAAAATTTATGTGACATTGATTATCCTAAAAATAGTTCAACTACTAAAATTGGCGTAATTTAAACATGTTAACGAATGAGAATCAATATTATTAAGTTTTAGTTATATTTACATTTGCCGTAAAAATACGCTGTTTTTATAACATTTTTAACTAAGTGTTTATTCTAATCTTATAAAATTAGGATAATGTATTGGCTGGTGGCGGTTAATTTAACCTGAACTCTGTGTGGGATAGATTTATTATCCAGAGTTCAGGTTATTTAAGCAGTGGGATAGCCTAAGCGCAGTTTAATAAATTCGGCGAGTTTAAATACCGCGTTTTCAGGTTCGCTGGCGGTTTTTACTAAACTAATACCTATGCTACCAAGCGCAGGTAAATGTTTAGTGTGTAAGTGATAGGCTAAATCGTTAGGTACGGTACTTTTTGCGAGCACTGTTATACCTAAGCCTTCTTTTAATGCGGCAATTAAACCGGTTAAATCGGCATTACTGTAAACAATACGATATTTAATGCCTGCTTTTTCAAGCGCCTGAGTTGCTCTGCGTCGGTAAATACAGCCCTCAGGCGCGGTCACTAAGGTTACCGTTTCATTTTGTGCCAGTGATAGGTCGCCCACCCACACTAATTGGTCTTGAATAAAAATAGGGAATTTTTCTGAGTCTAGTTGCTCGTTAAGCGCTAACACTAAATCAAATTGATCTTGGCGCTCATCAGACAGTAGGTGTTTACTTAAACGTGATTTTACTTCAAGTGATACCTCGGGGTAGAGCGCCACAAAATCGCCAATAATGGAGGGCAAAATACGCGCGGCAAATTCGCTAGGGATCCCCAAGCGCACTTTACCGGTTACACTTTCTGAGGTGAACAACTGCAAAATGGCATCGTTATGCTGCACCATTTGCTTTGCCATCGGCAGTAATAACTCGCCATATTGGTTGAGCACTTGTCGTTGCCCCTGCTTTTTAAATAATTTATAGCCGAGTAAATCTTCTAAACGTTTTACTTGTAAGCTCACCGCAGGTTGCGAAAGGCCAAGTAAATCGCCTGCTTTGGCAAATCCACCAACCTCAACCACCATAACAAAAGTTCGTAAACTGTCGGTTGAAATATTTTTCATATTTAAAATTACTATTTATATGGCTATATATATAAGTATTATTTATCAATTGATAAGTAATTACAATTTGTTGTTGTAAGGCTTGCGCAATATACTTTTGCTATTAAAGATTGATAGGTATTTGTTATGACTTTTAACCCGATTATGTTTGCCCGCCATAGCAACGCTAACAGCGCGGTTATTAATGCCTTACAAGCCGATAGCAATCACGTTGTTATGGACTTTAGTGGTAGTGAAGCATCGGTATTTTTAAGTGCTATTTTAGGTCATGACCTCACCAAACTTACCGCTAGTGGCTTTGGCTTTAAAGGCACACTGGATGGCGATTTAAATTCTGATTTTAGCTACGCTGTTTACTACTTTAGCGAAACGGCCTTTCGATTTGTACTTCCTGTTAATGCCAGCCTGCAATTACAAGCGCTCATTAACGAGCAGCAGCTTAGATACGATATCGACTTTGTGGTACGCACCGACTTAGCGACCTTTACTTTAAAAGGCGACAATGCATTTGATACCTTAGTTGAGGCATTTAAACTAACCCCAGGGTTACGCCTTGCTGATGCGCAGCTTTGCTATGGCGCGCAAAGTGGTGATGTGTTTGTTACTGCAGTAGATCAAAACAACGAACAGCAGTTTATTGTTATTGCTAAAACGGCCACCCTTGATAAGTGGCAACAGTATATGCAGCAACAGGGCTTTAGTGTTACCAACACGCAAGCGGCCTAACGGGTAAAAGTTAAAGATTACAATTTGGTAGGCTTATTAATGGCTACCATGTTATTCCCCCTCATTTAATTGAGGCCACGCCCACACACATGGGTTAATTTAAAAGTGAAGGAATATTATGACTTCTAAAACAGTATTACATGCAAAGCACCTTGAAGCCGGCGCAAAAATGGTTGATTTTCATGGCTGGGAAATGCCAATTAACTACGGCTCACAAATAGAAGAACACAACGCCGTACGTAACGATGCTGGTATGTTCGACGTGTCGCACATGACCATTGTTGATATACAAGGTGAACAAGCACAAGCGTTTTTACGCAAGCTAGTAGCTAACGATGTTGCTAAGTTAACCGTACCAGGTAAAGCGCTTTACACTGGCATGCTTAACGAGCAAGGCGGCGTAATCGACGACTTAATTATTTACTACTTTAGTGAAACATTTTATCGGTTAGTGGTTAACTCAGCGACCCGTGAAAAAGATTTAGCACATTTAGCTAAGGTATCGAGCGATTTTGCTGTAACGGTTACTGAGCGCCCAGAATACGCCATGATTGCGGTTCAAGGCCCTAATGCACGTACTAAAACAGCCCAGGTATTAAACGCAGACCAGCAAGCTGCAGTAGAAGGCATGAAGCCATTTTTTGGTGTTCAAGCCGGTGATTTATTTATTGCTACAACAGGTTATACTGGCGAAGACGGTTACGAAATTGTAGTACCAAACGAGCAAGCAGCCGATTTATGGCAGCAACTGCTTGATGCCGGTGTAGCGCCTGCGGGCTTAGGTGCGCGCGACACACTGCGTTTAGAAGCAGGTATGAACCTTTACGGCCTAGATATGGACGAAAGCGTATCACCACTGGCAGCTAACATGGCATGGACTATTGCATGGGAGCCAGAAGATCGTGACTTTATTGGTCGTGATGTTTTGGTAAAACAACGTGCAGAAAAAAGTACTCACAAGCAAGTAGGTCTTATTCTTGAAGAAAAAGGCGTACTACGCAGTGGTTCTAAAGTAATTGTTGATGGTGGCGAAGGTGTTATTACATCTGGCACATTCTCACCAACATTGGGCTATAGTGTTGCATTAGCACGTGTACCACGTTCAACTGGCGACACAGCTCAAGTAGAAATGCGTAAAAAATTAGTTAACGTAAAAGTAGTTAAGTCGGGCTTTGTACGTAACGGTAAATCAATAATCTAAATAATTTGGTTATACCAATAAATAAGTTAGCCTTATTCATTGGTATTCTCCCAATCTAAACCAAAGGATGAAAAAAATGAGCAATATCCCTAGCGAGTTAAAATACGCACCTTCACACGAGTGGGTTCGTAACGAAGGCGACGGCACTTACACTGTTGGTATTTCTGAGCATGCGCAAGAGCTGCTTGGCGACATGGTATTTGTTGAATTACCAGAAGTAGGCGACGAAGTAGATGCTGGCGAAGACTGTGCAGTAGCAGAGTCAGTAAAAGCGGCATCAGACATTTACGCGCCAATTAGTGGTGAAATTGTTGCTATTAACGAAGAGCTAGAAGATGCGCCTGAAACAGTAAACAACGACGCATACGGCGACGGTTGGTTATTCCGCATTAAAGCGTCAGAAGAGTCTGAGTTAGATAACTTATTAGACGCTGAAGGTTACGCGCATACAATTGACGAAGACTAATCGTTAATTAATAAAAGCCCCTCTATGTTAAAACATTGGGGCTTTTATGATTAAAACGCTTATTTTTCCATACAAAGTAAGCAGCTAAATCATCACATATTTTAATCAATACTAGTTACCCATTAGTATTTGGATCATAGGAATCTGGACACATGTCAAACGCCAAATCTCTTGAACAATTAGAGCAAAAGCAAGATTTTATTCGCCGCCATATTGGGCCAAGCCCAGCGCAAGTAAACGACATGCTTAGCGCTCTTGAAGTATCGAGCGTTGAAGAGCTGATCGGTCAAACTGTACCTGCTGGTATTCGTCTTGAGCAGGGTCTTAATATCGGCGAAAGCCGCACCGAAGTTGAAACACTAAGCTACTTAAAATCAGTAGCAAGCAAAAATAAAGTTTTCAAATCGTATATTGGCCAAGGCTACCACCCAACTCACGTACCGCACGTAATTTTACGTAACGTACTTGAAAACCCGGGTTGGTACACAGCGTACACACCGTATCAGCCAGAGATTGCACAAGGGCGTTTAGAGTCACTATTAAATTTCCAGACTATGACCCTAGATATTACCGGCCTAGATTTAGCAAGTGCCTCACTGCTTGACGAATCAACCGCTGCAGCCGAGGCAATGGGCCTTGCAAAACGTGTATCTAAAGCTAAAAAAGCCAATGCGTTCTTTATTGCCGACGACGTACACACGCAAACCATTGACGTAGTGAGCACCCGTGCAGAGCAATTTGGTTTTGAAATTATTGTAGGTAAAGCAGCCGATGCTGTGAACCACGATATTTTTGGTGCGTTATTCCAATACCCGTCAACATCAGGCGAAATTGTTGACATAACAGACCTAATAGCTGGCGTACAAAGCAAAAAAGCGATTGCCTGTGTAGCAGCCGACATCATGAGCTTATTACTATTAAAAGCACCAGGTAAATTAGGCGCCGACGTAGTACTGGGTTCAGCACAGCGTTTTGGCGTACCTATGGGTTACGGCGGTCCTCATGCAGCATTTTTTGCAACACGTGATGCGTACAAACGTTCATTACCAGGTCGTATTATTGGTGTATCAAAAGACCGTTTAGGTAACGATGCATTACGTATGGCAATGCAAACTCGCGAGCAACATATTCGCCGCGACAAAGCCAATTCAAACATTTGTACTGCGCAAGTATTATTAGCGAACATGGCTGCGTTTTACGCGGTATACCATGGCCCGCAAGGCTTAAAAACCATTGCACAACGCATTCACCGTTTTGCTGATATTTTAGCAACTGGCTTAAAAGCAAAAGGTGTGGCACTTAAGCACACTACCTGGTTTGACACATTAACAGTGGTTGATGAAAACAAAGCCGACGTGATTGCGCGTGCTGTAGCTAAAGGTGTTAACTTTGCTACTAACCATGCAGGCGAGTATTCAATTTCAGTATCAGAAACCACAACCCGTGCAGACGTTGCCGAGTTATTTGATATTATTTTAGGCGAAGGCCATGGCCTAAGCGTAGATGCGATTGCCGCTGATGTTGAAGCAAATGGCAGCGACTCTATTCCTGCAAGCCTAGTGCGTGATGATGAAATTCTAACGCATCCAAACTTTAACAGCTACCACAGCGAAACAGACATGCTTCGCTATATTAAGCGACTTGAAAACAAAGATTTAGCGCTTAATCATTCTATGATCTCGTTAGGTTCATGTACCATGAAACTAAACGCGACCGCTGAAATGATCCCAATTACCTGGCCTGAATTTGCAAACCTTCACCCATTCTGCCCGCTAGATCAAGCAGAAGGTTATCAAGTAATGATTAACGAACTACACGATTGGCTAGTTAACATTACCGGTTACGATGCGGTTTCATTGCAACCAAATTCAGGTGCACAAGGTGAATACGCAGGCTTAATCGCCATTCGTAAATACCACGAGTCACGAGGGGACGCGCACCGTAACGTATGTTTAATCCCAAGTTCTGCGCACGGTACTAACCCAGCATCGGCACAAATGGCCAGCATGAAAATTGTGGTTGTTAACTGTGATAAAAACGGCAACATCGACATGGAAGACTTAAAAGCGAAAGCTGAAGAAGTCTCTGAAAATCTATCATGTGCCATGGTAACGTACCCATCTACCCACGGTGTATACGAAGAAACGATTCGTGAGTTATGTGAAATTGTTCACCAGCACGGTGGTCAAGTTTACATGGATGGCGCAAACATGAACGCCCAAGTAGGTGTTACTAGCCCAGGCTTTATTGGCTCAGATGTGTCGCACTTAAACTTACATAAAACTTTCTGTATTCCACACGGCGGCGGTGGCCCAGGTGTTGGCCCAATTGGTGTTAAATCGCACCTTGCGCCATTTATGCCAAATCACAGCGTAATTAACGTACCAGGCACTAATGAAGGAAATGGTGCAGTATCGGCAGCGCCTTACGGCTCTGCAGCTATTTTACCTATTTCATGGGCTTACATTGCCATGATGGGCTCTGAAGGCTTAAAACAAGCGACAGAAATGGCGATTGTAAATGCTAACTACCTAAGCAATGAACTTAGCAAGCACTTCCCAATTTTATACCGTGGCCGTAATAATCGCGTTGCTCACGAATGTATTATTGACCTACGCCCATTAAAAGAAGCCTCAGGCATTACTGAAATGGACGTTGCTAAGCGCTTACAAGATTATGGTTTCCACTCACCAACAATGTCGTTCCCAGTAGCGGGCACATTAATGATTGAGCCAACTGAATCTGAGTCTAAGGGCGAGATTGACCGCTTTATCGAAGCGATGGTATCGATTAAAGGTGAAATTGATAAAATCATTTCTGGTGAATGGTCTATTGAAAACAACCCACTGGTATTTGCACCGCACACGCAAGCTGATGTGTTAGGTAATGAATGGGACCGCGCGTATGACCGTTTTTACGCTGCATTCCCAGTACCAGCAGTTGCAAAAGATAAGTTCTGGCCAACGGTTACGCGTATCGATGACGTATACGGCGACCGTAATTTAGTATGTGCATGTCCTCCGATTGAGACATACCGCGACTAATTTTTGAACTTTTGAGGAACATTAATTAAGTTGGTTAACGATTTAATGAAGATGGTTATTTTAATTAAGTTGGTTAATTAACTAGATCTGACACTAATTTTTAAAAGGCGAACCATTTCTGGTTCGCCTTTTTTATGTCTAGCTAATCCTGTAGAAATTTTGATGTTATTAATCTCTGCTAATAGTAGCGATTACATTGATTTAGTTATATTAAATGATATGGGACAAAAGATTACAATAAAAAGCATGCTAAGTTATTATTCCACCATAACAATATAAGTGATTACATAAGTATGTAACTCTATCTAAAAGGACAATTTATACTAGGATGTTATCTTTAGAAGCCAAGTCAGTTGTTACTGAAGTTCAAGACCAGTCTAACGAATTCAAAATACTAACGTTAAAACCTGAAGAATTTAATGCACTTAGAGATGCATTGATTGACACGTTACCTGATTATTATATCGACCCACAATCTATTGCTGGTACATTGGCTCGCTTAGGGAAAACAGCAGCAGCAGAGAAGTTATTAACTAAAATACCAGAAGTTAAAAATATCCGTTCTGGTGATATAGGAGAGGTTCTTACATCTGATTATATAGAAGAATATACCGAATACACCGTACCTATACGTAAATTACGATGGAGAGATCATCGTAATATGGCAATGCGTGGGGATGATGTAATAGGTTTCGTTTTCGATCAGCAGCGACAAACAATTAAATTCTTAAAAGCAGAAGCGAAGGCTAATAAAGCGATGAGCCGAAAAGTGTTACAAGATGCTCGCAAAGAGCTTAGTTTAGACCATGGCTTTCCCGCTCCTCATGCATTGGAATTTGTTGCAGATAGATTGCGAGAAACAGGTAATCAAATACTTGCAGATTTAATCGAAAAGGTTCAATTAGTTGACGGAATTAGACCACACCAAGTTAAGCATTTGTTATTCACATTTACAGCTTCGAATCCAGCAACCTTACAAAGAGAAGATTTTGATGCTTATGAAGGTAATATCGAACAAAAATCAGTAGGACTTAGAGTTACTGATCATCAAGAGTTAATCACAGGAGTTTATCAGGGAGTGATCGATGGCCTCGACAATTGAAGAGATAGAATCATTAATCAATGAAGCTACAGCACCAGGCTATAGAAATAGTTTACTTGAACGAGGACTTGCACGTTCAATGATCTGGTCTGATGGGGAACTTCCTGATGGAGCACCTAGGTTTGCAGATAAGTTATCATATGATCTTTTATCTTACGGTTATTCATTGTTATCACTTGCTATACGTTTGAGAAATTTAGGAGGAAATGAAAGCCTATGTCGTACTGCATTTGAGAAGTCAGCAACAGCAATTACAAATGTTATTCATAATGGAAACTCGAACGATCCAGAAAAAAGTTTCCATAAAGTTTTGGCTTCCTCTGCATATCATCTGGGTAGGTTTTCAGCAAAAGCTTATTCGTTAATTCATGGGAACTTAAATCAGGAAAATATAAATCCATTAGAAAAGTTACTTTCATTGTTAATGTTAAGACAGTTTGATCAAATAGAGACTATGGTGCTTGAATGGAAAGCATCAGGTGCTGGTTCAGATGAAATACTTGCATCAAGGATAGAGACAGAAATTGATCATTTGAATAATATAGCGAATACCGATGATGAGCCTGAAGAATATGGTATTTCTTCAGTTGAACTGCCAATTATTCAAGAAGCAATCATTGATAATTATTTTTCATCAATATTCGAATTCTTATTTGCGCTAGAAACAGGTCAGCAGGTTTTAGTTGAAGGAGCTATTACAAGAATAGATACTAGTTTATCTGTTTGTAGCGAGTTGAATCTATTACCGCAATGGTGGGTTTTAAGGATTACAAAGCACTTATTAAAGGATTTGTGGGAATCGAGCTTTCATAAAATAATTCCAGGAGCGCAAAATGACGCTCATGATAATGATTGGAACCGTTTACGGTGGTTATTTATTGCATCGCTCTATAAACGCAATAAAGCCGAAATTGACTTGTGGCCGTCACAATTAGAAGGAGCCAAACGTGCTGTTAATGATGAAGATGATCTTGTTGTTTCGTTACCTACGAGTGCTGGTAAAACAAGAGTTGCTGAACTTTGTATTTTAAGATGTTTAGCTATTGGTAAGCGTGTTTTATTTATTACACCTCTAAGAGCATTATCAGCCCAGACAGAATCATCATTAAGGAAAACATACTTACCTCTAGGTAAGACAATTTCCTCTCTCTATGGGAGCATAGGTACAAGTGACTTTGAGCAAGATGTTTTAAGAACACAAGATATCGTAGTAGGTACGCCAGAAAAACTCGATTTTGCTTTAAGAAATGATCCAACTTTAATTGATGACGTTGGTCTAGTCATTTTGGATGAAGGGCACATGATTGGTTTGAACGAACGCGAAATTAACTACGAAGTTCAAATACAACGATTGTTGAACCGAGCCGATTCGAATGATCGAAGAATTGTTTGTCTCTCTGCGATTTTACCAAGTGGTGATCAATTTGAAGATTTTGTAGGTTGGCTAAGACAAGATAGAGATGGTGACGCTATACAGTCAGATTGGCGACCGACAGATTTAAGATTTGGAGAGATTGTTTGGCAGGGGCATTCTGCAAAAATTGATTTTACTATCGGTGAAGAGCAACCTTTTATTCCAAGGTTTATTACTCCATTTGTACCACCACTGCGTAATCCAGGATTACGTCAAAGACCATTTCCCAAGGATGCTCAAGAACTAACGTTAGCTGCCGCATGGAAGTTAACAGAAGATAATCACACTGTTTTAATTTATTGCCCACAAAGAACGTCTGTAAACGCATTTTCCAAAGTCATTATTGATTTGCATAAAAGAGGAGCACTACCTTCAGTGTTAAGTGTTCCTGAACATAAAATTGAATTGGCAAAAGTATTGGGGAGTGAATGGTTAGGTGAAAACCATCCAATTTTGGAGTGCCTCAATATCGGTGTTGCAGTGCATCACGGAGCCTTACCCACACCATTTAGAAAAGAGATGGAAAAGCTCCTACGAGAAGGTGTTCTAAAGATAACTATATCTTCACCAACATTAGCTCAAGGTTTAAACTTGGCTGCAACGGCTGTAATAGTGCATTCACTTTATCGAAGTGGCGACTTGATTGAATCATCTGAATTTAAAAATGTGATAGGGAGAGCGGGAAGAGCTTTTGTTGATACTCATGGCTTGGTGCTACACCCTGTTTTTGATCGCCACGATTGGCGAAAACGAGAATGGAGAGCACTAGCTAATAATTCTACAGCTAGAAATATGGAAAGTGGTTTATTTAGACTGATAGCCTCTCTATTGCAAAGGATGGCGAATAGTCAGCAAGCTCAATCTATCCAGCAAGTTCTTGAGTATGTGATGAACAACTCATCTGTTTGGGACTTTACTTCATTACAAAATGAGACAGAAGAACAAATTGAGGAGCATCGAAACTCTTGGGAGAAGCATTTAGTCAGTTTAGATACGGCATTGCTGAGTATGTTGGGCGAAGAAAACATCGCTATCGATGAAATTCCAAATGTACTTGAGGAGATCCTTCAGTCATCCTTGTTACAACGTAGACTAAATCGTCAGCAAGAAGAAATGAAGGTCATTGTTAACAGTGTCTTAGCACAGAGAAGTAAACACATCTGGAGTTTGACTACTACTGAACAGAGGAAAGGTTATTATTTGGCAGGTGTTGGTTTAGAGACAGGTCAAAACCTAGATGAAATAGCTCCTCAGGCTAATGCATTATTGATTGAAGCCAATGCTTATATTGATAATGATGATCAACAAGAAGCTATAAACACGATAACAGAATTAGCAGAAATGCTCTTTGATATACCTCCTTTCAAACCAAACATATTACCTGATGATTGGCGAGAGATTATCGAAGCGTGGTTAAAGGGGGAAGCTCTCAGAGAGCATAACTTTAATTCGATTGATGATACGCTAAGGTTTGTTGAAGATGGGTTAGTTTACCGTCTTCCTTGGGGCCTGGAAGCTCTGCGAGTTCGTGCACAAGCGAACAACGATGTTATTTCAGAAGGATTAACTATAGATGATTTTGAAGTCGGCTTAATCGTTCCTGCTGTTGAAAATGGTAGTCTAAATAAAAGTGCATCTATGCTAATGCAGGCAGGTTTTAGTTCTCGTATTGAAGCAATAAATGCTATTCAATCAACGCATGCTTCGTTTTCTAACAGTCGTGAATTGAAAACATGGTTGTCATCTAGTGACCTGAGTTTGTATATAGACGCAGCGAAGTTAACTGACGAAAATACCGTAAAATTGTGGAAATCATTTATTAATGAATATAAGCCTAAGTTAGATAGGGTTTGGGATGGTTCCTCCATACAACAACCTGTTAATTGGTATCAAGGAAATAACTTTGCTATTGGGCAATTCGTAAGGTTGCATAATCCAGAAACAGGTAGTACCGAAGTACTCAATTCAACTGGAGACCTAATAGGGGCGTTGCGAGTACGTTATAAACTTTTACAAAATGGTATTTATCTAGCTCGGATAGAAGCAAATAACCAGTTAGGTATAGATTACTGGGGAGCTGGAGAAGAGCCTTTTACAATAGAGTCTTAATTTTTAAGTGAGCTAATATTTTAGATTGTAGTTAGCATTAATTGATTTTCAAAATTTAAACTTACAAATGATTACTTATTTAGTTAAAAGCCAAAGGTGATTCATTCGATAATAAGAACTCAATTGAATTAGTAAATCAACTCCAAACTTTATTGGTTTGACTTCACATAGCAAGTTATCTTCATTGTGAAAGTCTCATTTTATATATTAAAAGGAATTATTTATGGCTCAAGTGCCAAGTATTAAAAAGTTAAAAATTAAAAACTTTGGGTGTATTGGAAGTGAGCAAGTAGAACTAGATATAGACAATATCGTCGTTTTAGTTGGTCCTAATAACGCTGGAAAGAGCACAATTCTTAAGGCTTATGAAGCAGTCACAGATTGTCTTAAGTTGGAACAAGATGACTTTCATAATAAGCAAGTAAGTGTAGATAATTACCCTGAAATTGAAGTTCATTCAGTTGCAGTTGATGAAAATAAACCTGGTGATGAGTGGTGTTTAGACCTTGGTGATGGTGATTTTCTGATAAAGGAAAAATGGAAGTGGACTGGAACGAATAGAGAACCAGAAAGAGTTGGTTTTAATGTAAATCTTGATAGGTGGGCTGAAAATGGTGATCGAGAAAAAATGCCATGGGGCATGAATAATGTTGCTAAAGCTAGAAGGCCTAAACCTCATAGAGTTAATACTTTTGATGACCCTGAAATTCAATCTAAGGCTATAACTTCTTTATTAAAAAGTTTGTTGGAAGATAGTATTCAAAGTATCAAAGAGAACGATGATGATGAAAAAACTAAATATGAGATACTAGTTGAAAACTTGAAATCCTTACGTGACTCCTCGAAAGTTACTCAGCAAGAAAGTATTCAAGGCTTGGAAGGAAGCGCTAATGAAATAATAAGTAAAATATTTCCAAGTCATGAATTAAAGATTACAGCTCCTGAGAGTCAAGCTCCTATAAAAATTGATTTACTTGGAAATGAATTTACCATTGAAATGGGGCCAATTGGCGGCCTAAGCTTCCCTCTAGATAAGCAAGGAAGTGGCAGCAGAAGAACTGCTTTATGGACTATCTTAAAGTTACTTGCCGATAATGGAATGCGTGCCAAAAATGCGGGGCCGAGAGCTCAATCCCATCATGAACCTGTTGGTCCTAATACTGCACATGTTCTATTACTTGATGAACCCGAAGTAAGTCTTCATCCTTCAGCTACTGAAATAGCAAGAGATGTACTTTACTCCCTACCAGAAAATGAAAATTGGCAAATTATGGTTGCTACTCATTCGCCTAGCTTTATAGACCTAACAAAAGACCATACCACTATTATTAGGGTAGAAAAGAGCCAAGACGATCATATTGAAACTACGACTTTGTTTAAGCCAGAGTCTACGCAACTTGATGATGATGATAAAGAAAATCTAAAACTCATCAACTTATTCGATTCTCATATATCAGAAGCTTTTTTTGGTGGCAAAGTTCTTATTGTTGAAGGGGATACAGAGTACTCAGCATTTAACTATATAAAAAATAAAGAGTTAGAAGGTGGGAACGATGACTATCATGATTTAAATGTTATCAGAGCCAGGGGGAAAGTAACTGTAGCTTCAATGATGAAAGTATTAAACCACTTTGGTAATCGATATTTTGCGCTTCATGATACAGATGTGCCAACTGTTCAGTCTAAGCGGAGGAATAGGGAATTAAGCACCGCAGAATCAATAGTATATGACAAATTTACAATGGTTAATCCTGCTTGGACCAACAATGAAAAGATTTTAGCTCAAATGACAGAACAAGCTAGAGTAGTAGCTTCTGTTATTAATTTCGAAGATGCCTACTTTGATGAAACGGTGGGAAGTGATAAGCCTGAAAACTGCATCAATCACATGAAAGATGATGCTGAAATGTACACCAAGATCAAAGCGTTACTAGATGGAATAATTGAACTAAACAATACAGAGTTACCTCACGGAGCTTTACTTTGGTCGGATATGTCTGAAATAAATGATGTTGTGCAAGCGAGATTAAATTCAGTAACTATAAATCAAGAGGAATAAATGTGGCTGTTGAGGCTTATTTCGAAGATATCGAACATGAGATAATAAAGATTCTGAGGTCATCTACCGAGTCTGTAAAAATATGTGTTGCTTGGATCAGTGGAGTTATATACACCCCTATATTGACAGAATTAGCCAATAGAGGAGTAGCTGTAGAATTGATATTTGACAATAACTCTACGAACTTACTCCATGGTGTAAGAGAGTCACCTGTATATACGACATATCCAATAAACACCCGCCTATCTTCCTCATTAATGCATAATAAATTTTGTATTATCGACAATAGTATAGTGATAACAGGAAGTTATAATTGGTCTAAGAAGGCAAAAGATAGTTTCGAGAATATCGTAGTTATAAGTAATGAGTTTTCCCTAGTTAAAGACTTTCTACATGAGTTTTATGATTTAGTCGCATTTTATAATGATTTTAGAGCGAATTATGTTAATAAATGCTTTTGTGGTTCAAATCTGTTTAACCTAGGGATATTAGGGCAAGAGTCAGGGGTTTATGATGAGTCCAAAATAGATATCTGGAGTGTATGTGTAAAAAATCATCATATTACTCATCTAGGTGAAGAATATGAACATCACTTTCAAACTCAATTGGGCGAGAAAGATGCACCTAATTGGGATGATAATAGATTTGAATATGATAAGTCCTTAATGTTATCTGAATTTCAGCAAGAGCGTTCAAAGATAAATTTTTTGCAGGACTATTTCGATAAACGAGCTGGTTATAAGATTCATGCTGTAGGTGCCGTTAATATGGATAATCGGAATGCCCACGTGAAGGGGGGTGAAGAACCAGAATATGTGGTGAATATCTTTTTGAAAGATATGTATTTACGAAAGATCATTCCAGATATTCTTTATGATGGCGGTTTTGACTGAGTTCACAGGATAATATCAGAACATGTATAAAGTATTGAGCGCTGTATTTGGAGTAAATAGCTTTCAGCCCAATTAATTAGGGTTTATGAAGCGCTTCTCACTCATAGTTACCGCTATTAGTGGCTAATTCAATTAGCTATTAAGGCTTACCATATAGATTACCAGACCATATTTTGTATTAATTTACATGAATTCTCGATACTACAAGCCAAATTTTGAACAGGTTTCCCCAATATTAGAATAGGAATAAAGTTCATAGAAAGATTTTATTTATCTATTACGTCTTCCAAAATACTAAAACTATATTCTGAATTGAAAGCTATTTTAGCTTTTTATGTTGAATTACTATTTAATGAATATTTCTACTGTAAATTTTTGAAAACAAGTGCTCCTTATATAATTGAGGACAATAAAAATTAATATTACCGAGATTATTTCTTCTCACCGATCACTTTAATCTACATGGTTATCTTCTCATTTCAGAGAAATGAGGTATACCGACGCTAAAGCGTCGAAGGTATCCAGTAGCCACTTTTACCTCCTAATAAATCAGTCAAAGTGATAGATCTACACATTGCTAATTCCCCCTTATAAAGCTCAACTAGTCGAATGTTAGTGCGTAGCAAAAATTGTGAAATTTAAACGTCTTTGAAAATATAATCACTTTTTTAAAATTATTTTCATTCTATTTTTATAAAAATAATTACTACTTACCTCTAATTTAATAATGACATTGTAGATCGTTAATTAAATAGTAATTACCTACCTAAATATTCTTTCTAAACCCTATCAATTAGTTAACAGTTTTTGTAAAAAACTCTGTTTTTTTTATGAAAATTGATTGTTGATTTACTATTTTAATAAATAACTAGAATGTCAAAATATACAATAAAATCAATGATTTGATCTTGTTCTTGTTTGGTGCTATAAGTCTTTTTAAATTCACATTATGAGATTTTAAAAATGACAAATTCGATTAAATCATCAGCTTTTTATCACCCTGTATCTGAACTTTCAGTTAACGATTAAGAGGTGGGATAAATGAGAGTAAAAATAAATAAAGCTACAGGGAGTATAAGAAAATGGATTGATAGCATGGCTAAAGGAGAGTTTCAGCCGATCATAAAAGTTTGGAGTGGTCCCAAAGGAACTCGAAGACACTTCTTTAGAGGCGTTAAAGCAGGCCGTAATCATCACTTTTTATCTGATGGTGAGTATCGTGCAGGCATCTATTACGAATCCCTTCCGCATATCATC